>NZ_LT629701.1:1275000-1992500 GCF_900103775.1 Allokutzneria albata | reverse complement strand
GCGCCGGACCTCGCCGCGATGAGGCTGACCAGGCCGAGGACCGCGAACGACGCGCCCACCCACAGCGGCGAGGTCAGGCTCAACCCGGCGCTGATGCCCAGGCCGCCCGCCCAGGACCCGAGCCCGATGCCGAAAGAGATCACCGAGGTGTGCACGGTGTTCACCAGCGGGCGGCCATCGGCGACGCGCATGACCCGCACTCCGAGCGCCGGAACCATCGACACCCCCACGAGGCCGAGCACGACCACGGCGACCACGGTCATCGGCCGGCTCCCCGCGAACAGCGCGAACCCCGCCAGCGTCACCACGAGCGCCCCCAACCCGAAGGTCAGGATCGGCGTCGCGTGCCGGTCGGCGAAGCGGCCGACCACCGTGTTGCCCACGACCGTCGCCGCGCCGTACGCGGTGAGCAGCACGGGCACGACAGCGGGGGAGAAGCCGCTGACCTCGATGAAGATCGGCGAGAAGTAGCTGAACGCGGCGAACACCCCGCCCACGAGCAGTCCACTGGTCGCATAAGCGGCCCAGAGCCTGCCGTTGCGCAGCGCCGCGAGCTCGTCGCGCAGGCTCATCCCTTCAGGGCGCGCGCCGGACGGCACGACACGGAAGACCACGAGCCCGGCCACCAGGGTCGCCAGCGCCACCGCCCAGAAGCTCGCGCGCCAGCCGTAGAGCTGGTCCACCAGCGTCGTCGCGGGCAGGCCGAGCACCGTGCCGAACATGACGCCGCCCAGCACGACGGCTGAAGCGCGGCCGCGGCGCTGCGGGCCGACCAGCTCGACCGCGACGGCGATGGCCACGCCGAAGAACGCCGACGAGGCGACACCGGTGATCACCCGCGCCACCAGCATCACGGCGTAGCCCGTGGCGATCGCGCCCAATGCTTGGCCGACCAGGAAAACCCCGATCAGCACCAACAACGCCCGCTTGCGCGGCATCCGCAGCAGGCCGACCGCGAGCACCGGTCCGCCGACCACCATCGCTGCGGCGAAGGCCGAGATGAGGTAGCCGATCGCGGCTACCGACACCGCGAACTCCGCCGCCAGCGACGGCATCAGCCCGGACACCATGAACTCGCTCGTGGTCATCGCGAAGATCCCGAGACCCAGGACGTAGACGGCGAACGGCATGACGAGATCCCCAGTTCTGGAATGTGCAGTACAAAAGTCGGGCAGGGAAAAGGATCAGAGGGCGGACAGGGTGCCCTCGATGACGTCGAGCAGGGCGGCGCGGTCGTCGGTGACCTTGCCGAGGACGCGCAGGCCGTAGTAGGCGCTCTGGAAGAACCGCGCGGCCTGCAGGGGTGATCGCTCGGTTGACAGCTCGCCGGTGCTCTGCCCGACGGCCATCAGGTGGCAGATCGTCTGTTCCAGGCGCACGAACTGCTTGTGCGCCAGCTCGGCGATCTCGGAGGTGCGGCCGCTCGCGTCCACCGCGGCGTTGATGGCCAGGCAGCCCTTGCGCTCCGGATCGGCCATGTCCACGTCGACGCACCAGACCATCAGCGCGCGCAAGCGCTCCTTCACCGAGCCAGGACGCTCCAGGATCTCCAGCTGTCCCTGCGGTCCGACGACGGAGTAGCGGCGCAGCGCGGCCTCGTAGAGCCCGCGCTTGCTACCGAAGGCGTTGTAGAGGCTGCCGCGCCCCAGGCCGGTGCTGTCGCAGAGGTCCTGGGTCGTGGTCGCCTCGTAGCCCTTGCGCCAGAACACCTCCATCGCCGCGTCCACCGCGGCGGTGTCGTCGAACTCCCTGGGCCTGCCCACGGGAGGAGACTAAGCGATTTTGTAACGACCAGTCAACAATGGTCGGGGGAGCCGGAGTTCCTGGCGAACTCGCAGAGGTTGCCGCCCACGCGCTCCAGTGCGGAGGTCAGCGCGGCGACCTCCTCCTCGCTGAGCCCGTTGAGGGTGATCTTCTCCAGTTCCTCCCACGCGGCGAGCACGCGGTCCCGCAGTGCGAGCCCCGCCTGGGTCGGGTGGACGTCCCACGCCCGGCCGTCGATCTCGCAGCGGCTGCGCCGCACGAAACCCGCGTGCTCCAGGCGCTGCACCATCCTGGTCAGGGTCGAGGCGTCCACGTCGAGGACTTCGGAAAGATCGCCCTGGCGCTGGCTCCCGTGGTCCCAGAGGTGCATCATCAGCAGCTCCTGCCCCGCGTGCAGCCCCGCGTCGCGCAGCAGCTGGCCCGCCGCGGTGCGGTGCAGCCGGCTCGCCCGGATGAGCAGGTTGCCGATCGAACTGGTCACGTGACGCCTCTTTTCCTGGTTGGCCACAATATTACGTGTGTCCCAGGTCACCGCCCTGATCGGAATGTGGCTGCCCGGCAGTTAGTTGGTCGGACAAGTAACCGGATGCGAAGGAGCGGGACATGACCACGGCGTTCGATCCGATCGACCTCGCGGGCACGAAGCTGGCAAACCGCATCGCCATGGCGCCGATGACCAGGAGCCGGGCGGGCGAGGGCGGGGTGCCCACCGAGACCATGGCCACCTACTACGAGCAGCGCGCCACCGCGGGCCTGATCATCAGCGAGGCCGTCCAGCCGTCCGTGATCGGCCAGGGCTATCCCGCCACACCCGGCCTGCACAGCGACGAGCAGGTCGAGGGCTGGCGCCGCGTCACCGACACCGTCCACGCCGCGGGCGGACGGATCTACGCGCAGATCATGCACTCCGGCCGCATCGGCCACCCGAGCCTGCTGCCGGGCGATCTCATCCCCACCGGTCCCTCCGCCATCGCCGCCCAGGGCCAGGTGTTCACCGGCACCGGCCTGCACGACTTCGTCACGCCGAAAGAGCTGACCGAGGCCGAGATCCACCAGACCATCGCCGACTTCGCCAACGCCGCGCGCAACGCGATCGCGGCCGGGTTCGACGGCGTGGAACTGCACGGGGCCAACGGCTACCTGATCCAGCAGTTCCTCTCCAGCAACGCCAACGTCCGCACCGACGGATGGGGCACGACCACCGAGGGGCGAATCCGCTTCGCGGTCGAGGTCGTGCAGGCGGTCGTGGCGGCCATCGGCGCCGAGCGCACCGCTCTGCGCATCTCCCCGGCGGGCACCTACAACGACATCGTCGAGGACTCCCACCGCGAGGTCTACACCGCGCTGGTCGACGCGATCGAGCCGCTCGGCCTGTCCTACCTGCACATCGCCGAGGGCACCGACCGGGAACTGACACTGCGGCTGCGCGAGCGCTTCAGCGGCGTGCTCGTGCTGAACCCGTTCACCGAGGGCCGCCCCACCGACCACTCCGAACTGCACCTGGTCGAAAGCGGTGTCGCGGACATCCTCGCCTTCGGCGCGCAGTTCCTCGCCAACCCCGACCTGCCGGCCCGGCTCGCCTCCCGCGGCCCGTACAACGCGCCCGACCCGAGCTCCTTCTACGGCGGCGACACCAGGGGCTACACCGACTACCCGGTCCTGTCGGCCTGACCCCTCGTCCAGGCCCGCCGCGAGTGCTCTGGGCCTTCGAGTCGGTAACCTAGGGATATGCGGGGATACACCGAGGGCAAAGACGGCTACCTCAAGCGGTTGCGCCGGATCGAGGGCCAGATCCGCGGCCTGCAACGGATGGTCGACAACGACGAGTACTGCATCGACATCCTCACCCAGATCTCCGCGGCGACCAAGGCGCTGCAGGCGGTCTCCCTCGGCCTGCTCGACGAGCACCTCAAGCACTGCGTGAGCCAGGCGATCGCCGATGGCGGGGACGGCGCGGACGCCAAGATCCGCGAGGCCAGCGACGCGATCGCCCGCCTCGTCCGTTCCTGATCCACGGGGTAGCGTCGCGGGCGTGACGAGTCAGCCCACCGCGCGCACCCTGGGCGAGCTGAAGAGCTCCGGCTACCAGCCCCGCGATGTCAAGACCGAGATCCGGCACAACCTGCTCGCCGCGCTCCGCGGCGGGGAAAGGGTGTGGTCCGGGATCGTCGGGTTCGACCACTCCGTGCTGCCGCAGCTCGAACGCGCGCTGCTGGCCGGGCACGACGTGGTGCTGCTCGGCGAGCGCGGGCAGGGCAAGACGCGGCTGCTGCGCTCACTGGTGGCGTTGCTGGACGAGTGGACGCCGGTGATCGACGGTGCCGAGCTGCCGGAGGACCCGTTCGACCCGATCACCCCGGCCTCGCGGCGGCGGGCCGCGGAGCTGGGCGACCGGCTGCCCGTGGCGTGGGTGCACCGCGACCAGCGGTACGCGGAGAAGCTGGCCACGCCGGACACCAGCGTCGGTGACCTGGTCGGCGACGTGGACCCGGTGAAGGTGGCGGAGGGCCGCAGCCTCGGCGATCCCGAGACCATCCACTTCGGACTGGTCCCGCGCGCCCACCGGGGCATCATCGCGATCAACGAGCTGCCCGACCTGGCCGAGCGCATCCAGGTGGCGCTGCTGAACGTGATGGAGGAACGCGACATCCAGGTGCGCGGGTACACGCTGCGGCTGCCGCTGGACGTGCTGCTGGTGGCCACGGCCAACCCGGAGGACTACACGAACCGGGGACGGATCATCACCCCGCTGAAGGACCGCTTCGGGGCGGAGATCCGCACCCACTACCCGCTGGAGATCGCCGACGAGGTCGCCATGGTGCGCCAGGAGGCCCAGCTGGCGGCCGAGGTCGGGGAGCACCTGCTGGAGGTCGTCGCCCGATTCGTGCGGCACCTGCGCGAGTCCAACGGCGTCGACCAGCGCTCGGGTGTCTCCGCGCGGTTCGCCATCGCGGCGGCGGAAACCGTTGCCGCGGCGGCATTGCGGCGGGCGGCGCTGACCGAGGAGTGGCCCGCGGTCGCGCGCACGGTCGACCTGGAGTCCGTGGTTCCCGTGCTGCGCGGAAAGCTCGAGTTCGAGGCCGGTGTCGAAGGACCGGAGAGCGTCGAGCTGTTGACCCATCTGCTGCGGCGCGCGGTGGCCGACACCGGGCGGTCGCTGCTGGCCGGAGTCGACCTGTCTCCCCTCGCCGCGGCGGTGTCCAACGGACAGTCGGTCACCACGGGCGAGCGCGTGCCCGCGGCCGATGTGCTCAAGGCGCTGCCGGAGCTGCCTGTGCTTGTCGAGGTTGCGAAGCGTCTTGGCGTGGAAACGAACGACCCCGTTGGTCGGGTCGCGGGAGCAGTGGAGTTCGCCCTGGAGCTGCTGTACCTGACCAGGCGGCTCGGCAAGCAGTCCGCGAACGGTCAGGCCACCTACACCTGAGCCGCGGTCACCAGTCGTCGCGGCTGAGCGCGGCGAGGAGGCGGTGGAACGCGGCCTCGGTGATCACCGGGATGCCGCGCTCGCGTGCCTGGCGGGCTTTGACCGACAGGGTGTCGGCGTCGGCGGCCACCACCAGCCGCGTCCGGCCGCTGACGTGGTCAGGGCGCACCACGAGCCCGGCCCGGAGCGCGCGCTCCTCCCACTCCTCGCGGGGCAGCACCGTGTCACCGGTGAACACCACCCGGTCACCGCGTTGCAGCCGGAAACCCTTGCGCGCAGGCGTTTTCGACGCGCTCAGGGCCTGGGTCACGGCGTCGTCGGGCAGGCCGAGGATCGCCGCGACGTCGCGCAGTTCGGCGCGTTCGGACTCGCCGACCCAGCCGTCGCGCCGGGCCGCCGCGGCGAGGGCTTCCAGGTACCCCAGGTGCAGCCGCTCCACGGTCGGGCGGTCCAGGCCCAGCGACGCGGCGACCGCGATCAGCTCGTCCTGCTCGCTCAGCGACACGTAGCGGTCCAGCATGGCCTTGTCGAGCACGGCCAGGTACGGCTCGGCGCCCTCGGGCTCGTGCACCCGCGGCAGCTTGTCGACCAGCCGCGCCAGGAAGTGCTCTGTCTCGGCACCCGCGACCGCGCGCCGCACCGGCCGCCGCACCGGCTCCTCGAACGGCGGCCACTCCCGGCCCGCGGCACCGGTGAGCAGGTGGGCCCACGGCTCGGGGCGCCCGCACCGCGTGAGGTACACGGCGAGCAGCCCGGCCGCGGCGTGCGCGTCGTGCAGCGCTGAGTGCGCGTGGTCCAGCGTCACCCCCGCGACACGGCAGCAGGTGGCCAGCGACCGCGACGGCGAGTCCAGGTAGGTCTCGGCCAGCGCCATCGTGCACAGCCCGCTCTCCAGCTCCAGCGGCGCGCCGACGCCGACGCGGTCGAACTCCGCGGTGAGGAAACCCAGGTCGAAGGCGAGGTTGTGGGCGACGACGACCCGCCCGGTCAGCCGCGCGGCCAGCTCGCCCGCGATCTGGCCGAAGGTCGGGGCCCTGCGGACCTCGGCGGCGGTGATCCGGTGGATGCGCTGCGGGCCTAGGTCGCGCATCGGGTTGAGAAGGGTGCACCACTCGCCGGTCACCGCGCCGTCCACGTCGAGGTGCACCACCGCGACCTCGACGACCCGGTGGTGCATGCCGGGGAGCAGGCCGGTGGTCTCGACGTCGACGACGGCGTAACCGTTCATGATTCTCATGTGTACCCGGGGAAGCTTTCCGTTCCGTCACAACGGGAAGTGCTTCAGGCAACTACCCGGGCAAGATTTTTTCCCGGGTACCGCGTTTGGCGGTGTCGCTGCCGGGAACCCGATGCTCGACACCAAGACCAACGGAGGCGAGATGAGCGACTCGGACAAGGTCGAGAACAAGGCCGAAGAGCTCAAGGGCAAGGCCAAGGAGAAGGTCGGTGACGCCACCGACAACGAGCAGTGGCAGGCCGAAGGCAAGGGTGAGCAGGTCAAGGCGAACCTGAAGCAGGCAGGCGAAAAGGTGAAGGATGCCTTCCGCGGGTGACGGGATGACCCTCCGCTCCCTGTCCCCGTGACGAAATGAGAATGGCCCGGCGTAGCAGGGGCGCCGGGCCATTCTCCTGCCCGCAAAACCACTTCGCCTCCGGCGGGAGGTCACGTAGCGTCCGCGCATGACCCACCGGAAGCGCCCCGCCTTCACCGCGGACGAGCGGACCCAGCTCATCGGCTGGCTGGACATGCAACGCGAGATCATCCAGTGGAAGTGCGAGGGAGTCTCGGACTCCGACGCCCACCGCGCGGTCCTGCCGTCCTCGCCGCACATGACGATGGCCGGGCTGCTCGCGCACCTCCGCTGGGTCGAGCAGACCTGGTTCGAGGTGATGCTGCTGGATGCTCCCGCGGACGGTCCGCAGTTCGATCCGGACGACTCCGATGCCGACATGAAGGTGGACGGCATTCCGCTCGCGCGGCTGCTGGCGGAGTACGAAACGCAATGGCGGAAGTCCAACGAGATCGTGGCCCGGCATTCCCTCGACGACATCGGCAGGAACCGCGACTGGGCGGTCGGGCGGGCCTCCGTGCGGTGGATCCTGTTGCACATGATCGAGGAGACCGCGCGGCACGCCGGGCACATGGACGCCATTCGGGAACTGCTCGACGGAGCGACCGGGTATTACTGACCGCCACCCATTCGGCCCCGGACGAAACAAGATCGCAAGAATCCGATGCGGCTTGGCCGCCCGCTCGGCGGCATGTCAACCTGCGAACGCAGCATTCCGTTTCGGGAAAGGGCGTTCTCAGCATGCGCACGTACTCCGCCTTCGCCGCCGCGACCGTCATCGCGGCCGGATTGGTCACCACCTTCACCGGGGTGGCCTCGGCCGCCGGTTCCTGTGCCTCCGTCGCGAACGCCGTCGCCGGCGTCCAGGTCGAGACCGTCCGCGGCAAGGACTGGGTGTGCCGCGGCAAGGGCGGCCAGGTCAACTACACCGGTGATGGCGCGGTGACCGCGTGCTGGGGCAAGGACGGCTACCGCCCGCAGCTCTACAACGGCACCAAGAAGATCGCCTGCCCGGCCCGCGGCAAGGAAGTCAAGAACTGGACCGGCTTCAAGGTCGTCAAGGCCTGATCGGCTGGTTTCCCGGGCCCTCAGCGCGGGTACCTGCGGGGTCGTGGTCAGGCCACCAGCGCGGGCCTGACCACGACCCCGCCTGCGGATAGGGTCGGCGCGTGAGCGTTGTCGGCCGGGAGAACGAGATCGCCGAAGTCCTCGGCCTGACGAGTGGGACGCTCGTCGTGTCGGGCGATCCCGGGGCGGGCAAGAGCACGCTCCTCGACCTGGCCGCCGAGGCGCACTCCGGCCGGGTGCTGCGGGTGGCCGGCGGCGAGAACGAGGCCAACCTGCCCTTCGCCGCACTGCACCAGCTCGTCCGCCCGATGCTCGCCGAGGCCGGGGAGCTGCCGCCGCGGCAACGCGCCGCGCTGCTCGGGGCCTTCGGGATCGGCGACGAGGAGGCTCCCGACCGGCTGCTGATCAACGTCGCGGTGCTGACGCTGCTGTCCGGGCACGCCGAGCGGGAGCCCGTGCTCGTCGTGGTCGACGACGCGCAGTGGCTCGACGGCGGCTCGCTGGACGCGTTGATGTTCTTGGCTCGCCGCATCGAGGACGAGCCGTTGGCGATCCTCGTGGGCACGCGTGATGACTCCGTCTTCGCCGGCTTCCGCCGCTGCGCGCTCGCCCCGCTGGATCGAGCGGCGGCGAACCGGCTCCTCGACGCACAACCGCGAAGCCCGCAGGGCCGGGAACGCGTGCGCATCCTCGACCAGGCGGCGGGGAACCCGTTGGCGCTGGTCGAGCTGGCGCGCACCGAGGGCGCCGACCAGGACGTGCTGCCGCTGACCGACCGGCTCGAACGGATCTTCGCCGCGCACCTCGACGAGCTGCCCGAGCCGACGCGTGCGGCTCTGTTGCTGGTGGCCGTCGACACCGCGGACCTGCTCGGCGCCCGCTACGCCGCCGATCTCGCCCCTGCCGAGCTGGCCGGGCTCATCAAGATCACCCAAGGGCGGGTGCGGTTCCGGCATCCCCTGGTGCGGTCGGCGATCCAGCACGCCGCGCCGATGGAGCAGCGCATCCGCGCCCACCGCACGCTCGCCGAGCTGCTGCGTGAGGAGCCCGACCGCCGCGCCTGGCACCTCGCCGCCGCCAGCACCGGGCCGGACGAGGATGTCGCCGCAGCACTGGAGAGCACAGCTCGCCGAGCCCGCCAACGCGGCGGATATGCGGCCGCGGCAACGGCTTTGGAGCGCGCGGCCGAGCTGAGCCCTGACCGTGCGGCACGGGCGAGGCGGCTCGTGCGAGCGGCGGACATGGCCGCGCTGACCGGCCACGCGCGGTGGGTGGAACAGCTCGCGACGCAGGCCAGCTCGTTGACCGACGACCCGGACCTGCGCGCGCGAGCGGCGCTGCGCCTCGGCCAGGTGCTGACGATGACCATCCGCTTCCCGGCTGCCTACGAGCTGTTGATGCGGACCGCCGACGACGCCGCACCGGCTCTGGCGAAGCAAGCGCTGGCATCGGCGGCGTCGATCGTCTTCTACGCGGGCTCCGACCAGTGGCGCAGGCAGGTCCGCGAGCACTCCGCCGCCGACGATCCGCTGATCTCCGCGGTGACCGACCCGCACGAGAACCGCTCCGAGCTGGTCGCGGTGCTGCCTGAGTTGGTCGACGCGGCCAACGGGAATCCGCGCGCGCTGAACACGCTCGGTGTGATGGCGTGGATGCTCGACGAGAACGCCACCGCGATGCGCATCTACGACGACGCCCTGCACCGGCTGCGCGCGGCGGGTGACCTGCCGGACGGCCTCGGGTGCTCGGCGAGCTGGGCCTACCTCGACGGCGGCCGGTGGGCTCAGGCCAGGCAGACCGGGACGAGTTCGGTGTCCTCAGTGGACGAGGCGGACATGCCGCACCTCGTCGCGGGCACCTACACCCTGGAGGCGGTGGCCAGCGCGCTGTCGGGCAACGCCGCCGAGGCAAGGGAACTCGCCCTGCGCGCATTGTCCATAGTGGACCCTCAAGACAGCAGGGCGATCAGCACGCGCGCGCGGTGCGCGCTGGGCATGGCCGCGGTCGTCGACGGCGACCACGAAGCCGCCTACGAGCAGTTCCGGCAGCTGTTCACCGCAGAGGGCGATCCTGTGCACTACCACTGCTCCTACCCGGGTATCGGCGAACTGGCCGCAGCCGCGGTGCGGATCGGCAGGCACCAGGAAGCGGCCGAGGTCGTCGAGCGCGCGGCGAAGCGGCTCGAAGGGCGGTTCTCAGCCCGCACCAGCGCTCTGGTCAGCCGGGCGCGGGCGCTGCTGGCCGAGCCGGAGGAGGCCGAGTCGCACTTCGAGGCCGCGCTGGCCGACCCGGCGGGGGAGCAGTGGCCGTTCGAACGGGCCCAGATCCTGCTGGACTACGCGGAGTGGTTGCGGCGCAGACGAAGGATCACCGAAGCCCGGCCCAAGCTGAACGCGGCGATGGAGATCTTCCAGCGGCTGGGGGCACGACCGTGGATCGACCGAGCCCAGGGTGAACTCCGCGCCGCGGGCATCGAGGGCAACGCCCAGCCGAGCGCGCTGTCAGAGCTCTCCCCGCAGCAGCAGACGATCGTGCGCATGGCCGCCCGAGGGTTGACCAACAAGGAGATCGGCGAGCGGCTGTTCCTGTCGCCGCGAACGGTGAGTTCGCACCTCTACCGCAGTTTCCCCAAGCTCGGCATCACCGCGCGATCGCAGCTGCGTGACCTGGTCGACGGTGCCGGGTGAGCGGGCTGGTCGGGCGGTTCGACGAGGCAGCCAGGATCGCGGAGACCGTGCGCGCGGGCGGCGGAGTGCTCGTGCTGCGCGGCCCCGCCGGAGTCGGCAAGACCCGCCTCGGACTGGAGGCGTTGAGCCGCGCCGGAGCCGCCGGGTTCCGCACCCTCACCGGCAGCGGACGCCCGCTGGGGCGCGGTCTCGCCTACGCGCCGTGGCTGGAGGCACTGGGGCCCTGCCTGCGGGAGCTGCCGCCGGGCGTGCGCGCGCGGCTGGTGGAGCTGCCCGAGCTGGGCAGGCTGTTCGGCGGGCTGGACCTGCCGCGCCCGGAACCACTGGCCGATCCGGCGCTGGAGCGGTTGCGGCTGTTCGAGGCCGTGTCGCGGTTGCTGGCGCTGCTGGAGCCAGTCGCGATCTTCATCGACGATCTCCAGTGGGCCGACGACACCAGTGTCGAACTCTTCGACTACCTCGCCCGCGGCGCCGCGCGGCACCGCGTCCTGCTCATCGCCGCGCACCGCGCTGACGAGCTGACCACGCGCTTTCCCAGCCTGGACGTGGACACCCTGGACGGCGACGGGAGCACGGCGCTGCTGCGCGAACTCCTCGACGGCGGCGATCCTCCGCCCGCGCTCGTCGAGCTGGCCCGGGCTCGCGCCGGTGGCCTGCCGCTGTACCTGGTCGAACTCGTCGGTCAGCTCCGCGCGGACGGCTCCTTGACGCGCAGCGGAGGCGCTTGGGTGCTCAAGACGACGTCCGAGCCGACGACCCCGCAGCAGGTCCGCGATGTCGTCGCGGCCCGCCTCGGCACACTCAGCCGTCATGAGCGCGTGCTGCTCGAAGTCATCGCGGTCGCGGGCGAAGCCGCCACGCACGGCGTGGTCCACGCGGTCTCGGGGTTGGACGAGGACTCGGTGATCACCGCGGTGCTGGCCGGGCGGGATCGGGGGCTGATCGCCGAGGACGTGCTGGCAGGAGAAGTCCGCTACCGGCCGTCGCATCCCATGTACGGCGAGGTCGCTTACGCCGAGCTGGCCGCCGTGCGCCGTCAGCAGCTGCACCTGGGAGTCGCGGAGGCGTTGGGGGACAACGACGTCGAACTCCTCGCCAAGCACGTGCGCGGCGCGGGCGCGCTGGCCGATCAACACCGTGCGCTGGCGGTCTGCCGAGCCGCGGGCGAGCACGCGCTGGAGCTGCGCGCGGGTGACGCGGCCGTGCAGCACCTGGTCGCCGCGCTCGGCCTGGCCAACCGCCTCGCCCGCGCCGATCTCGTGCCCGATCTGCGGGAGCGGCTGGCGTTGGCCTACGACCTGGCCGGGCGATCGGGGGAGGCGGCCGACGCGTGGCGGGCCGCGGCGCGAGCGGCCACCGACGGCGCCCGCCGGAGCCACTGCCTGCGCCGCGTCGCCCTGCTGGCGTGGGACAACGGGGACTTCGCCGCCGCGATGTCCACTTTGGACACCGCGGCGGACGCGCTGCCCGTGGACGCCGCACCCGAGGACCGGCTGCGACTGCACGAGACGCGGATCAGCCTCCAGTCCCGGGCGAGCCTGGTCGCCGAAATGATCAAGTCCAGGGCCGAGGTCGCCGCGCTGCCCGGCGCACGGGCGACGGCGCTGACGGAGATGATCGACACCGTCGCACTGCTCGCCGCCGCCGACTACCGGGGCGCGCACGCCGCGGCGACCAGGGCGATCGAGCGCGCGGGCGAGACCGGGGACCCGGTGCTGCTGGAGTTCGTGTCGCGGCCGATCGTGCTGATCGACATGCTGGTCTTCGGCGTCGACGCCGCCCGCGCCTCCGCCGAGCGGGGCCTGCGCGCGGCCAAGGCGTCCGGGGTGCCCGCACTGGAGAGCTCCTCGCGGTTCTCGCTGATCGTCGCCGACTACTTCGGCGGGCACTGGCGCCGCGCGAAGGCCGCGGCCGCCGAGCTGATCGCCTTCGGTCACCGCGTCGACCAGCCACGGATGATCACGGTCGGCCTGGCCAGCCGGGCGTTGATCGCCGCGGGCGCGGGCCGCCGGGCGGAAGCAGCCGCGCTGCTCAAGGAGGCGAGCGCCGGTTACACCGCGGGCGAGCGGGTGGACGCGCGCGTGCGGCAGCTGGTCGGCTGCGTGCGGGTGCTGATGGCCCGGCAGTCCGGCGATCACACCACGGCCGTCGCCGTCGCCGAGGAGCTGGCCGCTCCGGACGCCACGACCTTCCCGCCATATGGCCTGGTCCTGCTGGGTGACGCACTTCGCGACGCGGGCGACGAGCCGGGCGCACTGGCCGCCGCGGAGCGCCTGGTGCGGCTCGCGCCGGGGTCGCCGTTCCTCGCCGCCTACGCGGCCCGGCTGCGCGGGGACTTCGCGGAGGCGGTCGCGCGCTTCCAGGAGGCCGGAATGCGGATCGAGGCCGCGCACGTCCGGCTCGACCTCGCGGAGTCGGTCGAGGACCTGCGCTCCGTGCTGGAGCTGGCCGAGGCCGAGGACGTCGGCCCGCTGGCCGATCGTGCCCGGAAAGCCTTGCGCACGAAGGGAGTCCGCACTCCCGTCGGACGTGAACGACCGAGCGGGACGCTCACCCGGCGCGAGGTGGAGGTGGCCCGGCTCGTAGCGGAGGGCCTGTCGAACGCCGAGATCGCCGAGCGGCTGTTCCTGAGTCGCCGCACGGTGACCACTCATCTCCAGCACGCCTACGCGCGACTCGGCGTGTCCTCACGCGCGGCGCTGACGCACTACGTGATGGAGAACGGCCTGCTGGACTCTCCGACCACCGGGTAGAGCACCGCGCCGGTCAGCCACACCGCCCACGCCGCGGCTGCCGAAGGCCACAACGGCAGTCCCAGCGCCAAGGCGGGCACGGTGTAGACGATGACGGGCAGCCACGCCAGTTTGGGGCCGAGCAGCACCGCGCCGAGCAGCGCCATCCCCACCAGGCCAATCCCGTCGGCCCCGACCGGCATGATCAACAGCGTTGCCACCAGCACGTGGGTCAGCCGCCACCACCGCCACGGCACCGCGGTCGAGCGCTCCAGCACCGGGTCCGCGCCGCCCAGCGCCGGCCCGATCAGCGCCGCCGCGACCACGGTGAGCATCCGCCAGTCGACGAACGCGGCCACCGCGAGCACGACCAACGGGAGCGCCGCTTGCCGCGCCCGGACGTGCAGCATCAGCAGACGTGCGGTCACGGAGCCTCCTCAAGGTCGATGCGTCACAGGCCCGGATCGCGGTCAGGTACTCGCCGGCCCGATGAAGGCCAACGTGCTGCGGAAGTCGCTGGCGAACTCAGCGGGCCGGGGCCGCGCCGATACTCCGCCAGCAGCGCCCTGATCACAGGATCTCCACCACTGCGGAGCTGTCGCACCGGCGCACCGCGTTCAGGTACCGCGCGGTCCACGCGCGCTGCGCCGCGATGTCGAGCCGGTTGAGCCGATCCAGCAGATCCGCCGCACCCGGGACGTCGCTCAGCACAGAACGATCGCCGGTCCACCACGCCGTCACCGCCGCTCGCGGCACGTCGAACTCGACGTGCGCGACACAGCGCGGGCGCAGCACGGCGCTGACCAAGGACTGGTGGTAGTAGATCGACTCGAAGTACATCAGCTCGCCACGCCAGTCCACCCGCATCTCACCGACGTCCAGGTCTTGTCCCGTGCTACGCGGCCGCGCTGAGGTCGGAGCACCCGGAATCCCGGCCACCTTGTCCAGCAACGGTTTCGCCACCGCGGTGATCCTGTCGAGCAGATGCGCTTGCGCCCGGGTCGTGCACACTTGGTCCCGGCACACCAGTTCCAGAGCACGTTGGTCCACGACCACGTAGTCGCTGGCGGTGAACCCGCCGACCACCACGGCAACGCCTGTCGCGATGGCGGCCGGAACCGCCGCGAGCCACTTGCGCCGAGCTGCGACCAGCACGAGCAGCGTCACGGTGCCGACAACGAACCACAGCACCACCACCGCATGCGCGACGGGGCGGGCTTCCCGCGGCAGCCAGTGACCGACGTACGGCAATCCCGGAAAGAGGGCGGACAGCCCGGCCTCGGACCCCTTGGCCAGCTGCGCGATCGTGATGTACGCCGCGACCCCGCCGAGCAATCCGGGCAGCGGAACAGGAACCAGCGCCCCGATCGTGGTGCCGACCGCCGCGATGAAGCCGATGTCCACGACCGTGGCGATCAGCGGCCACCACCAACCGTCAGCCGCGTAAGCCCCACGCCAGGCAACGAGAACAACACCGACCACTAGCGGGACGAGCACGCCCAGCACACCGCCGAGGGTGACCGACGCCCACGACCACGCCACGCGTTGCCACGGCGGGCGGGGCGTCATGCCGAGCAGCTCACACGCTCCACGACGCTGTTCCCGGCTCGCCTGCCACACCGCGAACGCCAGGACGAGCGGTCCCACGACGAACACCGTGGCGCGAATGTCCTCCGCGAGCGTCATCCACGGGCCCGGCCACGGCATGTCCATGCCGTAGACGCTCAACCAGCTGAGCACGGCGGCCGGTGGGGTCAGCGCGATGCCCGCGCCGCGCCGGTACTCCGTGAACAGCCTCAACTGGCCGCCCGGTAGGCACGCAGAACGGTCGTGTAGCCGCGCTCGACCGGGGTGTCTCCGCCGACGTCCGGGTCACCCGCGGCGATCAGCTGCTCGGGCGTCCCCTGGAAGACCCGCCGTCCGCTGTCGAGCAGGGTCACCGCCGTGCACGCCGCGGCCACGTCCTCGATGAGGTGCGTGCTGACGATGACGCAGTTGTCCTTGCCGATGTCGCGAAGCAGCTCGCGGAAGTCCATCCGCTGCTCCGGGTCCAGACCGGTCGTGGGTTCGTCCAGCAGCAGGACCTGGGGCGAGTTGACGATCGCCTGGGCGACGCCGACCCGCCGGAGCATGCCGCCGGAGAGCGTCTTGAGCTTGTCGTCGGCGCGATCGCCGAGGCCGACCCGGTCGATCGCGTTGTCCACCTCGGCGTTGACCAGGCCGCGGGGCACCTCCTTCAGCCATGCGAAGTACTCGACGAACTCCCGCACGGTGAACCTCGGGTAGAAGCCGAAGGTCTGCGGCAGGTACCCGAGACGGCGGCGCACCGACCGCAGTCCCGCGTCCGTGCCCAGCGGATCACCGAGGACGGTGAGCCTGCCCGAACTCGGCCGGTTCACCGTCGCCAGCACGCGCATGAGCGTGGTCTTCCCGGCCCCGTTCGGCCCGAGCAGCCCGTGCACGCCCGTGTCGAAGCCGAGCGTGAGCCGGTCGATCACCGTCCGCCTGCGGTAGCGGAAGGACAGTTCGTGCAGGTCGACCTGCGGCATGGCGGAGTCAGCTCCTGACCGGTTGGGGCATGTGGGTGAACGCGTGGCGGCGCAGCAGCACGGTCACCGACGACAGGACGATCACGGGCAGCCACACCGCGGGCAGCGGCGTCGCGAGCAGGTACGGAACAGAGTCCAGCAGCACCGGCACCAGGCACGCCGCCAGCCACGCGCCGCCGAGCACGAGCGCCGCGTGGCGCAGCTGGATCACGGTCCCCAGCGCCAGGGTGAGCGTGGTCAGCCCGAGACCCGGCAACAGCATCAGCACCGGGGCGCCACGGCCGGTGGCCAGGCCGACCAGCACCGTCGCGGGCACCACCGCGACCAGGACGAGGGCCGTGCGCACGAGCAGCAACCGGAACCCGCCGAGCGCCGCGCTGCCGGTGATCTCGTAGCAGGGGTCCACCCACGGCCCGTAGGACAGCCCGACACCGGCGATCTGCAGCAACGGCGCCACGAGCACCACGTAGGAGCCGTGGTCGAACCACCACCTCGACATGTTGGGGGTCCACGTCGTGAACATCGCCGCGTCCAGCACGCTCGCCGCGACCAGGACCGTCGCCAACGCGAGGAACCAGCTCGTCCGCGTTCCCGGCGCGCCTCGCAGCAACAGGAAGAACTGCCTCAGCCTGCTCGCCGGGGCGCGCTGGGCGGGCAGGTCGAGCGCGATCCGCTCGTGCACGAGCCCGACGGTCGCCGCTGCCGCGGTGCCCGCGCTCGCCCTGGTCAGCGCGGCGCGGCAGTCGGCGCAGGTCACCAGGTGCGCCTCGACGGACCAACTGTCCACATCGGACAGGTCCTCGACGGCGTACGCGACCAAGGTCGGCTCGGGGACGTGCCACTGCCGACTCATGACATTGCCTCCCTCAGGGTTCCGCGTGCCCGGCGGACCCGGGTCTTGACCGTTCCTTCCGGGATGCCCAGCAGCACGGCGGCCTCGCGCGAGGTGAGCCCGTCGAGCACCGTCGCCTGCAGCACCTCGCGCAGTTCGGGGGCCAGCCCCTTCAGCGCCGCGGCCAGCCGCGCGTCGTAGAGCGGCACCATCGCCTCGTCCTCGGCGGAGGGCGTGGTGACCAGGTCCTCGTGGGGCTCGCCGACCGACTCCACGCGGCGGGAACGCCTGCGCACCCCGTCGATCAGCCTGCTGCCGGCGATCGTCCACAACCACCCGGCGACCTCGCCGCGCCCAGCATAGGAGCCGGCCGAACGCCACACTGTGAGGAAGGTGTCCTGCAGCGCCTCGGTGACCAGGTCCTCGTCCCGGGTGCGCCTGCGCAGCCGCAGCGTGATCCAGGTGGCGTGACGGCGGTAGAGCTCGTCGAACGCCGCCCGGTCACCTCGGACGACCCGGCGCAGCAGCACCGCGTCCTCCGCCTTGGTGACGTCGTGTCGATCCCTCACATCAGGTGAGGACGTACGTCGGGGCGACGAGGGATTTCCGCCGGTTACGTACTCCGACCGATGGGCGTGACCAGGCCCGTTCGACGATCGTGGTGCTCATGGTCAAAGAAGGTCCCATCCCGCTCGCCGAATGCACCGCGCTGTCCCGCGATCGAGTGGGAGGAAAGGCCGCGACCCTCGCCCTGCTGCGCGCGGCGGGCCTGCCCGTCCCCGACGGCGTGGTGCTCCCGGTGGGCAGTGAGCCTTCGGCGGAGCTGGCCGAGGAGGTCATCGCGGCGCTCGGCGCCGGCCCGCTCGCGGTGCGCTCCTCGGGGGGCGAGGAGGACGGCGCGGCGGGCTCGCACGCGGGCCAGTACCGCACGGTGCTCGGCGTGACGGGCGCCGCGGAGCTGGAGGCGGCGATCAAGGAGTGCCAGGCGTCGGCGTACAGCCCGCAGGTCCGTCGCTACCGCGCCGAGCACGGGCTGCCGGAGGACGCCGCGATCGCGGTGCTCGTGCAGCGCCAGGTCCCCGCCGACGCGGCCGGAGTGGCCTTCACCGCGAACCCGGTCACCGGAGCCCGCGACGAGATCGTGGTCAACGCCGTGCAGGGGCTGGGGGATCGGCTCGTCGACGGCGTCGCGCAGCCCGAGCAGTGGGTGATCGGCGGGCAGGACCCGGTCGGGGACCCGCGAGGGGTGCTCTCCGCTCGTCAGGTGCGCGCGGTCGCCGACCTGGCCCGCCGAGTGGCCGCCGAGTTCGACGAACCGCAGGACCTGGAATGGGCGATCGCGCAGGACACGGTGTGGCTGCTCCAGGCCCGCCCGATCACCTCCCTGCCCGAGCCGTCCCCGCCGCCCGTGCCGGTGCCCGTCGAGATCCCGCCCGGGTTCTGGACCAGGGCCTCGCTGCACCAGCCGCTGCCGTCCACGCCGCTGAACACGACGGTCACCGACGCCCGCAACGCCGCCTTCGAGCGCCTGACCGCCGAACTCGGCCTGCTGCTGGACTTCTCCTTCACCGACATCGGCGGCTGGAGCTACATGTCGATCAGCCCGGCGGGCGGCAGGCAGGGCCCTCCGCCGCCGAAGTGGCTGATGTGGCTGCTCGTCCGCCTGGTCCCGGCCGCGCGCCGGCGGACGAAGGCGGCCGAGCGCGTGCTGGGCACCGATCTGCCCGGACGGCTGGTGACCCGCTGGCGCGAGCAGTGGCTGGGGGAGTTCTCGCGGCGCTGCGGCGAACTTCTCGACACCGACCTCAGTGGACTGTCCGATGTGGACTTCATCGCGCACGTGGACCGCGCCGACCGGTTGATGCACGACTGCTCGTACGCGCACTTCATCCTGCACGGCGCGGTGGGCATGGCCCTGTTCGAACTGGTCGGGTTCTGCGACCGCGAGCTGGGCTGGCCGGAGGCCCGGGTCTACGACCTGCTCGGTGGCCTCTCGGAGCGCTCCACCGAGCCCGCGCGGGAACTGGCCACCATCGCGTCGCTGGTCCGCGGCCGCTCTGAACCGCTCCGCGAGCTGGTGCAGCACGACCCGGTGATCAGCGCACGGGTCGAGGAGTACCAGCGGCGGTTCGGGCGGCGGGCGCTGCGCTACGAGATCGCCGAGCCCACCCTCGCCGAAGAGCCGGAGCTGCTGCTGCGCCTGCTCGCCGACCAGGTCGCGAGCGAGTTCGACGCGGCACGATTATCCGAAGTGCACGATCAGCGGGCCGTGGCGGAGGAGCAGGCGCTGGCCGGGCTCCCGGCCGCCGAGCGCTCGGAGTTCCTGCGGTTGCTGGCGCGGGCGCGCGCGGCCTACCCGGTCCGCGAGGACAACGAGTTCTGGACGGTGAGCTGCCCGATCGCCGTCCTGCGCTACGCCGCGCTCGAAGCCGGGCGGCGGCTGGCGGGGCGCGGTCAGATCAGTGCCCGCGACGAGGTCTTCCACCTCTACCCCGCGGAGGTCCGCGAGGCGCTGCTCGACGGCGCGGACCGTTCCGCGCTGGTCCGGCGCCGCCAGGGGGAGCGCGCGTGGATGCTCGCCCACCCCGGCCCGGACAGCTACGGCAAGGACCCCGGTCCGCCACCGTCGATGTCCGCGCTCCCGCCCGCCGCACGGCACGTCAACGAGATGCTGCTGTGGCTGTCGGAGCGGGCCGCACAGGGCAGCCCACGCGGTGGTGACGGCCTTCCGCTCTCCGGCGTCGCGGGCTCGCCCGGCACCTGCACGGGGCGGGTGCGCGTGATCATGGACGAGAGCGAGCTCGGCCGCATCGAGCCCGGTGACGTGCTCGTCTGCCCGGTGACCGCGCCCGTGTGGTCGGTGGTGTTCCCGAGCATCGGCGCCCTGGTCACCGACGTCGGCGGCATGCTGGCGCACGGGGCGATCATCGCCCGTGAGTACCGCGTTCCTGCCGTCCTGGGCACCGGCGTTGGTACGTCGGTGCTGGAAGACGGAGATCTGGTGACCGTGGACGGCACCACGGGCACGGTCACCGCCGCGCGGTAGTTGCTAGGTTCGCGCGGGTGGACATCTTCCAGGCCGTCAGAACCCTGAGTTTGCCACCAGGTCAGTACGTCGTCTTCGGAAGCGGTCCTCTGGCAGCTCACGGCATACGGGAGACGGCCGACGTCGACCTCTTCGTGACCACTGAGCTCTACCAATCCCTGAAGCGAGCAGGCTGGGCGGAAAAGACTCAGGTCGGCGGCAGCTCTTGTCTGTCGATCGGGGTCTACGAGGCTTACGACACCTGGCGATCCGGAGAGCACTTTCTGGTACCGGAGGAGCTCATCGCGGCGGCGGAGATGATCAACGGAGTGCCATTCGCCCCGCTGGAGTACGTGCTGAGCTGGAAGAAGGCCCTCGGCCGTCCGAAGGACCTCGTTGACGTGAAGCTGATCGAGCGGCACCACTCCTGTGGTGAGTGATCACCACGGGAGTGGTGCCGCGATCACCTGGTCAACACCAACGTCCGATTCTCCTGCGGGTCGGTCGTCCCCCGGACCGTGAGCACTCGGGCCGAGACGCCGTCCAGGTCGCCCAGCAGCCGGTCGAGGTCCTGGTAGGGCGCGGCGGAGGAGTCGTTGAGCGGGTGCAGGCGGACCTCGGACGCCACCCGCAGCAGCTCCCGGACGGCCGCGAGGTGGAACGCGTAGTCGAACTGGTCGGCGTAGGTGAACAGCAGGAATCCCGAGACCGCCAGCGCGAAGCTGTTGTCGGCGAACGGCAGGTTCGGCAGCAGCGCCGCGCGGTAGTGGCCGGTGCCCTCGGCGCTGTCCCTGGTGAAGTCCGCGAGGAACCTCCGCGCGGACCCCTCCCACACCGGCGAGTGCTCCCAGACGCCGTTCTCGTCGAAGGAGAAGCGCTCGGGCTGCGTCCTGGCCCACTCCGTGACCTGCGCCCGCCCCGCGTCGATCCGCTCGGTGAGGGCTGTCACGGAGAGGTCGTAGGACGGGTCGACGCTGACCACCCGCCCGCCCCGCGAGCGCAGTTCCGCAGCGAAGTCGCTGGCCCCGCCCGGGCAGTCCAGCACCGGTCCGGCCAGCAGGTCGGACTCGGTGAGAGCGAACTGGCTCAGGTAGTTGCCAAAGGTGCGGGAGCTGATCAGCACCGGGCCGACCAGGGACCGGGAATCCTGTGTCATGGACCAGATCCTGCCAGTGCGCGGGGCTGTCGGAGGGACCTGAAAGGATCACGCCCGTGCGCTTCTACGCCGACCTGCACATCCACTCCAAGTACTCCAGGGCGTGCAGCCGCAACTGCGACCTGCACCACCTGACGAAGTACGCGCGCCTCAAAGGGATCTCCCTCGTCGGGACCGGTGACTTCACCCATCCCGCGTGGTTCGCGCACCTGCGGGAGTGCCTGGTGCCCGCGGAGCCGGGGCTGTTCCGGATGCGCGAGGAGATGGACCGCGACATCCGCCGCACCGTGCCGCCGAGCTGCACCGGCGGCGAGGTCCGCTACATGCTCTCGGTGGAGATCTCCACGATCTACAAGCGCGGCGACCGCACCCGCAAGGTGCACCACCTGATCTACATGCCGGACTTCGAGTCGGCCGCGGAGTTCAACGCGCGACTGGGCCGGATCGGCAACCTGGGCTCGGACGGCCGCCCCATCCTCGGCCTGGACTCCCGCGACCTGCTGGAGATCACGCTGTCCAGCGGCTCCGGCGGGTACCTGGTGCCCGCGCACATCTGGACGCCGTGGTTCGCGGTGCTCGGCTCGAAGTCCGGGTTCGACGCGATCGCCGACTGTTATGCGGACCTGGCCGACCACATCTTCGCCGTGGAGACCGGCCTGTCCAGCGATCCGGCGATGAACTGGCAGGTGTCCGGGCTGGACAAGTACCGGCTGGTCAGCAACTCCGACGCGCACTCCCCGCCGATGCTCGGGCGCGAGGCGACGGTCTTCGACACCGGCATGGACTACTTCGCGATCCGCCGCGCGCTGGAGACCGGCGACGGCTTCGGCGGTACGGTCGAGTTCTTCCCCGAGGAGGGCAAGTACCACCTCGACGGGCACCGCAAGTGCGACGTGCGGATGGAGCCCGCGCAGACCCGCGAGCACAACGCGATCTGCCCGGAGTGCCGCAAGCCGCTGACCGTCGGCGTGCTGAACCGGATCTCCGAGCTGGCCGACCGGCCCTACGGGACGCGGCCGGAGGGCGCCGCGGGGTTCCGCAACCTGATCCCGCTCCCGGAGATCATGAGCGAGATCCTGGGCGTCGGCCCGAAGAGCAAGAAGGTGGAGGCCGAGGTCGCCGCGCTGACCGCGGCCCACGGTCCAGAGCTGTCCATTTTGGACGATGTGCCCCTCGACGACCTCGCCGCGTCCTCGTCCCTGGTCGGTGAGGCGATCGGCAGGCTCCGCCGGGGCGAGGTGATCCGCCACTCCGGCTTCGACGGCGAGTACGGCGTGATCAAGCTCTTCGAGCCGGGGGAGCTGCACCGCGCGAAGTCCAAGGCGACGCTGAGCCTGTTCGACGTCGAGATCGAAGACCCGCTTGCGGGGTCGAGCGCCCGCACTGCTCCGGAGCCCGCTCCCGAGCCCAAGGCCTGCGCGGCGCCCGCCTCGGCTCCCGTCGCCGAGGAGCCCGCGCGTCCGGCTCCGGTCTCCGACGGCATACTGCTGGGCGGGCTCGACCCGGACCAGCGCGCGGCGGCCGAGCTGACCGAGGGCCCATCGCTGATCATCGCCGGTCCGGGCACGGGCAAGACCCGCACGCTGACCCACAAGATCGCCCACCTGGTCACCGCGTGCGGTGTTCCCGCGGAGCGGTGCCTGGCGATCACGTTCACCCGCCGCGCCGCCGAGGAGATGGCCGAACGCCTCACCGCGCTCGTCCCCGGGCACGCGCCGAAGCTGACCATCGCCACGTTCCACTCGCTCGGCGTGCGCATCCTGCGCGAGCAACACGCCCGCGTCGGCCTGACCTCGCGCTTCGGCATCGCCGACGAGGCCGCGCAGCTGAGCGTGCTGACCGAGCTGCTCGACGACGAAGGGGCGGCCAAACGCGCGCTGTCCGAACTGCCGCAGGACGCGGCGCTCGCCGATCGCTACACGAAGGCGTTGCGCGCGAAGGACCTCGTGGACTTCGACGACCTGATCACGTTGCCGGTGCGGCTGCTGGAGTCCGAACCGGAGGTCGCGGCGCACTACCGCGAGCGCTTCCAGTGGATCTCCGTCGACGAGTACCAGGACGTGGACGAGACGCAGTACCGGCTGTTGCGGCTGCTCGCGCCCGAGGACGGCAACCTGACCGCGATCGGCGACCCGGACCAGGCGATCTACCGCTTCCGCGGTGCCGACGTCGGCTTCTTCCTGCGGTTCCAGCAGGACTACCCCGGCGCGCGAACGGTGCAGCTGACCCGCAACTACCGCTCCGGGCCGCACATCCTGGCCGGGGCGGTGCGGGCGATCACGCCGACGACGCTCGTCCCCGGGCGCGAGCTGACCGCCGCGGGGCACCACCCCGAGCCCGCGCTGATCGGCCTGCACCACGCCTCCGACGAGCACGGTGAGGCCGCGTTCGTCGCACGCACGATCGACCAGCTGCTGGGCGGTTCGTCGTTCCACTCGCTCGACAGCGGCCGCGTCACCGGCGACGGCACCGAGGGGCTGGGCTTCGCCGACTTCGCCGTGCTCTACCGCACCGACGCCCAGGCCAAAGCGATCATGGAGGCGCTGACCAGGGCGGGTGTGCCGTTCCAGAAGCGCTCCCACGACCGCCTCGCCGACCGTCCCGGGGTCCGGGAGATCGTCCGCGAGCTGCACTTCGAGGGCACGTCCGGCAGCGTGCTGGAGCGGATCCACCGGGCGGCGAGGGCGGAGACGCACGCGGCCGTCGACCTGCTCACCCCGTTGGCGCGGCGCTGCGGCGACGACCTGGAGCGCTTCCGCACCGAGATCGCGCTGGGCGCCGAGGTCGACACGTGGGACCCGAAGGCCGACCTGGTGGCGCTGCTGACGCTGCACGCCGCGAAGGGTTTGGAGTTCCCGGTGGTGTTCATGGTCGGCTGCGAGGACGGGCTGCTGCCGTTGCGGTGGCCGGGCGCCGACCCGGACCCGGAGGAGGAGAACGAGGAGCGGCGGCTGTTCTTCGTGGGCATGACCCGAGCTCAGCGGCACCTCTACCTCAGCCACGCCGCGCAGCGCGTTCGCCAGGGCACGTCCCGCCCGATGCCGCCGTCGCCGTTCCTGGCCGATCTGGGCCCGGAGGTGGTGCAGCGCTTCGGTGAGGCGAACCCGCCGCGCCGCAAGGCGACGCAGCTCAGGTTGCTCTAGGTGGCCCCCACGGCGTAGCCGTCCGACTTGGATTGCTGTCGTGGACTACCTGGTCGATGTGATCACCTCGGGCACCGTGCACGGCGCTGACGCCTGCCGCACGCCCGAGGAGGTCGCGTCGATCCTCGGTTCCGACTTCGTGGTCGCCCGTGGCCGCACCTCGCTGACCCACGGCTACGCGCAGGTCGAGTTCCACTGGACCCGCCGCACCCCGCAGGACCCCTGGTCAGGGTGGACCTTCAGCGTCTCGCCGCCCGACCCGCCGCTGTTCGCCCCTCTCCGCGCCGCCGTGGAGGTAAGGGGCTTCTCCCTGCAGCGCTTGGAAAACAACGCGTGGTGGCAGCGCCGCAACTCCGGAGGCCGTCCGCTCCACTCGAATTCGTCGCGCGCTGCTCGCGGCGATGCGTCGTGCTCGCTAGGCCGGTTTCAGCGTGGGGTCGGCTTGACCTGGGGCACCTTGCGCGTGCCCGTGGGCCTCTCGGGGGCACGGGATGAAACTCCGGCCCTCGCGGGAAGCGTATGGCACGCGCACCCCAGGTAAAGCCTCGATTCCGTTTGCGGCTTGCGTTTGCTGGAACCTGACTTTGTCCACAATGGACTGGGGTATGAAAACTGTTGTCGCGCCTGGGAATTCGCCCTCTCGGGATTCGATGTCGATCTTTCATTTTGGGACAATGGAAGAGAGTCGGAAGGGGGGTGAACGTGGTGAATCCCAAGGCATTGATCCACTTGATGAAACGCCATCTCGCGCAGGCCGATGACTATAAGTCCACCGGTGACGGGTTGGTGGAGCGGTTGCAGGACTGGGAGACGGTGGCGGCGTTGGTTCTCGCCGCGGCTACTGATACCGCGACCGAGGCGGAGTCCCAGGGCCTGCACACCGCGCACAGCTGCAAGAACCTCGCGGTGCTGTTGCGGTCGAAGGTGAAACTCGAACCTGCCGAGGCGCAGCGGCGTGCCCGGTTGGTGCACGAACTCCCCGCGTTGCCCGCGACGCGGGAGCGGATGTATGCCGGGGAGATCAGTGGTCGACACGCGCTGGTGATCGCCGACGCGGTCAACCGCATCCCGTCTGAGCGTCGTGAGGAAGCCGAGCAGTACCTGGCGCGGGTGGCGCCGACGATGCATCCGCGTGATCTGATGCTCACGGGTAAGTACTTGCGCAGTGTCCTCGACCCGGACGGCACCTTCCGCGACGAACAGGAGGCGGTGGCTCGCCGTGAGTTGCGGATGGCCAGTGATCAGGACGGGTCGCTGCACCTCAAGGGCGTCTTCCCGCTCATCGCCGGACAGAAGATCAAAACTGTCCTCGATGCGCTGGCAAAGCCGCGCACCGTCGACGGGGAGAAAGACCCCCGAACGTCCGGGCAGCGGTATGCCGATGCGTTCGAGGAGGTCATCGACCTGGCCATGGCGACCGGGGATCTCCCCGAGACCGGGGGACGACGCCCCACCGTGGTGGTGACGATGGACTTCGAGAGACTCCTGGCGATGCTCGGTAGCGGCACTACCGCTACCGGTGATCGGGTGTCGGCGGGGTTGGTGCGGCAGATGTGCTGTGACGCCGGGATCCTCCCCACCGTCCTCGGCTGGAACAGTGAACCTCTCGATCTGGGGCGGGAACGACGGACCGCTTCGGTGGCCCAGCGCAAGGCGTTGGCGGTGCGGGACAAGGGGTGTGCGTTCCCGGGCTGTGATCGGCCACCGGGGTGGACGGAAGCCCACCACGTGTGGCACTGGATCGACGGCGGACCCACCGACCTCGGCAACCTCGTCCTGCTCTGCGTGCATCACCATCACGTGATGCACGAGCAGGAGTGGAGGATCGTTTTCGAGCAGGGGATACCGAGCTTCATTCCACCGCGGTGGATCGATGTCGAGCAGAAGCCGCTGCGCAACATCAGGGTGGATTACCCGCTCGCGCTTTAGGTGGTCTGAGCGGTGACGAGCGCGAGGGCTGCGGCGACGGTGTCCTCCAGCGTCTCGCACACCGGCACTCCGTGGCGGCGGGCCACGTAGATCAGGTAGCGGTTGCGCTCGGGGTTCGGGCAGTCGGGTGGGCAGCCGAGCACGGCGCGACCGGTGCCGACATCCAGGCCGAACTCGACGTTGGTGGTGAAGCCGGGCAGGGTGCGCAGATCTCGGGGGATCCAGAACAGGATCGCGGTCGCGGTCGCGCGGGCGGAGATCTCCCAGTCGACCTGGTCGTCGTAGTGGGCGGCCCGCTTGCCGCCGCGTGACTCCGGCGTGAAGACGATCAACGGTTCTGGTCCCGTCCATCGCTGTGCCAGCGCTTCGACGGCGGCGGGTCGCCAGGACGGGACCTCACGGCCGGCGCGCGGGGTCGGCCCGGCGAGGAAGACCGATGGGCCGGTGGGGATCGGCTCGCGGGCCCAGACCACGTTCAGGGCAGAACTCACCGCGCACCTCCGGCAGTCTGCTGAGGCGTCCAGGGCAATGGCAGGCCGTCGCCTTCTTCGCGGGGGACCACGTGGATGTGGAGGTGGAAGACGGTTTGCGTCGCCGCGGCTCCGCGGGAAGTGATGATGTTGGCGGCCTCGTGCTCGGCCATCAGCTCCGCGGCGCAGGTCATGACGCGCCCGGACACCGCCGGGTCGACGCTCGCGTCCGCGACGTGGGTTCGAGGGATGACCAGCACGTGGCCGTCGTTCACGCCGCAGGGGCGGGGCCGGATGGCGATCACGTCCTCCCATTCCCGCACGACGGTGGCGGGCGCGTTCCCGGCGGCGACGGCGCAGAAGACGCAGGTTTGATCCTGAACGGGCAAGGGTGGCGACTCCTCGGGCGTCACGTGGTGAGCAGGGCGGCGCGGACGTGCTCGGGGCGGGGGTTGGCGCCGGTCAGGACGATCGCGACGCGCTCGCCGGGGATGTCGTGTTCGGTCAGGGCGGCGAGGGTCGCGGCGCCCGCCGGTTCGAGGAGCACGCCGACCGTGCGGGCGGCCAGGCCCATCGCCTTGAGCAGCGCGGACTCGCTCACCAGGACCATGTCGTCGACGAGGGTGCGCATGCGGTCGACGGCGTCCATGACGGGGCGCCGCAGGGCGATGCCGTCCGCGATGGTGTTGACGGAGTCGGTCGCCACGGCCGTACCGGCGCGCCAGCTGCGTTCGGGCGCCGGTGCTCCGGCGGCGCACACGCCGACGACGCGGGTCTGCGGCGAGTGGTGCTTGATCCAGGCCGCGAGGCCGGAGATCAACGCCCCGTCGCCGACCGGCGCCACGACGGTGTCGAAGCTGCCGGCGGCGAGCAGTTCGACGCCGATGCTGCCGTTGCCCTCGGCGATGGCGCTCTCGGCGCCCTCCTCGACGAAGAGCCTGCCGGGCGCCTCGGCGGCGTAGGCGCGGGCCTCGTCCTTGGCGCCGTCGCAGTCCGGGCCGGAGACGACGACGTGCGCGCCGAGGGCCCGCATCCTGGCCAGCTTGTCGGGGTTGACGTCCTCGCCGACGTACACGCGCACCGGGATGCCCCTGGACCGGCCGACGTAGCCGAGCGCCTGACCGAAGTTGCCCGCCGAGCCGCAGACCAGCTCGACATCGCTCGGGACCCGGGCGGCGAAGGTGTCGGCGCCGCGGCCCTTGAAGCAGCGCAGCGGGTTGGCGGTCTCCAGCTTGACCAGCACCTGGCGGCCGAGCAGCGCGCTGAGGCTCTCCTCGACGAACTGCGGGCTGTCCCGGAAGACCGGGTCGATCTCCTTGCTCGCGCGTTCGATGCCTGCGAGGTCCAGCGCGGGGGTGGTCACGATCGAGGACGCTAATCGAAGCGGGGCGGGGCCCGATTGAAAGTTCGCCCGCCCGCACGCACAATTTTTGCGTGGGAGCACCGCTGGACGACGTCGACCACCGCCTGCTCGCTCTTGTCCAGGAGGACGCGGCGCGGACGCTGCACGAGCTGGGCGAGGCGGTCGGCCTGTCCCCGAGCGCCGTGCAGCGCAGGCTGTCGCGGTACCGGGAGAGCGGGTTGCTGCAGCGGCAGATCGCGGTGCTGGACCCCGACGTGGTCGGGCAGACGATGTTCGCGCTGGTGCTGGTGGCGTTGGAGCGGGAGTCCGTCGAGCACCACCGCCGGTTCACCGAGCGCGTGCGCGGGTTGCCGGAGGTGCAGCAGTGCTACTCGCTCGCCGGGAAGTGGGACTACGCGCTGCTGCTCGTGGCGTCGGGGATCGCGCACTGCCGGGAGGTCGCCGCGCAGCTGTTCCTCAGCGACGACAACGTCCGCCGCTACGACACGATGCCGGTCTTCGACGTGGTCAAACGGGGGCTCGAGGTGCCGACCCGGTGGACGTGAGCGCGGGTGTGATCCAGCCACGAATCGCTAACGAACAGGTGTTTCCGCTTCGGTAACCGAGCATGGCGGGCGCATGCTTGTTTCACGTTCAACAACAAGCCTCCCGGAGGTCCACTGTGGACTTTCCGGTCGGGTTGTCACGATGACGGCAGCAGGGTGCGGCAGGGGCGCCCTCCTGGCGTTGCGCCATTGGTGGGGCGTGATCGTGACACCACCATGGCCGTTCGGGCCCCCTCGCGTGTCGGGTAAGGGGGCCCGAACGGTCGTATGTAAGGGCTCGTAAGGCCCGATGTACGTGATCATCCGATGTCCGGCCCCACGCCTTACGGCGACTCTTGTGCTCACACCGAGAGCGAAGGGGTCCGACGTGGACATGTGGAACCAGGAACAGGTCAAGGCCGAGGTCGCCTACCGCCGTGAGCGGGCCATGCGCACCGGCCGCCGCGTTCGCGTCACCGCGAAAAAGCGGTGGTGGATGCGGGGGAAGGCAACCTAGCGCGCCTGACCGCCGCGTCACCCGGCCGCTGGGGAGGATCGGCCCCCAGCGGCCATTTTCTTTCCCGGACTAGCGGTCGAGCAGCGCGTTGATCATCTGCTGGAGCTTGTCCCGTCCGCCGGACCCGAGTGCGCCGCCGAGGGCGGTGCCGAGCGAGTCGAACACGTCGTCACGGGGGAGTTCGGCCAGGGCCGTGCGGAGTTCGGCCACGGTCCACGGCGCGTCGTCCTTGGCGATCTGGGCGCCGCGCGACCAACCCTGATTGATCGCGACCGAGCCGCCGCGAACCGACAGGACCTGCCCGGTCATCGGGCAGTCCTCAGCCGCGAGGTAGGCGGCGACGGGAGCGCAGACGCCGGGGTGCAGCGGGTCGAAGGCGCCTTCCTCGGGGATCTGGCCCATGCCCGGCACGGTGGCGGTGAGCCGGGTTCGCGCCATCGACGGGGACAGGCAGTTCACCCGCACTCCGTAGCGGCCGAGTTCGAGGGCGTTCACGACGGTCAGCGCGGCGACACCGGCGTTGGCCGCGGCGTAGTTGGAGTGCGCGGGCAACGGGTTGAGCAGCCCCGAGCCCGACGAGGTGTTGATGATCGCCCGGTCGACGCGGTCGCCGGACTCCCACCTCGCCCGCCAGTGGCGCGCCGCCCAGTGGCTGACCGCGAAGGTCCCCTTCAGCTTCACCGCGACGACGGCGTCGAAGGCGTCCTCGGTCACGCCGACCAGGGGAGCGTCCCGGTGCACGGCCGCGTTGTTGATCACGACGTGCAGGTCGCCGAAGGCGTCGACGGCCGCTTCCACCACGCGGCGCGCACCGTCGAAGTCGCTGACGCTGTCGGTGTTGGCCACGGCGGCTCCGCCGCGGGCGGTGATCTCCTTGACCACCGCTGCCGCCACAGCGCGGTCACCGCCGGAGCCGTCCGGGGCGACGCCCGGGTCGTTGACGACGACTTTCGCGCCCTCGGCGGCGAAGTAGAGGGCTTCTTCCCTGCCGATGCCCCGCCCGGCCCCGGTGATGAGCACGACCCGTCCGCTCAGGGATCCCATGGCAGCCGCCTCCATTTCAGTGCACTCGATGAATCAATGCATCGACAGTATCAGTGCCATGGGTGTAGTAACCTGCCGTGCATGGTCGAGGAACTGGGCCGCCGGGAGCGCAAGAAGCAGCGCACGCGTGCCGCCATCGTCGAGGCGGCGGCGGAGTTGTTCGAGCGCAAGGGCTACGAGCAGACGACGGTCGCCGAGATCGCCGCGGCTGCCGACCTGTCCACGCGCACGTTCTTCCTGCACTTCCCGAGCAAGGAGGACCTGCTGCTGGCCAATGCCCAGACGCGGATCGACCTCGGTGTGCGCGCGCTCGCCGAAACCCGGCCCGGCGCGTCCGTGGGCGAAGCCCTGGCAGAGGCAGCCGAGCGGATGATCGCCAACAGTTGGGAGAACGACCTTCCGAGCGGTCTCGCGGCGGTGCGCGCCAACCTGATCGCCACGGTTCCCGCGCTGCAGACGGGCCTCATGCAGCGGATGGTGGCCGGGCAGACGGAGATGGCCGAGGCGTTGCACCGCGCCTACGCCGACGAACTCGACCGGGTCGACGCGATCGCGCTGGTCGGAGCGCTGCTGGGGGCGATCAACGCGGCCGCGCTCGACAGCCTGCGCGGTGGTGGCTCTCCGGAGCAGGTGCGAGCGGCCATGCGTCGAGCCGTCGACCTCGTCGTCCGCCGCACTTCGGATCGTTCAGGTGGCGGGCCGGATCTCCGTCGCTGACCTGGCCGAACGGCTCGGCGTCTTGGAGATGACCGTCCGACGCGACCTGGACTCCTTGCGGGAGCAGGGCCTCGTCACGCGTGTGCGCGGTGGCAGCGCGCCACGAAGGACCGCATAGCCGAGCTGAACGCCGAGATGATCACTTCAGGCGAGACCGCGCTGCTCGACGCGGGGAACGACACCGTCCACCTCGCGACTCAGCTCGACACACTAGGCCCGGTGACCGCCGCCGTGCTCAGCCTCCAAGCAGCAGCGCGCCTGGCCGACGTCCCGGGCATCCGGGTGCTGATCGTCGGCGGTGAGCCGCGCCCCGCCGAGGAGTCGCTGGTCGGGCCGCTGACCTTGCACGCGCTGGCGGACCTGCGCTTCGACGCGTTCGTGCTGTCGCTGGGCGGCGTGCACGCCGAGGACGGCTACTCCGAGTTCTCCGTGGAGGACGCCGAGGTGAAGCGGCTCGCGCTCACGCGGGTGGAGCGCACGATCGCCGTCGCCGACGCGACCAAGCTCGGCACCCGGGCCTTCAGCCGCATCGCCGGGCTCGACGCCGTGCACCACTTCGTCACCGACTCCGCCGCGGCGGAGGAGTCCACCCACCCCAACGGTCCGGAGACGCTGGCCGCCCTGCGCGCGGCGGGCGCGACGGTCCACCTGGCCTGACCGAGGAGAACCCCATGGCACACCTGATGATCCTGGTCGCAGGCCCGTACCGGTCGGGCACCGGCGACGACCCGGCCAAGCTCGCCGCGAACGTCACGGCCATGCACGAGGCCGCGCTGCCGCTGTCGGTGCTCGCCGGGTCCACGAAGGTCGGCGATGCGGCGTTCGACGCCCTACGCCGAGCGGCTGCCCGCGCGCTGCGACGCCGTTCTCCGCATCGGCGGGCTGTCCTCCCAGGGCGCCGATGAGATGGTCCGCATCGCCCGCGCCGCCGGGAAGCAGATCTTCCACGACCTCAACGAGATCCCGCCGGCGTGAGGAATTCCCCTGCCACCGCCCGGCACGCGGCCTGCAAGGCCGCCAACGCGGGGACCAGCAGGGGATTGGTGTTCGCGGTGCGGTGCAGGGCCAGGACGCTGCGCCGCACGGGATCACCGGCAGGGCGCAGCGCGCGGAGGTCGTTGGCGGGCTGATGGCCCAACGCGGGAACCAGAGCGACTCCGACACCCGCCGAGACCAGGCCCTGGACCACGTCATAGTCGTTGCTGCGGTAGGCGATGCGCGGAACGAAGTCATGGGCGGCGCACAGCCGCAACAGGCACGTCGAGCCCGCTGACCCGTCGCGGCTGGCGATCCACGTCGCTTCGCGCAGGGACTCCAGCCGGACGCGGTCACCACGCGTCGCGGCGTGGTCGGTGGGCAGCAGAACGACGAGGGTCTCGTCCAGCAACGGCGTTGCCGTCAGCTCGTCCGGCCAGCTGCGGGGCACCAGGTCGTAGGCGTAGACCAGCGCGATGTCGAGGTCGCCGCGCAGCACTGCGGGCAGGCAGTCGTCCGGCTCGTTCTCGTCGAGCAGGATCTCCGCCTCCGGCCGGTCGCGGGTCAGGCTCGCGATGGCGTGCGGCACGACGCGCGCACCGGCGGTCGGGAAGGTGCCCAAACGCAATCGTCCGAGCCGCCCGGAGGTGAACGCGCCGATCTCCTCCTCCAGTCCTTCCAGCGCGGCCAGGAGTTCGGCGCCGCGTTCGGCGATGAACCGGGCGGCGTCGGCGGTGCGGACGCTGTGCGCGGCGCGTTCGAACAACGGGATGCCGATCGCGCGTTCGAGTGCGGAGATCTGCTGGGACACCGCCGATGGGGTGTATCCGAGCTCGCGGGCGGCCTCGGCGAAGGACCCGGTGCGCACCACGGCGGACAGCGTGCGCAGGTGCAACGGGTTGAGCATCAGCACAACTTACGCTCAAGGCCATCAGCTCGCGGTCTGCTCCCTCTTGGCCGCGTCGGCCCGCGCCGCCAAGGTGGGGTGACGCCCAAGGAAGGACTCCCCGTGTCTCGTCTCGCCTCCGTTGTCGCAGGCACCCCCGTCCCGGGAAGCACCGTGTACCGCTCGACCAGCCCCGCCGACACCGCCGACCTGGTCGCCGAGGTCGAGCTGGGTGACGCGGGCACCTTCGTCCGGGCGGCGGAGGCGGCCAGGGCGGCGCAGCGCGAGTGGGCCGGGGTCCCGGCCCCGGTGCGCGGCCAGGTGATCGCCAACATCGGCCGCCTGGTCTCGGCCAACGCCGACGCGCTGGCGCGGCTGGTGACCCGGGAGATCGGCAAACCGCTGGCGGAGGCGCGCGGTGAGGTGCAGGAGATCGTCGACACCTGCGACTTCTTCCTGGGTGAGGGCCGCCGCCTGTACGGGCAGACCGTGCCGTCGGAGATGCCGGACAAGCAGCTGTTCACCTTCCGCGCCCCGGTCGGCGTGGCGGCGGTGATCACCGCGGGGAACTTTCCGGTCGCGGTGCCGTCCTGGTACCTGGTGCCCGCGCTGCTGTGCGGCAACGCGGTGGTGTGGAAGCCCGCCGAGTACGCCTCCGCCAGCGCGAAGGCGGTGTTCGACCTGTTCACCCGGGGTGGCCTCCCGGAGGGCGTGCTGAACCTGGTCTTCGCCGAGGGGCCGGAGACCTTCAGCGGGCTGGAGCGGTCCCTGGAGCACGGGCTGGTGCAGAAGGTCGGGTTCACCGGGTCGAGCGAGGTCGGCTCGCGCATCGGTGAGCTGTGCGGCCGTCACCTGCAGACCCCGTGCCTGGAGCTGGGTGGCAAGAACCCGATGGTGGTCACCGAGGACGCGAACCTGGAGCTGGCCGTGGAGGGCGCGTTGTTCTCCGGGTTCGGCACCGCCGGGCAGCGCTGCACCTCGCTGGGCACCGCGATCGTGCACGAGTCGGTGCACGCGGAGTTCCTGGACCGCCTGGTCGCGGCGACCGAAGCGGCGCGCGTGGGCGATCCAGCGCAGGACGTGCTCTTCGGGCCGTTACTGGACCAGCGCTTCGCCGACAACCACGAACGGCACCTGGGGTGGATCGCTGAGCACCACCGGGTGCTGGGGTCGACCGGCACGGGGCGGATCACCTCGGCCAACCCGCGCAAGGACTTCGTCGGCGATCCCGAGGCCGGGCTGTTCTACCACCCGGTGATCGTGGACGGGGTGCGCTCCGGCGACCGGATCTTCCTGGAGGAGACCTTCGGCCCGCTGGTCGGCGTGACGACCTACCGCGAGCTGGAGGAGGCGATCGAGCTGGGCAACCTGCCCGGCTACGGCCTGTCCTGCTCGATCTACACGACCGACCCGGCGAAGGCGTTCCGCTTCCGCGAGGGCATCGGCGCGGGCATGGTCAGCGTCAACAACTCCACCTCCGGCGCCGAGGCGCACCTGCCTTTCGGTGGCAACGGGCGTTCGGGCAACGGCTCGCGCCAGTCCGGGGTGTGGGTGCTGGACCAGTTCACCCGCTGGCAGTCGATGAACTGGGACTACTCGGGCCGGTTGCAGAAGGCGCAGATGGACGTGCTCGAGGTCGCCGCCGACCTGGACTTCCGGTTGTCCTGAAGTGAACAGGGCCAGCGCTTCCCATGCGACTGTGGTGATCGTCGGCGGCGGGGTGATGGGCACGAGCATCGCCTTCCACCTCGCCGAGGCAGGTGTGCGCGACGTGCTGCTGCTGGAGCGCGCCGAGCTGGGGTCGGGCTCGACCTGCAAGGCGGCCGGCGGGGTCCGCGCCCAGTTCTCCGATGGGATCAACATCGAGCTGGGCGCGCGCAGCCTCGCGGCGTTCGCCCGCTTCGCCGAGCGCCCCGGGCAGGAGATCGACCTGCACCGCTCCGGCTACCTGTTCCTGTTGTCCCGCCAGGAGGACGTGGCGGCCTTCGAGCGGAACGTGGCCCTGCAGAACTCCCTGGGCGTGCCCAGCCGGATGATCGACGTCGCCGAGGCCAGGCGGCTGTCGCCGCTGATCGACACCGAGGGGCTGATCGCGGCGGCGTTCTCCCCGGAGGACGGGCACTGCACGCCGGAGTCGGTCGTGCTCGGCTACGCCACGGCCGCGCGGCGGCTGGGTGCGCGGTTGCGCACCCACGTCACGGTCACCGGCATCGAGACCACGGGCGGCGAGGTCCGCGCGGTGCACACCGATCGGGGCTCGATCGCCACGGACACGGTGATCTGCGCGGCGGGCGCCTGGTCTCGGCAGGTGGGCGAGATGGCCGGGGTGGACCTGCCGGTGACGCCGTTGCGGCGGCAGGTCCTGGTGACCGAGCCGGTCCCCGGCCTGCCTCCCGAGCTGGCGTTCACCATCGACTTCGCGAGCACCTTCTACTTCCACCGCGAGGGCTCCGGCCTGCTGATGGGCATGTCCGATCCCGACCAGGAGCCCGGGTTCCACCTGCACCGCGACGACGCGTGGCTTCCTGCGCTGAGCGAGGCCATCCGACGCCGGGCGCCGCGGTTGCTGGACGTCGGCGTGGCCTCGGGCTGGGCCGGGCTCTACGAGGTCACGCCCGACCACAACGCGCTGATCGGCGAGGAGGCCTCGGTCGGCCGATTCCTGTACGCCACCGGCTTCTCCGGGCACGGGTTCCTCCAGGGGCCCGCGGTCGGCGAGGTGGTGCGCGATCTGTACCTCCGACGAACTCCGGTGATCGACGTCGCCGGCCTGAGCGCCCAGCGCTTCGGCACAGACGCGCACCGGCCCGAACTCAACTGCGTTTAGGAGTGGTGATGGCGGAGTTCCGGTGGGAGCTGCAACCGAGGGCGGAGGCCCTGGTCGACGAGCTCGTGGACGCGGCGGTGCTCAACAGCCCGCGGCTGTCGGCGCTCGCGCGGAGTCTGGGAGCGCGGACGTCGACGCGGTTGCAGGACTGGCTGGACCACATCGGCGGACCGGTCTCCGACGAGCAGCTGATCGAGGTCGGCTACGTCGAGGTGCAGCCCGACCTGTGGCGGCACCCCGGCGCGCAGCTGCCCGCGATCGTGCCCAGCGACCGCCGTGGCGTCGCGTTGCGGGTGGACGACGCGGGGGTGTTCGCGGTCGCGCAAGGCTCGACGGCCGGCGTGCAGGGCAGCCCGCGGTCGGGTTTCCGCAGCGCCGTGGTCTCCGGGAACGACCCGGTGGTGATCGCCGGGGTGGAGCGCCGGTCGTGGTCGTGCGGTGTCACACCGCAGGAGTTCGACCCGGGCGAGGTGCTGCGCTCGGCGCAGGCGTGGCGGTTGCTGGCGGAGCGCCCGCGCGGCTTCGGCGGGCGCGAGGAGGTGCGGGCGGCGACGGAGCTGATGGGCCAGGTGGTGAAGCTCGTCGGCGCGGACCTCGCGGCGAGCTACTTCCTGGAGCTGGAGCGGCAGTACTGGCAGCGGCGCAACACGGCCGCGGTGCTCCAGCACTCGCGGCAGGACCGGCTCGGCCTGGGCTGGGGCAACAACGACCACCACACGTTCCGGTCCAGCCGGGCGTGCTTCGACCAGGTGATCACCCTGCTCACGACCTTGGGTTTCGGGGTGCGGGAGCGCTTCTACGCGGGCGCGGAGGCCGGGTGGGGCGCGCAGGTGCTGGAGCACCCCGGCTGTGGTGGAGTGATCTTCGCCGACGTCGACCTCAACCCGGAGGACGTCGACCTGGACTTCGCCACCGTTGAACTGGCACCGGTTGATCCGGCGGAGGGCGGCAAGCTCGGCACGGTCGGCCTGTGGTGCGCGCTGCACGGCGAGTCGGTCCTGGCGGCGGGCATGCACCACCTGGAGGGGCAGTTCGACTTCGACCGGCTGCGGGTCGACCTCGGGGTGCTCGGGGTCGGCCACATGAAGCCGTTCTCCGACTTCCCGCACCTGCGGCAGGCCTTCACCGAGGCGGAGCGGTGGCCGGTGCGCCAGCTGCGGCTGGCCGAGCTGGTCGCGGACGGGCAGATCAGCGAGGAGACCGCGGAGGAGTTCGCCAGGCTCGGCGCCGCCGGATCGCACCTGGAGAACCTGGCCCGGCGCGGCGGCTTCAAGGGCTTCAACCAGCACAACGTCTCGACCACGATGCGCGCCACCGATCCGCGGATCTACCGGCCCGTGAACGCGGGCGAGTGACCCGTGTTCGAGCTGATCGACGAGTGGGGCCCGGAGAAGGTCGTCGTCGTCTCCGACTCGCGCACGGGCATGCGCGGGGTGCTGGTGATCGACAACGCCGCGCGCGGCGTCGGCAAGGGCGGCACGCGGATGAGCCCGTCGCTGACGGTGGCCGAGGTGGCCCGGCTCGCGCGGGTGATGACGTGGAAGTGGGCGGGCGTCGACCTGTTCTACGGCGGGGCGAAGGCGGGCATCCGCTTCGATCCGTCCTCGCCGCACAAGGAAGCGGCGCTGCGGGCGTTCGTGCGGCGCCTGTCGAACGAGGTGCCGCGCGAGTACGTGCTCGGCCTCGACATGGGGCTGACCGAGCGCGACGCGGCGATCGTGCAGGACGAGCTGGGTGATCGCGGCGCGGCGGTGGGCACTCCGGCGGAGCTGGGCGGGGTGCCCTACGACGAGCTGGGCGTGACCGGGTTCGGGGTGGCGGAGGCGGCCTCGGCGGCGTCGGCGGTGGCCGGGGTGCCGCTGGCGGGGGCGCGGGTGTCGGTCCAGGGCTTCGGCGCGGTCGGCTGGGCCGCGGCGAAGCGCTTCGCCGAGCTGGGCGCCACGGTCGTCGCGGTGTCCACAGTGGACGGGGTGTTGCACGATCCGTCCGGTTTGGACGTCACCCGGCTGCTTGAGCTGCGCGCCGTGCACGGGGACGCCGTGGTGCGCGAGTACGGCGGTCCGCTGTTGCGGCCCGGCGAGGAGCTGCTGCTGGACGCGGAGGTCCTGGTGCCCGCGGCGGTGCAGGACGTGATCTCCGAGGAGGTGGCCGGTCGGGTGAAGGCCCGGCTCGTGGTGGAGGGCGCGAACCTGCCGACCACGCCCGGGGCGCAGAGGGTGCTGGCGGAGCGCGGGATCACGGTGGTGCCGGACTTCGTGGCCAACGCCGGTGGTGTGGTGGCGGCCGCGTTCGCGATGGACGCCCGCTATTCGGCGTTCCGCCCCGATCCCGGGGAGATCTTCGCGGCGATCTCGGCGAAGCTGCGCACGAACACCGAACTGGTGCTCGCCGAGGCGGCGCGGCGGGAGCGCACGACGCACGAGGCGGCGCGCGAGCTGGCCCAGGACCGGGTGCGCGCCGCCATGGCGTTGCGGGGCAGGCTCAGTACGCGCAGCTGACGGTCAGGTCGTCGAGGCGGACCCATTCGCCGTCGTGGCCCCTGCCGCTGTCCTGCAGCCTGAACATGATCTTGAACTTCCGGTAGCCGTCGATCTTGATGTCGTCGATGCTGATCGGCTCGTAACCGCTGCCGGGGTGCAGGTACATGTGGACCCGGCGGCTGATCGTGTTGGTGTCGTCGTAGACGGAGACTTCGTCGATCTCCGTGCTGCGGCCGTTGAGCGCGTTGGCGTAGGCCTGCACGGTGCAGGTGCTGGGGCCGTTGACGCCGGCGTGCACCTCGGTGCTGAGGTAGGACTGGACGCTCGCCCCGCCACCGGCGTGGAGCCACGCGTTGTTCCGGCCGGAGCGGGCGTTGCCGATGTTGACGTCGAACCCGGCGTGCCCGACAACGGTCCACTCGGTGGCGGGGGAGTTCTCGAAGCCGTCCTGGAACTGGCGGATTCCGGCGTGCGCCGTCCCCGCGAGCAGCAGCGTGGTCGCGGCGACGGCGAGTGCCTTGATCTTCATCCGCCCAGGCTGGCCTCGCCGCGCGCGGTTGCCAATGGGCGAAGGGGCAGCCTTAGGTGCCGCAGGTAGTCGCGGACGTCGTCGAGGTCGTCGGTGCTGATCGCGATGTAGCCGTCCGGGCGGACCAGCACGAACGTGCAGCTGTAGGGCTCGCACTGCTCCGGAGTGAGCAGGGTGAAGTCCGGGCCGAAGACGCCTGGCACGTGGTCACCGCCGCGCTCGCCTCGGGCCAGGGAGCTGCCGCGGTAGCTCAGGTGGAGTTGCTGGGTTTCTTTGCCGCGCTTGAATCCCGCTTCCTCCTTGCGAATGCTCTTGCCGAGCAGGTCGGTGCTGAGGCCGAGCACCCCGGCGGCGATCGGCAGGCGTTCCTCTTCGTAGGTGTCCAGCAGCGCCTCGGACGCGCCGTTGAGGACGGCGGCGAGCTTCCAGCCGAGGTTGTAGGCGTCCTGCACTCCGGTGTTGAGGCCCTGGCCGCCGGTGGGCGGGTGGACGTGCGCGGCGTCGCCTGCGAGCAGGACCCGGCCGACGCGGTAGCGGTCGACCATGCGCGCGTTGGAGCGGTAGGTCGACGTCCACGTCGGATCGGAGACGGTGACGTCGGTGCGGCCGGTGCGTTCGTGCAGGGCGGCACGCAGGTAGTCCTCGGTGATCTCGTCAGGCTCGTCGGTGATGCCCATCGTCAGCTGGAAGCGGTCGACGCCGCCGGGCAGGGGGCACATGCCGATCATGGTGGGCAGGGCCTGGGGCCAGAGGTGCCAGCGGTCGCGTTCCAGGCCGCGCGAGGTGATGTCGGCGATCACCATCTTCAGCTCGTCAACGGGGTGGCCGACGAAGGCGAGGCCGAGGTGCTTGCGCACGAAGCTGTGCCCGCCGTCCGCGCCGATCAGGTGGTCGGCGCGGATCTCGGTGCCGTTGACCACGGCCGTGACGCCGTCGTCGTCCTGGGTGAAGCCGGTCAGTTCGGCGGCGAGCTCGACCTGGACTCCGTGCTCGGCGAGGGCCGTGCGCAGGATCGCCTCGAGCTCGCCCTGGCCGAGCATCCACGGTTCGGCCCCGCCGGGCTCGAACATCGAGCGGTCGGTGTGGCCGTCCGGGCCGTGCATGCGCAGCAGCGGGTAGGGCGAGCCCGCCGCGCGGACCGCGTCGAGAACGCCGAGGTCGGCGAGGACTTCGAGGGTGCGCGGTTGCAGGCCCTTGCCGCGTGAACCGACGAAGTGCCGCTCGGCCTTGTCCACGACGCGCACGGCGACGCCGCGGCGGGCGAGGTCGATGGCGAGGGTGAGACCGGTGGGCCCGGCCCCGGCGATGAGGATCATGCCACACTCCTTAACGTCGTTAAATCTAACGATGTTAAGGACTACTTGAATGCTGTTAAGCTGTCAAGACCCGAGCTGCGAGGACTCCGATGGCCCTGGATCGCGACACCGTCGTGCGCACGGCGCTGCGGGTGATGGACGAGGTCGGGATCGACAACCTGACGCTGCGCCGCATCGCCACCGAGCTCAACGTGCAGGCGCCCGCGCTCTACTGGCACTTCAAGAACAAGCAGGAGCTGGTCGACGAGATGGCCAGCACGGTGCTGGCGGAGGCGCTGGGCGCGGCGGAGTACGGCGAGGACTGGACCGACCTGCTGGTCAACTACGGTCGGGCGCTGCGCGGGGCGCTGTTGAGCCACCGCGACGGGGCGAAGGTCTTCAGCGGCACCTACCTCACCCGCACCGATGTCTACAAAGGACAGGACAGGGCCCTGCGGCTGCTCACCGACGCGGGCTTCAGCCTGGCCGAGGGCGTCGCCGGATTGATGACCGTGCACTGCTACGCCACCGGGCACGCGGTGGAGGAACAGGCGGTGGCGAGCGATCCCCGCTACACGCTGCAAGCACGGGCGGAGCGCATCGACGCCGAGGAGCTGCCGCTGGCGCACCAGGCCGGTGAGGGGCTCTTCGGCAACGCGGACGAGCGCTTCGAGCGCGGCCTGCGGCTGATCGTGAACGGAATGCGGAAGGCGAAGGCGTGACGGTGCCCCGGACAGCCGGCCACAAGTGGGTCAACCTGACCGCCGCGCAGGTCGGCGAGCTGAGCCGGTGTGCGGTCGTGTTCCAGTCGGCCGATCCACCGCGGGCGGGCCGGATGGTGTTCTGGTGCCCCGACGGCGCGCAGCCGCCGGCGATCGGCGAGTCCTGCACGCTGTCCGTGGGACTGCCCACAGGCGAGATCGACACGGTCCCGGCGACGTGGCTGCACGTGGGCGAGGCCGTTCCCGCGCTCACCCGGGCCCGCTCCGCCCTGTCGGCGCACGCGGCCACCCGGTTCTGGGGTACGGCGTGCGTGCTGGCGTTGCAGCTGGTGGCGCGCGGCCGGGTGCTGCCGTGGGTGAGCGACGAGGACAACGACGCCTGGCGGATCGGCCAGCTCTCCGAGGACGACCTCGCGCGGCTGCGCCAGCTGACCGACGCGATGCCCGCCGAAGCTCGCGCCACCCCCACCGACACCGGTGACCTGCCCGCGCCGGAGCTGTCGCTGCGCGGTTTCCTCGACGCGGTCGCCGACGGGCTTCCCCGCACCGAGGCGGCGTCCTTCGGCTTCGGCCGGCTCGAGTTCAGCAGCGATCTGGTGTCCGCGCCGCGCAAGGTCCCGCGGCTGCGGCCCTGGTCCGAGGACGTCTCGGCCGGTCTCGACGCCGGGGTGAGGATCTCCCTGCGGGTGGAGGTGGCGGGCGGCGACCTCGACCGCGGGCGCTTCCAGGTGGTGGTGCAGGTGCACAGCCTGGGGGACTCGTCCGTGGTCACCGACGCCGCGCGGGTGTGGGCCGATCCCGATCACCCCTTCGGCGCGCGGGCGCACATCGACGTCATGCTCGCGGTGCGCCGGGCCGCCCGCGCGTGGGCGCCGTTGGAGTCCCTGCTCAGCGCCTCGGTGCCGGACGAGCTGGCCCTCGGCGACGACGAGGTCTTCGACCTGCTCGGGTCCGGGATGACCCGGCTGTCCGCGGTGGGCGTGGACGTGCACTGGCCCAAGGACTTCGTCCGCGACCTGACCGCGCACGCGGTGGTCGGCGAGGCCAAGCGGCAGCCCTCGGACGTGGCCGGGTTCTTCGGGCGCGGCAGGACGCTGAAGCTCAACTGGCGGCTCGCGCTCGGCGACACCCCGTTGACCAGCGAGGAGATGGACCAGCTCGCCGAGTCCCACCGCCCGGTGGTGCGGTTGCGCGACCGGTGGGTACTGGTCGATCCCGCGCTCGCCGCGAAGGCCCGCGACCGCGCGCTGAAGTCGCTCAAGGCCATGGACGCGCTCGGTGCGGCGCTGACCGGGACGACCGAGGTCGACGGCGAGGTGGTGCCGGTCGCGGCCACGGGGTGGCTGGAGGCGCTGCGGGAGCGGATCACCCAGGACGGCGAGGACGAGCTGCGCGAGCAGCCGCAGGCGCTGGCCGCGACGCTGCGCGACTACCAGCTGCGCGGTCTGCGGTGGCTGGCCAGGATGACCTCGCTCGGCCTCGGCGGCTGCCTGGCCGACGACATGGGTCTGGGCAAGACGATCACGGTGATCGCGTTGCACCTGCACCGCGCGGCCGAGGCGCCGACGCTGGTGGTGTGCCCGGCGTCGTTGCTGGGCAACTGGGAGCGGGAGATCGACCGCTTCGCCCCCGGCACGCCGGTGCGGCGCTTCCACGGTGGCAACCGCACCCTCGACGGTGTCGACGGCGGTTTCGTGCTGACCACCTACGGCACGATGCGGCTGGACGCGGAGCTGCTGGCCGAGCACTCGTGGGATCTGGTCGTCGCCGACGAGGCGCAGCACGTCAAGAACCACAACTCCGGTACGGCGAAGGCGCTGCGCTCGATCCCGGCCACCGCGCGGGTGGCGCTGACCGGCACGCCGGTGGAGAACAACCTGGCCGAGCTGTGGTCGATCCTGGACTGGACGACGCCCGGGTTGCTGGGCGGGCTGACGGCGTTCCGCACGCGGTGGGCGAAACCGATCGAGGGCGAGCGGCACCGGACCGGAGCCTCGCACGCGAGGGCGACCCAGCCGACTGTGGCCGACCGGTTCGCTCGACTGATTCGCCCGTTCCTGTTGCGCCGCCGCAAGTCCGACCCGGGCATCGCGCCGGAGCTGCCGCCGAAGACCGAGACCGACCACCCGGTGGCGCTGACCAGGGAGCAGGCCGGGCTCTACGAGGCGGTGGTCCGCGAGACCCTGGCGGAGATCGCCGCGTCGGACGGGATGACCCGGCGCGGATTGATCATCAAGCTGCTCACCTCGCTCAAGCAGATCTGCAACCACCCGGCGCACTACCTGGCCGAGGACGCTTCCCGGCTGGCACGGCGCTCGGGCAAGCTCGACCTGCTCGACGAGCTGCTGGAGACGATCCTGGCCGAGGACGGCGCGGTGCTGGTGTTCACCCAGTACGTGGCGATGGCCCGGTTGCTGCAGTCCCACCTCGCCGCGCGCGGGGTGCCCGCGCAGCTGCTGCACGGCGGGACGCCGGTGGCCGCCCGCGAGGAGCTGGTCCAGAGTTTCCAGGACGGAAAGTCACCGGTGTTCCTGCTGTCACTCAAGGCTGCGGGCACCGGGCTGAACCTGACCCGCGCCGACCACGTGGTGCACTACGACCGCTGGTGGAACCCGGCGGTGGAGGAGCAGGCCACCGACCGCGCCTACCGGATCGGCCAGACCCGGCCGGTGCAGGTGCACCGCTTCGTCACCGAGGGCACCATCGAGGACCGCATCGCCGAGATGCTGGCGGACAAGCGCGACCTGGCCGAGAAGGTGCTCAGCGGGGGCGAGGCGGCGCTGACCGAGCTGGGCGACGCGGAGCTGGCGAACCTGGTCGAGCTGAGGAGCCCGCGATGAGCAGGGCGCGCGGGTTCCCCGCTTTCGGCCGCATGCAGCGACGTCTCGGCCCGGTCGCGCAGACCTGGTGGGGCCGCGAGTGGACGCGGGTGCTGGAGGAGGGCTCGGGGCTGGACGCCGAGCAGCTCAAGGCAGGCCGCAAGATCGCCTACACCGGCACGGTCGGGCCGATCACGGTCAGCCCCGGCCGGATCAGCGCCGAGGTGCGCGAGGGGCACGACTTCTACGAGACCCTCGTGGAGATCCCGGTGTTCGAGGACCGCGAGTGGGAGTGGCTGCTGCAGGAGTTCGCCGGGCGCTCCGGCTACATCGCGGCGCTGCTGGAGCACGAGATGCCGGTGGAGCTGGCCGAGACGGCCGCGGGGATCGGGGTGCCGCTGTTCCCGACCACCGGCGGCGTGGAGACCGAGTGCGACTGCGACGACTGGCACTCGCTGGGCTGCAAGCACGCCGCGGCGCTGGTCTACCAGGCGGCGTGGCTGCTGGACGCCGACCCGTTCCTGCTGTTCCTGTTGCTGGGCAAGGACGAGGAGGAGCTGCTGCTCGAACTGCAGTTCCGCACCGTCGCCCAGCAGTCCCCGGCGAGCGGGACCTCGATCGCCGACGCCTACGCCCGCGTCCCCGGCCCGTTGCCGGAGATCTCGGCCGAGGTGCCGCACGACCCCGCGCCGGGGCTGGACGTGCCACCGCCCCCGGGGCTGCCGGCCACGTTGATCCCGCGGCTGTACCGCAACGCGGTGTGGCACGCCCGCAGGCTGCTCGCCGACAGCGTCAACCCCGAGCCCGAGCCGCGGCTGGACACCAACGAGGACCTGGCCCGGCTCATCGCCCAGAACCCCGACCTGGAGCTGGCGCGCGAGATCCCCGTGCTGAAGGAGAACGCCATGGCGTGGTTCTACGGCGACCGGGAGGGCTACGCCGTCGCGCACGGGAAGTGGACTCCGTCGGAGCTGGAGCTGGCCAGGGCGCGGACCGCGCTGGAGGCGGCCGAACTGGGGGAGTTCACCGTCGAGACGGGCTACGACGGGCCGACGAACCGCTTCACCTTCACCGAACCCCGCTTCCAGCTGCGCCTGGGCCGCGACGGCCGCTGGTACCCGTTCGCCCCCGCCAAGCGGGGGGACTGGGTCGCGGCCGGTCCACCCGACCGCGACCCCGCCATGGCCTTCGCCGTACCCCCACCCGTCAAGACCAGGCGCCCCCGCAAGAAGCGCATCCCCGACTGCTGAGTCAGGCGGCGAAGTTGGCGGCGTGGTCGCGCACCCAGTCGCGGAAGGACCGCGGCGCGGTACCGGTCAGCTCGGTGAAGGTCGACGTGATGCGCACCGGCTGGCGTTCGAAGCCGTCCCAGGCACCCAGCAGTCCATCGGCGAACTCCACCGGCCAGCCGTGCTCCAGCATCCGCTGCCGGGCGGCGGCCGGGGTCAGCTCTTGGAAGCGCACGTCCCGCCCCAGCACCTCGCCGATGATGCGTACCTGCTCGGCGTGGGTCACTGGCTCCGGCCCGGTCAGCACGTACCGCGCGCCGGTGTGCCCGTCCTCGGTGAGGACCTTCGCGGCGACCGCGGCGAGATCGCGCTCGTGCACCACCGCGCGCGCCGCCGACCCGAACGCCTCGCTGACGGTGTCGCTCGCGCGGATCTGCGCGGCCCAGCCGAGCGCGTTGGCGGCGAAGGTCCCCGCGCGCAGCATCGTCCACTCCGCCCGCGACGCCATGATCGCGCGCTCGATGTCGTGGTGCAGCTGGTGGATCGGATCTCCTTGCCGCTCGACGGAATCGTCCACGCCGTAGGAGGAGAGGTAGACCAGCCGACGCGCGCCGACGGCCGCGACGACGTCCTCGATTCCCTCGGGGGACAGGAACGGCCACATCAGGAACACGGCGCTGGTCCCATCCACCGCCCTGGTCAGACTGGCGGTGTCGTGGAGGTCTCCGACGGCGAGTTCGACCCCGTCCGGCACGTCCGCGGTGGCGGCGTCGCGGACGAACGCGCGCACGCGGGCTCCGCGTTGCAGCAGCTCCGCCACCACGTTCCCGCCGACCTTCCCGGTCGATCCGATCACCAGCACGCCGTCGATTTCGCTCATGCCGATCACGCTAGAACCTGAACTGCGGTTGAGGTCAAGATCAGAACGCGGCGATGCTCCCCGGCGAGCGTTCGGCGCGGCTGAGCGCCCGCAGGACAGCGGTCTGCCCGTGGCGGCGCACGGCCAGGCGCGTGAGCAGATCGGTCACCGGCTCGATGACCTCGCGGGGGAGTTGCGGGGTCGCGATCCCCACGCTGACGGCGAGATCGTCGGAGTGCACCGCCAGCTCCATCATGCGCGTGACCAGCATGTCGTCGAGCAGCAGCGACCACGGCCCCCACAACGGGATCCGCACCGGCCGGTTCGACGCGGCGGCCAGGCTCGTCGGCAGATCGGCGACCACCGCGTCCAGTCGCGCGGACAGCGCCTCGTGCCCGTCAGCGGCTTCCTGCTCACCGCCGTCACGGATGCGGACGTTGATCTCGTCGTCCAGGTCGGCGCCGATCCACTGCACGCGCGCGTAGTGCTCCAGCAGCGGCACCACGGGCTCGTCCGGGATCGGCGCGGCCAGGATCGTGGGGATGGCCAGCACCTGGAAGGCGAGGTGCCCGGCGAGACCGCCGACGCTGAACTCCGGCAACGCGCTCGGCCTGTCCCACGCCGCCCCCACCGCCGGATCGCCGATCAACTCCGCCGCCGACTGCGCCGCGAGCACGAACTCGTCCCTCACTCCGCACCTCTCAGCCGCGCGAGCACCTGATCTAGGCCGCCGCGCACGACGTCCGGCACACCCTCGTTCCGCAACTGGCTCATGAACTGCTCGTTGAGCCCACCCGGTGTCATGTGCTTGCCGGTCAGCTCGGCCAGCGAACCGGTCTGCTGCGCCAAGGACAGCCCCAACTGGCCGAAGATGTGCGTCGTGTACGCGGTCGCGGCCTCGGAGTCCACACCGTGGTCGGTCAGCCAGCACGCGATCGTGGCGAGGTAGTCGAGGTGCGCGGCGAAGGTGGCCGTCGCCGCGCTGAACAGCTCGAAGATCGACTCCTCGCGCGGCACCAGAACTCCGCCCACGCGCTCGAACAGCTCACGGGCGACCGCGTGGTCCGGGTACACCACCGTCAAGCTCTGCCGTCGCGCCGCCTGCGGCAGCGGGATGACACGCACGATCTGAGCAGCCGGTGCGGCCCAGTCGCGCAACTGCTCCAGCCGTACTCCGGACAACGCGCTGAGCAGGACATGCTCCGGCCGGAACAGCAGGTCCTGCAAGACGTCCTGAGCGCTCGGCGGGCGCACGGCGAGCACGATCGAGCTCGCGCTGTCGAGCACGTCCTGGTTGCTGCGGCACACCCGCACGTTCGGGAACCGGCTCGCCAGCTCCTGTCCGACACTGCGACTGCGGGGCGAGAGGAACACCGGGGGAGGCTCAGCGACCCCTGCGCTGAGCCCTTCCACGATGGCCGTCGTGAGTTCACCGGCGCCCACGAACCCGTACACGACCTCTCCTAAGCGTTCTGCGCGCGCAGTGTGCGCTTGAGTTCGTCGCCGCTCTCCAGGACGAGCCGCCGCAACCACCACGGCGGCTGCGCCTCGGCGAGATAGGCGTCCGTGCGAGCCAAGGTCTCCTCCGAGACCGCCGACGACGGGTAGCCCTCCCTGGCCAGCACGCGTGTCAGCTCGGTCGGCCACACCTCGCTCACCGCCTGCAACGCGGCGAAGTACTTCTCCGTGTACGGCGCCAGCAGCTGTGCGTCGGCGACGTCCTGGAAGCCAACGAGCGTCGACCGCAGGATCTCGTTGGACAGCTCCCCGCAGACGATGCGCTCCCACGCCTGCGCCTTCGCCTCCGCGGTACCGAGGGCCGCACGGCACGCGGCGGCACTGCGCTCACCACTGGCGGTCGCGTCACGGCGCAGTTCCGCATCGATCTCCGCGGCACCGGCTCGACCGTGCACCACGAGCCTCAGCAGCAACGACCACCGCAGGTCGGTGTCCACGCTCAGCCCGGGCAGCGTCGTCGAACCGTCCAGCAGCCCGGCCACGACGTCCAGCTGCGGCCCGGTGCACGCCACGGCCGCGAAGGACTGCATGTACGCCAGCTGTTCCTCGGCACCGGCTTCGGCCGCGCGCGCCAGGCGCAGCACTCCGTCGGCCAACGCGCCCACGACCTCCTCACGCACCGAGGGCGAGGTGTACTGCTGCGCGGCGATGCGCGCCTGGTACAGCAGGGTCCGCACGATGCTCACGCCCACCGAAGGCGCGCCGGCGAGCACCAGCGACACGTACTCCCGCGCGGGCAGTTCCGCGTCGCGAGTCATGTCCCACGCGATCGTCCAGCACACGGCCTGCGGCAGCGGATCGGTGAAACCGCCGATCCCGGACAGCATCGCGGCCACCGACTCCGGATCGAGCCGGACCTTGGCGTAGGTCAGGTCGTCGTCGTTGAGCAGCACGAGCTCCGGCCGCGCCACACCGACCAGCTCGGCGACCTCGGTGCGCTCGCCGGTGATCTCCAGCTCCACCCGCTGCAGCCGGTTTCCCTTGTCGTACAAGCCGATTGCCACGCGGTGCGGCCGCAGCGTCGGGTAGTCCTCCGGCGCGGTCTGCACCACCTCGAACGAGCTGAACCTGCCCGCGCTGTCCACGGTGAACTCCGGCCGCAGCGTGTTCGGGCCCGCGGTGCGCAGCCACAGGTCCGCCCACCGCGACAGGTCGCGCCCGGACTTCTCCTCCACGGCCCGCAACAGGTCCGCCAGCGTGGTGTTGCCCCACGCGTGCCGCTGGAAGTACAGGCGCAGGCCCGCCAGGAAGTCCTCCAGCCCGATCGAGGAGACCAGCTGCTTCAGCACCGACGCACCCTTGTGGTAGGTGATCGCGTCGAAGTTCACCTCCATCGAGGTGATGTCCACGATGTCGGCGACGATCGGGTGCGTCGACGGGAACTGGTCGGCCTGGTACGCCAGCCCCTTGCAGCGGTCGGCGAAGCTGGCCCAGCCCCCGCTCCACCGCGTCGCCGAGACCAGCGCCAGCGACGCCGCGTAGGTCGCGAAGGACTCGTTCAGCCACAGGTCGTCCCACCAGCGCATGGTGACGAGGTCGCCGAACCACATGTGCGCCATCTCGTGCAGGATCGTCGTGGCGCGCCGCTCGTAGTCGGCGTCGGTGACCTTGGAACGGAAGACGTACTGCTCCCGGAAGGTCACGCAGCCCGGGTTCTCCATCGCCCCGAAGTTGAACTCCGGCACGAACACCTGGTCGTACTTGCCGAAGGGGTAGCGCATCTCGAACGCGCCCTCGTAGAAGCCGAACCCGCGCCGCGTCACGTCGAAGATCGCCTCGGCGTCCAGGTGCTCGGCCAGCGACGCCCGGCACAGCAGGCGCAACGGGATCCGACCCGCGTACTCGTCGGCCACGACGTGGTACGGCCCCGCGCAGATCGCGGCCAGGTAGGTGGAGATCCGCTCCGAGGCGGGGAAGCTCCACCGCCTGGCCTCGCCGGCCTCCTCGCACGCGGTCTCGGCGGTGTTGCACACGACCTGCCAGTGGGCGGGCGCGGTGACGGTGAACGCGAACGCGGCCTTGAGGTCCGGCTGGTCGAAGCAGGCGAACACGCGGTGCGCGTCGGCGGTCGCGAACTGGCTGTAGAGGTAGACCTCGCCGTCCACCGGGTCGGTGAAGCGGTGCAGGCCCTGCCCGGAGCGCGAGTACGCGCAGTCGGCGACCACGCGCAGCTCGTTGTCCTCGGCGAGCCCGGTCAGCGGGATGCGCCCCTTCGCCGCGTCGTAGAGCGCCGGGTCGACGGGGGAGCCGTTGAGCGTCACCTCGCGCACGATCGCGTCCGCGAGATCGCAGAACACCTCGTCACCGGCTCCGCAGCCGCGGAAGCGCGCCACCGTCGTGGAGGTGAAGCGCTCCGGACCGGTCGTGAGGTCCAGCTCGACCGCGTAGGAGTCGACGGTGAGCAGGCGGGAGCGCTCCAGCGCCTCGTCCCGCGTCAGGTTTCCAGCCATCCCCGCACCCTAATTCCGTTGGTGATCATCCGTCAGCCTAGTTAGATTAGGCACAAACCTAGAGGCTCTAGTTTCAGGGAGGTGGTCATGGTCCGCGCGGGTCTCACCGTCGAGCGCATCGTCCTGGCGGCGGCCGAACTGGCCGATGCCGCCGGGTTCGACAACGTCACGATCTCGGCGCTGGCCAGGCACTTCGGCGTCAAGGACGCCAGCATGTACTCGCACGTGCGCAACCTCGGGGACCTCCGGCAGCGCGTGGCCCTGTTCGCCGCGGGGGAGATGGGCGACCTCATCGGCGCCGCCCTCGCGGGGCGCGCGGGCAAGGACGCGCTCGTCGCGTTCGCCAACGCCTACCGCGCCTACGCGGTCGCACACCCCGGCCGCTACGCCGCCACGCAGATCCACCTCGACCCGGCCGTCATCGCCGAGTCCGAGGCCTTCCACCGCCACGTCCACTACACGCACTCCACACTGCGCGCCTACGGCCTCACCGAGCCGGACATCACCGACGCCGGACGCCTGTTGCGCAGCACCTTCCACGGCTACGCCAACCTCGAAGCCACCGGCGGGTTCAGCCACTCCCGTCCGGTGCAGACCTCCTGGGAACGCGCGGTCGACGCACTCCACTTCCTCCTGTCGAACTGGAAGAACACATGAACGCCACGCTCTACCACGAGATCACCGGCCACGGCCCCGCACTGCTCCTGCTGCCAGGCGGCGGCGGGGACGCGCAGGTCTTCGCCCAGCTGGCCGCGCTGCTGGCCGAGGGCTTCCGGGTCATCACCTGCGACCCCCGCGGCTACTCCCGCAGCCCGTTCCCGGGGCCGCCCGAGGACCAACGCGTCGAGACCCAGGCCGACGACGCGCTGGCCCTGCTCGACCTGCACACACCACAGGAACCCGCCTACGTCTTCGGCGGCAGCTCGGGCGCGATCGTCGCCCTGGACCTGCTCGCCCGCCACCCGCACCGCGTGCGCCGCGTCGTCGCGCACGAGCCCCCGGTCTTCGAAGTCCTGCCCGACGCCGAAGACCACCGAGCCTTCATCGCGCGGATCTACGGGATCTTCCGCTCGGACGGTGTCGCTGCGGCGGGCGCGGAGTTCGCCAAGCACATCGGCATGAAGCCCATGAAGCAGCCCGAGCCCACGCAGGAGACGCAGGCGATGATGGCGCGCCTGGCCGCGAACGGGCCGATCTTCATGGAGCACGAGCTGCGCCAGTTCACCTCGTACCGACCGGACCTGGCCGCGCTCAAGGAGAACTCGGCGAAGCTGGTCCTCGCGGGCGGGCGCGACGCGCGCGAGCACCTGCCGTACCGGCCCGCGGCGTTCCTGGCCGCGCAGCTGGGCGTCGAGATGGTCGACTTCCCCGGCGGGCACTCCGGGTTCACCGACGCGCCGGAGGAGTTCGCCGCGCTGCTGCGCGAGGAACTGCTCAGCGGGGGAGAGCGTCCTCGGCGTACTGCTCGATGAACTCACCCGTCGGCGGGATCGGCGTGATCACGTCGATCAGCACCCCGTTCGGGTCGGCGACGATGAAGTGCCGCTGCCCGAACTCCTCGCTGCGCAACGGCAGCGCCAACGGAAGGCCCGCGCCGGTGACCAGGCGCTCGTACTCCGCGTCGACGTCGTCGACCTCGAAGTTCAGCAGCAGTCCGGCCACCGGCGCGCCGTAGCCCGCGGGGACGGTCGGGTGCGTCGGGTCGAGCACCGCCAGCTCGTGCCCGCCGAGCCGGAGGCTGACGTACCAGTCCGCCTCGAAGGTCACCTCGAACCCGAAGTTGGTCACGTAGAAGTCCCGGGTCTCGGCCACCTTGCCGGTCATGATCACGGTATACATGCTGGTCAGAGTCATGAGAGGCGTCTCCGATCGACAATACCGACCATCGGTATGTATTCTGGACCCTAGGAAACCGACCGTCGGTATGTCAACGGGGACGCCCACCATGGCCACCAAGCAACAGCAACGCGAACAGACCACCGCCGCCCTCTGCGCCACCGCCCGGCGCCTGTTCGCCGAACACGGCTACAACAACGTCGGCCTGGAGACCATCGCCCAAGCCGCAGGCGTCACCAAAGGCGCCCTCTACCACCACTTCAGCAGCAAGGCCGCCCTCTTCCGGCACGTGCTCGCCCGCGTCCAGGACGAGGTGGGGGAGCGCGTCCAGCACGCCGCCGACGCCCACCCCGACCCCTGGACCCAGCTCGTCGAAGGCTGCCGCGCCTTCCTCACCGCGGGCACCGACCCCGAGATCCAGCAGATCATGCTCATCGACGGCCCCGCCGTCCTCGGCTGGAACGAGTGGCGCACCCTCGACGACCAGTCCTCGGCCCGCCACCTCACCGACGCCCTCACCACCCTCGTCACCGCCGGGACCATCCCGCCCCAACCCGTCGAACCCCTGGCCCGCCTGCTCTCCGGAGCCATGAACGAAGCCGCGCTCTGGCTCGCCCGGTCCGACAACACCGAAGCCGACCGCGAAGCCACCATGACCGCGCTCACCCGCATGCTCGACTCGCTCAGGTAGGGTGACGCCGTCCGATCGCCGGAACCCGCGAGGGAGGTGGGAACCCATGTCCGCACGTGCAGGCCGGGCGCTCACCTTCGTCCCCACCGCTGTGCCCACCGCATAGGGGCCACCCGAGAGCGCCCGTGGGTCACCCGCGAAAGGCACTCCGCATGTCACTCCACGCGATCATCACCCGGCTCCGCGCCGCCGGCTGCGTCTTCGCCGAAGACGAAGCCCGCCTCCTCAGCACCGCCGCACGCGACCACGCCGAACTCCACGCCATGGTCGACCGGCGCGTCTCCGGCCTCCCACTCGAACACATCCTCGGCTGGGCCGAGTTCCACGGCCTGCGCGTCACCGTCGGACCCGGCGTCTTCGTACCCCGCCGCCGCACCGAGTACCTGGTCCACCGCGCCACGCCGCTCCTGCGCCCGCACACCGTCGTCGTCGACCTCTGCTGCGGCTCCGGAGCCGTCGGCGCGGCACTCGCCACCACCGAACCCCGCATCGCACTCCACGCCGCCGACATCGAACCCGCCGCCGTGAAGTGCGCCCTCCACAACATCACCCAGCACGGGGGAGAGGTCCACGAAGGCGACCTCTACGACGCCCTGCCCACCGCACTCCGCGGCCGCGTCCACATCATCGTCGCCAACGCCCCCTACGTCCCGACCGACGCCGTCGCCCTCATGCCACCCGAAGCCCGCGACCACGAACCCCGCATCGCACTCGACGGCGGCACCGACGGGCTCGACCTCCACCGCCGCATCGCCGCCGAAGCACCCCACTGGCTCACCCCCGGCGGCCACCTCCTCATCGAGACCAGCCGACGCCAGGCCCCGCATACCGCAGAAGCACTCGCCACCAACGGTTTCCACCCACAGATCCACCACTGCGACGACCTCGGCGCCACCGTCGTGCACGGAACCAGATGACCCTCGCCCGGGGCGCTAGACCAGCTTCTCGATCCGCCCCTTGATCACGATGTAGGGCGGCAGCAGGGGATCGCGGAACCTGTAGCGGAACCGGCGCGACGTGCCGATCCGCTGCAGGATCCCACCCCGCGCCCCCTCCGACGAGAAGTTCTTCAAGTGCACCGCGAACGCCGGGATGTCATACGCCTTGCCGGTGATCTGCCGCAGCTTCTCCCGCACGTCCGGCGCCCCGAAAGACCCCAGATCGTCCTTCTCCGCCACCGCGCACGCCAACAGCACTTCCTTGTACAACGTCTCCCGATTGCTCTGCGTCGCCCGGTGGTACCGCTCGCGAACGCTCTGCGACGCCGCGTCCAACGCATCGGTCAGCGCGTCCTCGAAATCCGCCCGCTTCACCACCGACCGACCCGCCTCCAACGCCCGCGTCGTCCCGTACTGGCCGAGCAGATGCGTGTAGTGGGGAAGCCCCTGCGACATCTCCGCGACCGCGTCCACGAACTTCGGCTGCGCCTCCATCGACACCGCCCGCACGCCACGCCGGACGATCTCCCGCAGCTCCTCGTCGGTCATCCGCGGCATCTGCACCTGCACCAGCGAACGCTGGATCGACGCGTGCTCGCTGACCAACTCGTCCACCGTGTCCGCGACCCCCACCAGCACCACGGTCGCCGCGATCGACCGATCCGCCAGGATCTTGATCGTGTCCGCGATCAACGTCCGCACCCGCTGGTCCTTCGGCCGGTCGAACTCGTCGATCAACACCACGATCGACACGCTCTCGCACAGCAGCGCCAGCACCCGCACCACCGAGTGCGGCGTCACCCGGCCGCTCAGCAACTCCGAGCCGGACTGCAGCACGTGCCGCGCCGACCGCCCGAAGCCCATCCGCGACTCCTGCGTCAGGATCGGGATCTGCTCGAACACCCCGGCCCAGATCGACTTGAAGCTGTCCTCGGAGTTGCACACGTAGTACGGCGCCACAACCGAATCGGGGAGCAGGTTCTGCGTCACCCGCGCCAACGACGTCTTCCCGACCCCGCGCTCCCCGTAGATCAACGCGTGCTGGCCCCGTTGCGCGGCAACGCTCGTCAACGTCCGCAACTGCGCCTTCCGGCCCGCGAACAGATCCCGGTCGGTGATCGGGGCCGCCGGGCTGAACGCCCGGCCCACCGCGCCGACCCGCTCCACGTACTCGTCCTCGTCCACGGTGATCGCCTCCGACCAGATCGTGGTGCCCCGGACCCTCGACTATCCCGAACCATGATCAGCGTCCAGGTTCGTTCCGGTCACGGTTGGGAACGATCTCGCCCGGTCAGCACGCAGGGGAGAACGACAACCGGCTGCGGCCGTCTGTGCCAGTCCGGTGAGCACCAGAAGGCGTCGACCCCGGCGATGAGGACACGGTCCGGGGGACTCGGGTCAAGGCTGTTCGTCACCACGGCGCGCCCTCCGTGTGCCGACCCGGTGCGGAGGGGAGTATCGCGAGTGGGCCTACGAGAGAGGTTCCGAACGCCAAGTTGACATAATGTAGATTATCGGCGTTTCGCCGACCTGGGGATTTGGTGATCGAGAGGAGCCTCGACGCGAGTTTTTTGTGTCGCGTCGTGCGCACTGCGCGCGCCTGTCGCATCATCCCGCGCGCTCGTCGCCGTCGTTCGTGACTGTCGCTGCCGACTGAGCCCTGGGCAGCGCCCAGGAGGCGCCAGGGAGACCCCTGGGGGTCGCCCTCCCATGTCCCGCCCACCAGCCCTTGTTTCGTCACAGTGACGCTTATGGGCCTGGCGAGTGGACGTTCCGGAGTGTGTCGAGGAATGCCGAAAGGACATTCCTCGCTCCCCGGCCGGATGAGGCCGCCGGTATCGCCGGAACCCCATCCGCGTTTGGTGGATAACAGTAATTATCCACCAAACTGGCGTTGGTGGTTATCTGGTGCAAGTGCCACACGCGTTCACCGGACGGGGTAATCGGAATCGCGGCGAGACCCGACCAGTCTGGATTTCTGGAGATCCACGGGGAACGGGGTTCGTCATGCGGAAGTTCGTCTTTGTCGTCGCGGTCGCCCTCGCGGGAACCACTGCCCTACCGGGGGCAGCGGCAGCCGTGACCGAGTACCAGAAGGGCACGTTGTGCGTGCTCACGAACAGGTCGGTGCCGTCGAACCTGGAGGAGGTCGCCTCGCGGATCATCGAGGCCAAACGTGCCGACAAGAGCGGCGCCCCCGACCGGGACAAGATGGCGAAAGCCGCGACCGACGCTTTCGGCACCGGCGACTTCGGTCATTCCTGGCTGGTCTACACGGACAACTCGGGGAAACCGCACACAGCGGGCTGGCGGCACGGAAGGGCTAGTCCTCGACGGTCCGTACGAGAGTCCGAATCGCGACCACGCGAAGCGTCGCTGCCTCGGCATTACCGAAACGAGGATGAAGCAGGTCAAGGCCGCGGTGGAAGCGAAAATGAAGGGCGTTCAATAGTCCCCGGTGAACAACTGCACGGAGTTCGCCGGCCGGGTGTTCGTCGAGGCGACGGGTGATGTCGTGGAGTTCCGTCAGGACGTCTCACCGTTGCTGAAGGGCAGCAGCGACCCGGGCCGGCAGCTGCTGGCCGGACTGGCGGAGCAGCTGCTCGGCGGGAAGACGTCGGTGGCGTCCCCCGGTCAGCTCGGCGCGGGGATCAGCCGGTTGCAGACCTAGGCGGGTGAGCTGGCGCCGGGCGGCAGGCGGTCGATGTCGAAGGACGTCGAGACCTCGCGGTAGGTGATCCGCCAGATCCCGTCCCGGCGGGTGTAGACGTCGCGGTAGGTCCCTCCGCCGCGGACCCAGGAGCCGTCGAGGAACTGGACGGAGAACTCGGTGTCGGCCTCGCCGCTGGCGCGGTCGCCGTCGAGGGTGATGACGAGGTTGGCGGTCCAGTGGTGCATCTGCTGGTACTTCTGCCACTCGGCCTTGATGCCCGCGCGGATGGCATCGAGGCCGTCGAGGCGGTGTCCGGCGCTCGGCGCCCAGACGGCGTCGGGGTGCCAGACGGCGGAGAAGCGGCGGAGGTCCTGCTTGTCGGCGCCGTGGCAGTACTCGTGGACGAGCCGCTGGATGGCCAGCTCGCTCTCGACGCGGTCGAGCCGGTCGGCCAGGTCATCTGTCATACCACCGACTGTAGGCGTGACTAGGGTCCGGGGAATGGCGAATGAGGTGTGGGGGCTCGACGGCGTTGCCCGATCGTGGCCGAAGGATCGGGCCGAGGACGAGCTGCGGTTGCAGTGGGAGTTCCTCGCGTTCCTGCGGGCGACGGCGGTGAACAAGGTGCTCGGCGTGAGCCCGGAGCAGGCCGCGGCGACGCCTTGGCCGGCTTCGCCGTTGATGAGCTTGCTGGGCGTGGTGAAGCACCTGACGGCGGTCGAGCGGTTCTGGATGTCCTACGTCGGCGGCGGAATGGACGTGCCGTTGCTGTGGGACTCGGAGGACGAGACCGCGGAGTTCCGGCTCTCCCCCGCTGACACTCCGGAGGCGGTGCTGGCGGCGTACCAGGAGGAGTGGACGCGGTCGGAGAAGGCGTTGGCGGGGTTGAGCCCTGACGATCTGGCGGTGCGCGAGGTCGGTGGGGATCGGACGGTGCGGTGGGTGTTGGCGCACGTCGTGCAGGAGACGGCTCGGCACGTGGGGCATCTGGACGTGTTGCGGGAGTTCGCTGACGGGTTGGTCGGCGAGTAATCCAGTTGATCCCGTGCGCAGGATCGGGGCATGGGTGTTGAGCTGGTTCGCGGTGTGAAGCTGAGCGATGTCGCCGAGTACGCGTACGCGTCGGCGGTGCGGGGCGTGGTGTTCACGGCGGGTGCGTGCCCGTTGGACGAGGAGGGGCGGACGGTCGCCGTCGGCGACTACGTGGGTCAGGCGCGGCAGGTGATGGCGAACCTGGAGGTGGCGCTGCGGGCGGCGGGCTCGTCGTTGGACGGGGTGGCGAAGACGACGGTGTACGTGCGCTCGTCGGAGCAGGCTGACCTGGTGGCGGTGTGGAAGGTGGTCCGCGCCGCGTTCGGTGGTCACGATGCGCCGAGCACGTTGCTCGGTGTTGCCGCGCTGGGTTACGACGACCAGCTGGTCGAGGTGGAGGCCGTTGCGGTGCGGCACTGATCGACTCGTCCGGTCCGGGCGCTTATGGTCTGCGGGTGGAGGTTTTTCTGCTCTGGCACGTCCGGCACGCCCGGAGTGCGGACGGGTCGGTCGAGCACGTGGACGGTGCGGGCGAGCTGGTCTGGGACGAGGAGCAGGGCGACGACCTCAAGGTCTTGGGTGTCTACTCGTCCGAGCGCCGGGCCTGGGAGCGGGTCGATCGTGCGCGGGGTCTTCCGGGGTTCGCTGACGAGCCCGACTGCTTCTTGACGTCCAGGTTCGTCGTGGACGAGGACCTCTGGGAGGACGGTTTCCACACGGTTCCCGGGGTGGTGAGCGATGGGTAGTTCGTTCGGGCGGTCGGTGTACGAGGCGGAGCCCGTGCTGCACGTGTCGAACGGGGGCGCGCAGGTGTTCCTGGACGTGTTGGCGCTGGCTGCCTGTGATCTGGCGGAGTCGGAGTGGGAGTTGCGGTTCGCGTTGTTGTGCTGCAACTCCCGCGTCGGTGGCGGCAACGACGGGTTCGACCTGGACGAGTTGCCGTGGAGCGAGTCGGGGTGGCCCGCGCAGCGCGAGTTCGTGGTGCGGGTGGTGGACGCGGCGTTGGAGCGGCATCGGTGGGAGGTGCTGCCGTACGACCCGCCGCAGGTGCTGGGATATCTGCGGCAGTACCGGGAGATCGTCAGTGGCTATGTGCCTGCGCCGCCGTTGTCCTCGGTGGTGGGTTGGTGGGAGTACGAGCGCAACGAGGCGCATTTCCGGCGGTGTGAGCGGCATGGGCTGTTCGTGGGGGTGTTCGAGGACTGCCGTCTCTGCCCTGAGGACCAGTGGATCACCTGCGGGTAACGGAATGTGAGGGGAAGGTGTGGTCGGTGCGGGTCCTGACGTAGCGTCGCTGCCCCCACCCCCTGCTGGACCAGGGAGGACCCGTGACTGCCTCGGCCTTGCATCCGCTCTCCCGTGTCCTCGAGTTCACCGCGCGTGGTTGGTGGGTGCCGGACACCCTTGACGAGCTGTTCCGGCGTCAGGTGCGGGCGCGGCCGGGCGCGTTGGCGGTGGTGGATTCCTCGGACAAGGCGGAGTTGACGGGGATCGAGCCGCGCCGGTGGAGCTGGGCGCGGTTGCACGTGGAGGTGGATCGGCTCGCGGCGTTGTTGCAGCGGCACGGTGTGGGGCCGGGCGACATCGTGGCTGTGCAGTTGCCGAGCTGTGTTGAACTCGTGGCGACGTTCCTCGCGGTGGTGCGGCTGGGTGGTGTGGTGTGCCCGATTCCGGTGCAGTACCGCGAGTACGAGCTGCGGGCGTTGTTGCCGTTGGCGGGGGCGCGGACGTTGGTGACCGCGACGCGGATCAATGGGCGGCGGTATGCGGAGTTCGCGCGGCAGGTGTGTGGTGAGGCCGTGACGGTGCTGGCGTTCGGTGCGAATGTGCCGCGGCGTGTGGTTCAGGTGGATGCGGCGGAGCACGTGGTGCCGGTTCGGTCGTATGAGGCTGATCCGAACCACTGTGTGTCGATCTGTTGGACGTCGGGGACGGAGGGGACGCCGAAGGCGGTTCCGCGGGCGCACTACGACTGGCTGGCGATCGCGAGGGCGTGTGCCGAGGCGGCGGCGTTGACCGCGGACGATGTGATCCTGAGTCCGTTTCCGCTGGTGAACGTGGCGGGGATCGGGGCTTCGTTGGTGCCGTGGTTGCTGTCGGGGTGTCGGTTGGTGTTGCACCAGCCGGTGGCTCTGGCGGCTTTGGTGCGGCAGTTGTCCGAGGAGCACGTGACCTGCGCGGTGGTGCCGCCTGCCGTGCTGGCGGCGTTGGCGCGGTGGGATGTGCCGTCGTTGCGGACGGTGGTGGCGGGTTCGGGGCCGTTGAGCCCGGTGGCGGTGCGGGATTGTCCGGCGCCGGTGGTCAGCTTCTTCGCGTCGTGTGAGGGCACGGTGTTGTTCTGCTCCCCCAAGGACGTTGCTGATCCGGAGGCGCGGGCGCGGTTGTTCCCGCGTTCGGGGGCGATGCGGATGCGTCTGGTCGATCCGGTGACGGAGCGGGAGATCGTCGAGTCGGGGCGGCCTGGGGAGCTGCGGGTCGCGGGGCCGACGGTGATTCCGGGGTACTTGCTGGGCACCGGTGACGATCCGTTCGATGACCTGGGTTTTCTGCGGACCGGGGACCTGTTCGAGTTCGCTGGTCCCGGTGGTCGGTACCTGCGGTACGTGGACCGGGTGCGGGATGTGATCGTTCGGCAGGGGGCGCGGGTGGTGCCGAGCGAGGTGGAGGCGGTGCTGGTCGCGCACGCCGGTGTCGCGGAGGCGGCGGTGGTCGGTGACGCCGACGGGAAGGCGTGCGCGTTCGTGGTGGCCGGTGGCGCGGTGAGCGGGGACGACCTGGCCGTGCATCTGCGGGGGTATCGGGTCGAGGTGCCGGAGCGGTTCGAGTTCGTCGACGCTCTCCCCCGCAACTTCGCGGGCCGGGTGGTGCGGCGGGAGCTGCGGCGGCGGCTTTAGGTGCCCCGCGTCCGGGGCACCTCCCGCCTCGTGTGGATCAGATTTCGGTGAGCAGCGCGTCGAGCTTCTGGTAGCCGTCGACGACGCCGCCCTCCATGCCGCTGGCGATCATGCCGTCGCGGGCTTCCATGGTGTCGATCAGCGAGAGGCCGACGACGCGGCTGCGGCCGTTGCCGAGGTCTTCGAAGGTCATGGTCTCCAGGAAGACGCCGTCCGGGAAGCCTTCGTAGGTGAAGGTCTGGACGAGGCGCTCGTTGGGGCGGACCTCGTGGAAGGAGCCGTAGAAGGTGGCGATCTCCTCGCCGCCGCGGGAGTTGCTGTAGCGCCAGCTGCCGCCGGTGCGCACGTCCCAGGTCTGGATGTCGGTGCTGATGTCGTGCGGGCCGATCCACCTGGCGAACAGGTCGCGTTCGGTGTAGGCGCGGAAGACTTTGGCGACGGGGGCGTCGAACTCGCGGACGATGCGGATGGTCGGCAGGTTGGGGTCGGCCTCGATGGTGGTCTCGTTGGTGGTGGTCTTGGTGCTCATGACGCTGCTCCTCGCTGCTTGTCGTCTTCGGTGTCGTTGTCTTCGAGTGCCGTCAGGACCGCATCCAGTCTGCGGAATCGTTCCTCGGCCTGGCGGCGGTAGCGCTCGATCCATTTGGTCATCAGGTCGAACACCTCCGCTTCGAGGTGGCACGGCCGTTTCTGCGCGTCGCGGCTGCGGCTGACCAGGCCGGCGTCTTCGAGCACTTTGAGGTGCTTGGAGACGGCCTGGGTGGACACCTCGTAGGGCTCGGCCAGCTCCCCCACGGTCGCGTCGCCGACGGAGAGCCGGGCGACGATGTCGCGCCGGATCGGGTCGGCAAGGGCCGCGAAGACCCGGTTGAGCCGGTCATCGGGTTGTGGCGCGGCCATCCGGTTCATCTCCCTCGTTCGCAACCTCTCGGTTGAATAAGACGGTACGGGCGGGCATCCGCGTTGTCAACCTTCTGGTTGTGTAAGCGGTTTGACATGCGAAAACGGCCCCACCCGGGCGGGTGGGGCCGTTGTGCTCAGCGCGTCGGCGCTCGATGCTTGGGCATCGGCTCCGTGGCCGGGTCGATCTCCTCGGGCTTGCGACGGCTCGTCAGGTTGTCCACCACCGCGTACAGCACGGGCACCACCACCAGCGTCAGCAGCGTCGAGCTGACCAGGCCGCCGATCACCACCACGGCGAGCGGCTGCGAGATGAAGCCCCCGCCGCCGGTCAGCCCCAGCGCCATCGGCGTCAGCGCGCCGATCGTGGCCAGCGCAGTCATCAGGATCGGGCGCAGCCGGTGCCGCCCGCCCTCCACGATCGCCTCCGTCGCGCCGAGGCCCTGCTCGCGGTAGTGGTTGATCAGGTCGATCAGCACGATCGCGTTGGTCACCACGATGCCGACCAGCATCAGCAGGCCGATCAGCGCGGGCACCCCCAGCGGCGTACCGGTGACCAGCAGCAGCCCCAGCGCGCCGGTCGCGGCGAAGGGCACCGACACCAGCAGGATCAGCGGCTGCACCAGGCTGTGGAAGGTCGCCACCATCACCAGGAACACCAGCACCACCGCGGCGACCAGGGCCACGCCGAGGTCGGCGAAGGCGTCCTGCTGCTGTGAGGTCGCGCCGCCGATGGTGAACGAGGCGCCCGCGGGCAGCTTCAGAGCCTCCAGCCGCTTTGCCAGCTCGGCGCTGGTCGCGCCCAGGTCGGTGCCGGTGGCGGCGGCGGTCACGGTGGCGCTGCGCGTGCCGTCGGTCCGGGTCAGCTGCGTCGGGCCGGTCGAGGTCTCCACCTCGGCGAGGCTGTCCAGGCGGACCGGGCCCGCCAGGGTCGGCACCTGCAACGCCTTGAGGCTGTCCACGCTGGACGGAGTCGCCGAGCCGCGCAGCACCACGTCCTGCTCGGTGCCGTTGACGACGACCTTGCTCAGCGTGGTCCCGCGCAGCGCCTCCCCCACGACCTGGCCGACGGCGGCCTCGGTCAGCCCGGCGCGCGCGGCGGCCTGCCGGTCCACCCGGATGTCCACGAGCGGGGCGTCGGCGGTGAGGTTGCTCGCCACATCCGTGGTGCCCGGGGTCTCGGCGACGGTCTTGCGGACCTGCTCGGTGGCCCTGGCCAGCGCCGCGTCGTCCGGGCCCTGCACGACGACCTCCAGCTTGGAGCCGTCGAAGCCGCCGCCCGCCGCCTGCACGCTGACCTTGCCGACCTCGACGAGCGCGCTGATCCGGGTGCGCAGGTCCTTCTCGATGACCGCCTGGTCGGCCGCCACATCCGTGGTGACCGAGTAGTTCACCGAGGTCGACCCGCCGGGGCCGCCGAAGCCGGGAAGGGCCCCGCCGCCGCCGATGGTGGCCTGGTAGGACTGCACGCCCCTGGTCTGGCCGAGCACGCCCTCGATCTTCTTCGCCGCGGCGTCGGTGGCCGCGAGGCTGGTGCCGACGGGCATCTCCTGCTTGATCGCCAGAGTGTTCTGGCCGTCACCACCGATGAAGTTCGTCTTCAGCCCCGGCACCAGGGCGAGGGTGCCGACGAAGATCCCGACCGCGACGAGCAGCACGGTGGCGCGGTGGGTGACCGACCAGCGCAGCACCGGGACGTAGGTGCGCTGCAGGACGCCGTTGCGCTCCTTCTCCTCCGCTTCCTCACGGTCGACCTCGGAAGGCTTGAGGAACCAGTACGCCAGCACCGGCACGATCGTCAGCGACACCACCAGCGAGGCGAGCAGCGCGACGGTGACGGTCAGCGCGAACGGCGCGAACAGCTGGCCGACCATGCCGCCGACGACCGCGATCGGGGCGAACACCGCGACCGTGGTCAGCGTCGAGGAGGTGACCGCGCCCGCGACCTCGCGGACCGCGGTGGTGATCGCCGCGCCCTTGGCCTCGCCGTAGCCGAGGTGCCGCTTGATGTTCTCCAGCACCACGATCGAGTCGTCGACCACCCGGCCCACCGCGATGGTCAGCGCGCCGAGGGTGAGCATGTTCAGCGAGTACTCCCCCATCCACAGCGCGATCAGCGCGATCAGCACCGACAGCGGGATGGACACCGCGGTGACCAGGGTGGAGCGCACCGAGAACAGGAACACCAGGATCACCAGGACCGCGAAGACCAGGCCGAGCAGCCCTTCGGTGGTCAGGCCCTCGATGGAGCGCTCGACGAACGGGGCCTGGTCGAAGACCACGGTCAGCGCCGCGCCCTGGCCCAGCGCCGTGCGCAGCTGCGGCAGCTTCTCGTTGACGGCGTGGGAGATCGCCACGGCGTTGCCGTCGGGGCTCGCGGTGACGCCGACACCGAGGCTGGGGCGGCCGTTGGTCCTGGTCAGCGTGGTCGCCTCGGCCAGGCCCTGCTCCACCGTCGCCACGTCGCCGAGCTTGACCGCAGCCCCGGGGCGGCCGGTGGTCTGGGCGGGGGTGAGCGGCAGGTTCTTCAGGTCGTCCAGGGAGGAGAACGCCCCGCCCACCGACACCGAGGAGGACTTGCCGTTCTCGGTCAGCGTGCCGCCGGGGACGGTGATGCCGTTGGCCTTGAGCGCGTTGCTCACCGACATCGAGGTCAGCCCGGCGCGCAGCATCTTCGCGGTGTCGGGAGTGATGGTGATCCGCGCGTCGCGGGCGCCGGTGAGCGCGGCCTCCCGCACGCCCTCGATGCCCTGCAGTTCGGGCAGCACGTTCTGCCGCAGCGCCTTGGCCAGCTGCTGCTCGTCGGCGCCCCCGCTGGCCGCCAGCTGCACCACGGGCAGGTCGCTGGTGCTCCCGGCCACCACGCGCGGGGTGACGTTCTCCGGCAGTTGCGCGGAGATCCGGCTGACGGCGCGCTCCACCTCGCCGGTGATCGACGAGACCGCGGTGCCGTAGTCGAAGGTGATCTGCACGGTCGCCGAGCCGGAGCGGGAGAACGCGGTCGTCTCGGTGACCCCGGCGACGGAGCGCACGGCGCGCTCGATCGGGATGGTCACCTGCGACTCCACGATCGCCGGCGCCGAGCCCGGGTAGGGCGCGACCACGGAGATCGTCGGCAGTTCCAGGTCGGGCAGCATCTGCTGCTTGAGCGCGGGCACGGCCCACGCGCCGAAGCCGGTGATCGCGACGGCGATCAGCGCGATGAGCCCGCGGTTGGCGAGGCTGAGCCGGGCCAGGAAGGACATCTCGGGTTCGTCTCCTCATCGCAGGGGCTGGATGCCATCACCCCAGCACTCCAGCCCGAAGGACAGCTCGAACGAACCTGGAAGTCCGCTGAAAGCTCGACGAAGACCTGCTTGCGGGGTCGAGCGTCGTCTCGTGAGGTCGATCACGGGCCGCTTTGAGGTGATATTCAGGGTTCGGTCAGGCTGCTTGCAGGCGGGTGCGCCAAGCTGCGCTGGATCGCCGACGGGAAGGAGCGGGGTGAGCGCCCAGGACAAGACGCGGCTGCTCGTCGTCGACGACGAGCCGACCATCACCGCGTTGCTGAGCACCAGCCTGCGCTTCGTCGGCTTCGACGTCCGCACGGCCGCCTCCGGGACCGAGGCGCTGGCCGTCGCCGCGGACTTCCAGCCGGAGCTGCTGGTGCTCGACGTGATGCTGCCCGACCTGGACGGCTTCGAGGTCACCCGGCTGCTGCGGGCGCGCGGCATGCAGGCGCCGGTGATCTTCCTGACCGCCCGCGACACCACAGACGACAAGATCACCGGGTTGACGATCGGCGGCGACGACTACGTCACCAAGCCGTTCAGCCTGGAGGAGGTCGTCGCACGCATCCGGGTGGTGCTGCGCCGCGTCGGCGGGCAGGCCGAGGCGGACCAGCCGCGGCCGGTGCTGCGCTTCGCTGATCTGGAGCTGGACGAGGAGACCTGCGACGTGCGCAGGGCCGGGCGGTTCGTGAAGCTCTCGCCGACGGAGTACAAGCTGCTGCACTACCTGCTGCACAACGCGGGCAAGGTGGTCAGCAAGGCGCAGATCCTCGACCACGTGTGGCGTTACGACTTCACCGGGGACGCGCGGATCGTGGAGTCCTACATCAGCCTGCTCCGCCGCAAGATCGACATAGTCGAGCCCTCGCTGATCCACACGCTGCGCGGGTTCGGCTACAGCCTCCGGTTGCCCCAGGCATGAAGCTCAGGACCAGGCTGAGCAGGCTGTCCCTGCGCGCGCGGCTGCTCATCGGCACGCTCGTGGTCTCGGCGTTCGGGCTGCTCATCGCGGCGGCCGCGGCGGCGAGCCTGCTCGGCACCTACCTGACCGCGCGCATCGACGAGCAGCTGTCGGTGGTGCACAACGCGCTGTCGCAGCTGGAGGAGCGCAACGACCCCTTCAACCCGCCCGGCAACTCCGAACGGGTCGAGGGCATCCCGCACGAGTACGTGATCGAGTACCGCAGGCCCGACGGTTCGCTGTCGCGGCGTTTCGCCGCCGAGGAGCGGCCGCGGACGCTTCCGGACCTGCCGTCGCTGGACCTGGAGTCGGCGCGGGCACGTGGTGATCAGCCCTTCGACGTCAAGGCGCTCGGCGGGGAACGGCACCAGGGCTACCGCGTCCGGGTCCGGGTGATGCGCGGCGACGAGGGCGTCGCGGTCGTCGCCTTCGACACCACCAGCCGCGCGGAGACACAGGGCAGTCTGGCGCTGATCGAGCTCGGTGTCGCGGTCGTGGTACTGATCGTGCTCACCGTGCTCGGCATCGCCGCCGTGCGCGTGGGGTTGCGGCCGCTGGAGGACGTGGAGCGGACGGCGGAGTCGATCATCGCCGGGGGTGATCTGTCACGGCGGGTCCCGGTGCGCAGTGCTCCCGGCACGGAGATCGGGCGCCTGGCGATGACGCTGAACACGATGCTCACCCAGATCGACGGCGCTTTCCAGCAGCGCGCGGAGTCCGAGTCCCGGCTGCGGCGCTTCGTCGCCGACGCCTCGCACGAGCTGCGCACCCCACTCGCCGGTATCCGCGGGCTGGCGGAGCTGCACCGCCAGGGCGCGGTGTCCCCGGATGAGGTGACACATCTTCTGGGCCGGGTGGAGGCGGAGTCGCGGCGGATGAGCGTGCTCGTCGACGACCTGCTGTTGCTGGCGCGGCTGGACGAGGAGCGGCCCGCGGACCGGCAGCCGGTGGACCTCATCCCGGTCGCGGCCGAGGCGATCGAGTCGGTGCGCGCGTTGGATCCGGATCGGCCGGTGAGCCTGGTGATCCTGCCGGAGGAGGAGTCCACAGAGGACATTCCGCCGCCGTTGGTGCTCGGCGACGAACAGCGGTTGCACCAGGTCGCGGCGAACCTGCTGGGCAACGCCTTCGCGCACACCCCGCCGGGCACGCCGATCACCGTGCGCGCCGGGGTCGCGCCGGACGGGGCGCACGGGCTGCTGGAGGTCATCGACCACGGTCCCGGGCTCACCCCCGACCAGGTCGAGCACGCCTTCGAGCGCTTCTACCGCGGCGATCCCTCGCGCACCCGCAGCACCGGCGGTTCGGGTCTGGGCCTGTCCATCGTCGCCGCGATCGTCGACGCGCACGACGGCTCCGTGGAGCACGTGCCGACCCCGGGCGGCGGCGCGACTTTCCGGGTGCTACTCCCCCTGGCCTAACTCGGGGCGCTACGGTGTCCGCCGTTCGGTGGCCTTGGCAGGGAGTTGCCCATGCTCGATCTGCCGCCGGTGTACTGCCCGATCGACGGTGCCCGGCATCCCGAGGTCTCCTCGGTGCAGCGCCGCGCCGTCGAGTGGCTCGACAGCGCGGAGTTCTGCCGCGACCCGGCCGCGCGGGCCACGGCGATCGCGTCCTCCAGCGCGGACTTCTTCGCCCGCTTCGCCCCGCACGCTCCGGCGGAGAACCTGCTCACCGCGGTGCTGTGGGTCTACTGGGGCTTCGCCTTCGACGACGCGTGCTGCGATGAAGGCGAGCTGAGCGCCGATCCGGCCGCGTTCGCCGCACTCGCGGGCCGCGTGCAGCGGGCACTGGAGGCTCCGCACGCGCCCGCCGATCCCTTCGCCGCTGCCGTCGAGGACATCGGCTCGCGGTTCCGCGCCACAGGATCGGCCGTGCAGGTGCGGCGCTTCGTCGACGCCCACCGCGCCTGGCTGTTCGGAGTGCTCTGGCAGATGGGCAACCGCGCCCGCAGCCACATGCCCGACCTCGACTCGTACCTGGCGATGCGCCTGCACTCCGCGGGCGGCGAACCGACCTTCGCGATGTTGGAGCTGGCCAACGGCCTCGACGACATCCCCGAGCACGAGATGTCCTCACCCCGCGTCCGCGCGCTCACCGAGATGGCGATCGCCGTCGCCGCACTCGACAACGACCGGGCTTCCTTCGCCGAGGAGGCCGGCCGCGGCCAGACCGACCAGAACATCTTCACCGTGCTCGGTCACCAGGAGGAATGCGCGCCGCAGAAGGTCGTCGAGCTCGCGGTGAGCCTGCGCGACCGCATCCTCGACCGCTTCCTGCAGGTCCGTGAGGACGCCGCGCGCACCGCCGGCGAGCCCCTGCGCCGCTACCTCGCCGACCTCGGCCACGGCATCCGCGGCAATATCGAATGGGGCGCCCACGTCGCCCGGTACCACAACGCCGCACCGCTCACGTGGGCCGAGAAACCGCTGGTCAACCCTTGGACTGTGATCCCGCCCAGCATCGCGTGGTGGTGGGAGCTGTGATCAGCTGGCCACTGCTCGGGCACCTGCCCGCCCTCGCCCGCGACCCCTTCGCCTTCCTCGTCTCGCTGGGCGAGTGCGGTGACCTCGTGCGCGTCGACGTCGGGACGCTGCCCGTGTACGTGCTCACCAGCCCGGAGCTCATCCACCAGGTCCTGGTCACCGACGCCCGCGACTACACCAAGGGCAGGCTCTTCGACCGCGTCCGGGTACTGCTGGGCTCCGGCCTGGTCACCGCCGACCGCGAGACCCACCACCGGCAACGCCGACTGATCCAGCCCGCCTTCCACCGCGCCCGCCTCCCCGGCTACGCCGAGGTCATGCGCCGCCGCGCCCAGGCGCTCGTGGACTCCTGGCGGCCCGGCCAGGTCGTCGCCGTGGACAAGGCCATGCACGAGCTGAGCCTCGCGACGGTGACCGAGACGATGTTCTCCACCGAGCCCACCGACGCGGCCATCGCCGAGATCCACCGCTCCCTGCCGGTGATCTCCCGCAACACCGCGATCCGCGCGCTCACCCCGAAAGCCCTCGACCGCCTGCCCATTCCGGCGCACCGCCGCTTCGACACCGCGGCCAAGCGGTTGCGCGCGGTCCTCGACCAGATCATCGGCCACTACCACGACCACCACATCGACAACGGCGACCTGCTGTCCCTGCTGCTGGCCACGCCGATGAGCGACGTCCAGGTCCGCGACGAGCTGGTCACCATCCTCACCGCCGGAACCGAAACCTCGGCCGCCGCGCTGAGCTGGGCCTTCCACCACCTCGGCCGGCACCCCGAGATCGCCGAGCGGGTGCACGCCGAAGTCACCGGAACCGACGACCTGGCGAAGCTGACCTACACCGACCGCGTGCTCACCGAAGCGATGCGCCTGCACTCGGTACCGCTGGTGATGCGGCGTGCCCTCGTGCCCGTGCGGCCCGGCGGCCGCGACCTGCCCGCCGGGACAGAACTGGTGATCAGCCCCTACGCCCTGCACCGCGATCCGCGGTGGTATCCCGATCCCGAGCGGTTCGACCCCGACCGCCCGCGGACCGCCGCGTTCCTGCCGTTCGGCGCCGGCTCCCGCAAGTGCATCGGCGACACCTTCGCCCGGACCGAGATGATGATCGTCCTGGCCACCGTCCTGCGGCGGCTGCACCTGGAACCCGTGCCGGGACACCGCGTGCGCGAGGTCTTCGCCGGAGTGCCGCACCCGCAGTCGCTACCGATGATCGTTCAGGCGCGGTAGCAGCGCGCCGACGCCGTGATCCGCGGGTGCCTCCGGACGATCGCGTTGCGCAGGGTCAGGTCACCGTCGAGGACGAGGAAACTGCCCTGCGGTGCCTCCAACCGCACCAGGCGATCGGTCGGCTCCGCTGACGGCAGCCGTTTCCCGGCGTGGTGCGAGCCCAGGATGCAGCGCAGCACACCGCTGCCGGAGTCGACCTCCGTCACGTAGAGCAGGAACTTCAACCCCGGTTGGTCGTCGACCTGGGTTACCGGGTCCGGGCCCGGCAACACCGAGGCCAGCGTGATCTCCGGGTTGAACACGTACGGATCGGCGCCGAAGTACGCCTCGGCGACCGCGTGCATCCACGGCTGGTCGAAGAGGTCTCGCAGGACCGCTCCCTCCTCGCCGATGCTGTCCCGCTTCAGCGTCGCGCATTCGCCGTGCTCGCGGGCCAGTGCCCGCGCTGCCCAGAACATCCCCCGCCGGTTCTCCACCTGCTCCACGAGCACCGCCACGCCGTACTTCGACACCAGCTCGGTGATCGCGGCGGGATCGGAGACGTCGTCGTCGAAGAGCTCGAACGGTTGATCCGGCCGCACTGCGCGCTCCTTGTCCCCGGGGTTCTGTGGGATTCGAGCATGACGAGGCTGTCAAATGGCGGCGCCGCGCCACGCGCGAGATGGTGAACAGATGACTACCCAGGTACCCAAAGCGCCCGTGTGGTCAGAGGTGGCGTTGGTCGGCGCAGGCGCGCTCACCGCGTGGTGGCTCGTCGGAGACCAGTCGTCCCAGGTACCACCCGGAACACAGCTCGACTACTACATGAGGCTCCCCGCCTACAGCCCCGCCGTCGACATCGCGATCGGTGTCGCGGGTGTGGTCATCGGCGTCGCGCTGCTCGTGCGCGCCAAGGGACTGTGGCGCCTGCCGTTCACCGGAGCTTTCCTGCTCGGTGCTGTGCTCGGCGTCTTCGGCCGCGTGCTCACCGCGGGCGGCATCGGCGCGAACATCGGCGCCGGCCTGGTCTTCATGATCGGCCTCCCCCTGACCGGGCTCTGCATCGCGGGCCTGCTCATCGGAAGCAAGCTCGCCGCCCGCTCCACCCCGGACGTCGGGACGTCTTCAAGTCCCACCTAGAACGACCGCCGACAGCGACTGACCCCCGCCTGAGAAGACGGGGGTCAGCTGCTGTGGCGACCGTCAGGTTGTGGCGGCGCGGGCGGTTGCGACGTGGCAGGCGACCTGGGAGTCACCGCCGGCGGTGAGGATGGGGACGTCCTGCGTGCGGCAGCGGCGTTCCATCTCCTCGGGAAGCCCGGCGGCCACGAGCGGACAGCGCGGGTGGAAGCGGCACCCGCTCGGGATGCGCGTCGGGTCCGGCGGCTCACCGGAGAGCACGATCGGCTCCTCGGTCTCCGACAGCACCGACAACAACGCCTGCGTGTACGGGTGCTTCGGCGCGGTGAGGACCTCCTCGACCGGACCGACCTCGACGAGCCTGCCCAGGTACATCACCGCGACCCGGTCGGCGATGTTCCACGCCAAGCCCAGATCGTGGGTGACGACCAGGGCCGCCAGATCCAGCTCCTGCCGCAACTTCAGCAGCAGAGCCAGGATCTCCCCGCGCACCGACGCGTCCAGCGATGCCACCGGCTCGTCGGCGACCAGCAACTTCGGCTGCAACGCCAACGCGCCCGCGATCACCACGCGCTGCCGCTGCCCACCGGAGAGCTCGTGCGGGAACGCCAGGAAGTAGCGCTCCGGCGGCCGCAACCCCGCCCGGGACAGGGCATCGGCGACCAGCTCCCGCTCGTCACCGGGCACCTTGTGGATGCGCAGCCCCTCGGCCACCGCCTCGTAGACGCTGTGCCGGGGGTTGAGCGCACCCGTGGGGTCCTGCAGCACCAGCTGAGCCTGCCTGCGGTAGGCCTTCAGGCCCTTCGCCGTGGTCGGCAGCGGCTCACCCTCGAACCGGATCACGCCCTTCGCCGGCTGGACCAGGCCCAGCAACGACCGCGCCAGCGACGTCTTGCCGCAGCCGGACTCGCCGACCAGCGCCACGATCTCGCCCTTGCGCACCGTCAGGTCGACACCGTCCACCGCGCGGGCGGTCGCCCCACCGCGCGCCTTGAACCGCACCGACAGGTCCTCGGCCCTGATCAGCTCGCTCATACCGGCTCCCCCGCGGTCTCGGCGACGCTTTCCGGAACGCGCACGCACGCCGCCTGGTGCTCAGGACCAGCCTGGCGCAGCAGCACATCCGTGCCCTCGCACTCCACAGTGGACACCGGGCAGCGCGGGTGGAACGGACAGCCGCTCGGCAGGTTCGTCGGATCGGGCGGATCACCCGGCAGGCCCTGTGGCGCCATCCGCGACGCCGGATCGCCGACCGTCGGGAACGCCGCCGCCAACGCCTTGCTGTAGGGGTGCGCGGACTCGTGCATCACCTGCGCGCTCGGCCCCAGCTCCACCATCCGGCCCGCGTACATCACCGCGAGCCGCTGACAGGTCTGCGCCAGCACCGACAGGTCGTGGCTGATCATCATCAACCCGATGCCGGACTCCCGGACCAGCTCGCCGAGCAGCGTCAGCACCTGCGCCTGCACCATCACGTCCAGCGCGGTGGTCGGCTCGTCGGCGATCACCAGCCGCGGCCCGCAGGCCAGCGCCATCGCGATCATCACCCGCTGCTTCTGCCCGCCGGAGAGCTCGTGCGGGTACGCCTTCGCGTGCCGCCGGGGCAGGCCGACCCGCTCCAGCAGCTCCCCGACCGCGCGCTGCACGTCCGCGGGCGAGTTCGACTTCGCGCCCGCCCCGCCGTGCAGCGTGATCGGCTCCGCCAGCTGGTCGCCGATGCGCAGCACCGGGTTCAGCGCGTGCATCGCGCCCTGGAACACCACCGACGCGCCCGCCCAGCGGACCGCGCGCAACCGGCCCCAGGACATGGTGCGCACGTCCTCGCCGTCCAGCAGCACCTCGCCGCCGATCACCGCCGTCTTGGGCAGCAGCCGCAGCACCGACATGGCCAGGGTGGACTTCCCGCAGCCGGACTCGCCCGCCATGCCGAGGGTCTGCCCGGCCTCCAGGGTGAGGTTGACCCCGCGCACGGCGGGCACCAGGCCCCGGCGCGAGCGGTAGTCGATGGTCAGGTCGCGCAGTTCCAGCAGTGCCGACATCAGCGCTCCCCTCGCAGCCTCGGGTTGAGCACGGTCTCCAGGGCCCTTCCGCACAGGGTGAAGGCGAGCACCACGGCCACGATGCCCAGGCCGGGCGGCAACAGGTACCACCACGCGCCGGTGGTCACCGCGCCGTTGCCCGCCGCCGACTTCAGCATCGAACCCCACGTCACCTGGGTCGGATCGCCCAGGCCGAGGAACGACAGGGTGGACTCGGCGATGATCGCGCTGGCCACCGCGAGCGTGGTGTTGGCGAAGACCAGCGGCAGCACCGAGGGCAGCACGTGCTTGGTGATCACGTGCGTGTGCCCGCCGCCCAGCGCCCGCGCCCGCTCGATGTACGGGCGGGCCTCCACCGACAGCGTCTGCGCGCGCACCAGGCGCGCCGTGCTCGGCCACGACGTCAGGCCGATCGCCAGGATGATCGTGAACAGCCCGCGGTCGAGCACCGTGGACAACGCGATCGCCAGCACCAGAGACGGCAGCACCAGGAAGAAGTCGGTGAAGCGCATCAGCACAGCCGACACCCACCCGCCGAAGTGCGCCGACAGCACACCGATCACCGTGCCGATGACCACCGACAGCAGTGCCGCGGACAGGCCGACGGTCAACGAGACGCGCGCGCCCCACCACGTCAGCAACAGCACCGAGCGGCCGTTCTCGTCGGTGCCGAGCAGGTAGTCCCCGCTCGGCGCGCCCAGCGAGGGGCCGTCGACCTTGGTCACGTCGAGCTGGTCGGAGTCGGTCAGCACCGGCGCCAGGATCGCCAGTGCCGCGATCACGCCGAGCGCGATCAGCCCGGCCAGGCCGCTGCGCTGGACGCGGAACTGCTTCCACGCCCGGGAAGCGGCTTCCTTGCGGCGCGCCCACGCGAGCGCAGCGGGGGTTTCCCCGCGGGGGGTCTGGTTCTGGGTCATACGGCACGCACCCTGGGGTCGAACACCCGGTAGAGCAGGTCGGCGACCACGTTCATCGCCACCACGCTCCCGGCGAGGACGGTGAACACGCCCTGCAGCAGCGGCAGGTCGGGGTAGCTCAGCGCCTCGTAGAGCAGCAGGCCCAGCCCCGGCCAGGAGAACACCGTCTCCACGGTGATCGCGCCCTGCACCACGAGCCCGAGGTGCAGGAACACCAGCGTGATCGCGGGCAGCATCGCGTTGGGCACGGCGTGCTTGCGGCGCACCATGTCATCGCGCATGCCCTTGGCGCGGGCGGTGTTGAGGTAGTCCGCGCCCATCTCCTCCAGCAGCGAGGAGCGCATCACCAGCTGGTACTGCGCGTAGACCACCGCGACGAAGGTGATGCACGGCAGCACCAGGTGGTGGCCGACGTCCAGCAGCTGCGGCAGGAACTCCTTCGGCGTGCTCGGGTCGACCATGCCGCCGGAGGGGAACAGGTTGCCGGTCACCATCAGCAGCAGCAGGCCGAGCCAGAACGTCGGGACCGACCACAGGGTCAGCGCGACGCTGGTGGTGGTGCGATCGAAGCGGCTGCCGTGCTCCCACGCGCCGCGGATGCCGATCCACATGCCGATGATCACCGCGAGGACCGTGCCCGTTCCGACCAGCAGCAGGGTCGGGCCGATGCGCTCCAGGATCATCTCGCCGACCGGGCGGCTGTAGGCGTAGGAGGTGCCGAAGTCGCCGGTCAGCAGGCCGCCGACGTAGTCGAGGAACTGCTTCCACAGCGGGTCGTCGAGGCCGAAGCGCAGGCGCAGCTCGGCCAGCGCCTCCGGAGTGGTGGGACGGCCTCGGGTCATGGTCAGGACGGGATCACCCGGCAGCACGCGGAAGAGCAGGAAGCCCAGCGCCGCGACGAAGGCAACGCTGACGACCGCGCCGCCGAGCTTGCCGAGGACGAAACGGAGGGTGCCAGACGAGGACCGCCGGCCAGTGCTGGCCGGCGGCTCCGTCTGCTCACCCGGGGTGAGCAGGTCAGTCACAACACTTACTCCCGGTCGTCCGAGGACACCTTGCGGCGCTTGGAGATCACGACGATGGCGATACCGCCGAGCACGACGATGGCGATCACGACACCGATCAGCACACCGGTGTTGGAACCGCCGGACTCCGCGGCGCCCGCGGGAGTGGCGCCGTAGTAGCCCCACACGCCGTTCTGCTCGCGGATCACGCCGTTGCCCTCGGGCTGCTTGGTGAAACCGGAGAACTTGTCGGAGCGGTAGGCCTCCAGCGCGTTCTCGTAGTAGAGCACCAGGGACGGCCGGACCTCGTTGTAGCGGGCCTGGGCCTGCTTGACCAGCTCGGCGCGCTTGGCGCGGTCGAACTCGGCCAGCTGCTTGGCGTAGAGCTCGTCGTAGGTCTTGTCGCACATGTACGCGGCGGTGGTGCCGCCCTTGCCGTCGGCGCCGGGGCGCTGCGAGCAGGTGCTCAGCGACAGGATGTAGTCCGGGTCCGGGTTGGTGCCCCAGCCGGAGAAGGCCAGGTCGTAGTTGCCGGTGTTGGTCTGCTCGTTCATCTGGTTGCCGGAGATCGTCGTGAAGTCCACGGCGATGCCGATGTCGAGCATCCACTGCTTGATGAACTCACCCGAGGTGACGTCGTTGGGCCGGTCGTTGCGCGCGTACAGGCGCAGCTTCAGCGGCTTGCCGTCGGTGCCGATCCGCACGCCGTCGGTGCCCTTGCGGAAACCGAGGTCGTCGAGCGCCTTGTTCGCCGCGGCCGGGTCGAACTTGTTCATCTCCGCCGGGGCCGGCTCCCAGTGGAAGTCGGTGAACACCGGCGGGATCAGGCCCTTGCCCTGCTCACCGAAGCCCTTGAGCACCCGCTCGACCAGGGCCTTGGTGTCGATGCCCTGGCTGATCGCCTTGCGCACCCGCACGTCCTTGAGCGCGGGGTGGCCGTTGCCGATCGCCACGTTGTCGCGGGTGGCGGCGCCGGGGTTGATCAGCAGCTCGCTGAAGCGGCGGCCCTGCGCCTTGTTCAGCGTGATGTTGGCGTCGCCGCCCAGCGCCTGGTATTGGGTCGGGGTCAGCCGGTTGATCAGGTCGACCTCGCCCTTGCGCAGGGCCTGCACCGCGGCGTCGCTGTTCTTGAAGTACAGGAACTGCAGCTCGTCGATCTTCGGGGCGCCGCGCCAGTAGTCCTTGTTCGCCTTCAGCCGGATGAACTGGTCCGGCTTGTGCTCGGTCAGGATGAACGGCCCCGACCCGACCACCGGCATCTGGTCGTTGGCGAACTTGCCGATGTCGGTGACCTTGGACCACAGGTGCTCGGGCACGATCGGCACGTCCAGGGCGAGCATGGTCGCCTGCGGCGTCTTGGTCTTGACGACCAGCGTCCGCTCGTCGGGGGCGGTGACCGACTCGAAGGTGCTGACGAAGCTGCCGTTGGCGGTGGCGGCCGCGTCGTTGGTCATCATCAGGTTGAAGGTGAACGCGGCGTCCTTGGCCGTGATCGGCGTGCCGTCGGTCCACTTCGCGCCGGACCGGATGGTGTAGGTCCAGGTCAGCTTGTCCGGCGAGGACTCCCACTTCTCAGCCAGGCCGGGCGCGGGCGAGTTGTCCTTCGCGGCGTTGACGTTGAGGAAGTCATACATCAACCGGCCGAGCTCGGTCGAGGACTGGAACACCGCGAGGAACGGGTTCAGCGAGTCGATGTTCTGCAGCAGTCCCACCCGCAGCACCGGCCCCGGCTGTTGCTGCTGGGCGTGCGCGGGAACGGCTACGGGAGCCGCCAGTAAAGCGCCGCACACCAAGGCGCTGAGAAAACCTGCCAACCGGCGACCTGCCGACATTGTTCACCTCACCCTTCTCGCTGGGTGCGAGAAAATAACCACTCGCGCGACCAGGAAGTCAACGAGTACCTAAAACGGCGGCCAAGCCGTAACGTGGTCGCCGTGCGGATCTTGATCTCAGCGGACATGGAGGGCGTCACCGGGGTCACCTACGGCGGTGACGTGCTGCCAGGCAGCCCCGGATGGCAGCGCTTCCGGCCGGTGTTCACCGGTGACGTCAACGCCTGCGTCGAGGGACTCTACGCGGGCGGGGCGACAGAGGTGATCGTGAACGAGGCGCACAGCTCGCAGCGCAACCTTCTGATCGAGGAACTCGACACCAGGGCGCGGATGCTCACCGGGCGGCACAAGCCGCTGTCGATGATGCAGGGCGTGGACTCCGGCGTGGACGGCGTGGTCTTCATCGGCTACCACGCGGCCGCCGGGCAGAACGGCGTCCTGGCCCACACCTACCTCGAGAACACGGTGACCGGGGTCTACCTCGACGGCGTGCTCGCCAGCGAGGGCAGGCTCAACGCGGCACTGGCCGCCGAGCACGGCGTCCCGGTGCTGATGATCACCGGCGACGACCGCTGCTGCGTCGACGCCGAGTCCTACGTCCCCGAGGCCGAGCGCGTCGCGGTCAAGGAGTGCGTCAGCCGCTACGCCGCGATCTGCCTGCCCCCGGCGAAGTCCTGGGAGCTGATCCGCACCGGGGCCGAGAGGTCCATGACCCGCGCCGGGCGTGTCGCGCCCGCCCCCGCCCCGCACCGCATCGAGGTGGAGTTCGACGCCGCGCACCTGGCCATGGCCGCCGCGGTGATCCCCACCGTCGAGCAGGTGGACGTGCTGCGGGTGGGCTTCGACGCCCCTGACATGACCGAGGCGATGAAGTGCTTCAAGATCGTCTGCGCCATCGCCTCCGGCGCCACCGAGCCCGGCTGGGGCTGACCACCGCGGCCCGTCAGGACGTGGACGGCTGCCACACCAGGACGGTCATCGCGACCTGGACACCGGGGTCCACCTCGGTGACCACGACGCGGGCGTAGGACCCCTCCGTGGTCTTCACGCAGAAGGCCTTGCCGGGGCCGATCTCCGCCGACCCGTAGACGTGCTCCCGGTACCCGGCGGTCACGCAGTCTTCGAAGGTCGCATCGCGCTTGACCGGCGCCAGGTGCTTGGGAGCCAGCAGGGAATAGGCTGAGTACCTGAGGTCGTGTGGACCGCTCGGGTTGCTGCTCAGGGGCGTCGAACCCCAGTCCAGCCCATCGGAGTCCAAGTCCAGGGTGTAGCCCTCAGTCAGCAGCACCGGCTTGTCGCTCACCCGCTTCTCGGCTGGGCGAGCGGTACCGGTGACCGACGGCGGTCGCGTGGTCGGTACCGGTTTCGAGGTGGTCGCCGGTTGTGAGGTCGTCGCCGGGCTGGAGACAGCCGTGGTGGACGGGACGGGAGTGCCGCCACCCGCCTGCGGGGCCGGAGTCACCACACCCCGAGTGATCACCACTGTCATCGTCACCGCACCTGCCACGATGCCGACGACCGCCAGCACCACCCAGCGGTCGACGGGCTTGCCGAAGCTCGCCACCAGCTGGACCGTGCCGAGCAGCAGGGCGACGATGCCGAGGACCACGGCGACGTCTCCCGTTGAACTGGCCAGCAGCGTCACGACCGCCGCAACGTCGGCGACGACGCCGACCAGCCACAGCCGCTGCGATACCGGCCGTTGTTGCTCTGACTGCACCCTGCACCCCCGTGATCAAGATGACCGGCCACCTTACTGCGTTAACGTCGGGGACATGACGCACACCTTCGGCGACGTCCGGTGGCGACGGCTCGGGGAACCGGGTGGAACACCTGTGGTGCTCTGCCACGGCACCCCGTTCTCCTCCTACGTCTGGCGGGCAGTGGCGCGCGTGCTGGCCCGCCACCACGAGGTGTACCTGTGGGACATGCCGGGCTACGGCAGCTCGGCGATGTTCGACGGACAGGACGTCTCCCTCGCCGCGCAGGGCCGGGTCTTCGCCGACCTGCTCGACCACTGGGGGCTGACCGAACCGCTGGTCGTCGCGCACGACTTCGGCGGAGCGGTGTCGCTGCGCGCCCACCTGCTGCACGGCGCCGACTACCGGGCCCTCGCCCTGGTCGACCCGGTCGCGCTGGCACCGTGGGGATCGCCGTTCTTCCGCCTCGTCGGCGAGCACGCTGAGGTCTTCGAGCAGTTGCCGCCCGCGCTGCACCGCGCACTGGTGCGCGAGTACGTCGGCTCCGCCAGCGCCAAGGGCCTGCACCCCGACGTCCTCGACCAGCTCGTCCAGCCGTGGCTCGGCGAACCCGGCCAGGGCGCCTTCTACCGTCAGATCGCCCAGTCCGACCAGCGCTTCACCGACGAGGTGCAGACCCGCTACCCGGAGATCGACCTGCCGGTGCTCATCTGCTGGGGTGAGCAGGACTCCTGGATCCCCATCGAGAAGGGCCACGAGCTGGCGGGGCTGATCCCGGGTGCCCGCCTCGAACCCATCGCGGGCGCCGGGCACCTGGTCCAGGAGGACGCGCCCGCCGAGCTGACCGCCGCCCTCCTGGACTTCCTGCCCCGCTAGGAGCGGGCGATCAGGTACCCGTGCCGGGTCTTCTCCCCCGCGTCCGCCTCGCGCTCCGCCCGCGCGTACACCTCGAAGCCCGCGTCGGTCAGCAGACCGGCCACGAGATCCGGGCTCCTGCGGTAGAAGTCCAGCGACACCGCGTGCCCGAAGCCCTCGTCGTAGTGCGTGATCTCGTCACCGGACTGGAAGCCCAGGGCCAGGTGACCGCCCGGCACCAACGCGCGGCGGAACCCGGCGAAGACACCGGGAAGCAGATCCAGCGGCACGTGGATCGTGGAGTACCAGGCGCAGATCCCGCCGAGGCCGCCCTCCGGCAGGTCGAGGGCGGTCATCGAGCCCTCCTCGAACCGGATGTCCGGATACCTGCGCCGCGCCAGCTCCACCATCTCCCGCGAGAGGTCGATGCCGAAAACGTCGAGCCCTAAGGACTTCAAGTGCCGCGCGATGTACCCGGGCCCGGAGCCGACGTCCACGACCTCGATGTTTCCCTTGGCACGCACCAGTTCGGCGAACAACGACAGCACCGCGCGATCCACGGGCTTGCGGTCGATCCAGCCGGCGAACTGCTCGTCGTAGGCCGTGGCGATGGTGTCGTAGGAGGAGCGCGTGTCGCGCAGGAAGTCCGGCTCAGTCACGCGAGAACCCTAGTCGTCGACGAACCCCAGACGACGGTTCATCCCGATGGCCGAGAAGTTGCGGGGATGGTGGAACGTCCGCAGCCACCGGAAGCCCGACGCGCGCACGAACCGGATCGACAACACCTTGAGCGCCAACGACAATCCCCGGCCGCGCTCCTCGGCGAGCACTCCGGTCATCTCGGTGAACGCCGTGTCCTTGCCGGGGTACAGCCCGGTCATCGTCATCCCGATCCACCTCCCGTCCCTCAGCGCCAGGACGACACCGTCGGCACGGAAGCTCGGCACCTCGATCCGGTTCGCCACGTACTCGTCGTAGGTGAAGAACTCGCCGCGCTCCGGGATGTCGGCCGAGCACGTCTTGTTGAGCTCGTACAGCGCGAGGCGGTCATCCAGCTCCGTCATCGTGGTGAAGTCGACGCCGGACGCCCGCGCCCGGTCCAGGTAGGGCACGAACTCCGTCTCGTCGAACCCGTCCGCGTCCAGCTTGAGCCGCACCCAGTCCACCACGATCGGGCAGCGTAGCCTGGCGCGATGACGCCGAACCGGCTCCGCAGGACCGAGATCTCCGCCGCGCTCGCCGACACGAGCTGGCGCTTCGTCCTCGGTTCGCTGCGCGCCTCGGTCGCCGTGACCTCCTTGACGGGAGCAGTCGAGGTCGCGCAGCGCCTGGCACCCACCGGCGACAGCCTCGCCATGGACCTGCGCCGCGACCGCGTGGCACTGACCATCCAGACCGACGGCTGGGTCAGCGCCGCCGACGTCGAGCAGGCCAGGCGCGTCGCCGAACTCGTCGACCTGGGCAGCCCGGGCCGGTCGGAGCAGGTCGTGGAACTCGCCATCGACGCCATGGACATCGCCCGCGTGCGGCCGTTCTGGCGCGCGGTCCTGGCCTACACCGACGAGCCCGGCGCCGGGCCGGAAGACGGCGTGGTGGACCCGCTCGGCCAAGGCCCTTCGGTGTGGTTCCAGCGCATGACCGAGCCCCGTCCTCAGCGCAACCGCATCCACTTCGACATCGCCGTTCCCCATGACGAAGCCGAAACCCGCATCGCGGCGGCTCTCGAAGCGGGCGGCACGCTGATCGACGGCGAAGCGGCGCCCGCGTTCTGGGTGCTCTCCGACCCTGAAGGCAACGAAGCCTGCATCACCACGTGGCAAGGCCGGGACCGGATCGCTTGACCGCCCCGGGCGACACACCGACCACGCGCTTGAACGCACGGCTGAACGCCGCCTCCGACTGGTAGCCCAGGCGCCCGGCCAGCTCGGCGACGGACGCTCCCTCGTGGCGCAGGACGTCCAGCGCCACGAGCATCCGCCACCGCGTCACGTACTGCATCGCCGGTTCCCCCACCAGCTCGGTGAACCGGGCCGCGAACGCCGAACGCGACATCGCCAGCTCCGCGGCGAGCGACGCCACCGTCCACCCGCGCTCCGGATGACGGTGCACCAGCGTGAGCGCACGGCCGATCTGCTTGTCCCGCAACGCCCCCAGCCAGCCGGTGCGCGCGGACGGGTCGTGCTCCAGCCAGGACCGGATGCCCTGGACCACCAGGATGTCGGAGAGCCTGGTGATCACCGCCTCGCCACCGGGGCGCAGCGCACCCGCCTCCGCGGCGATCAGCCGGAGCGTGCTCTGCGTCCACTCCGCCTGCGGCGAGCCCGCCGGTTCCACGTGGATGATCTTCGGGAGCACGTCCACCAGGGAGCGGGCGGTCGGGTGGTCGAAGCGGACCGCCCCGCACACCAGCGTCGTCTCCGCGCCGCCCCCGCCGTGCCGCAGGACGGCGTAGCGGTCGCTGACGTAGTCGTGCGGCAGCCCTTCGATCGCGGGCGCCGGCGCATCCGGCACGTCGCGGAGGCGGTGGCCTTCGCCGTGCGGGACGAGCGCGAGGTCCCCGGGCAGCAGCGTGCGCGGCTCGGCGCCGTCGACTTCCAGCACGCAACGCCCCGCCGTCACGATGTGGAACCACAGGCAGTCCGCCATCGCGGGCAAGGTCATCCCCCACGGCGCGGTCAGCTCCGAGCGGCAGTAGAACGTGCCCGTCATCCGCAGGAAGTGCAGCGCCTCGGCGAGCGGGTCGGGTGCGACGTCGGTCTTCACGGCTCCAGTGTGCACAGTCCAGTCAAGCTGGACGATCGAGCATGAACTAGCGACAGATGGTCATAGAGAATCCACGTCGAAGGCATCAGGGTGGATGACATGCAGAACGAACTGATCACCGTGATGGGCGCGACCGGCAACACCGGCTACGAGATCACCAAGCGGCTGCTCGCCGCCGGGCACCGCGTCCGCGCACTGGGCCGCTCCCAGGACAAGCTCGCCGAGCTGACGGCGGCAGGCGCCGAGACGGCCGCCGGGGACGCCGCCGACCCGACCTTCCTCACCGAGGCCTTCCGCGGCTCCGCCGCCGTGTACACGCTGCTCCCGATCGACGTGACCTGGGCGGACTACCACGCCGAGGTCGGCGTCATCGGCTCGGCGGTCGTCGAGGCAGTCCGCGTCGCGGGCATCCGGCACGTCGTCGCGCTCAGCTCACTCGGCGCCGAACTGCCCACCGGAACGGGTTTCCTGACCAGCCTGCACGCCCAGGAACAGCGGTGGAGCGCCCTGCCGGAGGTCAACGTCCTGCTGCTGCGGCCGGGCCTGTTCTTCGAGAGCTTCCGCGCCGCGCTCGGCATGATCGAGACCGAGGGGATCAACGGCGACTCGGTCGACCCCGACGTGCGCATCCCGATGATCGCCACCCGCGACATCGCCGAGGCAGCCGCCACCGCACTCGCCACGCGCGACTGGCACGGCATCGTCGTGCGGGAACTGCTCGGGCAGCGCGACCTCAGCTACCGCGAGGCGACGGCGATCCTCGGTGCGGCGATGGGCCGCCCGGCACTGCCGTACGTGCAGTTCGATTACGACGCGATGACGCACGCGCTGATCGAGTCGGGCTTCTCGCAGAATGTCGCCAGCCAGCACGTGGCGATGACGCAGGCGTTCAACGAGAACAGGGTCGTCCCGCTGCGGGGCAGGACACCCGACAACACCACTCCGACGAGGTTCGAGGACTTCGCAGCGGAACTGTTCGAGGCTCACCGGAGGCCGTCTTGATCATGATCACCCTCGTGCAGTCCCTGATCATCGTCGTCGGTGGACTGCTCGGCGGCATCTACTTCGCGTTCTCCACCAGCGTCATGCCCGGACTGCGCCAGCTCCCCGCGGCCCAGGGGATCGCGGCGATGCGCGCCGCCAACGCCGCCATCCTCAACCCGGCGTTCATGCTGGTGTTCTTCGGCGCACCCCTGGGCAGCATCGCCCTGGCCATCCTCGCCCCGTCCCCGCTGGTGATCACCGCCGCGCTGCTGCACGTCGTGCCGAGCCTGCTGCTGACGATGCTGGTCAACGTGCCGCTGAACAACGCGCTCGACGCCGCCGACCCCGATGACGAGCAGGTCTGGAAGCACTACCTGACGAGCTGGACGCGGTGGAACACCGTCCGCGCGATCGCCTGCGCCGTGGCCACCCTGCTCCTGGTGCTCTGACAGGGCCGACTCCAGCCACGTCCGGTGCTGCTCGGTCGCCCTCGCCCACAACCGCTCCAGCCCGTGCAGGCCCAGCACGACGGCGCGCTTCGCAAGGACGTCACGGTCGCGGACCTGACGATGATGCTCGCGCTGCTGCCGCGCCCGATCCCCGACCTCCCCGTCCCGCCCAGCCCGCAGGCCGTCGAGCGCTACCTTGGGTTCATGACCGACGGGCTCCGCGCATGAAGATCCACGAGATCCGGATCTCCGGCTACGACGACACCGAGGCGATCGCCCGCCTGCTGTGCCCCGTCGAGGAGCACAACGGCCCGTGCGAGGTGCCGTGGAGCACGGCCGCCTACGACGGCGACGTGGTGCTGGGCATCTGCGCGGACCAGCGCAAAGCCGAGGAGATCGCCGACCGCGTGCGCGCGTTCGTCGGCGAGGACCGGCCGGTCGCGCTCGGCGAGGGCGACCCCGCGTACTACGAGGAGCTGATCGAGCAGTACCGGATCGAGTCGAAGAGCGCTTCGAGGTAGTCCTCAAGGCGCCCCGCGAGCACGGCGGGCGTCAGGTCGCTCCGGCCGACCTCCCGCCAGGGCACGGCGACCTTCTCCGCATCCGGCGCGAAGGCCAGCGCGTCCAGCACGCGCCAGTACAAGTGATCTTCGCCGAGCGCACCTCCCGCCGCGAGGTACTGCTCGGCGACCCGCATCCCGGCGGGCACTCCGTGCAGCAGGGCGACCGCGGTGGAGCAGTGGGCGACGTCCAGGTCCGCCGGGCCCCACGACGTCTCCACCCAGTCCACGACACCGGTGATCACCAGGTCCGCGCCGTTCCCGCTGTACAGCACGTTGCCGGGGTGGAAGTCGCGGTGCAGGAAGCACGGCCGGTACGGCGGAGGGTCGCGTCGGATGACCTCCACCGCCCGGCGCCACAGCTCCGGCCGCGCCGTGTCCTCGGGAATCCGCACCCGGTCCGGCCCGGTCCACGCCTGATAGGTGCGCGGCCGCGCCGACTCCGCCACAGTCAGCCGGTGGATCGCCACGAGCTGCCGGGCGAGGAGCGCGATCTTGCGGTCAATGTCGCTGTCGTCGAGCCGAATGCTCCCGGGCAGCAACGACATCAACAGCGAGGGGTGCGCGCAGTGCTCGGCCGAGGCATCCACGCCGTGCAGCCGCGCGGCCGGGACATCGGTGTCGGCGAGCAGCCGGAGGATGTCGGCTTCGCGGGTGAGCAGGCCGAGCGCGTGCTGCACGTAGAACGGCTTCACGAAAGACCGCAGCACCAACGAGTACGGGCTACCCGCGCCTTCGATGTCCAGCCGCCACATCTGGGAGGTCCAGCCACCCCGCAGCGCCTCGGCGCGATGAATGCGATCTCCCGCGGGAAGGTTGCGCTCGACCCACCGGTGCGTCCTCACGCGAAAAGCCTAGTCAGCGAAGCGCACTCCGTTGTGGGCTTTGTCGGACAAGAACAACGCGATCTGCTCGCCTTCTTCGGCGACGGCGGCGCGCTCGGTCCGGGAGAAGCGGCGCAGCGGGGCCACGACCACCGTGTCGGCCTCGACGGTCCAGGTGGCGGACACCCGGCCATCGACAAGGAGGACGCGAGCACCCGCCACCGACAGATTCCGGTGCTCCTGGTCGATGATCCGGCTGCGGTCGTCATAGCCGAGGATCGCGTTGTCAAAGGCGGGGAGGAACCGGATCGGAGCAGGCGTGTCGGGATCGGGGCGCGGAGCGTCCGGGAGGTCCAGCAGTTCCCGGCCTCGCTCATCGCGAAAGCTCACCAGTTCGTCCCTCACGGCGGCCACCGCGGCGGGCAGCCCGGCAAGTCCGCTCCACGCCCGCAGGTCAGCCGTCGCGGCAGGACCGAACGCGGCGAGGTAGCGCCGAACGAGCGTCTCGCCGACCGGATCGGTCCCGTTCTGCGCCAGAGGGTCGACCTCGCGCCCCAGCCAGTCGGCGATCGGGACGTTGCGCACGCCGCCCTTCGTGCGCCACAGCCCGCGCGGCGGCGTCTGCACCATCGGGATCAGCCCGGCGACCAGCATCTCGCCCAGCGCCCGCTTTCCCGCCGCCGGCCAGCGGTCCTCCACCGCGCCCGCGAGTTCGCCCATCGAGCGCGGCTCGCCGTCGGCCAGCACCGCGCGCCCCGCGGCCGCGAGCTCTTCGAGATCGACTCCGTCGAGTTCGCGGCGGTAGACCCCGAGCACCTTCTGCTGGAGCATCGCGTCATGACGTGAGCGCCAGGCCAGGACGTCCACCGAGGTGAGGAGGTGGACGGTGCGGCGCATGAGGTGGGTCCGCACCACCTGTCGCCCGGTCAGCAGGTCCGAGAGCACGCCGGGATCGAACGCTTGCAACCGCGACCAGAGGCCGACGAAGGGCTCCTGCGGCTCCTGTGCTTGCAGGCCACCGAGATGCGCCACCGCGTCGAGCACCGGCATGTCGGCGCGATCGAGCAGGAGCTGGCGGGCGAGCGTGGCGCGGTTGAGGGCGCGGATGTCGAGAACGGTCACGCGACCACCTTCGCAGGCATCTAGGTCAGATCCTGTCCGGCGCACCGAGGACTTGACCTTGACATTGATGTCAAGCCTTACCGTCCCGGCATGACTTCCGTTCTCCCTGCTTCCTCGCTCGGACGCATCGTCCGCGGTTCCGGTCCCGGTCTGCTGCTCGCCCATGGCGCCAGTGGCGGCATCGAGCCCAACTTCGGCCCGATCCTCGACGGGCTGGCCGAGCGGTTCACCGTGGTCGGCCCCGACTATCCCGGGACCGGCCGGACCCCGCGCGCGAGCGCGCCGCTCGACCTCGACACCCTGGCCGACGAGCTGGTGGCCACGGCCGTGGAGGAAGGGCTGGAATCCTTCGCCATCACCGGGTACTCGCTCGGCGGTCCCGTGGCCATCCGCGCCGCCACCCGTCATCCGGAGCGCGTCACGGCACTGGTGCTCACCGCGAGCCTCGTCCGGCCCAACCCCCGTCTGCTGCTCGCGACGCGGTTGTGGCGCAAGCTCCTCCAAGCCGGTGACGGGGACCAGCTCGCGGCGTTCGTGTCCTTGATCGGCGAGGGCGCGCCCACCCTGGACGAGGTCTCCCAGGCCGATCTCGACGCGGCCCTCGTCGAGTTCGCGGCGAACGTCCCGCCCGGCACGCTGGACCACCTGGACCTGGTCGACAACATCGACGTGCGAGAGGACGTCTCCAAGATCGCGGTGCCGACGCTGGTCATCTCGACCACGCTCGACAACCTGGTCACGCCGTACCACCACCGGCAGCTCGCCGAGGGCATTCCCGGCGCCCGGTTCGTCGAGCTCGCCAGCGGGCACCTCCCCTTCGCCGAGCGTCCTCAGGAGTGGCTGACGATCACGCGCGACTTCCTCGGCGAAGCGCTCACTTCGCGCTGACCTGCTGCTCGCGGAGCCTGCGCACCTCGGCCATCAGCTCGTCGAGCTGCTGCTCGGCGCGCTCGGCACGAGCCAGAGTCTGGGCACGCGCCTCGTCCAGCGCGGTGATCCGCTCGGTCGCCGCCTTGCGCGCGTCCTCGATCGCCGCCGTCGCCCGCACCCGTTCCGCGGCGACGTCGGCGGCGGCCTGGCGGCGGGCCTCGGCGATCTCCTCGCGCTGCTGCTGGAGTTCCGCCCTGGCCCGCTCCAGCTCGGCGCGGGCGTCGGTCGCGGACTGCTCGGACCGTTCCGCCGCGCGCTCGGCACGTTCGGCCCGCTGCCGGGTTTCCTCCTGTTCGGCGCGGGCTTCCTTGATCTGCTCCGCGGCGACCGCGCGGATCTGCTCGACCTCCTTGGAGGCCAGCCTGCGCGCTTGTTCTGCCTGGTTGACGGCGTCGGCACGGGCTTGCTCGATCGCCGCGGCGGTCTCCCGGCGAATGCCTTCGATGGCCACCTCGGCCTCGTTGCGCGCAGCCGTGACGTCCTCTTCGGCTTTGCGGCGCACGCGCTCCAGTTCGGCGAACGCGTGGTCTCGCGCTGCGATCGCCTCGGTGGCCTCGCGTTCGAACCGCTCGGCGTCGGCGCCCGCGTCCTCGGCGGCCTCATCGGCGAGGAGCTTGTCCTTCTCCGCCTGTCGGGCGCGTTGCTGCGCGGCGACGGCGGCGGCCTCCGCTTCGGCGATGCGACGAGCGGCTTCGGCCTGTGCGGCCTGGACCTGGGCCTCGGCCACGCTCGGGTCGGCCAGCGTGGACAGCTCCGACACCGCCGAGTTCAGGGTCTCGCCGAGGCGCTTGGCCAGCGTCCGGAACTCGACCAGGAGTTCGTCGGCGCGGGCCTTCGCGGCGGTCACCGGCCCCTGGTTTTTCGTCACCGTGACAGATGTCGCTGGGGTGTCAGCACCCTCCTGTTGTAGGCGCTGACGCTCTTTCCAGGCCCGCCACCGGGTGTGTTCCGGCAGGTCGCAGTACTCCGAGGGGCGCCCGGGGCCGCCTCCCCGGAACACCGGACGGGTGCAGCCGGGGTAGTTGCACTCCCCGGCGGGGCGCTGAGTCGGTTCCGAGGACGTCACTGTCGTCACCGGCTCAACTTAGCAGGAATAGCGTATTTCTGTTGCGTCACTACGACGCAACAGAACACGAAAGGAGCATGCCGGATCGTCGCAGGTCCTGACCACCGATAAGGGAACATTATCGGCGGTCAGCCTCGAACCGCGCTCTCTTTCGTTTGGTTTACGTTGCGTTGGCGCACACGGAACGAAATCAGGCGATCGCAACGTTCGGAACCGTGGCCGTCGAGGTCAGGCCCACAATGCGGAATCGGACGGACTTGCCGTCGGCACGGCCGAACTACGCAGCGGCGCCGACGCTCTGCATGTGCGTCACACCGGAACCGCTGGGGACTGACACTCCCCTGCCGTCCACGGTCACCACGAAAACCCGCTCGTCAGCGGTGATCTCGACAGGGCCCGACACCTGCAACTGACCCGTGCCACTCGCGCACGACGCAAGATCGCTCCCGTTGCGAGCAGGCGGCGCGGGCGCGCCGATCGGAGTGCACCGAAGCGCAAGGTCATAAGCAGCACTGAGCCCCGCATCCGTCTTCACCACGACGTCCAGACCCGTCGCAGCGGGCCGAAGACCTCCACCACCTGCGCGGCCTGGGGCCTCAACGCCTCGACCGGAACGCCGTAGAAGCCGAACGAGCCCTTGTGCTCGGGCACCTTCCCAGAAGCGGCCTTCAGCGCCGCCTGCATCCGGTCGCGGTACTCGTCAGCCGCCTTCACACCAGTCGCCTTGAGGCCGACGAGCTGTGCGGAGATGGCGTTGAGCCGCGAGCGACCCGAGCTGATGAACATCCCCAGCTCAGCACTGCCGGGAGGCCTCGTCATCGCCGGGTCGCTGGGCGCGGGAAGCCGCTGCCGGAGCGACGCGCGCGGGCGGGACGTCCTTCACATCGGTGAGCAGGTCGGCGACCGGATTCACCTTGTCGCACAAGGTGTTCGACCAGGTCGCCGGCGCCCGGTCAGCGGGCGGCGCCTGCGCGTCCACCGCTTCGCCCGGCACCGAGCACCCGGCGAGAACCACGCCCATCACGACAGTCGAGACAACCCACCAACGCATGCGCGCACGGTAGGAGCGACCTGCCGGGAGGGGCCCGTCCGCTCTGCCGGACCGGAGGTGTCCATCCACAATGGACGAGGAAAAACGAACGGCAAGGAGGTCGTGCACTCCCTGCCACTTCCAACGTATAGCGCACAGGGGGTCTTGCGGCAAGACCCCCGTCGTCCCGCACACTCTGCGCCCGACACACGACCTCGGTGAATGGACGGTTCCTTGTTCGACGTGATCGTTGCTGGTGGCGGACCGACCGGCTTGATGCTCGCCAGCGAGCTGAGGCTGCACGGCGTGCAGGTGCTCGTGCTGGAGAAGGCGACCGAGCCGGGCAAGCAGGTCCGGTCGCTCGGCTTGCACGTGCGCAGCATCGAGGTGATGGCCCAGCGTGGACTGCTGGAGCGGTTCCTCGCCAACGGCACCCAACACCCGCTCCGCGGCTTCTTCGCCGCTATCGAAGCGCCCTCGCCCCCGCGGGTGGACAGCGCGCACGCCTACGTCCTCGGCATCCCGCAGCCGATTACCGACCGCCTGCTGGCTGAGCGCGCCGCTGAACTCGGCGCCGAGGTCCGGCGCGGCTGCGAGGTGGTCGGGCTGAGCCAGGACGAGGACGGGGTGACCGTCGAGCTGGCCGACGGCGCGCGGCTGCGCTCGCGCTACCTCGTCGGCTGCGACGGTGGCCGCAGCACCGTCCGCAAGCTCCTCGGCGTTGCTTTCCCGGGCGAGCCCGCCACGGCCGAGACGTTGCTCGGCGAGATGGAGGCGACCGCCGATCCGGAGACGATCGCCTCCGTCGTCGCCGAAGTCCGCAAGACCCACAAGTTCTGCGGGCTCGGCCCTTCCGGCCCTGGCCTGTACCGCGCCGTCGTGCCCGCGGAGGGGGTCACCGAGGATCGCTCGGTCCCACCGACCCTCGATGAGTTCAAGCACCAGCTGCGGGCCTACACGGGCACCGACTTCGGTGTGCACTCACCGCGGTGGCTGTCCCGCTTCGGCAACGCCACCCGGCAGGCCGAGCGCTACCGGGTCGACAGGGTGTTCCTGGCGGGCGACGCGGCGCACGTCCACCCGCCGCTGGGCGGGCAGGGACTCAACCTCGGCATCCAGGACGCGTTCAACCTCGGCTGGAAACTGGCCGCGACGATCAACGGCTGGGCACCGGACGGGCTGCTGGACAGCTACCACACCGAACGGCACCCCGTGGGCGCCGACGTCCTCAGCAACACCCGCGCGCAGGCCGCACTGATGTCCGCAGACCCGGGCTCACTGGCCCTGCGCAGGTTGCTCGCCGAACTGATGGAGTTCGAGGACGTGCACAGCCACCTGATCGAGAAGATCATCGCGGTCGGGATCCGCTATGACTTCGGCGACGGGCACCCGTTGCTCGGCAAGCGGATGCGCGACGTGGAGCTGAAGCAGGGCCGCCTCTACGAGCTGATGCACGGCGGGCGTGGGCTGCTGCTCGACCAGACCGGCCAGCTCTCTGTGGCGGGCTGGGCGGACCGGGTGGACCACGTCGTCGACGTCAGCGAGGAGCTGGATGTGCCCGCCGTGTTGCTGCGACCCGACGGACACGTGGCGTGGGTCGGTGAGGACCAGCAGGACCTGCTCGGCACGTTGCCCACCTGGTTCGGCGCGCCCACTGGCTGATCAGGCACTGCTCACCACGGCCACGCCGAGCGACACCAGCACGACGCCGGTCGCGATGCTCAGTCCCCGGCGTGCGCCCGGCCTGGTCACCAGCGAGCGGCCGTGTCCGAGCGCCCAGGTGAACAGCACGTACCAACACGTGTTCACCAGCGCCCACACCACGCCCAAGGCGATGCTCGACAGCAGGACCGGGCCGTCCGTCGTGACGAACTGCGGCAGCACCGACACGGCGAACACCCCGGCCTTCGGGTTGCCGAGCGTCGTGCCGAGCCCGGCGACATAGGCCGTCCAGCCACCTGAACGGTCTTCGTCCACAGGCTCATCCGCGGGGTGGCGAGCGGCCCGGAGCGTGGTGACACCGAGTACGACCAGCACGATCCCGCCCCCGGCGCGCACCGCCTGGTACGCGCCGGGGGCGGCGAGCAGAACGGCTGACAGCCCGGCCGCCGCAGTCGCGGCCCACACCAGCAGCCCGGTGGCGATGCCCGCGATGGTGGCCCGCGCGCGAGCAGGCCCGCCGGTCAGGGTTTGCCGGATCATCAGCGCTTGTCCGGGTCCCGGCAGCATCGCCAGCAACCAGGTGGTGAGCAGGAAAGCGGGCACGTGGATGGGCATGCCGCCAGGCTGTCGCGCACGGCGGCTTCAGAGAAGCAAACCGAATCGGGGACAGCATTAAGATCGGTGAATGGCTGATCCCGGGCAGCTCCGGTTGCTCGCCCTGATCGAGGACCACGGTTCGCTCGCCGCGGCCGCCCACGTCCTCGGGCTCACCCCCGCCGCGGTGACGCAGCAGGTGGCCCGCGCGGAGCGGGACTTCAAGGTGCCACTGGTCCTGCGTGGCCCGCGCGGGGCGAGCCTCACCGCCGCCGGCGCGCTCCTCGCCGCGCACGGGCGGGTCATCGACCGGCAGGCGGAGGAGGCGGACGCCCGGCTGGCCGCGCTCCTCGGTCACCTCTCGCTGCGCCTGCGGGTGGGCGCGTTCCAAGCGGCGGCGCTGCACCTGCTCCCACCGGCCCTGACCGCGCTTCGGCACCGGCACCCGCACGCGGAGCTGTCCATCCGGGACGTGGCCTCCCACCAGGGCATCGAGGAGATAGTCGAGGATCGGCTCGACCTCGCGGTCATCGCCTCGTGGGGCGCACCGCCGGAACCTCCCCCGCACATCGCCGTGCACTCGCTGATGCTCGATCCGCTGGTGGTGGTCCTCCCCGACGACCATCCCCTGGTGACGGACCGGCCACTGCGCCTCGAGGACCTTCGCCACGAGTCCTGGGTGACGATCCTGGCCGGTCACGCCGCCCGCGAGCAGTTCGACCGCGCGGCACTGGCGGCCGGGTTCACGCCGAAGATCCGCTTCCAGACCGCGTCCTACGACGTGGCCCAGGCCCTGGTCGGAACCGGGATCGGCGTCGCGCTCGTGTCGCGGCTGGCCTTGTCCGGCGTGCCCGGCACGGTGCACCGCGAGGTCCAGCCGCGGCTGCACCGCACGCTGCACGCGGTGACCCGCGCCGACACCGCGCTCACGCCCCTGGCGGACGTCTTCCTCGAACTGCTGCGCGACGTCGCCGGGGACGTCACAGCTCCCTGGTCGTGACGACGATCTTCCCGACCTGGGTGTTGGACTCCATGTGCTTGTGCGCCAACGCGATCTCGTCCAAGGGGAACACCGTGTCGACCACCGCGCGGAACGCGCCAGTGCGCAGCCCGGAGGTGACGAAGGCTGAGGCGCGACGCAGGCGCTCAGGGCTGCGCGTGATCTCGTGGACGGTGTAGGTGCGCATGTTGAGCGCGGGCATGCCCAACTCGAAACCGGGGAACGGCGTCGGCTGACCGCTCTGCGCGCCCCAGAGGAACAGCGTCCCGTCGGCGGCCACAGCTCGGGCAAGATCGACCACACCCGGCCCGGCGACCGCGTCGAAGACGTACTCCGTGCCCTTGCCTCCGGTCAGCTCCAGGATCACGGCGGTCACGTCCTGGTCGTCGGAGACGACCACCTCAGCCGCGCCTTCGTCGAGCAGGCGCTGCTTCTTCGCCTCGGTTCGCGTCACCGCGATCGGCGTCGCACCAAGGCGGTTCGCCGTGTGGATCGCGGCGAGGCCGACGCTGCTCGACGCCGCGTTGATCACCGCCGTGTCGCCCGGGCGAATCCCGCCGACCTCGACCATCGCGCCGTAGGCCGTCAGGTACGGCATCCACACCGCGGCGCCCGTCACCGCGTCCACACCGTCCGGCCGGTGCAGCAGCGCCGCGGCGGGGACGACCGCGCGCTCGGCGTAGACGCCGTAGTCGTTCTGCGAGAACGCGGGCAGCACGCTGACGTGATCACCGACGTCGAAGCCGCTCACCCCCGGCCCGGCCGCCTCGACGATCCCGGCCGCCTCCGCTCCGAGCCGCGCGGGCAGCCTCGGCTCCTCGATGTACTGCCCGCTGCGGAAGAGCACCTCGGCGCGGTTGATCCCGATCGCGTCCACCCGCAGGAGCACCTCGCCCGTGCCCGGTTCACCCGGCTCCACGTCCTCCAGCCGCAGCACCTCGGGTCCGCCGATCTCGTGGAAGCGCACCGTCTTCGCCATCTCGTCCGTCCTCTTCGGTCGTCGTGGACGAGACCGAGCGAAGCACAGAAGTACGACGGCCGTCAAACTTCGATGGATGTCGTACTATGGCCGCATGGGACGCACCCCGGCACATCCCGACGTCGCGCAGTTCGACCTCCAGCAGATCCTGGAAGCCCTGGTCGACCCGGTGCGGCGGAGCATCGTCAGCCAGCTCGTGGCCTCCGGGACCGACATCAAGTGCGGCGACTTCGACATCCCGGTCAGCAAGTCCACCGCCACCCACCACTTCAACGTCCTGCGCGAGGCCGGCCTGATCCGGCAGTACTACGTGGGCACGGCGCGGATGAACGCGCTCCGCCGCGACGACATGGACGCGGCGTTCCCCGGGCTGATCACCGCGATCACCCCGTAGGGTCGAGGCGTACCCGAGCGCCTGCTGTACCTCGTCCGCCACGGTGAACAGGAACACGCCGAGATGGAAGCGCCGGAGTTGGGCTCAACGTGGCCAACTGCGGCCTGACTGTCTTGTCCCGCAAGGAAAACAGGCCGCCCGCGGTTATCGGCTTCAATGATGTCGGACATGTGGGTGGTGGGGCTTGCTCGGCGGTTTCCGGCGTGGGGTCGGCTTGACCTGGGGCCCCTTGCGCGTGCCCTTGGGCCACACGGGGGCACGGGATGCAACTCCAGCCCTCGCGATAAGCGTATGACACGCGCACCCCAGGTAAAGCCTCGGTTCTGTTTACAGCTTGCGTTTGCTGAAACTTGGCTTTGTCCACAATGGACTCATGCATGATAACTGTTGTCGCTGCTGGGAATTCACCCTCTCGTGATTCGATGTCGATCTTCCATTTTGAGACAATGGAGAAGAGTCGAGAAGGGGGTGAACGTGGTGAATCCCAAGGCATTAATCCACTTGATGAAACACCATCTCGCGCAAGCCGACGACTACAAGTCAACCGGTGATGCGTTGCTGGAGCGGATGAAGGACTGGGAAACTCTGGCGGCGCTGGTTCTCGCCGCTGCACCTCAAAGGTGTCTTTCCATTGATCGCGGGGCAGAAGATCAAAGCTGTGCTGGATGCGTTGGCCAAACCCCGCACGGTGGACGGTGAGAAGGATCCGCGGGGCAGCGGTATGCCAATGCGTTCGAGGAAGTGATCGACCTGGCCATGGCGACCCGGGATCTGCCGGAGAGTGGCGGGCGTCGGCCGACGGTGGTGGTGACGATGGACTTCGAGAAGCTGCTCGCGATGCTCGGCAGTGGCACCACGGCTACCGGTGACCCGGCGTCGGTCGGGTTGGTGCGGCAGATGTGCTGCGACGCCGGGATCCTCCCCACCGTCCTGGGTGGGGACAGTGAACCCCTCGACCTGGGTCGGGAACGACGGACCGCATCGGTGGCCCAGCGCAAGGCATTGGCGGTGCGGGACAAGGGATGCGCCTTCCCCGGATGTGATCGGCCACCGGGGTGGACGGAAGCACACCACGTCTGGCACTGGATCGACGGCGGACCCACCGACCTCGACAACCTCGTCCTGCTCTGCGTGCATCACCACCACGTCATGCACGAGCAGGAATGGACGATCATCTTCGAGCACGGGATACCCAGCTTCATCCCACCACGCTGGATCGACGTCGAGCAGAAACCCCTGCGCAACATCAGGGTCGACTATCCCCTGACGCTCTGACGTGCGGCGACGTGGCAGATACGTGGGTGGCAGATACGTGGACGGTGCACGACTTATGGAATCTGCGCACGGGTGACGGGTCCTAGCACCGCGGTTAGCCGACTGAGCGCGCCGACGACCTGCTCCGGGCTGAGTCCCCGGTCGTCCCGTTGGTAGCCGTAGACCTCCGGAGCCAGTGGCGCCAGCAGGACCTCCACCAACGCGTCCGGCTCCCGGACCTCGGCGGCGACCAGCAGCGAGCGGACGTGCGTCCGCCAGAACCCGTAGGCGCCGGTCTCGAACCGCGAACGGCCGACCTCACTGCCGAGCACCAGGTGCCGGTGGTTCTCCAGGAGTTCGACCATCGCCGCGTAGAACGCAGCCAGTCGCTCCGCGGGCGGGGCGCCGGGACCGAGCGGGGGGTCGCCGCGCATCAACTGTTCCTGGAGAACGCGCTCGTGCTCGTCGAGCAGCGCGACGGCGATCGAGGCGCGGTCCGGGTAGCGGCGGTAGAGCGTGCCCCTGCCGACACCCGCGGCCTTGGCGATCTCGTCCATGGTGACCTCGTGCGGCGGCTTGGCGGCGAACACCTCGGCCGCCGCCGCGAGGATGCGGGCCCGGTTGCGCGCGGCGTCTGCTCTCTCCATGCCCCCAGCCTATCTGGACACGCCGTCCACTTCCATGCTTAAGTGGACACCATGTCCACTTTGTTGCACCTCGACGCCAGTGCCCGCAGCGGCTCGATCTCCCGGCGGCTCTCCCGGGCGTACGCCGACACCTGGCGGGCGGCCAACCCCGCAGGTCAGTACCGCTACCGCGACCTCGCCGCCGACCCCGTCCCGCACATCACCGAGGCGTGGACGCAGCTGTGCGACCACGTGCTGGCCAACGGGATCACCGACATCGGCCGCTACCGGGAGGCCGTGCGCACCCCGGAGCAGCGGGAGGCGTGGCAGGTCCTCGAACCCCTGCTCGACGAACTCGTCGCGGCGGACGTCGTGCTGATCGGCACGCCGATGTACAACTTCTCCATCCCGTCCGCGCTCAAGGCGTGGATCGACCAGGTGACCTTCCCGAAGATGTCCCTCAGGGGCCGGACGTTCGTGGTCACGAGCGCGCGCGGCGGCGCGTACGGGCCGGGCACACCGCGCGAGCCCTTCGACCACCAGGAGCGCTACCTGCGGGACTTCTTCCTGGGCCACTTCGACATCGAGGACGTGCGCTTCATCAACGCCGAACTCGTCAACGCCACGATCGACCCCGCGCTGGCGCACCGGCTGGACCAGCACACCGCGTCACTCGACGCCGCGTTAAGGGCGGCGGTGACACTGTGAACTGGCTGATCCTCGTCGGCGCGGGCCTGGTCGAAGTGGCCTGGTCGCAGAGCATCAAGCCGACGCAGAACTTCACCCGCCCGCTGCCGACACTGGTCAGCCTGCTGCTCATGGCGGCCGCGGTGCTGCTGCTGTCGATCGCGATGAACTCGATCCCGGTCGGCACCGCCTACGCCGTGTTCACCGGCATCGGCGCGGTCGGAGCCATCCTCCTGGGAGTGCTGGTGAACCAGGATCCGATGAGCCTCGGACGGGTCCTCGCGCTCGCGATGATCACGGGAGGGATCGTGCTCGCACGTCTCACGGGATGAGGTCGTCGCCGTGCTCCAGCGTCCAGTCCGCGAGGGCGCGCATCGGCCCGTCGACCAGGCTCCGCCCGAGCGCCGTCAGCGCGTACTCCACCCGCGGCGGCGCCTCGGCGTAGGAGCGGCGCTCGATCAGGCCGTGACCGAGCAGGCGGCGCAGCGTCTCGCTGAGCACCTTGTCGCTGATCCCGCCGATCGAGGCGCGCAGCTCCACCCGCCGCCGCGGCGCCTGGCTCAGCGCGGCGAGCACCACGGGGTTCCACGTGTGGGAGAACAGGTCGGTCGCCGCGCGGAGCCGGCAGTCCGCGACCAGCTCGTAGCAGTCGGCCATGGGGTCATCATGCCCCGTCTGAGACGTACCGATCGGTGCGTATCGGTCTGCCTACCGTTCCCCGCATGCGAATCGGAATTCTGGGAACGGGAACGCTGGCGTCGGCTCTCGCGGAGAGCTGGGCCCGCGCGGGGCACGACATCGAGATCGGCGGACGGTCACCGGCCAAGGCGCTGGCGATCGCCGAGAAGGTCGGCGGACGCGCGGTGCAGCCCCGGGAAGTGGTGCGGGACAAGGACGCCGTGCTGCTCGCCGTGTCCTGGGCGGGGATCGAGGACGTGCTCCGCGGCGCGGGGGCGGCGGACGGCACGCTGCGCGGAACGCCGCTGATCGAACCGACGAACGCCGTCGAGCACGGGGTCGGCGTGCTGCTGACCGAGACCTCCGCCGCGCAACGCGTCGCCGAGCTGGCGCCCGGCGCGCACGTGGTGAAGGCGTTCCACCTGTTCGCCGCCGACCAGTGGACCAAGCCGGACGCCGAGCCGGTGACCGTCGCGATGTGCGGCGACGACACGGAGGCGGTGCGGGTGGTCTCCGAACTGGTGCGGGACGCCGGTGGGAATCCGGCGGTGTTGGGACCGCTGAGCCGCGCTCGGCAGCTGGAGGAGGCCGCACGTTTCGTGATCGGCCTGGCGTTCTCCGGTTTCGACCCCAACTCCGCCGTTCCCCGCGTGGGCTGAGGTCAGAGCACCTCGGCCTTGGTGATGACCACGTCCTCGACCGGAACGTCCTGGTGGCCACCGGCGTTGCCGGTGCGCACGCCCGCGATGCTGTCCACAGTGGACTGGCCGTCGGTCACCTTGCCGAACACCGCGTAGCCCCAGCCCTGCGCGGTCGGCGCGCTGTGGTTGAGGAAGTCGTTGTCGGAGGTGTTGATGAAGAACTGCGCGGTGGCCGAGTGCGGGTTCGGCGTGCGGGCCATGGCCACCGTGTAGTGGTTGTTCTTCAGGCCGTTGGTGGCCTCGTTCTCCACCGGCGTCCCGGTCGGCTTCTGCGACATGCCCGGCTCGAAGCCGCCGCCCTGGATCATGAAGCCCTTGATCACGCGGTGGAAGATCGTGCCGTCGTAGTGCCCGTTCTTCACGTACTCGAGGAAGTTCGCCACCGACTTGGGCGCCTTCTCGGCGTCCAGTTCGAGGACGATCTCGCCGTGGGTGGTGTGCAGCTTGACGTTGGTCATGACCAAGATCCTGCCAACTCCCCGGCCCGCGCGCGGATCGGGGCCGGTCAGGCGCCGATCTCCTGCCGCCAGGCGAGCCGGGCGCCGGGGATCGCGCAGATCGTCTCGGCCACCTCCAGCACCGGGGCGTAGATCGCCGGGTGGCACGTCCTGAGGTGGCCGAGCAGGTCCAGCTGCGCCGACGCCAACCGGCCGAGGCGTTCCTGGACCTGCTCCATCGGAGGGTCGTTCTCACACCATTCGGTGAGTTCGCCGACCGTGCCGCAGATGGTCTTCCACGCCGTGGAGTGCGCGATGCCGATCGGGATCTCCGTGCGGCGGACCGACTCGATGACGTCGTAGACGACCAGGCCGCTGTCGTCGCGGACGTGCTGCAGGCACCGGCGCCGCCAGGACAGCGACATGCCGACCGCCGTGCGCGGCCACAGGTCGGCGAGCGCGAGCACGGTGGGCGCGGCCTCGTCGGCGGACACGGTGCCCTCGATGACCGAGGCGAGCCGGGCGTAGGCGGCGGCCCTGGGCTGAACGGCCAACCAGGCGGCCCACTGCGCGAGCAGTTCGACGTTCACCCGCGCGCCGTCCGGCAGGATCCTGGCCGCCAGGAGGTGGAAGCGGGCGCCCCGCAACCGCTCGTCACCCAGGGCGAACTTGTCCAGCCACGCCTCCAGCCCGGCCCCGATCGCCTCGGCGGCCGGGTGCACTCGCTGGGCGTCGGGACGGACCCGGGCTCCGGACATGCGTCAATTCTGTGTCCTGCACGTCCGGGGAGACAGTGGTCGGACGGATGAATCACCGGGCGGTGTGGCGACCGCGCATCGCTCTGATCTGCGCTCGCACGCTGTCGCGGAACTCCGGGCACTCGGTGAACGCGCCCCGGCACTCCAGCGCGTGCACGAGCATGTCCCTGGCTCGTTCTGCCTCGGCGATCCGCGCCTCCAGCTCCACCAGCTTCGCCCCGGCCAGCTCGCGCCAGCCCCGGCCGGGCATCCCGGTCTCGGGGTCCACGCAGCCCGACACCTCGGCGATGGTGAACCCGGCCTGCTTGCCCAGCTCCACCACGGCCAGCCGGGCCAGGATGTCCTGCGCGTACACGCGCCGCCCGGCACCGTCCCTGGCCACCGACCTGATCAGGCCCTCGCGCTCGTAGAACCGCAGCGTCGAGGTCGGCAGCCGGGTCGCCGCGACGACCTCGGCGATCGTCATCACCTGGGAGCGGGTCATCGGTGTCCTATTCCGGTTTGCGCGCGGTGAACGCGACGGACTTGCCCTTCTCCGCCCGCGCCCGCCAGTGCCGGGCCGACCCGAGCCCCGCGCGCAGGCACACCTCCGCGGTGGCGCGCGCCCAGGTCTCGACGTCCCGGCCGGTGGTGCGGGTGATCGCCCAGTCGTGGGTGTGGCTGACCAGCCTGCCGCCGGGGCGCAGCACCCTGGCGACCTCGCGGACCGAGGCCTCCAACGGCTCCCAGAACTGGATGGTGTTCACGGTGATCACTCCGTCGAAGTCGGCGTCGGGGAAGGGCAGGGCGTCCGCTTTCCCCCGGTGCAGCTCCATCCGGCCGGCGGCGATGGCGCGCCGGTTGCGCCTGGTCGCCGCGCGCAGCATCACCGCGGACGGGTCGATCCCGGCGATGTGGCCCTCCGGCAGCCGCTCGGCGAGCAGGCGGAGGCCGACGCCGGGACCGAACCCCACGACCAGCACGCGGTCGTGGGGTCGTGGGTCCAGCTCGGCGACGGCCTCCGCCTCCGCGGCCCGGTTGCCGCCCGCCATGACGAGTGCCGAGATCCGGCCGAGGAGGCCGTCGAAGATCCGGTCGGGGTTCACAGCCATGGTCGGACACTGTCAGTGGAACCACGGTTCAACGCAACCGCGCGTCAGCTGATGTGCTTGTACCGGCGCGGCTCCCACTGCCCCTTGTCGGTGAAGAAGGGGTAGGGGATCTTGCGGTAGGCGGTGCCGCCCTGGCTGCTCGACTGGTCGTAGGCCCAGTAGTGCGTCCGGCCGGCGTTGGCCCACTTGTGGAAGAGGATCACGTGCCGGGTCCGGTTGGTGCCGTGCCAGTCGATCAGGACGTCCCCGGCCTTGAGGTCGGCCTTGGCGATCTTCTTGGTGTAGCTCTGCGCCAGGCCGACGGTGTTGGTACCGCCGTACTTGCCCTTGGGCAGCTTCCACGCCATCGAGACGTAGCCGGAGCAGTCCTGCCGGTAGCCGTCCCGCCACTTGCGCGCCTGGCTGTAGGCGACCTTGCGGCCGCCGTTGGCGGTCAGCCACGCCTTGGCGCGCTGGATCACCTGCGCCCTGGCGATCCGCTCCGCCTCGGCGCCCGGTTCGAGGGTGTCCTCGTAGGGCAGGGCCTCCGGGCCCTCCGGACCGATACCGCCGATGTCGCCGCTGAGGTCCTGGTCGACGCCCGCGGGTTGGGCCAGCGCCACCGCCGGGACGGCGGCGCCCAGCGCCAGGCACGCGGTCAGCGCGCAGGCGATGCTTGCTGTTCTCATGTTCCACCTCGGTGAGCAGGGGGTAGGTGGTCGGCGGACAGCATTGCCCAGCGCGGTTAAGCACCGGAAAAGCACCGCCTACGGAAGCGGCGCCGCAAACCGTTGAAGAGAATTGTTGACGCGGCCGGGAGAAAAGGGCATAGTGGTCGGCATGCAGCGCATCGACCTCCTCTGTTGTCGCCCCGGCTCTCCGCCGTGACCTCAGTGTTCGGTCATGCCTGGGAGCCGCCGGTCGACTAGTCGACACAGGCGGCTTTCTTGTTTTCGCACGCCCTTTTCGGCCAAGTGCCCGAGTGGTTAGGGAGCCGCCTGCAAAGCGGTCCACGCCGGTTCGATTCCGGTCTTGGCCTCGAAGAAATTCGCCCACCCGGCGAATTCGTCAGACGGGCTTCGTGGCGGTGGTCAGCCAGGCCGTGCCGCGCAGCCGGACGGCGTCGGGCTCCTCGAAGCGCCGCAACGCGCGGATGATGTCCTGGCGCATCGCGGCCGCGCGGGCCCGCACCGGCCCCCACCCGCAGAGGAAGTCGGCGGCGTCGATCGCGTCGCGGCCCCAGACCTGCGGAGCGTCGACCGCGGTCACGTCGACGTCGACGAAGCCGCTCAGCACCTCGCGGATCGAGTCGGGGTCGGACAGCGGCATCGGCCTCATCGGCGCGCCGAGCACGCTTTCGAGATCGCCCAGCCCGCGCACGCTCAGCACCGCGAGCCTGCCGCCAGGGCGCAGTGAGCGGCCGATGTTGCCGAACGCCGCCACCGGATCGGCGAAGAACATCACGCCGAAGCGGCTGATCACGACGTCGAACTCCGCGTCGGCGAACGGGTGCACGTGGGCGTCGCCCCGCACGAAGTGCGCGGTGGGCTCGGTGGCGAGTTCGGCGGCACGGCGGAGCATCGCCTCGGACAGATCGATGCCGACCGCCGCACCGGCCGACGCGCGCCGGGCGGCGAGCCGCGTGAGCTGCCCGGCACCGCAACCGACGTCCAGCACCCGGTTCCGCGCTCCGATGGCCGCCGCGTCGAGCACCGCGTCGTTGAAACCGCTGTTCACCGCGTCGTAGCGGGCGTGGTTGTCCGCCCAGTGGGTGCCGTCGTAGCCGTTCCACACCGCGGCCTGCTCGGTGTTGGCGATGGGGTGCACGGGTCCTCCGGAAAATCTGTCGCGGGCACGTCGCCGCTCGCAGAGACTCGGCAGCGTGCTGATCAGAGAAGCAGTTGACGGTGACTGGCCGTCGATCTGGCCGTTCCTGCATGAGATCGTCTCCGCCGGGGAGACCTACAGCTGGCCGAGGGACGTCGACGAGGTCACCGCGCGGGAGATGTGGATGCCCGCCGCGAAGAGCCGCACCGTCGTCGCGGTGGACCCCGACGGCACCGTGCTCGGCTCCGCTCGCATGTACGCCAACCACATGGGGCCCGCCTCGCACATCGCCAGCGCGAGCTTCATGGTCGACGCCAAGCACTCCGGCCGGGGTGTCGGCCGGGCGCTCGGCGAGCACGTCATCGACTGGGCGCGGACCGCGGGCTTCCGGGGCATCCAGTTCAACGCCGTGGTGGAGACCAACACCAGGGCGGTGGCGCTGTGGCGCTCACTCGGCTTCGAGATCATCGGCACCGTGCCGGAGGGCTTCCGGTCCACCGCCCACGGCTACGTCGGGCTGCACATCATGTACCTGAAGCTGTGAAGGCGATCGCCGCCGGGACCTGCGCCGTGAGGTCGTGCCCGGCGGCGACCACGTGCACGGAGGCGTGCGGGAGGACCTCCCGGAACCGCTGTGCGGTCGTGGCCGTGTCGAGCATCGGGTCCCGGTCGCCGACGATCACCGACACCGGCATGGTCAGCCGCCGCAGCTCGTCGTCGGTGAACGTGGGGATGCGCATGCGCGGCTTGAAGTGCTTGAAGATCAGCACCAGTGCGTCGACGACCTCCGGCTGGACGTCGTCGCCCAGTGCCGCCTTCACCGACTTCCGCAGTCCGCGCTCACCGGCCAGGGTCATCGCGAGCAGCTTGAGCAGCAGTCCCCTCGGCCGCTTGCCCACCCCCGCGGGCGTGAGCAGCGCGAGGCGGGACACCCGCTCCGGCCGCCGCGACGCGTAGTCGATCGAGAACCAGCCACCGAGGGACATGCCCATCAGCGCCACGGGGCTCGTCAGGCCGAGGCCGGTGAGCACGTCGTCCAGCCACCGCGCGTACGCCTCGCTGCCCATCTGCGGGCGGTTGGGCGCGCTCAGCCCGGGCTCGCCGATCACGTCGACGGCGTAGACGCGGTGGTGCTCGGCCATCTCGACGGCGTTGGCCATCCAGTTGGTGGCGTTGGCGCCCGAGCCGTGGATGGCCACCAGCGGCGGCGCGCCGGCCCTGCCGAAGACGAACACGAAGGTCTCGCCCTCGCGGGTGGGCACGAGCACGCGCTCGGCGGGGACCGGCCACCGCTCGAGGACTTCCTGGTACTTCTGCTCGACCTGCTCGCCACCACCGGTGGTGCGGTAGATCATCATCGGTCGCCCTCCAGGAACTCGCCGATCAGCCTGAGCACGTCGGCGGTCAGGCCGGGCTCGCCGATCACGATGATCTTGAGGCTGGCCCGCTGCTCGTCGTAGATGGTCTGCACGCGCAGCATCCCGCCGCCGGAGCCGCGACCGTTGAGCGAGCCGGTGATGCCCATGCTCACCCGGTTCGCCTCGGCCTGGCCGATCGCGTCGACCTGCACGACGCTGGACACCTCGACGTGCCGGGTCCGCCGCGCCGACTCCCTCGGCGTCGCGGGCACACCGCCGCCGGTCAGTTCCTCCAGGTCGGAGCGGCTGATCCGGTACTGCTTGCCGATCCGGACGGCCTTCAACCGCCCGTCGCGGACGTAGTTGCGCACCGTCCGCACGTGCAGGTTGAGCCGCTCGGCGACCTGCTCCACCGAGTACATTTCTTCCGTCATGTTCCCAAACTTACCCCATAAAGGGAAAAATAGGGAGCGATAGGGAAGTTTAGGTAAACCAGGTGCTGGAGGGCCAGGTCGCCTCGCCCCACGCCAGCCGCTCTTCGCGCCGCGGGTCGAACTCCAGCGCGGCCCCGGCCTCGCCCAGGACCAGCACCGGGCGCCGGTCGCTGTCGTAGGCCCGCCAGCCCGGGTCGCCGTCACGGATGAACGACACCCACGCCCGGTGCATCTCCTTGCCCAGCCCAACGCGCTCCGGCTTGGGCGAACGCGGCGCGCGCATCCCGGGCAGCGGCTCCGGGACATCCCAGGCCATCGCGGTCTCCGTGCCGTGACCACCGTCGAGCTCACGGGTCAGGCCGGGCGCGGCGACGTCGACGCGGTAGCGGTAGACCGTGGCGAACCGGGACTGCGCGTCGGCGAGGCGCTGCGTCGGGATGCCGTACCGCTCATCCCCCATCGCCGCGACCATCGCGGCGACGTCGCTGGTCAGGCCGCGAGTGTTCCGATACGCCTTGAGCAGTGCCTCGTACCCGTCCGCGCCGAGGATCGAGCCGATCACCGCGGCCGCCGGCGCGGTCACCTCCTCCGCTCCGTACATGGCGGCGTACAGCCCCGCCTCGTTGCCGTTGTTGCCGACCAGCAACGGCACTCCGGCCGCACTGCCCGAGGCGATCAGTTCGATCGGGACCGCGGGCAGCACGTCGGGGTGGACGGTGGGCCGCCACAGCCACAGCGCTTCCATCCCGGACTGGATGCGTTCCTGCGCGGCGATCACCTCGTCGGCCGGGATCGCGCGGGCGGCTTCGGCGTCGGCGCAGCCCAGCTCCTGGAGCAGGCGACGCCCGACCGCGGCGCCGACCTCCGGCGCCGAGACGTGGTCACCGCCGCCACTGCTGGAGATGGCGCGCGCGAACAGCCCCTCGGCCGCCGGGCTGGCCATCAGGTTGGCGACGCTCTTCGCGCCTGCGGAGACGCCGTAGATGGTGATCTTGTCGGGATCGCCGCCGAACGCCGCGATGTTCTCGCGCACCCAGCGCAGCGCGGCGATCTGGTCGAGCAGCCCGCACACGCCCGAGTCCGGCTCGCCGTCCAGCTGCGCGAACCCGAGCGCGCCGAGCCGGTAGTTGATCGTGACGACCACGATGCCCGCCCTGGCGAACGCGGCGCCCTCCCCCATCTGCCGGGAGCTGCCGGTCCGATAGCCGCCGCCGTGCAGCCACACGAGCACCGGCATGGCCTCACCCGTCTTCGGGGCGCAGACGTTGAGGTAGAGGCAGTCCTCACCGGCGGGGTGCTTGCTCGACCCGGGCGCGTTGGCCGGTTGCGGTGCCTGCGGTCCGAACTCGGAGGCGTCCCGCACGCCCTCCCAGCCCGGTGCGGGGCGCGGCGCCCGCCACCGCAGGTCGCCGACCGGCGGGCTCGCGTAGGGGATTCCGCGCCACACGACGTGATCGTCGAGTTCCACCCCGCGCAACGCGCCCTGCCGCACAGTCACCATGGTCACGAGCGTAGTGCGGTCGCCGCGGCGATCAGCGCGCTGATCAACGGCACCACCAGCGCGACGTGGAAACCACCGGCGAGCGCGCCGGTCACCGCGGACAGGCCGAGGGCGGCGCCGAACTGGAACGAGGTGTACAGCAGGCCGCTGGCCAGGCCGTGCTCCGACTCCTCGACCCCGGTCGTCGCGGTGATCGTCAGCGGGCCGTAGGCCAGGGCGAACGACACTCCGAGCAGGATCATCGTGGGGAACATCGCCGCGTAGCCCCAGTCCGGGCCGACCGGCAGGAACAGCGCGTAGGCCAGCACCGCGAGCAGCATCCCGGCGACGATCACCCGACGGTGGCCGAACCGGGCGACCAACCGCGGCGTGAGCGTCGGGGCGAGCACGGCGTCCGCACCGATGGCCAGCATCGCGAAGCTCGTCGCGAGCGTCGACCAGCCGCGCACCTCTTGGAGGTACAGCACGGCCAAGAACTGGAAACCGAAGAACGCCGCGGCGAGCAACAGCGTCGTCAGGTTCGCGTGCACCAACCGCGTCGAGCGCAGAATTCCCAGGCGTACCAAGGGTTGCGCGGCCCGGCGCTCCCACAGCACGAAGAACGTCAGCAGCGCGATCGCCACCACCGCCGCGGCCGCGGTCGACACGAACGAGGTGTGCGGGGCGCGCTCGACGGCCAGCACGAGCACCACCAAGGCCGCCGTGATGGTGACCGCGCCGACGACGTCGACATCGCGGGCGGAGCGCGCGACACGCGGCTGCCGGGGGATCAACCGCACCGCGGCGGCGAGCAGGCAGAGCGCGAACAGCACGGGCGCGAGGAACACCCACCGCCAGTCGATCGCCGACAGCACTCCGCCGATGACCAGGCCGAGCGAGAAGCCGGCGGCCGCGGTGCCCGCGTAGATCATCAGCGCCCGGTCCCGCACCGGCCCCTCCGGCACCGTGCTGGTGATGATCGACAGCCCGGCCGGGGTCATGAACGCGGCCGCGACCCCGGTGACGAAACGCGCGATGATCAGCGTCCCGCCGTCGTCCGCGATCGCGCCGAGGCCGGAGAACAGCACGAACACGGTGAGCCACAGCAGGAACATCCGCCGCCTGCCCAGCAGGTCCGCCGCCCGGCCGCCGAGCAGCATGAAACCGCCGTAGCCCAGCACGTAGGCGCTCATCACCCACTGCAGCGTGCCCGTGGACAACCCCAGATCGGCCCGGATCGACGGCAGCGCGACATTGATCATCGCGATGTCCACGCCCTCCAGGAAGATCGCCCCGCACAGCACGGTCAGCAGCGAGCCGATCCGTTCCCGCCCAGCCGTCAACACCACAGAAATCCCCTTCTGACCTGCACGGTTCCCTCTTGTAACCAAGGCAAGCTTCGAGCAGACTCGGCGCTTGTGGAAGAAGGCACTTCAAAGTCAGCCAGTTACTCCGCGGGAACCGAGCACGATCCCTACGACGCCCGGCAGTGGGACATCCGCGAGGGCTGCGAGGTGCGGCAGATCCTGGACCGGATCGCGGACAAGTGGTCGCTGCTCGTGGTGGCGCTGCTGGCCAGCAGGCGGATGCGGTTCACCGAACTGCTCCGCGAGGTCGACGGCGTCAGCCAGCGGATGCTGACGGTGACCCTGCGCCAGCTCGAACGCGACGGCCTGGTGGAACGCACGGTGTACCCGGTGGTGCCGCCCAGGGTGGAGTACGAGCTGACCCCGCTCGGGGTGACGCTGCACTCGGCGGTGCAGTCGCTGGTGGTGTGGACCGAGACGCACCAGGAGGAGATCGCCGCCGCGCGCTTCGCCTACGACCAGGCCCTAGAATCCGATCATGGGCGAACTGATCCCGCTTCCGGAGCCGGTTCGCGTCGCGCTCGGTGACCGGCCGCGCAGCGTCCTGATCGACTCGGCCGCGCTCGCCGAGGTGCGGGCGCGCTTCGCCGACTCCCAGGCCGAAGCGCTGGCCAAGTACCTCGAAGAGTCCCAGTCCCCCAACACGTTGCGGGCCTACCGCGCCGACTGGATCGGCTGGGCGGGCTGGTGCGCGCAGGAAGGGCGCCAGGCACTGCCGGCCGATCCGCTCGACGTCGCGGTGTACCTCGCCGCCGCGGCGGAGGCCCGCGCGGACGACGGGGTCCGCTGGGCCTTCGCACCGTCCACTTTGGAGCGCAAGGCTGCCGCGATCGCCGCGGTGCACGCCGCCAACGGCCTGCCGTCGCCCACCCGCTCGGACGTGGTTCGCTTGACGCTGCGCGGAATCCGCCGCAGCCGCCGCGCGCAGCCCAAGCGCAAACGGCCGGTTCTGCTGCACACGCTCACCGAGCTGCTGGCGCAGTTGCCCGAGCCCGGCTGGCCGACCGAACCGGCGCGCAGGCGCGACGCGCTGGTGTTGCTGATCGGCTTCGCCGGGGCGTTGCGGCGCAGTGAGCTGGCGACGATCTCCCTCGACGACGTGGACGTGCAGACCGATCCGGGCACGGGCGAGCCGGTGCTGATCATCAGGCTGCCGGTGACCAAGACCGACCCGACCGGCGTGCGCCAGCAGCAGGTGGCGCTGCCGCGTGGCCAGCGCCCGGACACCTGCCCGGTGTGCGCCTACGTCGCGTGGACGGAACTGCTGGAGATCCCCACGCACGAACAGCTTCGAGCCCACTCGTTCGAGACCTCGACGACGCTCCACCGCTGCCACGGTTTCCAGGGCACACCGCTCAGCGACGGCACCGGCAGGCCGCTGTTCCCGTCGGTGAGCAGGCACGGGCGGATCTCCTCGACCGCGATGGCCGGCCGCGCGGTGGCGGAGCTGATCAAGCGGTACGCGGCCAAGGCGGGCCTCGACCCGCAGTTGTTCTCCGGGCACTCGCTGCGCGCGGGTTTCGCGACGCAGGCGGCGCTGGGCGGGGCCAGCGACCGCGAGATCATGCGCCAGGGCCGTTGGGCCAACCCGCGCACGGTGCACCGCTACATCCGGATCGCCACCCCGCTCGAGGACAACGCGGTCACCAAACTCGGACTGTGAGAACCAGGCCAGGTTCTGTCACCCTTCGATGAGAAGGTGGACGCATGGGAGACACGCCAGGGCGGCTGCTGAGCCTGTTGTCGCTGTTGCAGACCCCTCGGGAGTGGCCGGGCAGCGAGCTGGCCGAGCGGTTGGAGGTCAGCCTCCGCACCATCCGCCGGGACATCGACCGGTTGCGGTCCCTGGGCTACCCGGTCGAGGCGACGATGGGCTCGGTCGGCGGATACCGCCTGGTCGCGGGCACCGCGCTGCCGCCGTTGCTGCTCGATGACGACGAGGCCGTGGCGATCGCCGTCGGCCTGCGGACCGCCGCGGGGCACGCCGTCGCGGGCATCGAGGAGTCGTCCGTGCGCGCACTGGCCAAGCTCGAACAGGTCCTGCCGTCGCGGCTGCGCTACCGCGTCGGCGCGTTGAACTCCGCCACCGTGCCGGTGCTCTCGACGCCGGGGCCGCTGGTGGAGCCGGGCGTGCTGACCGTGCTGGCCGCGGCGATCGCGAACCACGAGCGGGTGCGCTTCGCCTACAGCGCCGCCGACGACACGGAGTCCAAGCGCCACATCGAGCCGCACAGCCTGGTGCCCTCGGGGCGGCGGTGGTACCTCGTCGCGTTCGACCTCGATCGCGACGACTGGCGCATGTTCCGGGTCGACCGGATCGCCGAGCCGCTCGCGACCGGTGCGCGTGCTACCCAGCGGACGTTGCCAGCATCGGATGCCGCGGAGTTCCTGACGAGCAAGATGTACTCGCTCGCGCCGACCTACAGCGCCGTCGCCACCGTGCACATGCCGCTGCGCGAGCTGTCCGCGCGCTTCGGTGGCAACGCCGACCAGTTCGAGGAGATCTCCCCGACCACTTGCCGCGTGCGCAGCGACGCCGACACGATCGAATGGCTCGCGCTGCGGCTGGCGGTGCTCGGCTGCGAGTTCGAGGTGCACGACCCGCCCGAGCTGGTCGAGCACCTGCGGGGACTGGGGGAACGCATCACTCGGGCGGCGTCGGTCCGCTAGGGCTTGTCCTCAGAGCGGGTTCGGCGCGCGGTCCAGGCGCCGACCACGAGCAGCACGCCGGTGAGGAGCAGGGTCATCGTTCCGGCGTCGAAACGGCCCAGCAGTCCGATGAGAACAGCCCACGCGAGGACGCCCCATCCCACCCAGCCGGGCACGGGTTCCCCGCGCCGGGCCAGGCGGATCACCGGCGAGCCGAGCAGGAGCAACGGCACACCGAAGCTGCCAGGGCTGAACCAGAACGCCTCCGCCACGGCGAGCCGATCGGCGGAGGGGTTCAGCGTGACCGTGTTGAAGAAGCCTTCGTCGAGGATCTGAGCCCAGACGTCCTGGCGCATCAGAGCGGCGGTCACCGTGTGGAGGATGCCTCCGCACACCGCGAGAAGACCACCCCACGCGGAGACGGTTCGCCACCAGGCGCGAGTTGGGGGAAGGCGGTCCCATGACCGCGGCGACAGCCAGGGCGAGAAAGGCGTCCGTGACGACCGGGTGGGCGCGCATCCACCGATCTGCGCGGTCGGTCCAGGTCACCGCGCGATTGCAGACTTCGGCACCGCGACGACCCGGCCGCCTGCGCTCGGCCGCTCGATGTCGGTGCTCGCGCCTACGATCAGGCTCCCTCGACGAATGGAGCGGGAAGCCATGACCCAGACGGTGCGGTCCGCCGACGGCACGCCCATCGCCTACGACCGGCTCGGTGACGGCCCGCCGCTGATCTACGTCGGCGGCGCGACGATGACCAGGAAGTCCGACCCGGACCTGGCGAAGCTGCTGGCCGAGCGCTTCACCGTCTACTGCTTCGACCGCAGGGGCCGCGGTGACAGCGGCGACCCGATGCCGCCGGGCGCGCCCGCGCAGAACGAGGAGCAGGCCGCGGCCGCCGAGGTCGAGGACATCGCCGCGCTCATCGCCGAGGCGGGCGGGGCGGCGATACTCTACGGCATGTCCTCCGGTGGCGCGCTGGCCCTGGAGGCGACCGCCTCCGGGCTCCCGGTCACCCGGCTCGCGATCTACGAGGCCCCGTTCGCCGAGGACACCCCCGCGCAGCGCAAGGGCGCCGCCGAGTACGCCACGCGGCTCACCGAACTGCTGTCCGAGGGCAGGCGAGGCGATGCGGTGGCGCTGTTCATGAGCATCACCGGGATGCCGGAGGAGACGATCGAGCAGATCAAGAACATGCAGACGTGGCCTGCGCTGGAGGCAGTGGCGCCGTCGCTGGCCTACGACGCCGCGGTGCTGCGCTACTACGCCAGGGGCGGCACCGTTCCCCTCGAGTCCCTTGCCGCCGTGACCGTTCCGACGTTGGTGATGAGCGGCGGCGACAGTCCCGCGTTCTTCGGCTCGGCGGCGCAGAAGATCGCCGACGGCGTGCTCAACGGAGAGCACCGCGTGCTGGCCGGGCAAACCCACTACGTGGACCCGCACGTGCTCTCCGCCGCGCTCGTCCGGTTCCTGCGCTAGGGGTTGCCCGCAGCGTGTTTCACATGCTCGAGGATCAGCTGGGTGAACCGCCCGGCCTGCTCGTAGCTGCCGAGGTGCGCGGCGTGCTCGACGACCTCGAACCGGGCACCTCGGACAGCCTCCGCGATCACGCGGCCGTGCTGCGGCGGCAGTGCCTCGTCGTCGGCGCCCGAGATGACCAGGGTCGGCGCGACGATCTTCGACAGGCCCGCTACGAGGTCGAGGCCGGCGAGCAGCTCACAGCAGGACGCGTAGCCCTCGGGCGGTGTCGTCGCGATCATCTCGCGCATCCTCGCGGCTTGCTCGGGGTTCGCGCTGATCCAGTCCTGGGTGAACCAGCGGCCGACGGCGCCCGGGGCGACGCTTTCAACGCCTCCGGCGCGCACGGTCTTGGCCCGGTCAAGCCACATCTGCGAGTTGCCGGGCCGCGCGGACGTGCAGCACAGCACCAGGCAGCGGATGCGCTCCGGAGCGTTCTGCGCGAGCCAGATCCCCGTCATGCCGCCAAGGGAGAGGCCCACGAAATGGGCCGATTCGATCCCCAGCGCGTCCAGCAGCCCGAGCACGTCGCCACCGAGATCGTCGATGCCGTACGGACCGTGCGGGACGGGTGATCGGCCGTGCCCCCGGGTGTCATAGCGGAGCACGCGAAAACCGTTGTCCACCAACGGTTCTAACTGCGGGTCCCAGATCTCCAGCCTGCTGCCGACGGAGTTGCTGAATACGACGACCGGACCGTCTGCCGGGCCGTCCACCACGTGGTGCACCACTCCCCCTTTGTCCGCCTGCGCTTCGAGAGCGACGGCCAATCCCTGACCGACGATCGCGTCACCGTTGACGATAGTCGGATACCGGCGCCTTCAAGCGCGATCTCCGCCGCGCGCACCGGGCGGATGCCGAACACGTCGAAGTGACGCCGCTGTCCAAGCATCCCAGCGACATCAGGTCCTAGCGGGGGCAGATCGAGCGCAGGACCCGCTCCGAGTGGGTCCACAGGATCGCCCCGCCCGCACTGTCCACAATGGTCCGCTGGGCGGTGGGCATGCGCTGCGCCAAGGACTCGCCGAAGTCCGGGGAGTGCACGGGACTGGTGTCGTTCGCGCCGAACCAGAGGTGAACCGGCACGGTGATCGCGGCGAGGTCGAAGGGCCACGGACGCATGGCCAGCACGGTGTCGCGGGCGTAACCGGCAGGCCCCTGCACGAAGCACTCCGCCATGGCCTGGCGGTAGGCCCGCGCGAAAGCCAGGTCGGTGTAGACGGCCCGGTCGTCCTCGCCGCTCATCGTGATCACCATGTCCCACATGGCATCCGCGCTCATCCCGGCGAACAGCTCCGTCGCGGCGCCCGGGTCGTTCACCGCCAGTTCAACCGTCCGCCGCACGTCCGGGACGAGGAGATCGGCGAAACCCGGCTGGGCCAGCTCGTCCCCGGCCGACACCAACGCGACCGACCCGGTGATCCCGGCCGCGGCACAGGCCAGCGCGAAGGGCGCTCCCTGGGAGAACCCCACCACCGCGGGTTTGGTGATCCCGCGCGCCTTGAAGAGCTGCGCGATGTCGTCGGCCCAGTCCGTCAGCTCGCGATCGGGCTGAGGGTCGGAGGCGCCGAGCCCCGGCCGGTCGACCGAGATCAGCCGCACGTCCAGCGCGTGCACGACGTCGGCGCCGAAGCCGAGCCACCGGCTGGTCGCGGCACCGGGGCAGAGCAGCACCGGAGTGCCGTCCTCGGGACCCCACTCCGCCCAGCCCAGCGCCCTGCCGTCGGGCAACGACGTCCGCCCCAGCCGCCCCGGTTCCGCGACCCCGCTCAGCACACCGTCCACACCGGACATCCTCCCGCCCGGCAAGCCCGGCCGTGAAACGAAACTACGACTGATGAGGGGGCCGGAGCGCGAGGGACCAGAGGTAGCTGAGGGGTTCGCCTGCGGGGTCCTCGCGCGCCTCGAACTCCGCGAGCAGGGTGCCGAGACGACGGTTGAGCTCGGCCTGCGACTCGGCGTTCAGCCGGAGCACCCCGCGCGCGATGTCACGGCTGGCGTCGGGGCCGGCCTGGGCGAGTTCGGCGCGGTGGGCGGAGAGCAGCGCGAGGTCCATCTGCTGCACGAGCTCCGCGGCGTCGAGGTCGAGCGCGACGAGGCCCCGGGTGCGGCCGGTGGCGCGGTAGGGCCGCTCCAGCGCGCCGCGAGCACCGGTGCGGACCTCCTGCGCCTCCAGGAACTCCGCGGTGACCAGCGCGCGGACGTGCCGGAGCGTGGTCGCCGGGGACATCTCCAGTCGCTGGGCGATCTGCTGGTTGGTCAACGCCTGGTCCAGGCACAGCCGCAGGATTCGCCAGCGCAACGGATGGCCGAGCACCTTCAGCTCCGCCACGGTCGCCGTGCGCGTCGGTCGGGACATCCGTGGAGGTTAACCGATCTCTCCTTGTCCGACGCCCGCGCTTCGTGGTACCGATTTCATAAAGTGCAATCACTTGGGGGTGCCGGTGGACGTTCTGATCGACCAGGTCCGGCTGTGGGTGGCCGACCGCTCGGAAAGCCTGATCACCGAGCTCGGCGCGTGGGTGGCGCAGCCCAGCATCAGCCGGACCGGTGAGGGCATGCCGGAGGCGCTGCTGCACGGGCTGGACCTGCTGCGCTCCAGCGGCCTGGCGCCCGAGGTGGTGCCCACGGACGGCTTGCCCTCCCTGATCGGCACCGCGGAGGGCCCACCGGGCGCCCCGCACGTGCTGATCTACGGCCACTACGACGTCCAGCCCGCGGGCCCGCTCGACGAGTGGGTGTCACCGCCGTTCGAGCCCGAGGTCCGCGACGGCCGGATGTACGGGCGCGGCACCGGCGACAACAAGGCGCAGCACTTCGCGCAGCTCCTGGGCTTGCGGGTGTTGCGAGAGCTGACCGGTGGCCTGCCGTGTCGCGTCACCGTCCTGCTCGACGGCGAGGAGGAGATCGGCAGCCCGCACCTGGCTGACGTCGTCCGCGAGCGGTTCACCGACGACCGCCCTGACCTGGTGCTGTGGAGCGACGGGCCGGTGCACGAGTCCGGCCGCGCATGCGTGGTGCTCGGCGTCCGCGGCATCGTCACCTTCGAGCTGCGGGCCAAGGGAGCACGGGCGCCGCTGCACTCCGGCAACTGGGGCGGAGTCGCGCCGAACCCGGCGTGGCAGCTCGTCCAGCTCCTCGCGACGATGCGCGACGCGGACGGCAACGTCCTGGTCAAGGGCTGCACGGACGGCGCGATCCCACTGTCCGCGGAGGAGCGTGCCGCACTGGAGGCATTACCGCTCGACCTCCCCGAAGTGCTCGCCGAGATCGGAACGACCCGGTTGGAGCCCTCACCGCTGCCTGGCTACTACGAGCGCCTGACCGCGCCGACCTTCACGATCAACTCGTTGACCTGCGAAGACGGCGACGAGCACCGCACGGTGATCCCGAGCGTCGCGGTGGCTCGCTGCGATATGCGACTCACCGGCGGACAACAGGTCCCCGACGTGATCGAGGCACTGCGGCGGCACGTGGCCGAACACGCGCCGGACGTCGAGTTCCTCGCCGGAGGCGCCATGCCACCGTCGCGCACGTTGCCTGAGACGCCCTACACGCGCGCGATCCTCGCCGGAGCCGAACTCGGTCTCGGCGAGCCGCCGCTGCTGATGCCCGCGCTCGGCGGCAGCCTGCCGATCGCCGCGTTCACCGACGTGCTGGACGTGCCCTGTTACGGCGTGCCGCTGGCCAACGCCGACGAACGCAACCACGCGCCGAACGAGAACATGGAGATCGACCGGTTCCTCAACGGCATCGTCGCCGCCGCGGCGATCCAGCACACCCTGGGAGGGCCGCGGTGATCATCGACCAGCTCGACGGGTTCGCGCCGAGCCCGGACGGCACCGTGCTCGCCTACATCTCCGACGCAGGCGGCTCACCACAACCGTGGTGCCTGCGGCTCGACGGCACCGAGCCACCACGACTGTCCGAAGTGGATGGAACGGTGACCAGGCTGGCGTGGCGGCCGGACGGCGGCAGACTGCTCGTCCAGGTCGATCCGAACGGCGCCGAGAACTACCGGCTGGCCGAGATCGACCTGGTCAGCGGTGTCGTGGAGTGGCTGACCCCGGAAGGCGTCCGTGCCGAGATCGGCGTGCCCTACGCCAGTTCCGGCAACTCGTACAGCCCGGACGGGCGCCTGCTGGCGTACTCGACCAGCGAGAGGGACGAGACGGTCTTCGACGTCTACGTCCGGGACCTCACCACGGGCGCGGTGACCACCGTGCTTCAAGCGGGTGATCAGGTCAGCGAGGACCGCTACCTGCCGATGTTCTTCTCGCCCGACTCGCGTCGCCTGCTGGTGCTGCGGATGCACCAGGGCACCGAGCACGACCTGTTCGTCTGCCACCTCGACACCGGCGCGGTCGAGCACATCACTCCGCACGAAGGCCCGGCGAAGTTCCTGCCCGCGGCGTGGGCGGAGGACGGGATCTACGTCTGCACCACCCTCGGTCGTGATCACACCGGGCTCGCGCTGCTCAAGCCGGACGGATCGCTCGACTGGGTGGCCACGCCGGAGCACGACGTCGACGGCGCGGCGCTCTCGCCCGACGGGCGATGGCTGGTGTGGAGCGCCAACGTGGCGACCTACAGCCGGCTTGAGTGGCTGAACCGGCGAAGCGGTGAGCGCGGGACGGTGGACGGTCTCCCCCGCTGTGTCGCCACGCAGGAGTTCGGCTACGACGGCCAGACACTGCACGTGCGCGGCGACGACCTGTTCCTCACCGCTGCCAGGCCCACCGCCGCGAAGGACGCGTGGTCGGTGAACCTCACGACCGGCAGGGCCCGCCAGCTCACCGATTGCGGCCCGGACCTGCCGGACGACCTGGTCGAGCCGGAGGTGGTGCGCTTCCCGAGCGCGGACGGCCGCACCGTGCACGGCCTGCTCTACCGCCCGCGCGGGGTCTCCAAGGCAGGGGTCGTCGTCGACATCCACGGCGGCCCGGAGCACCAGACCCGGCCCTGGTTCTCGCGGATGACGCAGGAGCTGCTGGCACGCGGGATCGGCGTGCTCGCGACGAACATCCGCGGCTCCTCCGGCTACGGGCTGAGCTACCAGCGGTTGATCTACCGGGACTGGGGCGGCGGTGACCTCGACGACCTGGCGGGCGCCGCGGCGTACCTCAACGGGCTGAGCTGGGTGGACGGTCAGCGGCTCGGGGTGTTCGGCGCGTCCTACGGCGGTTTCGCGGTGCTGAGCTGCCTGACCAGGCTGCCGCAGCTGTGGCGCGCGGGTGTCTCGATCTGCGGCGTGTCCGACCTGGTCAGCGACGTGCGGTCGTTCCCGCCGACGTGGCGGCGCCGGGCGAAGGACTGGGTCGGCGACCCCGACGATCCGGCGGACCACGCGCGGCTGCGCGAGGCCAGTCCCCACCGGCACGCGCACCGGCTGCAGGCGCCGTTGCTGCTGGTGCACGGGATCAACGACACGCGGGTGTCGATCGCCGAGTCCGACAAGATGTACGCGCGACTGGTCGAGCTGGACCTGCCGGTGAAGCTCGTCCGGGTGGACGGCGAGGGGCACGTCGTCGCCGACCGCGAGACCAAGGAGAGCGAGCAGGAGATGGTCCTGCACTGGTTCACCCGCCATCTCGCGCCGTGACCTCGAGCGAAGTCGAGGTCCTACGGTTCGATCATGACCGTGCAGCTGAACCACACCATCGTCAACGCCACCGACCGGGCGGCCACCGCGCGCTTCCTCAGCGCCGTCCTCGGCCTGCCCGAGCCCGTGGAGTTCGGGCCGTTCCTGGTGGTCCAGACCGACAACGGGGTTTCGCTCGACGTCATGCACAACGCGGGCGAGTTCACCCGCCAGCACTACGCGTTCCTGGTCAGCGAGGAGGAGTTCGACGTGATCTTCGGGCGCGTCCGCGAGCGCGGCCTTCCGTACTGGGCCGATCCGGGCCACCGGAAGGCCGGGGAGATCAACACCAACGACGGCGGGCGGGGCGTGTACTTCGACGACCCGGACGGCCACGCGCTGGAGATCCTGACCCGCCCCTACGGCTCCGGCGCGTAAGTGACCCAGGTCACATCGAAAGTCGGGAACACGAGGGCGACGTCGTGAGTTGAGCAGCTGGGGCGGTGCGGAACGTGTCCCCCGGGCCTACCTCGGGCCGTCGCGGAATACCGTTCGGCTGGAGCCGCGTTCGTGCCATCCGCCGTGAGGCGACCGCCGCACCGTCCCCCTCCTTCGTGTCGCCCCCCGTGTGAGGAATGCTGTGCGGGTTCACCAGCGGCCCGCACACGACTAGGACCTCTCCCACCCCATGCGCGACGACATCCGTCCCCACTACCCCGAGCTCGTCGAAGCGGGCGATCTGAGCACCGCCCTGCTGCACCGGTCCGCCGAGGACGGCGACGCGCTCGAGTTCGAACCCGGCCAGCACCCGCACTCCGCCCGCGTGCTCAGCGCCCGCGGTGTCGTCGAGGTCGACCTCGCCTGCCGGGAACGGTCGTTCCAGCTCGGCCTGTGGAGCCGCGGCGTGAACCTCGCTCGGGGGGACACCGCCGACATCGCCGAGGTCGTGGGGATCTGCCGCGCCTGGGAAGCCGGGGCCTGCCTGGCCGATCTGCGCGCGGGATGGCCGCTGCTGTCCTACACCGAGCTGGCCGAGGCGCACGAGCGCGGCAACGCCGTCGAGGTGAAGTGGCGGATGCTGCTGGAGGACGGGGATCCGCACCTCCGCCCCCTGATCGAGGCCGCGCTCACCGAGCCGCGACTGCGCGAGCTGTTCCCCTTCACCAGCCGCCGCGCGCTGCTGTTCAGCCGCTGCACCGGCTACCCGTACCTGAGCGTGCCGCCCGTGGTGCTGCCGCTCGGCGCTGGCCGCTACCGGGTGGTCGGGCCCGATGACACGGTGCTCGGCGAGGACGACGCCGCGGGCGCGGTGGCGGTGACCGTCGCCGCCCTGCCCGCCGACTGCGGCCCCGCCGTGCCCGGCACCGCGGAGGACCTCAAGTCCTAGGGCCTGAGGTCCGTGGCCGCGCGGAACGAGCCGTCCATGTAGAACGGCGTCGACGTGTGCTCGTGAGTGATCTTCCACTCGCCGTCGACCACGCGCAGGCCGGTCGTGGCGCGGAACCACATCTCGAAGCCCTCGGGGAATCCGTGCGGCGTGGCGGCGAGGCGGTTCAGGCTGTGGCAGAACGCCACGTCGGCGCCCGCGGTCACCACGAGGTCGGTGACGTCGTAGCCGAGCGGGCCTGCGAAGCCGTCGAACCACGCTCGGATGCCGTCCGGGCTGGTCACCTCGGCCCCGGCCCGGCTCAGCGGCGGCGCGAGGTCGAAGATCACCACCTCGGGCGCGTACGTCGCCACGACGCGCTCCGCGTCCTTCAGCCGCATCGCCTCGGCGCGCTCGGCGATGATCTGCTCGATCGGGGTCATAGGGTCCTCCTGGGTTCGTCGTCGGTCCTCGCGACCGGGACGTCGAAGCCGGACCCGCCCGCTCGACATGCGCGACGAGAGAAGATTCCCGTGAAGTACATGATCTTGATCCAGAGCAACGCCGCGTCGCTGGCCCGCTGGGAGCTGCTGTCCGACCAGGAGCGCGCCGACTTCGGCAACGGCCACATGAAGCTGACCGAGGAGCTGGCCGCGTCCGGGCACCTCGTCTCCTCGGAGGGCCTCGGTGACCCGAAGCTCGGCAAGCACGTCTCGCTGCGCGACGGCAAGCCGATGGTCACCGACGGCCCCTACGCCGAGGCGAAGGAACACCTCGCGGGCTTCTACGTGGTCGAGTGCGCGGACTTCGACGAAGCCGTCAGCATCGCCGCGCGCGTGCCCGACGTGCTGATCGGTGGCTCCGTGGAGATCCGCCCGGTGTTCGACCCGAGCCGGCTGGACTGATCAGGAATCCCAGACCTGGTCCAAGTCCCGCGCGTACAACGCGATGGCCTCGGAGTACGACTTCACCTCGGCGTCGTCGGTGGTGTCCAGCACCAGGTTCAGCAAGGTCGACACGGCTTCCTTGTGCTCGCCGCAGTTGTACAGCGTCATCGCCAGGAACGCCTTCAGCGGCGCGAAGTCCGGGAACTCCGCGACACCCCGGCGCAGCGTCTCCAGCGACTCCTCGTACCGGCCGAGCGTCCGATAGGTGCTGCCCAGGCCGAGGAAGACCCCGTGCCGCTCGACCGGGCTCAGTCCGGGCAGGTTCAGCGCGCGCGAGTAGAACGGCACGGCGGCGGTCTCGTTGCCGAGCTTGTCGTGAGCCCATCCGGCTTGGTAGGCCACGCGCGCGTCGTCGGGGTACTGCTCGGCCAGCTCCAGGGCCAGTTTCAGCGCGTCCTCGTGGCGTCCGGCGGCGCGGGCTTCGACGATGCGCGCGATCCCGGCTTCGATCGTCTCCGACATGCCACGATCATGACATCAGCCGCGACCGATTTGCCCCTGACGCACGGGTGAGGATCTAGCGTCCGGCATGACCACCTCACGTGAAGTCCGCCTGGCCGCCGTGCCGGCGGGCCTGCCGGCACCCGAGCACTTCAGCGTCGACGAGGTCCCACTGCCCGTGCCCGGCCCCGGCGAAGTCCTTGTCCGCAACCGCTTCTTCCAAGTCTTCCCCGCGCTGCGCACGCTCTTCGGCGGTGGTGTCGAAGGCACGCCGTTCCCGCCTCTCAAGCCAGGAGACACCCTGATCGGGGCCGCAATCGGCGAGGTCGTCGAAGGCCCGCTGCCAGCCAAGACCTTGGTCTCGCACTGGCTCGGCTGGCGCGAGTACGCCGCCGTGCCCGTCGAGCAGTGCGTGGTGCTGGACGACACGCTCCCTCACCCGGTCGCGCACCTGTCCCAGGGGCTGACCGCCTACGCCGCGTTGACCAGAGGTGCTGGGATCAGGCCCGGCGACACGGTGTTCGTCTCGGGCGGCGCGGGTGGAGTCGGCTCGCTCGCCGCGCAGTACGCCAAGCGCCTCGGGGCGGGACGCGTCATCGGCAGCACGGGCTCCGCGTGGAAGGCCGACCGCATGCGAAGCGAACTCGGATACGACGCGGTCGTGGTGCGCGATGGCGGGCAGCTCGCCGAGGCGGCGCCAGACGGCATCGACCTGGTTCTGGACAACGTCGGTGGCGACCAGCTCAGCGCGGCGATCGCCGAAGCCAACGACGGCGCGCGGTTCGCGCTCGTCGGCGCCCTGTCGAGCCAGCTGTCGCCCGATCACCCGGGCACCACGGCGTTCACCGAGGTCGACCTGTTGCAGCTGATCGCGAAGCGGATCACGCTGCGCGGCGTGAGCCCGAGCGACTCCCAGGACGTGCAGGCCGAATGGGAGGAGCGCTTCGGCGCGTGGCTGCGCTCGGGTGAGGTGACGTTCCCGCACACGAGGATCGAGGGCATGGAAAATGCCCCTCGTGCGCTTCACCAACTGCTGAACGGACAGCACGTCGGTGCGGTGATCGTGGAGCTCTAGACCTACAAGGAGTGCTAATGCGGATCGGTGACGCGGCGGCAGCAGCGGGCACCACGCCCAGGGCCCTGCGCTTCTACGAGGAGCGGGGCCTCCTGCCGCCGCCGACCCGGACCAGCACCGGTCAGCGCGTCTACAGCGCTCGCGACGTGGCCCGCGTGCGGGTGATCCGCGACCTGCTCGCGCTCGGCCTCACCGTCGAAGACCTGCGCGGATGCGCGGACCGCCTGGACGACATCGGTTCGACGCCGTGCCCGAGGAACCCCGAGGACGGAGTGGCGGCACGGCGGTTGGAGACGCTGAACGCCGAGATCGACCGGCTCACCTCGGTGCGCGACCGGCTCGCCGAGCGGATGGAGCTGACCCGGTGATCACCGCAGCGGCCGGGAGCGAGACGGGCAAGCGGTACCGGGCGAACTTCGACGTCGTGCACCTGACCGAGTCACCGTTGCGGGCCGTGGTCGCGGACGGCATGGGCGACGGTGAGGGCAGTGGACGGGCCGGACGCACCGCTGTGGACACCTTCGTGGCGGGCGTGACCGGGGACGCCACGGCGGACTCGCTGCGCGCGGCGGTGTCCACCGCTCAGCACGCAGTCGCGAAGATCCCGGGCTTCGCCGGGTGCACGCTCACCGCGATGGTCGAGTCATCCACCGGGTTCTGGATCACACAAATCGGGGACTCGCGCGCGTACCGGCTCCGCCGAGGACTGCTGGAGCTGCTGACCGTGGACCACACCATGGCGTGGCTCGGCGCCGTCAACGGCTGGTACCCGTTCGACTCGCGGGAGGCCGCCGCCGCGCGCTACCACCTCACCCGCTACATCGGGCATCCCGAGCTGCCGGAGCCGGACGTGCTCAGCGTGACCGTGCGGCCCGGTGACATCTACCTGCTGTGCAGCGACGGGATCGCCGAGCAGGTCCCATTCCAGCGCATTCGCGACGTCCTCGGTCAGCCTCTGTCCCCGCAGGCCAAGGTCGGTCGCCTGCTGGCCGACGCCGAGGCCGCGGGCGGCAACGACAACGCCACGGCGGTGGTGGTCGCGACACCCTGATCCCAGCTCGCGGGAGTGATCGACGCGGGCCGTCTCCGCGTGATGGGGTGCGGTGTGGGAAAGTTCCCGGCCAAGCCGAGTTGATGTTCAGATGGAGGTTCCGATGTCCTCAACACCGCTGTCCAGACGCGGTTTCCTGAACGCGGCGGGTGCGGTCGCGCTCGCGGGTGCCTTCGGCGGGCTCAGCGCGTGCGGGTCGAACACCGGCCGCGGCGGCAACGGTGGCCAGGGCCTCCAGCAGTGGTACCACGCGTACGGGGAGAACGGCGTCCAGCAGGCCGTCGAGCGCTACGCCAAGGCCTACACCGCCACCCCGGTCTCCGTGCAGTGGAACCCCGGCGACTACTCCTCGAAGCTGTCCACGGCGCTGCTCTCCGGCGGCGGCCCGGACGTCTTCGAGTCGACGTTGCAGATCAGCATGGTGCGCGCGAACCAGATCGTCCCGCTCGACGACGTGATCGCCTCCGCGAAGGACGACTTCGCCGCGACCGTGCTGGCCGGGCACACCGTGGACGGCAAGGTCTACGGCATCCCGCAGGCCATCGACATGCAGATGCTGTTCTACCGCAAGAGCATGCTCGACAAGGCCGGGGTCAAGCCCCCGACCACTGTGGACGAACTCATCGACGCCTCGCGCAGGCTCAGCACCGGTGGTGTGAAGGGGCTGTTCGTCGGCAACGACGGCGGTGTGTCCACGCTCGGCGGGCCCGCGCTGTGGTCGGTCGGCCTCGACTACGTCACCCCGGAGCACAAGGTCGGCTTCGACGACCCGGCCGCCGCGACCGCCGTCGCCAAGCTCCGCGAGCTCAACACCAGCAACAGCCTCCTGCTCGGCGCGGTGAAGGACTGGTCGGAGCCGGACGCGTTCATCCAGGGCCAGGTCGCCATGCAGTGGTGCGGCCTGTGGGCGGTGCCCGCCGTTCAGAAAGCGCTCGGCGACGACTTCGGCGTGCTGCCGTGGCCGAAGCTCTCCGGCTCGGGGGCCCCGTCCGTCCCGGTCGGCGCGTTCGGCGCGATGGTCAACGCGAAGAGCAAGAAGATCGACGAGGCCAAGGCGTTCGTGAAGTGGTTGTGGGTCGACCGCACCGAGCACCAGGAGGACTTCAACCTCTCCTACGGCTTCCACATCCCGCCGCGCAACTCCCTGTCCGCCAGGGCCGACAAGCTCAAGTCCGGCCAGGCCGCCGACGCGGTGCGCTTCGTCAAGGAGCACGCCCGCTCGTCCAACCCGCCGGACTGGACCCAGGCCATGCGCACAGCGTTCCAGGACGCGCTGTCCAGGGTGGTGCGCGAGGGCGCCGACGCGGCGACCGAGCTGCGTGGCGCGGTGACCAAGGCACAGGACGAGCTGAAGCGCCTCTACGGATGAGCACGGCCGTCTCCACCAGGAAGAAACCCGGCAACGCCAAGGCTTTCTGGCTCTTCGTCGGCCCGTTCGCGGCCGGGTTGGTGATCTTCGCCTACCTGCCGATCGGCTGGAGCCTGCTGCTCAGCTTCTTCAACGCGCACAACACGGTCACCCCGACCGAGTTCGTCGGCATCGACAACTACCTGGACATGCTCAGCGACGGCGCGTTCCTGCAGAGCATGGGTACGTTCACCCTGTTCGCGCTGTTCATCGTGCCGCTGACGTTCGTGCTGTCGCTGGCGCTGGCCCTGCTGGTGAACCAGATCGGCTTCGCGCGGACGTTCTTCCGGTCGGTGTTCTTCCTGCCGACCGCGTGCTCCTACGTGGTCGCCTCGCTGATCTGGAAGCTGTCGATCTTCAACGGCCTGCGGTACGGGCTGGCCAACACCTTCCTGTCCTGGTTCGGGATCGAGCCGATCGCGTGGACGGTCTCCACCGATCCGCCGTGGTACTGGCTGGTGCTGGTGACGCTGCGGCTGTGGTTGCAGCTGGGCTTCTACATGATCCTGTTCATCGCCGGGCTGCAACGCATCCCGCAGCACCTCTACGAGGCGGCGTGGATCGACGGCGCGAAGCCCGGCTGGCAGACACTGCGGTACGTCACGCTGCCGCAGCTGCGGGCGACATCGGTCTCGGTCGTCCTGCTCACCCTCATCGCCGCCTACCAGGCGTTCGACGAGTTCTACAACGTGCTGGGCTCGGCGGACGGCTACCCGCCCTTCGCCAGGCCACCGCTGGTCTACCTCTACTACACGGCACTGGGCAGCGGCGGCCAGGACTTCGGCCACGGCAGCGCGGGCGCGGTGATCCTCGCGTTGCTCATCGCGCTGGTGACGTTGTTGCAGGGCAGGCTGTTCGGCTTCAGGAGGGGTGAGTGAGCCAGCACGTGCACCGCCCGGCCGGGTACCGCCGGGCACCGTTGATCTCCGCGCTGCGCTACCTCGCGCTCGTGGTGGCGGCGGCGCTGTTCCTGGTGCCGTTCTACCTGTTGCTGCGCAACGGGCTGGCCACCGAGGCCGAGATCGCGGCGCCGGACTGGAAGTTCTTCCCGGACACCGTCCACTGGGAGAACTTCGCCGAGCTGTTCTCCGATCCGTCGGTGCCGCTGCTGGCCAGCATGGGCAACTCGGTGCTGGTCTCGGTGCTGCAGACGATCGGTCAGCTGCTGCTGTGCGGGCTGGCGGGCTACGGCCTGGCGCGGATCCCGTACCGGCACGCGGGCAAGGTCTTCTACGCCATCGTGGCCACGCTGATGATCCCGGCGGCGGTCACGTTCGTGCCGAGCTTCGTCGTGGTCTCCAGCCTCGGCTGGCTCAGCGACCTGCGCGGCCTGGTGATCCCCGGGTTGTTCAGCGGGTTCACCGCGTTCCTGTTCCGCCAGTACTTCCTCGCGTTCCCGAAGGAGCTGGAGGAGGCGGCGCGGATCGACGGCCTCGGGCACTGGGGCACGTTCTGGCGGATCGTGGTGCCGAACTCGGGGAACTTCATCGCCGCCCTCGCGGTCATCTCGTTCATCGGCAGCTGGAACGCGTTCCTGTGGCCGCTGGTGATCGCCCAGGACCAGTCCTCGTGGACCGTGCAGGTCGCGCTGTCGAGCTTCCTCACCGCGCAGAACCTGAACGTGCACCAGCTGTTCCTGGCCGCCGCGGTGTCGATCCTGCCGCTGGTCATCGTCTTCGTGACGCTGCAACGCTTCCTGGTCCGGGGCGTTGCGGAGACCGGCATCAAGGGCTGAGGCGGCTTCGCCGGGGTGGGTCAGAAACCGCCCCCGGCGAAGCCGCCCGCGCCGCCGTCGCTGCCGTAGTTGCTGGACGGGCCGTAGTGGTGCTTGGAGTGCCACCGCCCGGACCTGTCGTTCGGGTCGATCGGGTGCGCGATGATCGTCTCGCCGGTGAGCCGGGCCCAGCCGGACACCTCGGTCCCGTACTTCTCCTTGAGGGCCAGGCTCGTCTGCGGGCCCCAGTTCACCTTGGTGTAGGGGTGTTCGGCCCGCTCCGCCGTCAGCGCGGCCTGCACCTCGGCCGGAGTGTGCCGCGCCTCGACCCCGGACTCCACGCTCGCCAGGTGGATCGCGAAGCTCCGCATCCCGCTGCCCTTGTGGAGCTGGTAGGACCACACCGGACCCGACGCGTCCTCGATGGCCTCCGCACGCCGCAGTCGTGCCTGCTCCTCTTCACGCCGCCGGCGCTTCTGCTCGCGCGCGGTGTACTTCTTCACGTATTCCGGGAGGTCTCCGGCGTCCTTGAGGTACACGGCGAGCGCGGCGTTGAAGTCCGACCGCAGCCGCTCGGCCGCTTCGTCGTACCCCTTGCGCAGCACCAAGTTCCGCCACGCGTACCGAATGCTCCACACCAGCCGCCCGCGGAACGGAGGGCGCAGGTGCAGGCTGATCGCCTTCTCGCGCTCCTGCAGGGCACTGATGGTCTGCAGGAACCGGTCGGTCGCCGCGTGCCAGCGATCGTGGTCCGCGTCACTCGCCTTGACGACCTTTTCCGGGTAGACGGCGAAGACGCTGGGCCGCACGCACGTCAGCTGGTTGTGCTCGCTGAGCAGGCTGCCGACCACGTTGACCTCCCAACCGCCGAGCAGGCTGCCGAGGTTCGTGACGTGAACGTCGAGGTCCATCGCCCCATCCTGACAGCACGAGAGGCTCCCGGCCATCGACCAGGAGCCCTCTCGCGTCACGACCTCAGCCCACGAGGGTCACGCACGGCAGGCCGTACTTGCCGCCGCTCTTGTATCCCTCGGCGCACAGGCGCGTCTGGTTCGGGAAGTGCCGCTGCGGGTAGACCCAGCCGCGGTAGGTCCGGAACGCGCCGACGTACTCGCTGTGCGTCCACGCGCTCCAGCCGTTGGTGGTCCACACCTTCGCGTTGACCGTCCCCGCCTGGTTCTGGGTCCACACGGACACCTCGACCCTGCCGAGGTAGGTCCCCGAGTCGAAGGTCTTGATGCAGGTCTGGTTGTTGCACCACTCGCCGTCGGCCTGCGCCGACGGCGTGAGAACCAGGACCATTCCCAGTGCCGCCACGGTCGCGGACGCCGCCGCCCCGAGCCGCTTCAAGACCGTCTTCTTCGCCATGCCCAACATCCCCCCAGCTGTGTTGTTGTCTCCAGCGAGCCAGAAACTAGCAACGTTCAGGCTGAAGGACGTTGCGAATCGCCAAACGACCCACTAACGCGGGACATCACCGGCCGGGGAACAGCTCCTTGAGCTTGGTCCGCACCCCCTGGCCGATCATGTGCCAGGCATTCGGCTCACCGCGCAGCACCGCCTCGGTCATGGCCGTGATCTGCTCGAACGTCGCGTGCGGCGGGATCGGCGGCACCTCGGGGTCGCAGCGCACGTCGAGCACGACCGGCCGGTCCGCCGCCAGCGCCCGGTCCCAGGCCGGGCCGACGTCCTCGGCCTTGTCCACCGAGATCCCGTCCAGTCCGAGCGAGCGCGCCAGCCCCGCGTAGTCGATGTCGGGCAGCACCTGCGACTCCTCGAACTTCGGCGCACCGCCCATCGCGCGCAGCTCCCACGTGACCTGGTTGAGGTCGTTGTTGTGGAAGACGCAGACCACGCAGCGCCGGTCGGTCCACAGCTCGTTGTAGCGGGCCAGCGTGATCAGCTCGGCCAGGCCGTTCATCTGCATCGCGCCGTCGCCGACGAGGGCGATCACCGGGCGGTCCGGGCAGGCGAACTTCGCGCCGATCGCGTACGGCACCCCGCAGCCCATGGTCGCGAGCGTGCCGGACAGCGTGCCGCGGACGTCTCCGCGCATCCGCAGGTTCTTGGCGTACCAGTTGGTGGACGAGCCGGAGTCGGCGGTGATGAGCGCGTTGTCCGGCACCCGCGCGGACAGCTCGTGCACGATCCGCATCGGGTTGACCGGGTCGGCGTCGAGCATCGCCTGCGCCTCGACACTGCTCCACCAACGGTCCACATTGGACTCGATGGTCTCGCGCCAGCTCCTGTCCTCCTTGTACCGCAGCAGGGGCAGGATCGCGGTCAGGGTGGCCCTCGCGTCACCGACGAGGTTCACCTCGGTGGGGTAGCGCATCCCGATCATGCGCCCGTCGATGTCGATCTGCACCCCGCGGGCCTTGCCGTACTCCGGCAGGAACTGGCTGTAGGGGAAGTTCGAGCCGACGATCAGCAGGGTGTCGCAGTCGCGCATCATCTCGTAGCTCGGCCGCGTGCCCAGCAACCCGATCGAACCGGTGACGAACGGCAGCTCGTCGGAGAGGACGTCCTTGCCCAGCAGGGCTTTCGCGATGCCCGCACCGGTGGCCTTGGCGACCTCCAGCACCTCCTGCCGGGCGCCGCTCGCGCCCTGGCCGACCAGGATCGCGACCCGCTCCCCCGCGTTGAGCACCTCCGCGGCCCGCACGATCTCCTCCGCGGCTGGGACCGCCGCGCCGAGCGCCAGGTTCGGCCTGCTCGACGGGACGTGCTTGAACTCGTGCTTCGGCGGCGCGTACGGCTGTTCCTGGACGTCGTTGGGGATGATCAGCGCGGTGGGCGCGCGCTGCGAGAGCGCCACCCGCATCGCCCGGTCGAGCGCGTTGGGCAGCTGCTCCGGCACGGTGACCTCGACCAGGTACTCACTGGACACGTCCTTGAGCAGGGCCTGGAGGTCGACCTCCTGCAGGTAGCTGCCGCCGCGGGCGGTCTGCGCGGTCTGCCCGACGATCGCCACCACCGGCGCGTGGTCGAGCTTCGCGTCGTAGAGGCCGTTGAGCAGGTGGATCGCGCCGGGGCCCGAAGTCGCCAGGCAGACCCCGGCGCGTCCACTGAACTTCGCGTAGCCGACCGCCTGGAACGCGGCCATCTCCTCGTGCCGCGCCTGCACGAAACGCGGCTCGTTGCCGGCTTCGCCGAAGGCGGCGACGATGCCGTTGATGCCATCGCCCGGATAGCCGAAGACGTGTTCAACACCCCAGTCGCGCAGGCGTTGGAGCAGGAAGTCGGCGACAGTCTCAGCCATGCATCCCGGCTACCCGGATGTCAGCGGATCATCCCCGCCGGGCGGAGACGATCACCGCGGCGGACAGCAACGCGGCACCGACGAGGCCGACCACCCCCAGCCGCTCACCGAGGACGACGGCGGCGAGAACCGCACCGGTCAGCGGCTCCAGCAGGGCCATCACCGCCGCGGTGCTCGCGCCGATCCCCCGCAGCCCGCGGAAGTACAGCGTGTACGCCGCGGCGGTGGGCAGCAGCGCGAGCGCGGCCAGCAGGCCGGCCCCGCTCAGCGAGGCGGTGAACCCGAGGTCGGCGAAGGGGACCATGACGAGGCCGCCGAGGGTGAACGCGAAGCCGGTGCTGGTCAGGTCGTCCAGTCCGGCCACCGGTCGCGCTCCGAGCAGCGTCATCGTGGCGAAACCCGCGGCGGCGAGCACGGCGAACCCGGCACCGGCGAGCAGCGCGCCACCGGAGACCTCACCACTCGGGATGCCGACGAGCAGGGCAAGCCCGGTCAGCGCGAGCCCGAGCGTCAGCACCGCGGTGCGGTCGATCCGCCGCCGGCCCAGTGCACGCTCGGCGAGCAGCACCAGCACCGGCGAGGACCCGATGGTGATCAAGGTGGCGGTGCTCACCGAGGTCAGCGACACGGAGGCGAAGTAGCTGCTCTGGAAGACCGCCGCCAGCCCGCCGACACAGGCGATGCGGGTCCAGACCGCTCGCCCGCGCGGCAGCGGGCGGCGGGTGACGAGGAGGAAGGCGACGATCAGCAGCCCGCCGACACCGAGCCGGTAGGTGGCCACAGCCAGCGGGGACAGCTCGGCGACGCGGCCGAGGAGGGTGCCGAGCAGGCCACCTGTCCCCCACAGGACCCCGGCCGCGGCCAGGGTGGACAGCCCGCGGGCGCGGGAGGACGGCGTGCTCGTGGACATGGTGGAAACGTGCATGTGTTGGGCGCTCCTGCGACAGCAGTGACGGGGGTCGCTGAAGCGGGGCACACCGAAGAGGCGCACGGCCGGATCGGCACGGTGCGCCGGCAGCCGGCCCCGCTAGGAGGCCGGCGGCGGGGTGACGATGAAGACTCGGTGCACGGCAATCACCCTAGAGAGGTTCCGGGCAGAACGCGAGCGACTTCCTCGGCGAGGGCCTTCTCCGGGATGCGTTCGAACTGCTCGGCGCGCACCACACCGCCCTCTTCCTTCCACACGCCCGCGACCCGTCCGCCGTGGAGGACCACCGGGGAGATCCACCCGGCGGCCCGGCTGACCTTCGCCAGGTGCTCGGCCGGGATCAGGTCGCGGTTCACCGCGATCACGTACTGGTCGAAGGCGGGCAGCAGCCGCACGAGCTTGTTCGGCGCGGTGCTCTCCAGCTCGTCGATGTCCTCGGCGCGCGCGAGCATCGGGGTGCCGTCGACGCTGACCTCCTCCAGCTCGTCGCGTGCCCCGGCGAACCACGCCTTGAGCAGTGACGCCTTGGTGCTGCGGGCGAACCACTTGTCGAAATCGGCCACAGTGGACGGTCCGTGGGCGCCGAGGTAGCGCTTCACCAGCTCGGGACCGGCGACATCGGCGGAGACCGGGCGCCATCCCGGCAGCCAGGTCGACGGGCTGGTGAACGTGACCCGATTGCCGTCGGAGGGTCCCTGGCAGAGCAGCCCCAGCCAGCTGGCGGGCTTGAGCGCGAAGCCCCATCCGGAGCGCAGGACCTCCGCCAGGTGCGGCGACCCGGTGTGCTCCAGTACGGCCTCGGTCAGCTCCTCGCGGGTCAGCACGCGACCCGGCAGCACCTCCGCGATCGCGTCGATGATCGCGGTGATCTCGGCGAGGGTGACCCCGTGCCCGCGCAGCACGCTGGGCCTCTCCCACGTGCGCACCGCCGCCATCGCGGCCCCGTAGAACGCGAGGTCGTCGGCGGCGTGCAGGTGCAGGGTGCCGCGCACCGACCACGTGCGGACCAGCGTCCTGTCGTCCCGCAGCGCGCGGTCGATCTCGTCCGCGTCCGGCTTGAGCTGGCGGAACGCGACGGCCTGCGCGGCGGAGGACGGCACCTGCGCCTGCACCCCGGCGAGCCGCCGCGCGAGGTCCACCGCGCTGACGTCACCGGGTTCGGTCAGGTGGTGCCGCCGCATCCGCCAAGCGAGCACCTGGGCTCGCGTCACCTTGCGCATGACACCGGTTATAGTGGTGTCATGCCGACCGGGTCAACCCTGCACGAACTGCGCCTGCGCTGGCCTAACGACGTGGAGTTCGGCTTCGACGCGGGCGCGGTGTGCCTCGAACTGCTCACCACCGGCGGCGTCGGCCGGTACGCCGCGTACGACTCCGTGCCCACCCCGGCGGACTTCACGGCCTGGTTGGCGCGGTCCCGCCTCGGCGTGGCCGCCGCGAAGTCCACTGTGGACGACATGCCGGTCCTGTCCCGCCTGCGCACCGCGATGTGGGACATCGCACAAGCCCAGCTCGCGGGCCGTCCGCACCCACACGCCGCGGTCGCCGAGCTCAACTCCGTCGCGGCCGCGCCGAGCTTGGTCCCCGCACTCTCCGGCAATGCCCGCGCGTGGGCGAAACCGACTGCGGCACAAGCACTTTCCACGATCGCGAGGGATGCGGTGGAGTTGTTCGGCAGCCCCGCCGTGTCGCGGCTCCGGGAGTGCTCGGCCGACAACTGCCAGTTGGTGTTCGTGGACCTGTCCCGTCCGGGGCAACGCCGCTGGTGCTCGATGGACCGCTGCGGCAACCGCGCGAAACAACGCGCCCGCCGCCGGTGACATGAAAGAGCTTCCGTGTATTCAACAAGCTGCTCGGACGAGGTTTTCTGAGCGTCTCCGTCGTTAGGTTCGCCAGGGTGGCGCCCTGCACCGCCACGCTGAAGACGAGGGAGACCCATGTACCGCACCGTGACCGGAGTCGTGCTGCTGGCCGCCGGTGTGCTGACCGCCCCGGTCGCCGCCGCGCAGGAGAACTACTCGCCGGAGCTGCTGCACGCCGTTCAGCGAGACCTCGGGCTCGATGCCCAGCAAGCCCGCGCGCGGCTCCAGAACGACGCCAGGGCCGCCGACGTCGAACATCGTGCGAGGACCGCAGCCGCAGACTCCTTTGGTGGTGCTTGGATCCAGAACGGCAAGCTCGTCGTCGGGATCACCGACGCGGCCAGGGCGGAAACCGTGCGCTCCCAGGGCGCCGAAGTCGCAGTCGTCCGGCACGCCCACAGCCGCCTCAAGGCCGCGAAGCAGCAGCTCGACAGCGTCAAGGCGCCCGCGTCGGTTGCCGGGTGGCGCGTGGACGAGCGCCGCAACTCCGTGGTCGTGGAGGTCGCCCGCGGAGCACGGGACGCCGCGGACTTCCTCGCGGCCGCACGGCGTTTCTCCCCCTCGGTCACGGTCGAAGAGGTCGGCGAAGCGCCGCGGTTGCTGCACGACGTGCGTGGCGGTGACGCGATCTACAACGGCGGAAGCCCGTGCTCGGTCGGCTTCACCGTCGAGGGCGGCGGCTTCGTCACCGCGGGCCACTGCGGCGACAAGGGGGACAATGTCAAGGGCTTCAACCAGGTGCCGATGGGCTCCTACGCGGGTTCTTCCTTCCCCGCCAACGACTACGCGTGGGTGAAGACGAACGCCGACTGGACCGCGAAGCCGTGGGTCAACCGGCAGAACGGCACGAACGTCGTCGTCAAGGGCTCTGCCGAAGCGGCGGTCGGCGCCGCGGTGTGCCGCTCCGGGCGCACCACCGGCTGGCACTGCGGGACCGTGCTCGCCAAGGACCAGACCGTCAACTACGGCGGCGGCGAGGGCCAGGTGTCCGGGCTGACCAAGAGCGACGCGTGCGCCGAGTCCGGCGACTCGGGCGGCTCGTGGGTCGGCGGCGAGGGTTTCACCCAGGCGCAGGGCGTGCTCTCCGGCGGCTCCGGCACCTGCCGCGGCGGCACCGCGACCAGCTTCTACCAGCCGGTCCAGGAGATCCTGACGGCATACGGGCTCACCCTGCTTGTTAGTAAATGAGGGTTCATTTACTAACTTCGGCATGACGACTCCTCTGGCCGGACGCGTCGCCGTGGTCGCAGGTGGCACCCGTGGCGGTGGCCGCGGCATCGCCGTGCAACTCGGCGCCGCCGGGGCCACCGTCTACGTCACCGGGCGCAGCACCGACCGCGGTCGCTCGGAGATGGACCGTCCGGAGACCATCGAGCAGACCGCGCGGATGGTCACCGAGGCCGGTGGCACCGGCATCCCGGTCCGCGTCGACCACGGCGACCCCGCCCAGGTCCGCGCGCTCGCCGAGCGGGTCTCCGCAGAACAGGACGGCGTGCTGGACATCCTGGTCAACTCGGTTTGGGGCGGCGACCCGATCACCGACTGGGAGAACCCGCTGTGGCGGCAGGACCTCGACCAGGGCTTCAGGTGCTGCGCCAGGCCGTGGACACGCACGTGATCACCAGCCGCCACCTGCTCCCGCTGCTCATCGCGCGCGGCAGCGGCCTCGTCGTGGAGGTCACCGACGGCAACACCGCGCGCTACTGCGGCTTCTTCTACGACGTGGCCAAGTCGTCGTTGATCCGGCTCGCGTTCGCGATGGCCGCCGAGCTCCACCCGCACAACGTCGCCGCCGTCGCGATCACACCGGGGTTCCTGCGCCCCGAGGCGGTGCTCGACTTCCTCGGCTTCACCGACGTCGACGGGACCCAGCCCGACTTCGAGGCGCACTGGGCGAAGGCCCTCGTAACCGAGCACGGTGCCCTGTTCGACGTTGTGGTCCGGGAAGCGGTGCGGGAGTGCGTCGAGAGCAACCTGGACGTCACCTTGGTCCGCGCACTGCTGGCCCTGCGGCATCTGCCGGATGAGATCGCATGTGGACTTCTGCGCACCCGGCTGCGCGATGAGAATTGGCACGTCCGGGACCAGGCACTGCACGCGGTACTCGTTGCCGACGAGGACGAACCGGCTAATGCCGCGCTGGAGGTGTTACCACCGGCGCTAGCTGGTCAGCGGCACCAGCGCCGTACAGCCGAGCGCACAGCGATTTTCGCTGCTACACAACGCGACTGGTCAAGCTCAGGCCGCTCGGCGAGCCCATCGTGGGCTCTTCGGGCTGCTGCGAGAAACTCGAACGGGGCGGAGGCAACTTCCGGCTCCCGTGCGGGAGGCGCTGTTGCGCAGGGGCGCGAGGAACGAGTCCTGGTTGGTGCGGCCGCGAAGCGGAGGCACTCGCAGCACCGGTGGATGAGATGAGCATGCGAGAGACGCGGTCCAACCGGGCACTTCAAGCAACGTTCAGGTTGCGCTGACGCCGGGAACCGTGGCGGCTGTTGCTTCGTCTGTACTCCACGGCGAGCTTGGTCGGGCGATCACCGTCCGGTACATTTCGCCTGGATATCGACCTCTCTGGGGGCCTGGAATGCGTACGTCTTCTCCTCGAGCGGCGGTCGCTGCTGCTGTCCTTGTGACGGCGTTGCTCACCGGGTGCACGTCCACTGTGGTCGGTAGCGCCCAGCCGGGGGCCGTGCCGCCGCCGAGCACGAAGGCCAGCGTTGCACGCGAGGTCTCCGCGAAAGCTGCCCTCGAGGAGTCGGAGCGGGTGGCTTCGTTGCCGGAGAGCGCCGCGCTGATGGCCAAGCTCCGCGCCGCCGACCTGTGCTTGGCGCTGGACCCGGAGCCGATGAAGAAGTACGGCTCCAAGCAGACCACCGTTCAAGGACCCGGTCTGGTCGGCTGCAAGATCCTCTCCGGTGACGTCGGCCCGACCGGGCCGATCCACCGCTTCGAGATCTCGACCAGGATCTACACCGAGATCGACAGGTTGAGTAACAGGGATGTCGAGGAGCAGGCGGGCGGGTACAAGGTCTTCCGTTCCGAGAGGCAGCTGACGGACTCCGGTTGCACCTACCGCCTTCCGATCGCCGAGAGCGGGTACGCCTTCGTCATCGAGGGCTACAAGTCCTCCGGGCAGCAGGGGCAAAAGAACACCTGGCCCGAAGCGTGCGCGGACGCCAAGGCCTACACGGGGGCGATCGCGGCGAAGCTGCTCGCGTTCCCGGCCCGCACTACCCCGCCCACGGGGACGTCGTTGCTGGGCAAGGACCCTTGCGCGGCCCAGCAGCAGGTCGTCGCGGAGTTTCCGGGTTGGACGGTGGACAGGGTCGAGCGCGCCACGCCCTACGCGTGCCACGTCGTCCTGACCAAGGCCGGTGACCCCTATAGCTACGACCTGGGCCTGGACTTCCACCTCAACGTCGAACAGGAGGTCACCGCGGACAACCCGGCAGTGACGATCGCGGGCCTGAGAGGCATCCGGCTCAACAAGAGCTTCATGCCGGGCCTGCCGGAGTACTGCACGCTCTCCCTCACCTACAAGCCGTCTGAGCCCAAGGGCACCAAGACCGGCCACCTCATCGGCGTTGACCTTCGACCCAAGCAGGTGAAGCAGGGCGGGACGCCACCGCAGTCGCTGTCCCCGTGCACCGCCGTCGACAAGATAGCCGCGACGGTCGTGCAAAGCGCCGGTTAGAGCTCGCTCAACAAGGCGTCGAAACAGAGCTGCCGCCGGTGCGGTAGTTCAACGTCGTCGGCTCCCAAGTTAGACCGCGCCGAGCAGGTGGCGGTCGACCGGGGAATCGGTGCGGCCCATGAAGAACTCGCCCAGCCCCACCGCGAACTCCTTGACCGTGAGCCTGCCGTCGTCGTCGGTGTCCAGCTGGCGGAAGCTCGCCACGACGTCGGCTTCGGGCGCGCCGCCGAGCAGGTGCGCGTACTCGGTCAGCTCCACGAAACCGTCGTCGTCCTTGTCGACCGCGTCGGCCACCGCGTCCATCGCCGCGCGCAGCGCGCTGCCCTCGTAGACCGCGTCGGCGTACTCCTCGCGGCTCACCGTGCCGTCGCGGTCGTCGTCGGCCATCTCGCGCAGCTCCACCCACCACGCGTGGAAGGCGGCGTAGAGCGCGGTCTCGGTCTTCTCGTCCAGATCGAGGCGGGCGGAGATGACGCGCGCCGACGCGGCGAGGTCGACCCAGTTGAGGGTGCCGTCCTCGTTCTGGTCCAGGATCCTGGCGAAGATCTCCGAACCGCCCAGCCCGGGGCGCCGTGGCGTCAACCGGACCTGGTGGTCCACGGTGAGCGCCGCGACCGCCAGCGGCATGTAGCGCAGCCGCGTCGGCAGCACCCGGTCGAGCAACCCGGCGCCACGACAGACCACAGTGGACAGCACGGAACCGAACGGGCTCGGGCGCATTCCCAGTCGCTCCTGCAACTCCGGTGACAACAGGGCCGCGCTGATGTCCGCGTACGCCTTCGCGGCGGTCGAACTGAGCAGTTTCCACACCGGTGCCGGGAGGAACTCCAGCTGCCTCGGCACCGGGAAGTCGCCGCGGTCGAGCGCTTCGATCAGATCCCGCAGCCCCTGGGTGCGTTCCAGCCGCTCCCTGGTCGTCCACTCGAAGTACGCCCAGAAGTCGGCGACGGTCGGGGGAAGCACGTCCTCGCCGAGCCCGAAGAGCCGGGCGCAGGCGAGCCATTCCGCGTAGAGCTGTTCTTCGTCCGCGCTGGACAGCGGATCACCGCCGGCCCGGCACATGGTGACCACACCCTCGAACAGGGTGAGGAACACCCACGCCCGCGCCTCCGGGTCCAGCGCGTCGTAGCCCTCGCCCTTGATGTGGCTGTGCAGGCGGTCCAGCCGGGCGACCTCCTTCTCCCGGCCGCGGGAGTCGGAGTACACCATCCGCTGGATGCTGAGCAGGGTCTGCTCGGCCCGCCGCCACGGGCGCGTCCGGTAGGTGGAGAACTCCGCGACGCCCGCGCCGACGACCGGGTGCGCGGTCTCCAGCACCAGTGCGCGGCCGAGCACCGTGGCCAACCGCCACAGTCCGGTGTACTTCCAGGTCAACGAGCCGGGTCCAGGCAAGGCAGTCATCCGCCCAGGAGAGCGCCCGGTGATCACGGCCAGGACACCGCGAGCGCACTGTCCCCCGATCGAGAAGGGCGGGACAGGCAATCACCTGTCCCGCCCGAGCGTGCGTCACACCAGGAACGGACGCTCCAGCGTGCAGGTGAGGCGCGGCGTGTTCATCCCGTAGCAGCCCTCCGGAACGACCTTCCAGATCTGACCGAACGGCGCGAAGACCGTGGTGTGGTGCTGGACGATGCGCTCGAGGCCGCGGCCGACGGGCTCGTTCAGCCGCTGGCTGATGCCGCTCTGCCGGAGGGCGAACCGGAAGGCGGGCGCGATGTCGTCGATGGCCCTGGTCTCGGTGAGCAGCCGAGCCTGACCGCCCTGGTACAGCGACCTGCTGCACCGGTTGGTCCCCGAGTACCGGATGGCGACGGGGTTGGCCTCGGTGGAGTAGCTCGCCTTCACCTGGATCGTGCAGCGGGTGAGCAGCTGGCCGCCGTACAGCGGGCCCGCCTGCGCGACGATGGTGTCGCTGACGATCACGTCTCCCGGTACGGGTGCAGCCGCGGCCGCGCCGCCGCCGGCGAGGAGAGTGGCCGCGAGGGCGACCAGAACTGCCATTCGCTTCATTGTGTACTGCCTCCGTAATATGAGAGCCGGAAGACCGGCCCCGACTCGAACTTGCGCATACAATCGTTTCCGTACGTCCACCGGAATTTGACCGGGCGCCCTTTCCAGTGACCCCGCGCGGTCACCGTGACCGGGTCATATTCCCGGGTGCAACCGGGGATCCCCGGGTCGCCGGGCAGGCGGGTGAAGTCACCTCCGGCGCGGTCGAGGTCGCGGCACGCCTGCCCGGCGAACGGGTGGGTACCACCGACGGGATCGCAGGTCAGCGTCCTGGTCTTGGTCGCGGGGAACGGACGTTCCCCGTATGCGACGGTCAGCTTCAGCTCACTGCGCGCGGCCGAGGCGGCCGCGTTCGGCGAGACCAGCGCTGTGATCAGGAGCGCACTCGCCAGACGAATCATCATTGCAATTCCTCACGGTGGTCCCCGGTCTTCTTGTCGGTCCCCTCTCGGGTTCCACTCCACATACGCTTCGCCGGGCGTCGCACTCGCGCAGAAAAACGAGCTTGGACCATCGCGGTGAAAAAACGGATACGGCGTGTGGATCAGCACGACTCAGCCACGAAACCGGTGATCAAGGTGCGAATCCGCAGCTGAGGGGGTACGCATGGGCGATGCGGGCGATGTGGCACGGCGCGATCTCGTTCGGTCTGGTGACCATCGCGGTACGGCTGTTCGCCGCGACCGAGGAGCACGACTTCCGGTTCCACCAGGTGCACCGCGAGGACGGCGGGCGCATCCGGTACAAGCGGGTCTGCCAGGTCTGCGGCGAGGAGGTGGCCTACGCCGACATCGCCAAGGGCTACGAGCTGGAGGACGGCCGGATGGTCGTCCTGGACCGCGAGGACTTCGAGAAGCTGCCGATCTCCACCGACCGCGCCATCGAGGTGGTGGAGTTCGTGCCCACCGAGGAGATCGACCCGATCTTCTTCCAGAAGAGCTACTACCTGGAGCCGGACAAGGCGGCCGTGCGGCCCTACGTGCTGTTGCGGACCGCGCTGGAGCGGGCGGACCGGCTGGCCGTCGTCAAGATCACCATGCGCCAGCGGCAGTCGCTGGCGATGGTGCGCGCGCGTGATGACGTGCTCGTGCTGCACACGATGATGTGGCCGGACGAGATCCGCAGGCCCGACTTCGGCTTCCTCGACGGCGAGGTGGAGGTCCGGCCGCAGGAACTGAAGATGGCCGAGTCGCTGATCGAGAGCATGGCGGGCACCTTCGAGCCGGGCGAGTTCACCGACGACTACCGCGACGCGATGGCCAAGCTCGTCGAGGCGAAGGCCGAGGGCGCCGAGCTGCCCGCGCAGCCGGAGGACGAGGACTCCGGCGAGGTGATCGACCTGATGGCCGCGCTGGAGCGCAGCGTCGCCCAGGCGAAGGCCAGCCGCGCGGAGACGACCACCAAGAAGACGAAGAAGGCGCCCGCCAAGAAGAGCGGCAAGAGCAAGAGCGCCTGAGCCGTGGGCAAGCTCGGGGAGTACCACCGCAAACGCGATCCCGCGCGGACCCCGGAGCCCATGCCCGAGGACGTGCCGACCGGCGGGGACAACGACCTCTTCGTGATCCAGGAGCACCACGCGCGGCGGCTGCACTGGGACGTGCGGCTGGAGCGGGACGGGGTGCTGGTGTCGTGGGCGGTGCCCAAGGGCCTGCCGGAGGAGCAGGCCGACATCCGGCTGGCCGTGCACACCGAGGATCACCCGATGGAGTACCTCACGTTCTCTGGAGAGATCCCGAAGGGCGAGTACGGCGGCGGCACGATGACCATCTGGGACACCGGCCGCTACGACACCCTCAAGTGGTCCGAGCACGAGGTCGAGGTGGTCTTCCACGGCGCCCGCGCGCAGGGCCGGTACGTGTTCTTCCGCCGTGACCGGCGGGACCGCGACGGCAAGGACTGGATGGTCCGGCGCGGCTCCGACAAGCCGGGGCAGAAGACGCCGTCGCGCGTGCCGCCCCCGAAGACGCTGTCCCCGATGCTCGCGGTCCGCGGTCAGCTTCCCGCACCCGACCAGGACGAACAGTTCTCCTACGAGTTCAAGTGGGACGGCGTCCGGGCGCTCGCGCGGATCACCGGCGGACGGCTGCAACTGCTGGCGCGCGGCGGCGCCGACATCACCGCGACCTATCCGGAGCTGCGGGAGCTGGGGCCGCGCTTCCCCGGCACGGTGCTGCTCGACGGCGAGGTCGTGGTCTTCGACGACGGGCGGCCCAGCTTCGGCGCGCTGCAGAAGCGGATCAACGTCTCCGGCACGGCCCAGATCGCCCGCCTCGCCGAGCGGCAGCCGGTGACCTACCTGATCTTCGACCTGCTCCACCTCGACGGCCGCTCGTGCCTTGACCTCAGCTACGACCAGCGCAGACGGTTGCTGGAGTCGCTGGAGCTGCGCGGCGCCCACTGGCTCACCCCGCCCGCGTACACCGGTGCGGGCGCGGCCGTGCTCCACGCGGCGCGGGAACAGCGGCTGGAGGGCGTCGTCGCGAAGCGGCGGTCCTCGCGCTACCGGCCGGGTCTGCGCTCGCCGGACTGGATCAAGATCACTGATCTTGAAACTCGTGAAGTGGTCATCGGCGGGTGGCAGCCGGGCGAGGGCAAACGCGCGGGGCTGATCGGATCGCTGCTGCTCGGCGTGCCCGCGCCGGACGGGACCCTGCGCTACGTCGGAAAGGTCGGCACCGGGTTCAGCGACGCGGTGCTGCGCTCGCTGAGCGAGCGGCTGCGCGGGCTCGCCCGGCGGAGCAGCCCGTTCTCCCCCGAGGTGCCGCGCCAGTACGCGCGCGACGCGAAGTGGGTCGAACCGAGGCTCGTCGGGGAAGTCCTGTTCCAGAACTGGACGGCCGACGGCCGGCTGCGGCTGCCGCGCTGGCGGGGCCTGCGGCCGGACAAGTCCCCGGACGAGGTGGGTGAGGCATGAGTCAGGCGACACCGGTGCGGGTGGACGGCAGGACGCTGAAACTGTCCAACCTGGACAAGGTGCTCTACCCCGAGGACGGCTTCACCAAGGGCGAGGTGATCGACTACTACGCCCGGATCGCGCCGGTGATGCTGCCGCACCTCGCCGATCGCGCGCTGACGCTCAAGCGCTATCCGGACGGTGTGGACGGGATGTCGTTCTTCGAGAAGAACGTCTCCCGGCACGCGCCGGACTGGGTGCGCACCGTCCGTCTGTCCACTCCGGGCAGCAGCCGCGGTGCCGAGCACGCCGACTACGCGGTGGTCCAGGACACCGCGACCCTGGTGTGGGCGGCCAACCTCGCCGCACTGGAACTGCACATTCCACAGTGGACTGTGGGCCCGCGCGGTGCCCGGCGCGATCCGGACCTGCTGGTCTTCGACCTCGACCCGGGCGCCCCCGCGACCATTGTGGAGTGTTGCAGGGTCGCCGAGCTGCTGCGCGGGGCCCTCGCGGAGGACGGCCTGCCCGCGTACCCGAAAACCAGTGGCTCCAAGGGACTCCAGCTCTACGTGCCGATCACGGCACCGGATTCCGAGCGGCCCCGCGAGTACGCGCGCGAGCTGGCCGAACGGCTGGCCGCCGACCGTCCACAGCAGATCGTCGCGAAGATGATCAAGGCGATCCGGGGCGGCAAGGTGCTCATCGACTGGAGCCAGAACAACACGGCGAAGACCACCGTCGCGCCGTACTCGCTGCGCGCCCGCGAACGCCCCACCGTCTCCACGCCGGTGACCTGGGACGAGGTCGAGGCCTGCCGGAAACCGCGCGACCTCGTCTTCACCTCGGCCGACGTCCTCGACCGCGTCGCCGAGCACGGTGACCTGCTGGCCGACCTCCTCGGCGACCGCTTCCCGCTCCCCCGCAGGCGCTAGAGGCCCAGCAGCTCGGGCGCGGCGCCGAGGTGCGCGAACGTCTCGGCGGGGTTGGGCACCAGCTTGCGCAGTGACAGGTCCATCAGCCCGCCGATCACGCGCATCTCCGCCGCGACCGTCCCGTCCGCGCGGACGATCCGCTGGTCGATGCGGAAGGTCTTGCCCGCGCCCCAGGTGAACTCGCAGGTCACGTCGACCTCGTCGCCGGCGCCCAGCTCGGCCAGGTACCGGATGTTGATCTCCAGCATGACCGGCCCGACCCCGTTGGCCAGCAGCTTCTCCTGCGGAACGCCCGCCGCGCGCAGGATCTCCCAGCGGGCGTGCTCGCCGTAGTCCTGGTAGGTCGCGCCGTGCAGGTGCCCCTGGGTGTCCAGTTCGTAGCCGCGCACGGCGATGCGCACGCTGAACGGATCGGTCATCGACCGGCCCTGCGGCTGGGCAGGCCGTGCGCGGCGTCCGTCGGCACCTGGTGCTCGCGCCGGTGGCGGAGCATGTCCGCGAGGGGGGTGGGCTGGCCGAGGTGGAAGCCCTGACCGACCCGGACGCCGAGCCGGGCCAGCGCGTCGACCTGCGACGGCCGCTCCACCCATTCGGCCACCGTGGACAGCCCGAGGCCGCGGGCGATCTCCAGGATGCCGCTGACCAGCACGGCGTCGCTGGTCCCCCGGTCGATACCGCGGACGAACTCGCCGTCGATCTTCAGGCCGGTGATCGGCAGGTGCTTGAGGTGCACGAACGATCCGAAGCCCGCGCCGAAGTCGTCCAGGGTGATCCGGCAGCCGGTGGCCCGCAGCTGCTCGGCCAGGTCGCGCACGGCGTCCAGGTTGGTCATCGCCGCGGTCTCGGTGATCTCCAGGCCGAGCCGCCCCGGTGTCACGCCCGCGGCGATCAGCCGGTCCAGCACGAACTTGGCGAAGTCGGCGTCCTCCAGGGTGCGGCCGGAGACGTTGACGTTGAACCTCAGGTCCGAGTCGGGGTGCTTGACCAGCGTGTCCAGCGCCTTGTCCAGCACCCACCGGTCGATGTCCAGCACCAGGCCGGAGCGCTCCGCCTCGGGCAGGAACTCCGCGGGGCCGGGCGCGGGCCCGTCGCCGTCCTCCAGGCGCAGCAGCAGTTCGTAGCCGAGGATGCGGCCGGTGCGCAGGTGCACCATCGGCATGGCGTGCAGCGCGAACCCGTCGTTGTCCAGCGCGAACCGCAGGCGGTCCAGCACGGACACCCGCTTGACCGTGTCGGCGTAGTGGCCGGGCTCGTAGACCGTGACGCGGTTGCGGCCCGCGGCCTTGGAGGCGTAGAGCGCCAGGTCGGCGTTGGCCAGCACGTCCTCCCACCCGGCCCCGTCGCCGAACGGCGCGACGCCGGTGCTCGCGGTCATCCTGGTCGCGGCGGCCCCGGTGATCACCGGCAGCGCGGAGATCCCCGCGGCCAGTTTCTCCGCGAGGGCGGCGGCCTGCGCGGTGTCCACATCGGGCAGCACCACGGCGAACTCGTCACCGCCGAGACGGCCGAGCAGCTGGCCCGGGCCGAGCTGACCGCTGAGCTTGGTGGCCAGCGTCCGCATCACCCGGTCGCCGACCGCGTGCCCGCGCAGATCGTTGACGTCCTTGAAGTTGTCCAGGTCCAGCAACAACAACGCGCCCGAGGAGCCCGCCGCCAGCTGGCGCTCCAGCTCCCTGGTGAGCGCGCGGCGGTTGGGCAACCCGGTCAACGGGTCCTCTTCGGACAGTCGGAGCAGCTCGCTGTGCAGGCGGTGGGACTGCGTCACGTCGTGGGCGGTGCCGAGCATCCGCACCGGGCGGCCCGCCTCGTCCTTGACGACCTCGCCGAAGCACTCGAAGACCAGCTCGGAACCGCAGTCGGCGCGGCTGATCCGGTGCGTGTAGGTGAACTGGTCGCCCGTGCGCAGCGAGCGCTCGACGACCCGCTGGAACTCCGGGCGGTCGTCCTCGTGGATCAGCGAGAGGTAGGCGGCGTAGTCCAGCTCCGTGCCGGGCGGGTGGCCGACCAGGTCCAGCAGCGCGTCGGACCACACCACGCGGTCGTCCGGCAGGTACCACTCCCAGTTGCCCATCCGGCCGAGCATCTGCGCGCGGTGCAGGGCCTGCGCCTGCTGCGTCGCCTCCAGCTCGCGCGAGCGCCACGCCGTCACGTCGATCGCGCGGTAGAGCAGGTTGTCGGTGTCGTCCAGCTGCGTGCAGCTGACCTCGAGCCAGCGGTGGCCCTGCGGGCGGGCGGACGGCGCGAGCAGTGCGGCGATACCGGCTCGGGGGCCGTCCGGGATACCGGGCATGAGCGCGGGCAGGGAGCGTCCCTCGGCCCCGTCCTCGGGGATGCCGAGCATGCCCGCCAGGGCAGCGTTGACCCACAGCAACCGACCACTACGTTCGGTCACCGCAAATCCGACGTCCGTGTGCCGCAGCACCGCGAACTGCGCCGCACCGTCGTCCGACACCTAACGCCTCCTCGCCGCTGAGCGCCATGGTCGCCGCCCCGTGCACCCGTGGGCAAGGGCCCAACGTTGCCAGTTCTTGATACAGGTACCAGGCATCCCCGCAGGTATCCAAAGCCCCATCAACTAGCGCAGCCGCTCCAGGCCCTTGGCTTCCTGAACCAGTCCGGCGGCCATCCTGCGCAGCTCGCCGCTGTCCGCGCCGTCCTCCGCGGCGGTCGCCACGTCCTCGGCCGCGCAGCGCAGCTGGAACAACCGGTCCTGCAGATCGGCCAGCTCCGCGGCGGAGAGCACGACGGCGTCCTCGGGCAGACCGCCGCGTTGCATGGCCGCGCGCCGTTCGTACGCGCGCTGGCGGCAGGAGTGCCCGCAGTACCGGCGGGGCCTGCCGCGCCCCTCGCCGTCCGCCAACCGCTGACCGCACCACCCGCAGTGCCGCGCCTCGGGGCGTCTGCCCCAGCCGGCGCCCTCGCTACCCGCCCGCACGGGAGCTGACGCTATCCGGATACCGGTCCGACACCCCCGCGCCACGCCGCCCAGGCACACTCGAAGCGTGGCCCGTACCCATCCCTACCTCGACGGCCCGTACCCGAGGGCGTTCGCGCACCGCGGCTGGCACGTCGACGACCTCGCCGGCATGGAGAACTCCCTGAGCGCGTTCCGCCGCGCCTCCGCCGAGGGGTTCCAGTACATCGAGACCGATGTCCACGCGACCAGCGACGGCGTCGTCGTCGTGCACCACGACGCGCTGCTGGACCGCACGACCGACCGCACCGGCGCGATCGCGGCGCAGCGCTGGGCCGACGTCGGCAAAGCCAAGATCGCCGGGCGCGAGCAGGTCAGCCGGCTCGAAGACGTGCTCGAAGAGCTGCCGGACACCTTCTTCAACATCGACGTGAAGGCGGACGGCGCCGTGGACCCGGTGCTGCGCGTGGTGCACCGGGTCGGCGCCTGGCACCGCGTCTGCCTGGCCTCCTTCGCCGACAAGCGGCTCACCCGGCTCCGGCTGCGCGGCGGGAAGCGGCTGCTCACCGCGCTGGGCAGCCGGTCGGCGGGCGCGCTCTGGGCCGCGGCCCGGCTGCCGGTGCTGCCGCTGCGCTCGGCCGTGCGCGGTCAGCTCGCGCAGCTGCCGGTGCGCCGCGGCCGGGTGACCGTGATCGAGAACAGACTGCTGCGGATCGCGCACAGGTTGGGGCTGGAGGTGCACGCCTGGACGGTGGACGCGGCCGCGGAGATGGCCGCGCTGCTGGACATGGGCGTCGACGGCCTGGTCACCGACCGCCCGGACACGCTCAGGGACGTCCTGCGCCGCCGCAAGGTGTGGGCGATGCCCTGACGGACGAGTCTCAGGCCTCGGCGATGACGCGTTCGAGCGCGGCCTGGCCAGCCGGTTCCCATGTCGGTTTTCCTCCGGGGAGACCGAGCCTGCCGTTGCGCCCGATGCCGATCAGGGCCCATGCGCGCAGGACGGCCCAGCCACGAGCACGCGCGATCGTCGCCTCATCCAGGTCCTCGTAGGCGGCGAAGAACCGGCTCGCGGCACCCGCGGGCAGCAAGATCCACGCAGCTGACAGGTCGGTCGCGGGATCGCCCGCGCACATGTCGCCGAAGTCGATCACTCCGGCGAGCGTCCCTTCGCGCACGGTCACGTTCGCGGGATGGAGATCGCCGTGCAGCCACGTCGGCGCCCCGCGCCACACGGGCACCGACGTGGCCTTGTCCACGATCTCCCGCGCGGCATCGGGTGCGTCCCGCACGCTGCGCATGACCGCTTCCCGCACGTCCGCCAGCGCGATGCTGCGCGTGGGGTCGACCGGGGCGTCCGCCGGCGCCCGCCGATGCAGGGCCTTCAGGAACTCCGCGAGGGTTTCCGCCGCGTCGTCACGGGTGATGGGCGTGCAGTCCGCGGGCTCGCCCTCAACCCAGCGCGTGATCGTCCAGGTGTGCCCGAACAGGGCCGAAGGCTCGCCGACGCGCACCGGCACGGGTGTCGGCAACGGAAGTCGCTCAGCCAGAACGGGAAGCCACTTCTGCTCGATGCGCAGTTGGGCCGGAGCGCCTTCGGTGCGCGGCAGGCGAACGCCGAGATCCGCCCCGAGCCGCCACTGCTGGTTGTCCCAGCCACCGGTGACATCGCGCAGTTCCAGGTCCGCGAGGTCCGGGTGCTGTTCCCGCAACAGTGCTCGAACCAGGTCCTGCTCGAACCTGATCTCGTCGTGAGTCATCCGAGGACCCTAGGCGGGGAACGGGGCGAGGTCCGGTTCCACCCAGCCGGTCCGCGCCTCCGACCGGGCCAGGGTGGCAGATCGGTAGAAGCGCAGCAGCAGGCGCTTGTCCATCAGCGCGGGGTTGCGGGCGAGGAACGCGTCGAAGTCCTCGTCCGCGTCCGCTTCGGCCACGTGGTGTGCGACGAGTTCGACCCACGCCCTGCTGACCGTCGCGTTGTACTTCTGCGGCGCCCCGGCGTAGCGGGCCGTCCGCTGGATCGAGTCGCTGACGACGTCGATCGCCACCGGAAGGCCGAAGCACCGCACCGCGAACCAGGTGAAGTGCACGTGCTCGCGATGCCCGAACCTCGTCACGACAGCGCCTCGACGACCGCGTGGAATCCCGCGATCTCCTTGTCCGACAAGCCTTTCAGCGCGCTGCGCTCCAGCTCCCTGGCTGCATTCGCGACCACCGCCGCGGTCTCCTCGCCCGCCCGCGTCAACCTGATCACCACCGAGCGCCGGTCGCCGACCCTGGTGCCGCGGGTGATCAGCTCGCGCCGCTCCAGCCGGTCCAGCACCCCGGTGAGCGTCGTCGGTTTGCTGCCGACGTCGGCGCCGAGGCGGGACGCGGTGCGGGCGCGCCCGTCGGCCAGGGTGGCCAGCACGTTCAGCTCGGCGGGCCTGAGGTCCAGGTCGACCAGCTCGGTGGCGAGCCGGTGCACGGTCGCGTGGGTCGCCCGGTGCAGGGCGAGCAGCACGGAAGAAGTCACGGTTCCGTACTATACGGATTCGTACTATCCGAAGTCGAGGTGTTTATCCCGGCCGCTTTCCGGTCCACGCCGCGTCCCACGTCTTCGGCCCGAGCAACCCGGAGTCCTTGATGCCGTTGGCCCGCTGCAGCGCCAGCACCGCCTCCTTGGTCTCGGCGAAGTAGCAGCCCGAGCCCTGGAAGCTGTAGCCGAAGGTGTTCATCCGCAGCTGCCACGTGCGCAGCGCGGGATCGCAGTCGCCGTAGTCGAAGACCTTGCCCGGCCAGGGCGGGAAGGCGAGCTGGTTGCCGATGTAGGCGGACTCGGCGTAGCTGGGCCGCCGCTTGGTCCCGGCGTCGCGGTCATCGCGCAGGCCGAGCTTGCCCGCGCACTCCCAGGGCTGCCAGCCACGCATGCGGTAGAGGTAGAGCGCGCGGAAGTCCTGCTCGGCCTTGGACGCCTGGTGCGGCAGCCCGACGCCGCCGACGCTGCGCCAGGTCGGCAGGTCGAACTGGTAGGCACCGTAGTACCCGTTTCCGGTGTCGGTCTCGTAGCGGTCGGTCGACTCGCACATCCGCAGCCGCTGCCAGTCGGTCGCGCTCGGATCGGCGGACGCCGCGCCCGACCAGGTCACGCCGAGCAGCACTACCAGCGCTAACAGCCGCAGGAAGAACATATCCGGGGACCGTAAGCGGGCCCGGCGGACCCCACCACCGGAGTCCCGCGATCGAGGGGCGGGAAACGGGTGCGTCGCGATCGGCAGTCGACTCGACCCGGGGCCGCGACGCCGCGCACCCGGCCCAGTACAGTCCGCGTGCCGGGTGTTGTGGATCACTCGGGCGGGAGGGCCAGCAGATGAGCACGGAGCACGAGACCGCCACGGTCGCCGACCCCGATCCGGTCGCGCGCAAGCGCGAGCAACGGGGCTGGATCTGGTACGACTGGGCCAACTCGGTCTTCCCCACGTCGGTGTCGACCGTGTTCCTGTCGATCTACCTGACCACCGTGGCGCAGTCCGCCGCGCAGGCCGACACAGCGCTCAACGGGCCCAACCCGTGCCCCAACGACGACACCCTGCGCAACTGCGACATCGTGGCGTTCGGGCTGCAGTTCCCCGCGGGCTCGCTGTGGGGCTACCTGCTGTCCATCGCGACGGTGGTGCAGGTGCTGGTGCTGCCGATCAGCGGCGCCATCGCCGACCGCGCGCAGAACAAGCGCAGGATGCTGGCGGGCTTCGCCTTCGCGGGTTCGGCGGCCACGCTCGCCCTCGGCCTGGTGTCCGGGTCGAACTGGGAGCTCGGCGCGATCCTGTTCGTGCTGGGCAACATCTGCTACGGCGCCTCGATCGTCGTCTACTACGCGTTCCTGCCCGAGATCGCCGACCCGGACGAGCGCGACGCGGTCTCCTCGCGCGGCTGGGCCTTCGGCTACCTCGGCGGCGGGCTCGCGCTCGCGCTGCAGCTGGTGCTGTTCCTCATGCACGAGCAGGTCGGCCTGGAGCAGGGCACCGCGGTCCAGTTCTGCTTCGTGATCACCGGCCTGTGGTGGGCGGGCTTCACCCTGGTCCCGCTGAGCAGGCTCAAGCGGCACCGCGCGCCCGCCAAGCGCGATCCCGGTTCCAGCGTCCTCGTCGACGGCTTCCGCGAGCTGCGCTCCACCATCCGCGCGGCGCGGGCGTTCCCGCTGACGCTGGCCTTCCTCGGCGCCTACCTGATCTACACCGACGGCATCTCCACCGTGGCCAACGTGGCCGGCCAGTACGGCAAGCTCGAACTGAAGCTCGACCAGGACATCCTCATCGCCACGATCCTGCTGACCCAGTTCATCGCCTTCGTCGGCGGCGTCGTGCACGGCATGGCGGCGCGGGCGATCGGCGCGAAGCGCACCATCATGATCAGCCTGGCGCTGTGGATCGTGGTGCTGGCCGCGGCCTTCTTCGTCGAGGCCGGGGAGATGTTCCAGTTCTTCGGCGTGGCCATCGGCATCGGTTTCGTGCTCGGCGGCACCAACGCGCTGTCCCGGTCGCTGTTCAGCCAGATGGTTCCGCCCGGCCGCGAGGCGCAGTACTTCTCCCTCTACGAGATCGGCGAGCGGTCCACCTCCTGGCTCGGCCCGATGCTCTACGCCGGGATCGGCCAGGCCACGGGCTCGTTCCGGTACGCCATCCTGTCCCTGATGATCTTCTTCGTCCTGGGGATCATCCTCATCTCCCTGGTGCCCGTGCGGAAGGCGATCGAGCGCTCCGGCAACACCGTGCCCACCCTCGTGTGAGGCGCGTTACCTGCGGGAACAAGCGTTCTCCCCGGCCCGTTGTGCAGGGTGTCCGGGTTGAGCGCCAGAGTGCGCGCACCGTGTCGGGCCGCAGGGCCGGGGCTCTCCCGCTCCCCCGCCCGCGGCACACCCCCGAGAGCACGGCGCGTGCCCGGAGTGCTCCCCGGACCGCCGTCGGCCAGCCGTCGCGACCCCCAGCGCGAGGCGGCCGGCGGCCCTACGTCACCCCCGGTACGGCCGAGGATGACCGGCAGCGCGGTGATCTCGCGGGACCGGAAGGAACTGCGCCGGCCCACGTCCGTGGCCGGTACCGCCGAGGCCAGCTCGGGGAAACGCCGCAGCAGCACGGTGAGCGGGACCGATGCCGATGGCGATCGTGTGCTGGACGTTCGCGACTCCCGCACCGAGCAGAAGGAACGCCAGCGACACCATCTGGTCGCCGCTGAGGTCCGACGTGGTCAGCTCCGACAGCAGGCGATCGTGTCGGTGGTCTGACGCGCGTTCTCAGGCGTGATCATGCGGGCGATCAGTGCGGCCAACGCGACCGACGGGATCGACGTCACGTACTCGGCGACCAGGCCCGACGGCGAGATGAGCTTGTCCGCCAACGACTCCGCGAATTCGACCACTCGCGGCCGCAGTGCCTGTACGCGCCGCACGGTGAACGCCTTGGTCGCCGCGCGGCGGATGCGCGTGTGCTGCGGCGGGTCCATGTTGAGCAGGTTCGCGTCCAACGCGGGCGGCAGCGAGAAGCCGGTGCGGCTCCGCGAGGAACTGCTCGCCGAACACGGGCTCGTGCGTGGTCATGCGCCGATCTTGGCAGTCAGGTGCCGATGCGCCGGACCCCGACGAGGTTCTTCTGCACCGGGCCGTACTTCAGCGGTTCTCCGGGCTGAGAGGCGTGGAACTGGTTCCCGCCGCCGACGTAGATCGCGACGTGGCTGACGCCCTGGCCGGGGTGCGCGAAGAACAGCAGGTCGCCGGGGCGCCACGCGGCGCGGTTGCCGGTGGGGACAGCGGTGCCGACGCGCGACTGCGCGGCGCTGGAGCGCGGCAGGGAGACGCCGACCTTGCGGAAGGCCCAGACCATCAGCCCGGAGCAGTCGAACCGGTCCGGCCCGACCTGGCCCCAGCCGTACATCTTGCCCTTCTGCGTGACCGCGTGGCGCAGCGCCGCCGCGCCGATCCCGCCTTCGGGCAGGTCGGAGATGTCGATCTCCGGGCCGGTGTCGCCGAGCTTGTCCCGGTCCGCGCGGCTGAGCCGGGCCAGGTGCTGTTCGGCCTTGGCCTGCTTGGCCTTGGCCTCCCGGGTGCGCGCGTCGAGGCTCTGCTTGATCCCGGCGGCGACCTGGGCCGCCTTCGCCGCGCCCGCCTTGGCCTCGTCGGCCTTGCGTGCGGCGGCGCCCGCCTGCGCGATGGTGGCGTTGAGCCGGTCCATCGCGACCTTGTTCTCGACGGTGACCAGATCGACCATGGACAGCTGGTCCAGCAGGTCCCGCGGTGACTTGCTGAGCAGCAACGCGCTGATGTGGCTCATCCGCGCGCCCTGGAACGACGAGCTGGCCAGCTGGTCGACGTGCGTGCGCAGCTCGCCCTCCTGCCGCCTCGCCTGCTCGCCCGCGGCGTTGGCCTTGGCCAGCTCCTCGTTGGCCTTGGCGACCTCGGTTTCCTTGGCCTTGAGGTCGTCATCGGCCTTGTGCAGGTCCTCGGTGAGCTTCTCGGCCTCGTCGTTGAGCGCCTTGAGCTGCTTGAGCGCCTCGGACGCGGTGGTCGGATCGGGATCGGCACCCGCGGGGCTGATCGGCACCATGCTCACCACGGCGACCACCGCACCGGCGGTCAGGGCTTGGCGCATCACGCGTTTCCGTCGATTGGACGACATGCGGCCGGAGGTTAGCCCTGACCGGCGGTTGCATTCAAAGCGAAAGTTCTTAACCAGCGAGGGGGTAGTCCGCGAGATCCACTCGGTCGCTGACCTCCTTGCCCACCTTGAGCATCAGCCTCATCAGCGCTGACGTGCTCAGCAGCCGGTTCCGCGCGGCGAGGCCGAAAACCGTTCGCGGGGCGAGGAACTTCCCCGTTCGGTTGCCGCCTTTCTGGCAACCTTCGGCGAAGGCGCGCAGCGTGTTCTCGTAGCGGCGGAAGGCACTCCGGTAGTCACCATCCGATGTGGACAGTTCACCGGCCAGCACGTACGCGGCGACCACCGCGGCCCCGGTGCCCATGCCGCCCAGCGTCGCCCCGGCCGCGGCGTCGCCGACCAGCGCCACCCGCCCCTTCGACCAGCTCGGCACGTCGGAGCGGCTGATCGAGTCGAAGTACAGCTCCTCGGCCCGCTCCAGCGAGTCGAGCAGCTCCGGAACGCGCCAGCTCATCCCCTGGTACGCCTCGGCGATCAGTCGCTTCTGCTGGTCGAGGTCATGCCGGTCGTAATCCAGCTCCGCGGAGGCGAACACGACCATCGCGCCCGCCTTCGTGCCATCCCGGTGGTCGACACCGAAACTGGCCATCCGGCCGAGCGCGTTGTGCGCATACGAGCCGGAGGTGACCCCGAACCGGTTGGGCAGCTCCCAGCACGCGACGTAGTAGCCGAGGAAGCTGACGAACTCCGACTCCGGCCCGAACACCAGCCTGCGCACCCCGGAGTGGATGCCGTCCGCGCCGATGACCAGGTCGAACACGCGCTCGGTGCCGCCGGCGAAGGTCACGTGCACGCCGTCGGACGTCTCGGTCAGGGCCCTGATCGAGACGCCGAAGACGTACTCGGCCCGATCACGGCTGCGCTCGTAGAGGATGCGCGAGAGGTCCGACCGCAGGACCTCCACGTCGCCGCCCGCGAACTCGCCGGGCAGGTGCAGCAGCGTCCGGTCGCGCTCGTCCACGAAGGTCATCGGGCTGCCGCCGGTCTGCACGGCCCGGAGGTCGTCGAGCACGCCCATCCGCTCCAGCACGCCCAGATGGGTGGGGCCGCGGAAGTCGACGGCGTAGCCCCCGCCGCGCAGGCTCGGAGCGATCTCCACGACGGTCACCTCGAAGCCGTAACGGCCCAGCCAGTACGCCAGCGCGGGTCCGGCGACGCTCGCCCCGGAGATGAGCACGGATCGGTTGGTCATCGACACCTCCATTAATTGCGTCCGATGGACGCAGTTTCTTCTGCGTAGAGTAGACGCAGTTATGAGCAGGAACCAAGAACCGCTGGTAGAGCTGCTTTGGGGAGCACCGCAGAAGCCTCGGCGCGGCCCCAAACCCGCCCTGTCCGTCGATCAGCTGGTGCACGCCGCGACCGCCGTCGCCGACGCCGAGGGCCTGGCCGCGGTGTCCATGCAGCGGGTCGCCGACGAGCTGTCCTCCACCAAGATGGCGCTCTACCGCTACGTGCCGGGCAAGGCCGAACTGGTCGCGCTGATGATCGACAGGGCGCTCGGTACCCCGCCGGAGCTGGACGGGGTGCCGGGCGGCTGGCGAGAGCGGCTACGCGAGTGGGCGATGCGCATGCTCACCGGTTTCCAGGCGCATCGATGGCTGGTCGAGGCCACCGTCGGGCCCCGGGTGCTCGGGCCCAACGAGATCGGCTGGATGGAGTCGGCGCTCGTCGCGATGGAGGGCACCGGGCTCGACGGCGGTGAGCGCATGGACGCCGTCGCGCTCGTCGCGGGCCACATCCGGATGATCGCCCAGCAGGGAACGACCGAACGGCCGGAGCGCGAAACGGGGACGATCATGGCCGGCGTGCTGCGCGAGCACGGTGAACGCTATCCGGCGGTGTGCTCGGCCATGGCTTCCGCCTCGGCGACCGGCACGCAGGACCAGGGCCTGGAGTTCGGGATCGAGCGCATCCTCGACGGACTCGGCCTGCTCATCGACCGCAGGGCGGACTGAGTCAGGCGAACCGCACGCCGAGCCCGGCGGCGAGCACCATCGCCTGCTCCGGTTCGATCAGCGCGCCCTTCAGCGACACGGTCAACGGGTCCACAGCGGACAGATCGCTGCCCCGCAGGTCGCAGCGCTCCAGGTTGGCCCTGTCCAGCACCGCTCCGGAGAGGTCGACGCGGTGCAGCGTCGCGCCCTCGCAGCGCACGCCGGTCAGGTCCGCCTCGCGCATGCGCACCCCGCTGAACGACGCCTTGCGCAGGTCCTCTCCGCGCAGGCCGGTGAACGACCAGTCCCCACCGACGACCTTCGTCAGGCCGAACGCGCAGCCGTCGAACCTGCTGCCGACGAACTTGCAGTCGGTGAAGGTCGCCTCGAAGAAGTCGCACTTGGTGAACGTGCAGTTGAGGAACGCCGATCCGGAGTGCTCGGAGACGTTGAACAGCGTGTCGCGGAAGGTGCACCCGGCGAACGTCGCGCCCTGGCCGGCGGCCTCGGTGAGGTCGATGTCGACGAAGGCCACCTGCTCGAAGCTCAGCCCGGTCAGGTCGTCCCCGTGGTCCCAGTCGATCCCGTGGATCGTCCGCGTGGTCATGGGCCGAACCTACGCGCGGCCACCGACGAACACCTCCAGGCCGTCCAGCACGCGCTTGAGGCCGAACTCGAAGTCCTCGTCCATGCTCTCGTAGCCGTCGTTGAAGTCGGCGTCCTCGGCCCTGGACAGCACCGGGAACTCACCCGACGCCAGCACTTCGGCGAACCCGGGCTCGGCCCGGTCCCACCACTGCCGGTTGGTCATGCCGCTGGTCCGCTGCGCCTCGATCTCGTTGCGCATCAACAGTGCGACGCCCTGCACGAAGCCGTTGACGACGTAGTGCACACACAACAAGATCAGGTTCGTCAGGTCGGTCGGCCCGCCGTCGATCCACTGCCATACATGGTGGGCTTCCGTCCACGCCGGTGGCCGATCACACCCCGGGGAAGGCGCATCCCTTGTCCCGTAGGGCCAGGGCACGGCGCTGAGCGGGTGAGGCGAGGCGCCGTTCCCGGCCGTAGTCCAGGGGTTCACTGTCCCCGCCGAGCACGATCGGGATGACTCCGGCGTCGCAAGCCGCCTGCCGCATCAACCCTGCGCTGATCGGGTCACCGTTCTGGGGCTGACCACACCCGGTCTTCGCCGCGAGAGCATCGAAACCCATGGTCACGATCAACTGGGTCCGCATGCCACCGTTGATGGGGAGATCCTTCGCCGACATCGCCGTGGTCATCGCTTCGATGAACGCATCCGCCAACCGCTGCTCCGAGGTACGCGGGTCTTTCTCCCCGTTGACCGTCTTCGGCTTGGACAACGCCGGCAGGAACGTCCTGAACTTCTCGCCGTTGAGCGGATCGATGATCGCCTTGATGTGCAGGCACCCGTCCTGGTCGTTGCCCATCCGCAGTGCCGGCTTGGCGATGCCTTCCTGCTCATCCCGGTAGACCTCGTCCGGGTCGACGAGCGACCGCAGGTGCTTACCGACCCGCATCAAATCACGCGGGGGCAACGTCGGAGCGACCTCGGCCAACGCCTGATCCGCCTGCTCGACGTGTTCGCCAGGGAGACGCTTGATCGCATCGGAGATCACCAGCGCGTGCTCGCTACTGATCACACCCGCATAGACCGCTTCACGAGTGTGGGGCAGCGCCGGTAGTTCGTGGACGAGACAAGTGCGGCGGGTAGCGTCGGCGTGGTTGAGTTTCAGCTTCTCCCGCAACAACACCGACACACTCTTACACCCATACCGGGCGTGCAGGCCGCGTTCTTCGGCGTGCGTGGCGGCGTCGATTTTCGCCGCGGTGACGAGATTCGTGATGGTTTCGAGGTCTTGCAGGAACGCCAGATGTTCGTCCTCGGACAACTGATACGTGTCGTTCGCCGCGAGATGGCCAACCAGGACATCCATGATTTCCTTGACATCCAACATGATTCACCCCCCTCGTGTTGGATACCTCGATTATAGCCGCGGGTCTGACAGTGTCTAATCCGTTGCAGCGCAAGGAAAGCGAGCCGCCCAACCCAACCGAGGCTTTACCTGGGGTGCGCGTGCCATACGCTTTCCCGCGAGGGCCGGTTCCTGACCGTGCCCGCCCGGCAGGCCCTCGGCACGCGCAAGGGGCCCCAGGTCAAGCCGACCCCACGCTGGAAAGCAGCTCAACCACCTTCCGCACCCGAGAATCACCCCGCAAAGAAGACAAGTCCAACGGAAGAGGCAACTTCCAGTTGGGATACTCGGAAACAGTCCCAGGCAGGTTCGGCTGGCGGACCTCCCCCACAACGTCGTACGGCGAGATCAGCAGCACCCGGCACGGGCTGTGAACGAGCAAACCGTGCAGCGCAACGACGATCTCGTCGACGGACGCCGAGTCCGGGCCGAGCAGCATCTCGGAGCGCAGCAATGCCAGGAAGTCGGCGCGTTCGGCCTCGGCGTGGGCCTGTTCCTCTGCCAGCGGTCGGGCGAGGACTCCGATCTCGGAGCGGACCCGCACGTGCTCGCCGGTGAGGAAGCCGGGCGCGGTGGGGAGATCGTGGGTCGAGATGCTGGCGACGGCGTTGGCGGGCCACGCGGCGGGCGGGATCAGGGGGCGGCCTTCGGCTTCGTGGTCGCGCTGGAACCAGACGACGGTGGAGCCGAGCATGTTCTGCGCGTGCAGCGCCTCGGTGACCTCGGGCTCGACGGTGCCGAGGTCTTCGCCGATCACCACCGCGTTGGCTCGATGTGCTTCCAGGGCGAGGATTCCGAGCATGGCCTCGGCGTCGTAGTGGACGTACGTGCCGCGCTCGGGGCCGGAACCCTCGGGAACCCACCACAGCCGCCACAGGCCGGCGACGTGGTCGATGCGGATGCCGTCGGCGTGCCGGAGCACGGCGCGGAGCACATCGCGATAGGGCCGATATCCCTGCTCCGCCAAGCGATCCGGGCGCCACGGGGGCAGGCCCCAGTTCTGGCCCTGCTGGTTGAACTCATCGGGGGGAGCGCCGACACTGGCCTTCGCCAGGACGTCCTGGAGCATCCAGCCGTCCGCGCCCGCGGGGTTGACGCCCACGGCGAGGTCGTGCACGACGCGGACGCCGTCGTGGCGGGCGCGGGAGAGCTGGGCGAAGCACAACTGCTGCAGCCAGACGTAGAACCGCACGCGGTCGCCGTCCTGCTGGACGTCCCGGGGGTGCTGCAACTCCGCGGGCCACTTGCGCCAGTCGGGGCCGTGCTTCTCGGCGAGCGCGCAGAACGTGGCGAAGTCCAGCAGTGCCGGGGCCGGCTCGGACACCTCGGCGAAGGGCCACAACAACTCCAGCGCGGCGCGCTTGGCCTGCCACACCTGGTCGTAGTCGATGCGGTCGAGGTTGGGGGCGCGCAGCGCGTCGACCTGTGCCCGTGTGTCGGCGTCGGCGCGCGCGTAGGCGTCGGTCTGCTCGACGCGGAGGTAGAGCGGGTTGACGAACTGGCGGCTGGACGGGGAGTAGGGCGACGGCTCGACCGGCTCGACGAGGTTCGGCGCGTGCAGCGGGTTGACGAGCACCATCCCGGCCCCGCACTCCCCTGCCCACCGCGTGAACTCGGCTAGGTCGGCCAGGTCGCCCATCCCCCACGACTCGGCCGAGCGGACGGCGTAGAGCTGGAGCATCCACCCCCATGCGCGCGGCGGCTCGGGCAGCGCGGGCGGGGCGACGACGACGGTGACGGCCTGCGAGCCGACGTGCAGCTCGTGCCAGCCCAGCGGGAGATCGGCGGGCAGCTCCCCGTCCACGATGAGCGTGGTGCCGTCCTCGCAGCGCAGCTCTCCCGTGCCGACGGCGCGGGTCGCTCCCTGCCGCAGCACGATCGTCGGCGGCAACCGGTCTTCGCTCGCGCGCGCTCGTACCCGATCCAGCTCGGCGCGCACCGACTCGGGCGTCGAGGCGTCCACGTCGAGCAGGGCGAGCACATCGGCGACCACGTCCGGGGCGACGTCGACGCGCTCCCGGTTCCCGTCCTCGTACCAGGTCGCGACGCCGTGCGCTTCGGCGAGAGCCACAAGATCGTCATTCACGGCGTCAAGTCTTTCAGCAGTGGCTCAGCCGGGCAGGGTCTCGCCCCCGATCGGAGCAAGGACCTCTCCGGTGTAGTAGCTGGAGAGCTGGTCGGCGGCGAAGAACACGTAGGACGGGGCGATCTCGTCGGGCTGGGCGGCGCGCCCCATCGGTGCCTGGGTGCCGAACTCGCTCACCTTCTCCTCGCCCATGGTCGCCGGGATCAACGGCGTCCACACCGGGCCGGGGGCGACCGCGTTGACCCGGACGCCGCGCTCCCGCAGGGCCTGCGCCAGCGAGTAGGTCAGCGCGTTCACCGCGCCCTTGGTCGCCGAGTAGTCGATCAGCGACTTGTTCCCGCGGAGTCCGTTGACCGAACTGGTGTTGATCACCGCGGAGCCCGTGGGCAGATGCGGCAGCGCGGCGAGTGTGACCCAGTAGTAGCTGTAGATGTTGACCTTGAACGTCCGGTCCCACTGCTCGGGGTCCAGTTCGGCGAAGTCCTGGACGGGCTGCTGCGTCGCCACGTTGTTGACCAGCAGGTCCAGTCCGCCGAGCCCGTCGACGGTGCGCCGCACGACGTCGCGGCAGTTCTGCTCCTCGGCGAGGTCGGCGCGCAGCACCAGCGCGGTGCGGCCTTCGGCTTCGATCAGGCTCTTGGTGTGCTCGGCGTCGGCGTCCTCCTGCTCGTCGAGGTAGCCGATCGCGACGTCGGCTCCCTCCTTGGCGAAGGCGACGGCGACTGCCCGCCCGATCCCGGAGTCCCCTCCGGTGATCAACGCCTTCCGCCCGGCCAGCAGGCCGCGCCCGACGTAGCCGCGCATCTCGTCGTGCGGCTCGGGGCTCATCTCGTCCGTGCTGCCCGGGTAGGACTGCTGCTGTTCGGGTTGCTGTCCTTCGATGGCCATCGTCGTCTCCTCAGACCCTGCCGTGGTTCAGGCCCGACGCGAGATCGAGCGCTATCGCGTCCAGGAACTCTTCGAGGACCGTCAGCTCCCGGTTGAACACCGGCGGGTCGAGCAGCTTGTTGCGCCATCGGTGGGTGAACGCCTCGCAGGTCTCCAGCACCGCGGTGGCGATGCGTTCCGCGCCTCCGTGCGGTGCCCGCTGCCCTTCGGTCTCGACCACGGCTCGGACGCGCATGACGAGGTGGTCGACACGCAGGACGGAGGTGAGCGCCAACAGCTCCGCCATGGTTCCGCGCCGGGGGTCTGGTCCCGGTTCGAAGGTCGTGTACGCCACGGGCCGGACGACCAGCTCGACAAGCAGGATCGCCCCGAAGTTCTGGTCCGCTTCGTTGGCCGGTGTCCACTGGTCACCGGGCTGGTGCGGCCGACGTAGGTGTCGCATGGGATTTAGTTGCCCTGTGACGGACCGAAAAAACCTAAAGCGCGGGCGCAGGCGTTCAGGAGTTCCAGATCTTCGCTCACCGCGTCGACGAAGTGGACGTCGCTGTTGTGGCGCCTGGGCTGGGCCAGTTCCGCGCGCAGCAACCCCGCGGCGGCACTGGCGGGTGGCCCGATCTCCGCCAGGTACTGGGCTACGAGGGTGCGGTAGAGCGGGCTGCCGCGCCACGCCGCGATCAGTGCCGGTACCACGGGTTCCGGGTCGGCGGTGATCTCCCAGAGCGCGATGGCGGCGCGCAGGCCCGCCCAAGGATCACCCGCTTCGACCAGTCGCGCGCGCACGATCGGCAGCGCGCTGGCCGCCGCGGGACCGAGCGCCGCGGCCAATCGCATTCCGTCGTTGCTCGGAGAGATCGCGGCCAGAGCCGGTGCGGGGTCGCCCGCGATCCGCCAGAGCGCGAGCGGTGCGTCGAACGGGTGCTCTTCGCAGAGCGGCCGTAGCAGGGGAACTGCCGCGTGCGCCACCGGTCCCACTGCCCGGAGCGCGTAGAACAGGGCGCTGTCACGAATCCCGGCCTGCAACAGCTCCACAAGATCGGGAGCTGCCTCGGCACCACCGCTTTCGAGGTTGCCGATCGCGGTCAGCAGCGCTCCACGTCGCCACTCGTCGCTGACATCGCGGAGCCGTGCGCGCAGCACCGGCAGCAGTGCCGCGGCGTGTGCCCGGATTCCGTAGAGCATGGTGCCGATGTCGCGGGGAATGTCCTCGCGCCGCAAGGCTTCTCGCACTGGATCCAACGCGCGCTCGTCGCCTGTGCGCGCCAGTGCCCGCACGATCCACGGGGAGCCGTTCAGCGCCGCGACGAGGGCATCCGCCGCCGGTAGGGCCTCCGGGCCGAAGTGGTCCAGGGTCTGCGCCGCGTCCTTGGCCAGCTCAGGGTCCGCGAGCAGGTCACCGACGCGCCGGGCGAGTTCGCCGTGGTCGCCGCGCCACTCGCGGACGAGCCCGCGCGCCAGGGAATTCCCCAACCGTTGGTTTTCCTTGCTGGAATGGGAAAGCAGCCCGGTGATCAGCGACGTTCGTTCGGCGACGCGGCCGCCGAGCGCGGTGTCCAGCGATCGGACGAGGTATCCGGCGTCAGCGTCGACCTCGGCGACCGCGAGGTCGGCGGGCAGTGCGGACGGGTCGGTTTCCGCGAGCGTCGCCAGTGCGCGCAGCCGCACGATCGGGCTGGTGTGATCGGCGGCGCGCTCGGCGATCCACGCCAGCGTCTCGTCGAGTTCGGTCTCGTCGTCCAGGTGCGGCGCGATCATGCCGACCGCTCGCACGACCGCGGCCCTCGCATGCGGATCGGGTTCGACGGGAATGCGCTCGCGCAAGGCGGAAAGCGTGACGCCCCAGTGTTCCTGGCACACGGCGAGCGCGGCGGGGAGCGCGCGGCGGACTTCGGGATCGGGGTCGTCGAACAGGGTCAGGAGCCTTGCCAGTGCGGCACCGATCGACGAGCGCGCGGCGGCGGTGTGCCGGTGGTTGTCGTACGGGTCGGGGTCATCCGGAGCCCAGGTGTCGATGCCGGTCTCGTCGGCACCACCGATGCCGGCGATCAGGTTCAGCAGGTCGGGGCGCTGCGGGGTCGACGGGTCGAACACCGCTTCGAGCAGGAAGGGCACGGCGACCGCGGTCGGCTCGTACACGTCGCCGCCGTGGTGCAGGACGTCGGCGAAGTCCTCGTAGGCCAGCCGGCGGGCCTCGGGATCATCGGAAACCAGGCCGCGCAGGATCTCCGGGACGTCCTCCGCGGGTCCGTATGCGTGCTGCAGCGATAACCAGTCGATCTTGTCGAGCCCCGGGAACACCGGGAAACCGTACCCGGATGATCACACCAGCCCGAGCTCGCGGGCCCGTACCCCGGCCTGGAACCGGGACGTCGCGCCGAGCGCCGCCATCAGCTCGGCCACCCGCCGCCGGTACGTGCGCACGCCGAGGCCGAGCTGACGCGCGGCGGTCTCGTCCTTGCAGCCGGACGCGAGCGCGTCGAGCAGCTTCGGCGCGAGCGCGCGCAGTTCCGCGAAACGGACTTCGTAGGCGGACAGCGGGCTCGCCACCCGCCAGGCTGCCTCGAACAACGTGGACACGCTGCGCACCACGTCGGCGCTGTCGAACACGCTGAACTCGCGGGCGCCGCCGACCAGCTCACCGGCCAGGATGACCAGGCGGCGGTCGAGGATGATCGTCTCGTTGATCTCGTCGGGGCTGATCCGCACGTCGACGCCGACCCGGTCCAGCTCGCGCAGGTGCGCGGCCGAGGGCGGGTCGAGCAGCACGCCGGGTCGGTACATCTTGCGGATGCGCTTGTCCCCGTACAGCTGCGGGCGGGGCCGCGGGCGCGAGCTCGCCCAGGTGTTGAGGTCGTCGGCCGCGCACGCCACCTCGGTCGCCGAGGCGAACAGGTGCGCTGTGCGCGCGAAGAGCGCTTCCTCGCTCCGGACGATCGTGCTGCTCACGCGTCCAGTGTGGCAGGAAGTTGCCGATCGGCGGCGCGACCGCCGCGCCGGGCGCAGGCTGGGCAGCATGACGACGTCCACATGGGAGCTGGGCGACCGCACGGTCAACCGGCTCGGCTTCGGCGCGATGCGCCTGACCACCCGCCCGCTCGACCGCGACCAGGCCGTCTCGGTGCTGCGACGCGCGGTGGAGCTCGGCGTGAACCACATCGACACCGCCTCCTTCTACTTCTCGCCGCGGCTGTCGGCGAACGAGCTGATCAACTCCGCCCTCCGGCCGTACCCGTCGGACCTGGTGATCGTGACCAAGGTCGGCCCGGGCCGGGACCCCTCCGGCGAGTGGTACCGCGCCCGACCGGAGCAGCTGCGCGGGCAGGTCGAGGAGAACCTCCGTCAGCTCGGCCTCGACCAGCTGGACGTGGTGAACCTGCGCATCGGTGCCGGTCTGGAGCGTGGAACCGGTTCGCTCGCCGAGCACTTCGGCGTGCTGGCCGAGCTGCGCGAGGAGGGGCTGATCCGGCACCTCGGCGTCTCCAACGTCGGGGCCGAGCACCTGGCCGAGGCCCGGGCGATCGCACCGGTGGTGTGCGTGCAGAACCTGTACGGGCTGGGGGCGCGCGAGGACGACGCCCTGCTCGACCTGTGCGGTGAGCAGGGCGTCGCGTTCGTGCCGTTCTTCTCCGTGGACCGCGGTGCGCCGGACGCGGTCGCCGAGGTCGCCGCCGCGCACGGGGTCACCCCGGCGCAGGTGATGATCGCGTGGACGCTGCACCGGGGGCCGAACGTGCTGGCGATCCCGGGCACCGGCGATCCGGAGCACCTGGAGCAGAACGTGGCGGCGGCGCAGATCAAGCTCTCCGTCGAGGAGATGGCGCTGCTCAGCCGGGTACCCGGTCCAGGAACCCCAGCACCGAGCTGATCCGGTCGCCGTGCACGCGCACCACGTCGAAGCCGATGGCCAGTGGCTCCGCCTCGCCGGGAACGCCGAGGTGCCAGTGGAAGCGGGCGATGTCGTGGTGCGCGTCGGCCTCGGCGGGCGCGCTGAAGACCAGTCCGGCGAACTGCTGCTGGGCCCCGGCGATCACGGCGTCGATGCCGTCGCGCCCGGCCACGTCGGCCAGCGGGTCGGTGTAGGTGGCGTCCTCGGTGAACAGCTCGTCGACGAGGTGCCTGCGCTTCGCCGCGTCGGTCTCGTTCCAGACGGCGATGTAGCGTGCGGCGATGTCGGTCACTGCGATCTCCTTCGGTTGGTGTGGAACAACAATCGACCGGAGGAGGTCGTGGTGTCGATTACCCCGGAGGTAATGGCGCCTGCGCCTAAGCTCAGGTCATGAGCACTCCGGTTGGCGAGTTGCTGCGGGACTGGCGCGGGCGGCGCCGGTTGTCGCAGCTGGACCTGTCGCTGCGCGCCGACATCTCCGCGCGGCACCTGAGCTTCGTCGAGACGGGCCGCTCCGCGCCGAGCCGGGACATGGTGCTGCGGCTGGCCGAGCAGCTGGAGGTGCCGCTGCGCGAACGCAACCGGCTGCTGCTGGCCGCGGGGTTCGCGCCCGCCTACCGGGAGAGCGCGCTGGACTCGCCGCGGCTGAGCGCGGTGCAGGCGGCGGTTCGGCAGGTCCTCGCCGCGCACGAGCCCTACCCGTCGGTGGCCGTCGACCGCCGGTGGAACCTGGTCGAGGCCAACGCGGCCAGCTCGTTGTTCACCGACGACATCGCGCCGCACCTGCTCGCCGGGCAACCGAACGCGCTGCGGATCAGCCTGCACCCGGACGGCATGGCCCCGCGCATCGCCAACCTCGGCCAGTGGCGGGCGCACCTGCTCGGCCGCCTCGCCAGGGAGGTCGCGGTCAGCGGGGACGCCGACGTCGCCGAGCTGCTGGCGGAGTTGCGGGAGTACCCGTGCGACGAGCCCGAGGTCGAGGTGCCCGACACCGGCGAGGTGTTCGTGCCGCTGCGGATCCGCTACGAGGACGCGGAGCTGAGCCTGCTGAGCACGGTGTCCACCTTCGGCACGGCGTTGGACGTCACCGTCGCGGAGCTGTCCGTGGAGTCCTTCTTCCCGGCTGACGCCGCGACGGCGTCGTTTCTCCGCGCGAGGTTGACCTGAACTCGCGTTGAGGTTGAAGACTCGGGGCATGCGAGTTGTGGAGCTGACGCGGTTCGGCGGTCCCGAGGTGCTGGTGCCCGGTTCGGCGCCCGCGCCCGAAGCCGGTGCGGACGAGGTCGTCGTGAAGATCGCCGTCGCGGGGATCACCTTTGTGGACACCCAGATCCGGCGCGGCGTGGACGAGTGGCACGAGGTGCCCGAGCCGCCTTACGTGCCCGGCGGCATCGTGGCGGGCGTGGTGATCGCGACCGGCAAGGGCGTCGACACCGGCTGGCTCGGCCGCCGCGTGCTCGCCGACCCTGGCATGACAGGTTCGTTCGCCGAGCAGGCCGCCGCGCCGGTCGAGTCGCTGATCGCGGTGCCGGAGGCGCTGGGGTTCGCCGACGCGGTCGCGCTGCACACCGATGGCTCCACGGCGCTCGGACTCGTTGAGGGGGCCCGCGTCCAGCCCGGCGAGGTGGTCCTCGTGGAGGCCGCGGCGGGTGGAGTCGGAAGCCTGCTCGTGCAGCTCGCCAAGTCGCGGGGCGCCAGGGTGATCGGGGCGGCACGGGGCGCGCGCAAGCTCGACCTGGCGCGGTCGCTCGGCGCGGATGTGGTGGTCGATTACTCCACAGTGGACTGGACTGCGGGGCTCGGACCGGTGGACGTCGTCTTCGACGGTGTCGGCGGTGAGATCGGCCGCGCGGCGTTCGGCCTGGTCCGACCCGGTGGGCGGTTCTCAGTGCACGGCGCGTCCAGCGGTTCGGTCTCCTCGTTCGACGCCTCCGGCTCGGGCGTCGAAGTGCTTGGCATCGAACAGCTCTTCGGCTTCGGCGAGCACGCGCGGGCGTGGGCGGAGCGGGTGCTGGCCGAAGCCGCGGCGGGCAGGCTCCGGCCGGTGGTCGGGCAGAGCTTCCCCTTGGAGCGCGCCGCGGACGCTCACGCTGCGATCGAAACCCGCGGCGCGCTCGGGAAAACCCTGTTGCTCATGGAGTGAGCACGAGGCGGATCGGGTCGCCGACCTTGTCGTGCAGCTGCTTCACCGCGCGGTCGGCTTCGGCGAGCGGGATGCGGTCGGTGATCGACCGGGAGAAGTCCAGCCGCCCGTGCCCGGCGAGCCCGATCAGGTCCTCCACGTGCTGCGGCAGCGAGCCGTAGTGGCCCAGGACCTGCTGCAGCTCGTAGCAGAAGCCGATGCTGTCGGAGACCTCCAGCCGCTCCGGGGTGAGCCCGGCCAGCACGAGCTTCCCCTTGCGCGACAGGGACTTCACCGCCTGCTTGCGGGCGGCACCCGCTCCGGCGAAGTCGAAGGCGTGGTCGAGGCCCTTGCCGCCGGTGGCCGCGCGCAGCTGCTCGGCGAAGTCCTCGGCCAGCGGGTCCAGCGCGGTGTCGGCGCCGAAGCCGAGCGCGCGCTCGCGGGCCGCCTGGTTCGGGTCGATCGCGATGATCGGGGCCGATCCGACCAGGCGGAGGATCTGCACGGCGTGCGTGCCGAGGCCGCCCGTGCCCCAGACACCAGCCGACTCGCCGACCCGGACCTGCGCGGTCGTCACGATCGCGGCGTAGGGGGTGGAGACGGCGTCGGGGATGATCGCGGCCTGCTCGAACGGGAGGTTGCCGGGGATCGGGACGACCGTGTCGTGGCGGGCCACGGTGTACTCCGCCCAGCCGCCGTCGTAGTCCACGCCGCGGGTGAGCACGTTCAGGCACGGGTTCAGCCCGCGCACGCAGTTGTCGCAGCGGCCGCAGGACTGCCCGGCCTGGAGCGCGACGCGCTGGCCCACCCGCAGCCGGTCCGGCACGTCCGCGCCGACCGCCTCGATCACCCCGGCGACCTCGTGGCCGAGGGTCACCGCCGGCGCCGAGTTGTGGGCGGGCGTGAACACGCCACCGATCAGGTGCAGGTCGGACAGGCAGACCCCGGACGCCCGCACGGCGACCAGGACCTCGTTCGGGGCGGGATCCGGAACGGGGACCTCTTCGACCGCGAAGCGCTTGGTGGTCAGGTCGAGCCGTCCGGCGAGCATCGTGGCAGTCACGCCGACCAATCTCGCACACCTCCCGCCGAAGATCACCCGGGTCCGGGGGTCGGCCTCCCGGTCAGCGGGTGGAGTCGAGGTAGGCGAGCACGGCGAGGACGCGTCGGTTGCCGCTGTCCACGGCGGGCAGGTCGAGTTTGGTGAAGATGCTGCCGATGTGCTTCTGCACCGAGCTCGTGGAGATCACGAGCCTGTCGCAGATGCCCTGGTTGTCCAGCCCCTGCGCCATCAGGCCGAGCACCTCGCGCTCGCGCGGGGTCAGCGACTCCACCGGGTCGCGGGTGCGCCGGGTGAGCAGTTGCGAGACCACTTCGGGGTCCATCACCGTGCCGCCCGCCGCGACCCGCTCGAGCGCGTCGGTGAACTCCGCGACGTGCCCGACGCGGTCCTTGAGCAGGTACCCGATCCCGCCCGAGGCATCGGCCAGCAGTTCGGAGGCGTAGGTGGTCTCCACGTACTGCGAGAGCACGAGCACCGGCAGGCCGGGCACCAGCCTGCGGGCCTCGATCGCCGCGCGGATGCCCTCGTCGCGGAAGGTCGGCGGCATCCGCACGTCGGCGACGGTGATCTCCGGGCGGTGTTCGACGACCGCTTCGACCAGCTCCGTTCCGTCGCCGACGTTGGCCACGACCTCGAAGCCCGCGCGCCGCAACAGCAGCTCAAGCCCCTCGGAGAGCAGCACGTTGTCCTCGGCGATCACGGCGCGCACGGGAACTCCGCGGTGACGGTGGTGGGTCCGCCGACCGGACTGTCCACGGTGGTCCTTCCGTCCAGTGCGGCGACCCGGCGGCGGATGCCGGTGACGCCGCTGCCCCGGGACTCCTCGATCCCGCCGCGACCGTCGTCGGTGATCGACACCCGCAGGTGGTCGTCGATCCGGCCGACCGAGACCAGCGCGAAGCTCGCCCCGCTGTGCTTGCCCACGTTGGCCAGCGACTCGGCGACCACGAAGTACGCCGCGGCCTCGATCGCCGCGGGCAGCGCCCCGACCTCGCCCAGTTCCAGGTGCGCGGGCACCCCGGAGTCGGCGACCAGCGAGTGCAGTGCCCCGGTGAGGCCGCGGTCGGCGAGGATCGGCGGGTAGATCGTCCTGGCGATGGTGCGCAGCTCGGCCATGGCGGAGTCGGTGCGCTGCTGGGCCTCGCTCATCAGGGTCAGCGCGGTCTCCGGTTCCTCGCGGACCACCTGCTGCGCGATGCCCAGCCGCAGCGAGATCGACACCAGCTTCGCCTGGGTGCCGTCGTGCAGGTCGCGCTCGATCCGCCGCAGTTCGGCGTTGTGCGCGTGCAGCGCGTCGGCCCTGGTCTCGGTGAGCACGTCGACCCGCTTCTCCAACGCGTCCACAGTGGACTCGTGCAGCAGCCGCGCGGTCAGCTCGGCCCACGCCTGCGCCATCGGCGGGATCAGCTTGTACGCCAGCAGCGAGCCGAGCAGCAGCCCGGGGATGCCCAAGCCGTACGCGGACAGCGGGTCGCCCATGGCGAAGCCCGGCAGGTACTGCAGCTCCGCCCCGATCGGCAGCCACCACAGCACCATGGCCGCCACCGACACCACCGGGATGCCGAGCAGCAGCATCGCCGCCAGCCCGAGCGCCCCGCCGACGACGACCTGCAGCGGCATCCAGAGCAGGTCCCGGTAGGTGGCGCGGTCGCCGAGCAGCTGCTTCCACCAGGAGCCGACCCCGCCGCGCAGCCCGCGCGAGCGGACCGGCACCTCCCGGCCCAGCAGCCGTCCGGCGAGGACGCGGTGCAGATCGGTCCACCCCCGCAGCGCCACCAGGGCCAGCGGCACCAGCACGAGCCCGATCCCGGCCGCCACGATCATCATCGCGGAGATGAGCAGCGCGATCCCGGCGAACAGCGTGATCATCGCCGAGGGCACCAGCCCCACCAGCACCAGCGCCCGCCGCCCCACCGCGCCGAGGTGAGCCCGCACGGGTGTTCCCTTCGTCGTCATGCCGATCATTAGGTCAAAGTCGTCCTGGCGGGCGCATCGGTGCTGACTACACCTTTCGACTGGCGGTTGACTCCCCCGGGAGGGAGCGGAGTACATCCAGCCGCGTACCGATCCTGCCACCCAGCACTGACGACGGGCGCCGGGCTCCTTGCTTCACTGGTGCGGAGTCCCCGCGAGGACTCCCCGGCGGTCGCGTGAGTCATCCCCCAGAAGGGCTCGCGCGGCCGTCGAGCCCTGGCTGCGGGCCAGATGCGCGCCGAGGCTGCCGCGGCCGTCGCGGGAGACCTAGCCGTTGTGCACCCAGACGATCACCTTGTCGTCGGGTGCGATCCGCTGCACGGCCTCGGTCATGTACCTGTCGCGCAGCGCGCTGCCCTTCGCGGACAGGGCGGGCAGGGCGTTGATCTCCGCGGCCCGGTCGCGGGTCCACTGGTCGGCGCCGGGTTCGTCGAGCGGGTCGATGCCGCGGAACCGCACGCGCTGGTCCCTGGGCAGTGTGGCGTTGTGCGCGCGCAGCCATTCCACGAGCTCCAGCACCTCTTCGGTGTGCCAGGTCCAGAACCCGACCGCGGCCAGCGCCGGCCGCGCGGTCCCGGTGCCGCACTCCGGCGAGGGCGTCCGCGAGGGGTTCGAGGTTCCGGTCCCGGGCTCGACCCCGTGCAGCGCGATCGCGTTGTCGGTGAGCCACCGCGTGATCCGGTCGGACCGCATCAGTCCACAGCAGACCAGCCAAGGAGTGCGGCGGCGTCGTTTCGAAACTGCTCGACGGAATCGTCCGGGACGAACTCCAGCAGCACGAACCGGTCCTGCCCGTCGGAGGTCAGTTCGGCGAGCACCGGCCGCCACAGGTCGGCGCGGTCGGACAGCGGCAGCCGCTCGGTGAACCCGTCCGGCCCCCAGGAGAAGGCGTGCACGGTGCGCAGCTTCGGCAGCAGCGACCGCACCTCCTTCAGGCACGCGTCCACGTCGGGGGTCTCCTTGGGTTGCCAGTACGGCACGAGCGCGTCGACCTCGTCGAACAACCGCGTGGCGGAGTCGATGTCGTCGGTCAGCGTCTCGACGTGGTATTCGACCGCAACCCGGATGCCGTGCACGGCGGCGAGGTCGGCGCAACGCCGCAGGTCCTGGGTGACGGCCGCGCGGCGGGCCGGGTCGGTGTCGGAGGTCCCGGTGACTCCCGCCCAGACCCGGATCACCGGTGCGCCCAGCGCGACGGCGGTGCGCACGGCGTCCGCGAACGCGGCGGGTTCGGTCTCGCCCGCCTTGTAGTAGGAGCCGTAGCCCTCCACGAGCAGCCCGGCGTCGGCGGTGAGCGTCCTGGCGCGCTCCGCGGCGGCGAGGTCGCCGACCGGCACGTGCACGTCACCGCCCCACGTGATCGCCCGCAGTCCCGCATCCGCCGTCACCCCCACGACCTCGGGCACCGACAACTGCCGGAAGGTCACCGAGACCACACCCGGAACGATCACGCCCACTCTCCCCTCGTCGATCTTCACCCCCCACCCTAATCGAAAACGACAATCACAACCATCCCCCGCCGGGCCGGATCCGCTGCGCCCTTTAATTTCGTTCGCCGAACGAATGTCTAGATATGATCATGATCGTGGCCAACAGTCGGGACGAGCTCGTAGACCAGGTTCTCGCGGCGGGCAGGCGGCTGGCGGCAGCCGCGGTGGCCCTCCACTCCGCTGTCGCCGACAAGCAGGGGCTGTCCCCGGTCGAGGAGAAGGCGTTGGAGCTGCTGGAGAACAGCGGCGCGCTGACCCCCGGCGAGCTGTCCCGGCGGTGCGGGCTGGCGCCCGCCTCGATCACCGGGCTGATCAACCGGCTGGAGGAGAAGGGCTTCGCGCGGCGGAACCCGCACCCGCAGGACCGCAGGCGGCTGCTGGTGGAGGTGCGCCGTGACCGCAGGCAGGGCGCGGACATCCTGCTGAAGGACTACCTCGACAGCGTGGCCGAACTGTGCGCCGACTACGACGACACCACGCTGCGCGCCATCGTGGAGTTCACCGACGAGGTCGCCCGCCGTCAGCGCGAGGCGGCGGACAAGCTCGCGCGCTGACCCGGCCGGGGACTCCCCCGGCCGGGCCGGTGCGCGTCACGCGGAGATCGGCGCCTCGATGCGGTAGCGGCCGACCCAGGCGTTGGCGGCGACGTCCTGCACGGCGTCCTCGACCTTGCCGGGCAGCCGTCCCGCGGGTGGCAACGGAAACCGGTACCGGGTGGCGGGCAGGCCCTCGCGCGGCGGCGGCTCGTCCACCCGCCACTGGTCCAGCTGCGGGTACCGCGCCGGGAAGGCCGGGTCGGCGGGGAAGACCTCCAGGCCGATCCGCTGGTCCGGCCGCACCACGCTGGCCCGGTCCAGCAGCGGCCGGGAGCTGATGCCGACCGCGCCGATCTCCTGCCACGGCACGGCGTGCAGCGTTCCCTCGGCCCGCCACCACAGCGCCCGCCGGTCCACGATCAGGCCGCGGCCGCGCAGCGAGGCGCGGGCGCTGCCGACGAACCACAGGAACGCCGCGCCGGAGACGATCTGCCACAGCCAGATCCACGGGTGCGTCTCACCGTCGGTGAGGATGGCGGCGCAGACCACGGCGAGGAACCCGGAGATCCCGCCGCCGAGCATCAGCCACCGCGCCCCGGAAACCCCGAAGTCCAGGTCGACCGCCCCCGGTTGCAGGGCCAGTGCCCGCTCCGGCGCCGCGATCTTCATCGTCGGCGGGCGCTGCGGGTTCACCACGGAGGTCTCTGCTACTGAGGACGGAGCGGGCACCCGCTCCCAGCCACCACGTCGCCACTTCACGTGATCAACCCTAGTGACCTGGACTCTGCCACCGCCGCGTGTCCCCGTTCGAGCCACCGGTGCCCCCGGTGCCCCGACTTCGGTGGCGCACCGCAGCCACCCACCACTCGCGCGCACAACCAGGGCAGGCCCTGATCGATGAGCACGTGATCACCACCTCGTCCGTCGTGCCTGCTTTTCCGTAGGACGCACCAGGCACCGCCGGCGTTGGGTCAGAACGCGGTGGAGCGGGACAGCTTCTCCCACTCGCGCAGTTCCTCCCCGGTCGCGCGCAGGTGTTCCAGCACGGCGTCGACCGCGTCGTCGCCGAGCGGCAGCCGCAGCGGCACGGTCTCGGCGTCGAGCGCGGTGCGGATCGCCGCCGCGGCCTTGGCCGGGTCGCCCGGCTGCGTGCCGTCGATGCTCTTGATCATGGTACGCGTGGGCCCGACGGTGTCGCGGTAGTCGGGCAGCTCGGCGCTCTCCACCAGCCCGGCGCCGGAGAAGGAGGTCCGGAACGCGCCGGGTTCGACGATCAGGACGTCGATGCCCAGGGGCGCGACCTCGGCGGCGAGGGCGACGGAGTAGCCCTCCAGGGCGAACTTCGTCGCGCAGTAGGCGGAGAAGCCGGGGTAGGCGACCTGGCCGCCCATGGACGACATCTGCACGATCGCGCCGCTGCGGCGGGCGCGCATGCCCGGCAGGACCGCGCGCACCAGGGCGGCGGGCCCGAACACGTGCAGCTCGAACAGCGCTCGCAGTTCTTCTTCGGTGGTCTCCTCGGCGGCGCCCACCTGTCCGCGTCCGGCGTTGTTGACCAGCACGTCGATCCGCCCGTAGCGGGTCTGCACGTCGGCGACGACGGCGGCGATCGCCTCGTGGTCGGTGACGTCGAGTGCGAGGGCTTCGACCTGGTCCACGTGCGCGGCGACGAGGTCGGCCAGCACCTCGGGCCGCCGGGCGGTGGCGACGACCACGTCCCCCGCGGCGACGGCGTCCTCGACGATCGCGCGTCCGAAGCCGCTGCCCGCGCCGGTCACCAGCCACACCCTGTTCCTGCTCACTGTCTCTCCTGTCGTCATCGGGATGGGAGAACCTTGCGGTCGAACGGTGTTCCGCGTCCAAGACCTGCCGTGATAACCAAAGGGCATGGACGTGCACCTGCGGGATCTGCGCTACTTCGTCGCTGTCGCCGAGCACCTGCACTTCACGGAGGCGGCCGAGGCGCTGTACGTCAGCCAGCCCGCGCTGTCCAAGCAGATCAGGGCGTTGGAGACGCAGCTGCGCACGCCGTTGTTCGTCCGGGACCGCCGCGGGGTCCAGCTCACCCCGGCCGGGTGCGCGTTGCTGCCCGCCGCGCGCGAGGTTCTGGCGGCGTGGAGCCGCGCGGAGGACGTGCTGGCGTCGGCGGCGGCCGATTCGGAGGCGACGCTCGTCATCGGCATGAGCACCGGGCTGGGCCGGGGTCTGCTGCCCGCGATCCGCGCGCGTTTCGCCGAGACCGCGCCGGGTGTGCGGCTGGTGTTGCGGCAGGTCGGCTGGGAGGACGTCACGGCGGGCCTGGACGCGGAGGAACGGCAGCGCACCGACGCGGCGTTCGTGTGGTTGCCCTTGACCGAGCCGGAACGCTTCGAGTGGGTGCCGGTGGCCGTGGAGCCCCGGTTGGTGGCGCTGCCGGAGTCGCATCCGCTGGCGGCGCGGGAGGAGATCGACTTCGTCGACCTGCTGGGCGAGCCGTTTCTCGCGCTGCCCAAGGACAGCGGCCCCGCGCGTGATCACTGGCTGGCCGTGGAGGCGCGCGGCGGGGCGCCCGCGGTCATCGGCGGTGAGGTCGCTTCGACGGAGGAGACGGTGGAGGCGTTGGCGTCGGGGCTGGGCGTGTGCCTGGTGGCGGAGGGCAACGCGGTCCTGGTGACGCGGGACGGGATCGTCACGCGGCCGGTGCGGGGACTGGGACCGTCCACTTTGGCCTTGGCGTGGCGGCGGGGTGACGACCGTCCGCTGCTGCGCGCTTTCCGGGCTGTCCTTCCGGTCCTGGGCTAGTGCTTCCCGCCGAGCGGGACCCGGTGCGCGGTCACCTTGCGCCGCTCGATCCGCCAGCCCTCCTCACCGCGGAGGAGCCTGTCCTCGTAGGTCACGCTCGCGCACGTTCCGTCCGCGTTGACGCCGATTCCCTTGGCGCGGGCGTGCACCGAGCCGTCCCCGAGTTCGGTGAGGACGATGTTGGTGATGTGGTGGCCGACCGGGTTCAGCTCCCCCAACGCGCGCCCCGCCGCCGCGATGGCTCGCACTCCTTCGAGCGGGTGCTGTCCGAAGTCGGTGAGGTCGTAGGTGGCGTCGGCGGTGAAGACCTCGTCCAGCCGGTCCAGTTCCCCGCTGTCGCAGATGTGACCGTGCATGGACAGCACGTCCGCGATGGCGACACGATCGCCGCTGCTCAGAGCCATGTTCTCCGCCTCTCCCACTAAATGGGGATATCCCCGCTTGTGTCGGGCGGTACCGTAGTGGGGAGTTCCCCGTTTCGCAAGGAGTCGGTCGATGGCACGCCGGGCAGACGCCGCGCGCAACGTCCAGCTGCTCATCGCCGCGGCGCGGAGCCTGTTCGACGAGTCCGGTCCCGATGCCGCACTGGACGAGGTCGCCCGGCGCGCGGGGGTCGGCAACGCCACCCTGTATCGGAACTTCCCCACTCGCGCCGACCTTCTCGTCGCCGTCTACGCCGGGGAAGTGGACGCGCTCTGCGCGCGGGGCGCCGAACTTCTCCACCGGACATCTGCGGCGGAGGCACTGGAGGAATGGCTGAGCTGCTTCGTGGCACATGTCGCCACCAAGCGCCCGTTGGCTTTGGCCTGCACGGAGAACAACAGCGAGCGGCGCACGGAGTTGTTCGGCGGTTGGCATGAAGCGATGCGGTCGAGCGCGGCGAAGCTGCTCACCCGAGCCCAGGAGGAGGGCGCCGTGGGCGCCGATCTCACGGTGGCGAACCTGCTCGCCGTGACCAGCGCGGCCGCCGTCGCGGCAACCGATCCCGAGCACGCGCAGCACCTTCTGCACGTCATGTGCCACGGCATTTTTAATTAATAAAAAATGGGCGTGCTACGGTCTCTTCATGAATCCACGAATCATTGTTGCGACAGAGAATGACGTTGACGGTCTCGTGTCGTCGGTGGAGGGTCTGTTCGCCGAGGACGGCGGGCGGCGCGATCCGTTCATGGACACGGGCTGGCCCGCTCGGGAGGGTGCGGCCTACTACGCCGACCTGGTCGGCCAGCCGGACGCGTTGTGCCTGCTGGCCGGGAAAGACCAGGTGGCGGGGCATCTGGTGGGGCTGATCAGGAGGTCGTCGCTGCGACCGGGGGCGGTGACGGGGGTGCTGGAGAGCATGCGCGTCGCTCCCGCTTCCCGGCGGCGCGGAATTGGTTCGGCGTTGATCGAGCGATTCTTCGATTGGGCGGCCGGGTGCGGGGCGAACGAGTTCTCGGTGTCGGCGTATTCGAGCAACGAAGCCGCACTGGCGTTGTACCGCAAGCACGGCTTCGTACCGTTCGAGACGAAACTGACTAGAGGTTCTTTCCGATAGCGTCGACGTACTTGGTGATGGAGTGGTCCCGGATGGCGTCGCGGGCGGGGGCGAGCGCGTCGGCGGTCAACCCCTTGACCCGGTCGACCAGGGCGCCGAGCAGCGGCATGCTGTCGCGGATCCTGCCGCTGGCGTCGATGTAGTGCAGCGCGTTGACGTGGTGGAGCAACGGCTCGGGCGGGACCTGAGCGACGATGTCGTTGTTGTTGACGAAGCGGTGCATGCGCTTGGCGAAGGCCTTGTTGTGCGCGGCGGCGAGCAGCGGGTCGCAGGTGCGGGGCTGGCCGTAGGTGTAGATGCCGCCGGCGAGCAGCTTCGGGTCCTCGAAGTACAGGCGGGCGCCCGCGAGCATGGCCAGTGCCCCGCCGAGGCTGTGGCCGGTGATCCACAGGGTCTGGTCGTTGTCGCGGAGGGTGGTGATCGCGTCGAGCACGTCGGCGTAGACCGAGTCCAGCGCCTGGCCGAAGCCGAAGTGGATGAACCCGGTGCCGCCGTAGCCGGGCCACGGCGGGGTGGTGATGTCGGAGAGCCAGTCGCGGATCTCCACGGGCTGGGTGCCGCGGAAGGCGACGACGATCATGGAGTCGCTGGCGGCGGTGTAGGCCTGGGTGTCCTGCAGGGGGAACGGCGGGGTGTGCCGGGTGTGGTGGTGGCGGACGCGGTCGAAGCCCCACTCCCCGACCTTCGCCGTGACGGTGGCCGGATCGGAGTAGGCCAGGCCCGCGGCCTTGGCGAGCCAGTGGGCGTGGGCGAGGCTGTGACCGGTGGCCTTGTGGTCGGACGCGGCGGCGGTGGTCATGGCTGAGGTGTCACTCCGGTTGCTGCCGTGGCAGCTCTCCGTCTTACCGAAGATCTACTCCCCGCACGCCCCGCTACACCCGATGCGGCGTTGTCCCCTGGCAGAAGCCGAGGTCAGCGGACGAGGCGGAAGAACGCGCGCAGGTCGTCGACGAACAGCTCCGGTTGTTCGAAGGCGCCGAAGTGGCCGCCGCGGGGCAGTTCGCTCCACTGGCGGATGTCGGTGAACCGCTTGGCCGCCCAGCGCCGCGAGGGCCGCAGCAGCTCTTTCGGGAAGATCGCCGCGCCCACCGGTACGTCCACTGTGGACGTCGTGGGATCGGTGAACAGCTTCTGGATCTCGGTGATGCTCTCCCAGTAGAGGCGGGCGGAGGAGGCGGCGGTGCCGGTGAGCCAGTAGAGGGTGATGTTGTCCAGCATCTCGTCGCGGGTGAGGGCGCGTTCGGGGTCGCCGTCGCAGTCGGTCCAGGCGCGGAACTTCTCCAGGATCCACGCGCACTGGCCCGCCGGGGAGTCGGTGAGGGCGTAGCCGAGGGTCTGCGGGCGGGTGCCCTGCTGGACGGAGTAGCCGTCCTCGGTCTTCTTGGCGCGGTCGAGGTCGGCGATGGCGGCGCGTTCGGCGTCGGTGAGCTCGCCGAAGGTGTCCGGGTCGGGTGCGGCCAGCGGTGGGGCGAGGTGGATGCCGACGATCCGCCGGGGTACCTGCTGGGCGATGCTCGTGGTGACGCTGGTGCCCCAGTCCCCGCCGTGGGCGCCGAAGCGCTCGTAGCCGAGGCGGTCCATCAGCTCGATCCACGCGGTGGCGATGCGGTGGACGCCCCAGCCGCTGGCCCGGGGCTTGTCGCTGAAGCCGTACCCGGGCAGGGACGGGCACACGACGTGGAAGGCGTCGCGGGGGTCGGCCGGGTTGGTCAGCGGGCCGATGACCTTCAGGAACTCCAGCACCGAGCCGGGCCAGCCGTGGGTGAGCAGCAGCGGCAGCGCGTCCGGGTGCGGGGATCGGACGTGCAGGAAGTGGATGCCGAGCCCGTCGATCTCGGTGCGGTACTGGGGGAAGGAGTTGAGGCGGGCCTCGGCGGCGCGCCAGTCGTGCTCGTCGGCCCAGTACTGGCAGAGTTCGCGGAGGTAGGCCAGGGGAACGCCCTGGGACCAGTCGTCGACGGTCTCGGCTTCGGGCCAGCGGGTCTCGGTCAGCCGCCTGCGCAGGTCGGCGAGGGCTGCCTCGGGGATGTCGGCGCGGAAGCGCGTGATGGTTTCCGGCATGTCCTGAAGGCTTTCAGTCTCCGTAGAAGCCCGCAATGTCGATATCCCGGAGGGGAATCCAATCGGGCTCGATTGGTGCGTCGAGCGGGTAGCGCAGCGTGACGGCGAGCACGGGGCGTTCGTCGACGCGCTGGGCGAGGGTGTAGAGGGTGGCGAGCACGTGCGCGCAGTGCGGTGTCCGCGCCCGGCAGCCGCATTCGGTGTGCTGTTCGGCGAGCGGGACGGCGACGGTGAGGGTGCCGGCGAGTTCGTCGGGGAGGTCGCCGGTGTGGTCGGCGACGACCCCATCGGGGGCTTGTGTCCACAGTGGAAGTCCGATGTGGACGGAGTGTCCGGAGACGGTGGCGGTGACGCGGCCGGGTTCGGTGCGCAGGTCGGTGACGGCGTTGTTGCGGGCGAGGCTGCGTGCCTTGGGCAGCAACGGGTTGGGCCGGGTGACCGCCGTGGACTCGACGGCGCGGACCCAGGCCCTGCCCCAGGGGGTGGCGCCGAACTCGGGTTGGGTCAACTCAGGGCTCCCGGGTCGAGGTCGAGGACGTCGTGCAGTTGCTCGTCGGTCAGGTCGGCGAATGCGGTCTCGGCGCCGGAGACCGCCTCGGCCAGTGCGCGCTTGTTCTCGTGCAGGCGGGCGATGTGGTCTTCGATGGTGCCGCCGGTGACGAGGGTGTGCACGGTGAGCGGGCGGGTCTGGCCGATGCGGTGGGCGCGGTCGGTGGCCTGTTCCTCCACAGCCGGGTTCCACCAGCGGTCGTAGTGCATCACGTGCCCGGCGCGGGTGAGGTTGAGGCCGAATCCGGCCGCGCGCAGGCTGAGCAGGAGTACCGGCGGCGCGTCGTCGTCGTGTTGGAAGGCCCGCACGAGTTCGTCGCGCTGGGCCGCGGTCAGTCCGCCGTGCAGGAACGGCACGGGGCCGCCGAGTTGGTGGGCGAGGTGCCGTGACAGCAGCTCCCCCATCGTCCGGTACTGGGTGAACACCAGCGCCCGGTCGTCGTCCTCGACGATCTCGGTGAGCATTTCCGTCGCGCGGTCGAACTTCCCGGAGCGCCCGGTCAGCGGCAGCTCGTCGGGCCGGTACTGGGCGGGGTGGTTGCAGATCTGTTTGAGCGCGGTGAGCAGCGCCAGGACGCGGCCGCGGCGTTCGATGCCCGCGCCGAGCCCGTCGGTGAAGGCGCGCTCCACGGCGTCGCGGTAGAGCTGGGCCTGTTCGGCGGTGAGGGTGCACGCGACGGTCGAGTACACCTTCGGCGGCAGGTCGGTGGCGACCTCGGATTTGGTTCGCCGCAGCACGTGGGGCGTGATCAGCGCGTTGAGCCGGGCGGCGGCGGTGGCGGAGCGGCGTTGTTCGACGGGGGCGCCGAAGCGCTGCCGGAACCGGGCGCGGGTGCCGAGCAGTCCCGGGTTGGTCAGCGACATGATCGCCCACAGCTCGTCGAGGCGGTTCTCCACCGGGGTGCCGGTCATGGCCACCCGGCGCTGCGCGCTGAGCCGCGCCGCGGCTTTGCTGGCCTGGGCGTCGGGATTCTTGACCTGCTGGGCTTCGTCGAGCACCACGACGTCCCAGTCGACGTCTGCCAGACCGGAATCAGAGCGCAGGACGCTGTAGCTGGTGAGCACGACCGTGCGGGGCGGCACCGGCCGGGGCAGGTCGCGGCGAGGCCCGTGGTGGGTGAGCACCGGCGTGTCCGGCGCGAAGCGGCCGATCTCCCGCCGCCAGTTCCCGACCAGCGAGGTCGGGCAGACGACCAGGTGTGGTCCGTCGCGGGTGGCCAGCAGGCAGATCGCCTGGAGGGTCTTGCCCAGGCCCATCTCGTCGGCGAGCACTCCCCCGCCGGGCACGGAGTGCAGCCACGCGACACCGTCGACCTGGTAGGGGCGGAGGTCGGCGTTGATGGCCCCGAGCTTGGCGCGGGCCGCTGCTGCTCGACGGTAGCGGTCAAGGAGCGCGGCGGCCGAGCTGATCGCGGTCTCCTCGGCGTTGAGGATCGCGTGCGCGGCGGGCGGCATGCGCTGAGCCAGCTCGGCGAACGCGTCGTCGTCGGCGCCTTTCTCGACCAGCCGGACGGCTTCGCGCCAGGCCCGCGCCGACGCGGTGGCACCGGGCAGCTCGTCGGGGCCGACGAGGCACGCCTCCACGTCCGCGGGTTCGACGCGCTCGCCCTGCGGGAGGGCGAGGCGGCAGACGACGCGGCGCCCGGCGATGTCGGTTTCGGCTCCCCACAGAGCGAAAGCGCCGTGCGCTGGCACGTAGGTGGCGTGCAGGCGCTCAGGCATGGACGACCTCCCGGGCCGCGGCGCGGCCCGGCAGGAGGAACGTGGCCGCGAGGGCGACCGCGAGCATCAGGACGCCCAGCCGGAGTGCGGAGGCGAGCGAGGCGGTGCTGGTGTAGTGCGTGCCGATGATCGCGACCCCGAGCGAGGCGGCGAGCTGGGCGACGGTGTTGTAGAGCCCGGAGGCCGATCCCGCGTCGGATTCGGCGACCTCGCCGAGGGTCAGCTGCGCCAGCGGCGCGATGATCAGGCCCATTCCGGCTCCGCCGACGATCAGGCCCCACACCAGCTCGGGCTGCGCGGCGACGAGCGCGAACCCGGCCGCGAGCACGACCAGTCCTATTTGGACGGTGAGGCGGCCGGTCCTGGGCAGCAGCACGGCCGCGGCGAGCCCGGCGAACACCGGGACCGCGACCGACCACGGCAGCATCATCAGGCCCGCCGACATCGGGCCGAACCCGGCCGCGTTCTGCAGGTGGAGCATGTACACCAGGAAGAACCCCATGGTGGGCACGAAGAACAGCAGCTGGAGCAGCAGTCCACCGGAGACCGAGCGGACGCGCAGCAGCGACAGGTCCACCAGCGGGTCGGCGACGCGGCGTTCGTGGAGGACGAACACGGCCAGCACCAGGGCTCCCGCGGCCAGCAGCTCCCAGTTCCCGTTGTGGTTGAGCGGGTAGAGCACCAGGAACAGCCCCACCGCCGAGAGCACCAGGCCGACCAGGTCGAGGCGCCGCGACGGCGCGGGCTTGTCCTCCGGCAGCAGCCGCAGGGCGGCGACCGCCGCGAGCAGGCCGATCGGCACGTTCACCCAGAACACCAGCCGCCAGCCCAGCCCGCCGAGGTCCCAGGCCAGCAGCGCGGGGCCGAGGATCGGGCCGAGGGTGGCAGCGAGCCCGGACAACGCGGTGTAGGCGGCCATCGGCGCGGCCCGGCGCTGCGGCGGGTACATGAGCTGGATCTGGGTGAGGACCTGGGGGATCATCACCGCCGCGAGCAGGCCTTGGAGCACGCGGGCCAGGACCAGGACGTTCGCGCTGCCCGCGAGCCCGCACAGCGCGGAGGCCAGCGCGAACCCGGCGAGCCCGGTGACGAAGACCCGGCGGTGGCCGAGCAGGTCGCCGAGGCGGGCGCCGGTGATCAGCCCGACGGCCAGGGCGAGCGCGTAGCCGCCGACCATCCACTGCAGCTGGGCGGCGGTGGCGCCGAGGTCGGCCTCGATGGCCGGGAGCACCACGTTGAGGATCGTGACGTCGACGAGGTCCATGAACGCCGCGACCAGGACGACCGCCAGGGCCACCGAGCCTCCTGGAATACTTGACCAGCGCCACGCACTTATTGCGTGACGCAATGTTTGCGTCGCACAACCTATTTGGACGATCGGGTCGTGTCAACATGACGAACAAGGACGAGCTGATCACCGAGGTGATCGACTCCATGCCGGACTGGGCGGTGGCCCTGGTGCAGCTCAACGCGCTGATCGCGGACCGGATGGGCGTGGTCACCTCGGACCTGCACTGCCTGCACGCGCTCAACCACCACGGCCCGGCCACCCCCGGGGTCCTGGCCGAGCGGGTCGGCCTCAGCCCCGGCGCGGCGTCCCGGATGGTCGACCGGCTCGACGCCGCCGGGTGCATCCGCCGCGTCCCCGACCCGAAGGACCGCCGCCGCGTGCTCATCGAGCCCACCGAGGAAGGCCTGCGGCGCGCCGACCGCTACTACGAGGGCCTGGCCGCGCGCACCCGCGAGGACCTGGAACGCTTCCCCGTCGAGCACGTCGGCGCGATCAAGGAGTTCCTCGCCGCGACCCGCGTCAGCACCGTCGCCGAACTCCAACGCCTCCGCGACCACTAGACCGGACTGGTCCCATGCCCGACGAACTGTTCCCGATCGGCCGCTTCGCCCGGCTCTGCCGGCTCAGCGTCAAGCAGCTGCGCCACTACGACGACCTCGGGCTGCTCCGCCCGGCCCACGTCGACCCCGGCAGCGGCTACCGCTACTACACCCGCGACCAGACGCGCGCGGCGCTGACCATCGGGCTGCTGCGCACGCTCGACGTGCCGCTCGCGGCGATCGCCGATCTCCTCGCGGGCGACGAGCAGACCCGGCAACGAGTGCTGAGCGGGGAACGCGACCGCATCGACGCCCAGCTCCGCCGCCAGCACGCCGCACTCCGCGGTGTCGAACGCCTGATGCGTGAAGGCTTGGAGCGCAGGGACATCAGCCTCTCCCACGAACCCGCGCTGCGCGTCGCGGTGCAGCGCGGGAGCTGCACGCCGGAGGACATCGGCCGCACCTACGGCGACTGCGTCACCCGCCTGCTCGCCGCGGTCGACGACGTCCAGGGCCCGCCGATGGGGCTGTACCCGCTCGACCTCACGCCCGCACTGGAGGTCGCCGCCGCGGTACCCACGCAGGCGAGCCCGCCCGGCGTGGACATCGAGACCCTCCCGGCCACCCCAGCCGCCGTGATCGTCCACATCGGACCATTCGAGGAACTTTCCCTTACCTACAACGCGGTTCTTGCCTGGATCCACGAACACGGGCACACGCCACAGGGGCCCGTCCGTGAGACCTACCTCAGCGACCCGGCGACCACCGAGTCCGAACGGTTCATCACCCGCGTCGCCGTCCCCGTCACCGCGATGTGAACGTCACCGCCGGACGCGGGGTCTCGTCGACGGTGAGCGTGAAGACGTCAGGGCGCGCGTAGTGGCCGGTGACGTCGAAGTCGTAGCGGGCACCGGCCAGCGCTCCGACGTCGATGGCGGCGGTGACCAACCCCTCCTCCCCCGTCAACGGCCCGGCCAGCACCTCACCGAGCGGGCCTACGACCACACTGCCGCCGTTGATCCGCGAGCCGGGCAGCGACGGCTCCTCGGGCTGGTACTGGCACGCGCTCACCACGAAGCACCGGCCCTCCACCGCGATGTGCCGCATGGTGGACTGCCAGACCTCGCGATCGTCCACAGTGGGCGCACACCAGAGCTGAACTCCCTTGGCGTACATCGCCGTCCGCAACAACGGCATGTAGTTCTCCCAGCAGATCACCGCACCGGCCAGCCCCGCCGCGGTAGGTACGACGGGCAGCGTCGACCCGTCGCCCTGCCCCCAGATCAACCGCTCGGCCGCGGTCGGCATCAGCTTGCGGTGCTTGGCCACCACCCCCGCCTCCGGGTCCAGGAACACCGCCGTGCAGTACAGCGTCGAGCCCGCTCGCTCGATCACTCCGACCACCAGCGACACCCCGGTCCGCGCGGACAGCCCGGCCAGCTCGGCGATCTCCGGGCCCGGCACCTCCACCGCGCGGGAGAAGTACTCGGCGAACTCCTCGCGTCCCTCCGGCAGCCGGTACCCGACGCGCGTCCCGAACGACGACCCCTTCGGGTAGCCGCCGAGCAGCGCCTCCGGGAGCACCACCACCGCCGCACCCGACTCCCGCAACCGCTCCTCGTAGCCGAGGACCTTGTCCACAGTTGCCGCTGTGGAAACACAAGACCCGAGTTGCAGCGCCCCGACGACCGTCATCCGTCCACCGTCCCTACCATCGCCACCATGACCATCGACAAGATCGCATGGATCCACCTGGACGCGGGACGCATCCTGTCCACCCGCTCCCGCGGCAAGGACACCTTCTACCTCCCCGGCGGCAAACGCGATCCCGGCGAGAGCGACATCCAGACCCTCATGCGCGAGATCGCGGAGGAGCTCACCGTCGCCATCGACCCCACCAGCGCCGTGCACCTGGGCACCTTCCAGGCCCAGGCGCACGGCCACCCTCCGGGCGTCGAGGTCCGGATGACCTGCTACACCGCCACCTTCACCGGCACCCTCGCACCCAGCAGCGAGATCGACGAGATCATCTGGCTCGGCTACGCCGACCGCGACCGCGTCGCCCCGGTCGACCAGATCATCTTCGACCACCTGCACCGGGCCGGGCAGCTGCGCTGATCCGCGCCAGCACCTCGGCGACCGGCGCCGGGTCCCACTTCCCGCCGTCGCGCGACCGCACCGACGCCTGCCCCGCAGCGGCCTCCCGCGCGCCGATGACCACCTGGAACGGCACCAGCCGCGCCGCACGCACCCGCGCACCGAGACTGCCCCGCTCCGGCCCCTCCACCACCATCCGCAGATCGGCCGACCGCGCGAACTCCTCCGCACACGGCACCTCCGCCGCCGACACCGGCAGCACCACGACCTGGGTCGGCGCCAGCCACGCGGGGAACGCGCCACCATGCAGCTCGATCAGGTGCGCCACCACCCGTTCGAGGCTCCCGATGACGCTCCGGTGCACCATCACCGGCCGGTGCTTCGCCCCGTCCGGGCCCACGTAGGACAGGCCGAACCGCCGCGGCTGGTGGAAGTCCACCTGAACGGTCGACAGGGTGGACTCCCGCCCCGCGGCGTCGGCGATCTGAACGTCGATCTTCGGACCGTAGAACGCCGCCTCCCCCTCGACCGCCTCATAGTCCACATCGGACAGAACCCCGCGCAGCACCTGCTCCGCCCGCCGCCACAGCTCCGGATCGGCCACGTACTTCCCGTCAACGCCGGGCAACGACAACCGGTACCGCACCGGCGCGATCCCCAGCGCCGCGTGCGCCTCCCGGACCAGCTCCAACGCCGCCCGCGCCTCCTCGGCCACCTGGTCCGGGGTGCAGAACACGTGCGCGTCGTTGAGCTGGATCGCCCGCACCCGGCTCAACCCGCCGAGCACCCCCGACAACTCCGCCCGGTACATCCCGCCCAGCTCGGCCATCCGCAACGGCAGATCCCGGTAGCTGTGCGGCCGCGCCCGGAACATCACCGCGTGGTGCGGGCACAGGCTCGGCCGCAACACCACCTGCTCACCACCGAGATCCATCGGCGGGAACATGTCCTCCCGGTAGTGCGCCCAATGCCCCGACAGCTCGTACAACTCCCGTTTGCCCAGCACCGGCGAACACACGTGCCGATACCCCGCCCGCCGCTCCAGGCCGCGGACGAACTCCTCCAGCACGTGCCGCACCACCGCGCCGTCCGGCAACCAGTACGGCAAACCCGCACCGATCAATGGATCGGAGTCGAACAGGTCCAGCTCGCGGCCGAGCTTGCGGTGGTCGTGCACGGCGGTCTCCTCGCGGAAAGGTGAGGCGAGTGACCACAAGACGAAGCCCCGGGGCACTCGCCCCGGGGCTTCGTATCAGACAACGGTCAGCGCGCCGGGACGGGATCCGGCGTCGTCGTCACCAAAGCGCGCTGCATGCGGCAGACCATAGCAGCGTCAGAACTGGCGGTGGTAGGCCTTGTACGCGAACCACGACCTGACGATCCCACTGCACAGCGCATAGACCACGAACCCCGCCGACGCCAGCAGGATGATCACCAACGGCTCGCGATCAGGAACTGCCGCCCCCACTCCAGGCCGCGCATCACCCCGACCGCCGCCCAGAGCACCGCGGCGACCAACGCCGCCATCACGGTCAAACCCGTGACGAGCCCGTCGTCGACGCGCTGACCGGTCGAAGACGTCGGCCGCGGCCACCACCACCAGAACGGCGCCTGCCACGACCTGGAAGCAGGCGAACCCCAGGACGAACTTCAGTACGCGAGGCACCCCGGCACCATAAGCCCACCCGCCCGGGACCCCTCCCGCCTCACATGTTGATCATGTGACCGGCCAGGCCGTGGATGGCCTCCTTCACCGCCTCGCCCAGCGTCGGGTGCGCGTGCACGTTGCGCGCCACCTCGTGCACCGTCAGGTCCCACTGCTGCGCCAGCGTCAGCTCCGGCAACAGCTCCGTCACCTCCGGCCCGATCAGGTGCGCACCCAGCAGCTCCCCGTGCGTGGCATCGCTGATGATCTTCACGAAGCCCGCGGCGTCCCCGAGCCCGTGCGCCTTCCCGTTCGCGGTGAACGGGAACTTCGCCACCCGGACGTCGAAGCCCTTCTCCCGCGCCTGCGCCTCGGTCCACCCGAAGCTGGCGATCTGCGGCTGGCAGTACGTCGCCCGCGGGATCATCACGTAGTCCAGCTCCATCGTCTCCGCGTCGGCGATGGTCTCCGCCGCGATGACCCCCATCGACTCCGCGGCGTGGGCCAGCATCAGCTTCGCCGTCACGTCACCGATGGCGAAGATGTGCGGAACACTCGTCCGGCACCGGCCGTCGATGTCGATCGCACCGCGCTCGGTCAACCGCACCCCGGTCCGCTCCAGGCCGTAGCCCTCCACCCGCGGCACGAACCCGATCGCCTGCAGGACCTTGTCGGCCTCCAGCACCCTCTGACCGTCCTTCGTGGACACGGTCACCCGCACATCACGACCGGTGTCCTCGATGGACTCCACCTTCGTCGAGGTCAGCACCTCGATGCCCAGCCGCCGATACCGCTTCGCCAGCTCCGCCGACACCTCGGCGTCCTCCAGCGGGACCATCCGATCGGCGAACTCCACGATCGTCACCTTGACGCCGTAGTTGTGCAGCACGTACGCGAACTCGACCCCGATCGCGCCAGCACCCGCGATCACGATGCTCTCCGGCAGCTGCTCGCTGAGGATCTGCTCCTCGTAGGTCACCACCCGCGGCCCCAGCGCCGTCCCCGGCAGCAACCGCGTCGTCGCCCCCGCCGCGATGACGCAGTGGTCGAACCGCACCACGTCTGACCCGACCCTGATCGAGTTCGCGTCCAGGAACTCGCCCCGCCCGGTGAACTGGGTGATCGAGTTCTTCTTCATCAGGTAGTGCACGCCCTTGACGCGCCCGTCCGCGACCTTGCGGCTGCGCTGGAACGCCGCCGAGTAGTCGAAGGACACCTGCCCGTCCACCCGGATGCCATAGGCCTTTGCCTCATGCTGGAACAGGTGCACCAGCTCGGCGTTGCGCAACAGCGCCTTCGAGGGAATGCAGCCCACGTTGAGGCAGACCCCGCCCCAGTACCGCTCCTCGATGATCGCCGTCCGCAGTCCCAGCTGGGCAGACCGGATCGCGGCCACGTACCCACCCGGGCCAGCGCCCAGAACCACGACGTCGAAGTGAGTGCTCATGCACAAGACCCTATGCGGGTGACTCCCCGAGCGCCTGAGCCAACCCCAAGGTCTTCGCCACCCACGAGCACACCGCGTCCACGGTCTCGGCCACCGGAACACCCGTGGTGTCCAGCAACCCCACCGGCGGAGACAACGACGCACCCTCGTCACGCAGCCACTGCGCGTACTCCAGCGTCTCCGCGATCCGCGGCTCCGACCACCCGCGCCACGCCGGCCGCCGCCGCAACCGCTCCGCCAGCACCTCCGGCTCGCACATCAACGCCAGGTAGTGCACATCGGCGAACAACGCCCGCTCCGGCAACGGCTCGAACTCCGGCGGCACCACCGTCCCGCACAACAGCACCGGCCGCCCGTTCTGCTGGATCATCGAGATCACCCGCAGCCACGTCGACCGGAACGCCCGATGGTTCTCCGCCGGATCACGCAGACCGTCCACCCACAGCACGTCCTGCTCCAGCACCACGACATGCTCGGACAGGCGCGCCGCCAACTCCCGGCACACCGTCGACTTCCCCGTGCCACTCGGCCCGGTCAAGCACAACAACGGCAACCGGTGAAAACCCCGCCGATGACCGCAGTCCGCACAGACCACCACCGCAGGGGACCCCTCGACGCGCGGGACATCGGTCCGAGCCCCGCACGCCGGGCAGATCAACAAGTTCACATCAGTCGAACAGCTGGTCGAAGAAACTCTTCTTCTTCTTGTGCCCGTACGGCCGGGGCGAGTCGTGGTGCCCACCGTGGTACGGACGAGGCGAATCGTGGTACCCGCCCCGGTACGGCCGCGGCGAATCGTGGTGCCCGCGGTAGGGCCTCGGCGAATCGTGGTGACCCGGGTGCCCACCGGCGTAGGGCGGAGGCGGCGCGGCGTTGTAGTAGCGCTGCTCGGCCGCCGCGATCTGCTCCAGCTCCCCACGATCGAGGAAGATGCCCCGGCAGCCGGTGCACTGCTCGATGTGGACACCCTGGCGATCCACGGTCTGCATCACGTTCTGACACTTGGGACAAATCACCACATCAACATACACAGATGCGAGCCCGGTACGCGATCTTCACAACCGGCTCCCGACCCCGCCGGGCGGATCTCCGACCCCGCCACACGCCACGCCGGACGACCAGGCACGATCGAGGGCACCATGACGCTCACCGACCAACTCCCCGGCAGCGCCGACCCCGACGCGCTCTTCGACGCCTTCACCACCTGGACCACCGGCCAGGGCATCGAGCTCTACCCGGCCCAGCAGGAAGCCCTCATCGAGATCGTCTCCGGCGCCAACCTCATCCTCAGCACCCCCACCGGCTCCGGGAAAAGCCTCGTCGCCGTCGGCGCCCACTTCACCGCCATGGCCAACGGGACGCGCAGCTTCTACACCGCGCCCATCAAAGCCCTGGTCTCGGAGAAGTTCTTCGCGCTCTGCGACACCTTCGGCCCCGCCAACGTCGGCATGCTCACCGGGGACTCCAGCGTCAACTCCGACGCCCCCATCATCTGCTGCACCGCGGAGATCCTGGCCAACATCGCCCTCCGCGACGGCGCGGACGCCGACGTCGGCCAGGTCGTCATGGACGAGTTCCACTTCTACTCCGAACCCGACCGCGGCTGGGCCTGGCAGGTCCCCCTCCTCGAACTCCCCCGCGCCCAGTTCGTCCTCATGTCCGCCACCCTCGGCGACGTCCGGCGCTTCGAGACCGACCTGACCCGCCGCACCGGCAGGCCCACCGCCGTCGTCGCCAACACCGAACGCCCCATCCCCCTGCACTACCGCTACGCCATGACCCCCCTCCAGGAAACCCTGGAGGAACTGCTCGCCACCCAGGGCGCCCCCGTCTACGTCGTGCACTTCAGCCAGGCCGCCGCACTCGAACGCGCCCAGGCCCTGATGAGCATCAACGTCTGCACCAAGGCCGAGAAGGCCGCCATCGCCGACCTCATCGGCAACTTCCGCTTCACCGCGGGCTTCGGCAAGACCCTCTCCCGCCTGGTCCGGCACGGCATCGGCGTCCACCACGCCGGCATGCTCCCCAAGTACCGCCGCCTCGTCGAACAACTCGCCCAGGCCGGACTCCTCAAGATCATCTGCGGCACCGACACCCTCGGCGTCGGGATCAACGTCCCCATCCGCACCGTCGTGCTCACCGCGCTCAGCAAGTACGACGGCGTCCGCACCCGCCACCTCAAAGCCCGCGAGTTCCACCAGATCGCGGGCCGCGCCGGGCGCGCGGGCTACGACACCGCGGGCACCGTCGTCGTCCAGGCCCCCGACCACGACATCGAGAACGAACGCGCCATCGCCAAGGCGGGCGACGATCCCAAGAAGAAGCGCAAGATCGTCCGCAAGAAGGCACCGGAAGGCTTCGTCTCCTGGGGCAGACCCACCTTCGAACGCCAGATCGCCGCCGAACCCGAACCGCTGACCTCCACCTTCAAGGTCAGCCACGCCATGCTGCTCAACGTGATCAACCGGCCCGGCGACGCCTTCACCGCCATGCGCCACCTCCTCGAGGACAACCACGAGGACCGCCCCACCCAGCGCAAGCTCATCCGCCGCGCCATCGCCATGTACCGCGGCCTGCTCGCCGCGGGCGTCGTCGAACAGCTCCCCGAACCCGACGAGGAAGGCCGCCGCGTCCGGCTCACCGTCGACCTCCAGTTCGACTTCGCCCTCAACCAGCCGCTGTCCCCGCTCGCGCTCGCCGCCATCGACCTGCTCGATCGCGAGTCCCCCTCCTACGCCCTCGACGTGGTCTCGATCATCGAGTCCATCGTGGAGAACCCGCGCCCGATCCTGTCCCAGCAGCAGTTCAAGGCGCGCGGCGAGGCCGTCAACAAGATGAAGGCCGAGGGCATCGAGTACGAGGAACGGATGGCGCTGCTGGAGGACGTCACCTACCCCAAGCCGCTGGCCGACCTCCTCGAAGCCGCCTACAACATGTACCGCCAGGGCCACCCCTGGGTCGCCGACCACGAACTGCAGCCCAAGTCCGTCGTCCGCGACATGTACGAGCGCGCGATGACCTTCGTCGAGTACGTGTCCTACTACCAGGTCGCCCGATCCGAGGGCCTGGTGCTGCGCTACCTCGCCGACGTGTACAAGGCCCTGCGGCACACCGTCCCCGACGAGGCCAAGACCGACGAGCTGACCGACATCATCGAATGGCTCGGCGAACTCGTCCGCCAGGTCGACTCCAGCCTCCTCGACGAATGGGAACGCCTGCGCAACCCCGAGGACGACGAAGAGGGCATCCGCCCCGAGCCCGCCGAGGACACCGGCCCGCCCCCGGTCACCGCCAACGCGCGCGCCTTCAAGGTGCTCGTGCGCAACCAGCTGTTCCGCCGCGTCGAACTCGCCGCCCGCCGCAACTACTACGAGCTGGGCGAGCTGGACAAGCACGCGGGCTGGGACGCCGACGCCTGGCGCGACGCCGTCGAGGCGTACTTCGAGGAGTACGACGAGATCGGCACGGGCGCGAACGCCCGCGGCCCGGAGATGCTCCAGATCACCGAGGAGCCCGAGCGCTGGATCGTCCGGCAGACCTTCGACGACCCGGACGGCAACCGCGACTGGGGCATCGTCGCCGAGGTCGACCTCGCGGGCTCCGACGAGGAAGGCACGGCGGTCATCTACGTGACCGGCGTCGGCGAGTTCTGACCCCAGCGCCTACGCACCCAATGCGGCATTCGTTACGTCAGACGTAACGAATGCCGCATTGGGTGCATCACCCCACCGGGTCAGCGCGGGCCGCGTTCGACGGTGTCGTTCACCACCTGGAGCAGCCGGAAGACCTTCGCGTCACCGCCGACGTCCGGGTGCCACTGCCGCGACGCCGAGCGGTAGGCCGGCTTCGGGTGCAGGAACCAGAGCTTGTCCCCGCTCAGCTCGGCCATCAGCAGCCGTGCGTCCACATAGGACAGCGGTGTCAGCGGCGTGATCCGGTCGAAGATCGCGTGCAGCCGCTCCAGCCGCTCCCGGCGCCTGCGATCGCGCCCCAGCTCCACGCGCTGCCCCGGCTCGGCCCTCGCTCCGCGCCGTGACGCGCCCCGGCAGGCGTCCGAGCACCACCAGAGCGGCATTCCCGACTGCACCAACCGGTTCCGTTCGAGCCCGCACCACGCGCACACGACCCGCGTGACCGGCCGCCTCACTTCCTCATCACCCCGGCATCCTCCCAGGCTCCCGTCCTTGCGCTTTGTGTTGTTGGCTTTTTGGTGAGATTGATTTCACTCGACACTGAAATCATTGAGCTAGTAGAATTCTGTCGACCGAAGAAGGCCCGCTGCCGATCGGCAGCGGGCTCAGCCCAACTCAGGCGCGCGCGGCCTCGAACGCCTCGATCACGTTGCCGGGGATGCGACCCCGGTCGGAGACCTCGTGCCCGTTGGCCTTGGCCCAGTCCCGGATGGCCTTGGTCTCCTCCTTGCTGCGCCCCTCCCCCGCGGCGCGCCTGCCGGTGCCCGACTTGGCCCGGCCACCGATGCGGCGAGCGGCCTCGACAAAGGGAGCGAGCTTGTCCCGCAGCGCGGCCGCGTTCGACTCGTTCAGGTCGATCTCGTAGGTGAGACCGTCCAGGCCGAACTCGACGCGGGAAATGTCACTGCTGGTGCTGCCGTCCAAGTCGTCGATCAGCTGGACGATAGTGCGTTGTGCCATGAGTGCGCCTCACTAGAAAGTGACTGAGCAGGTGTTGGGCGTAACGCTATCAAGCCGTCCCCTGGCATTCACATCCCCGTAGGGGTAAGCGAACTGTGCGCCCGTAAACACGTGACCAACTACGCGGCGATCCCGTTGCGACCCATTCACCACGGCACCTGCCTGGAATTACCTGGACACCCTGCGTCAGCGGCGCGACCGGCAACCGCTCACCCTATGGGCACCAATGGCCGCACTCACCGCGACACGCGGACCACTCCCATTGAGAGACCGAATTCGCGCAGGCTCGGCGGCCGTGCGCCGGGCAGGCGGGTCACCGCTGGACCAGCGCGTAGGTCCCGCTCAACGTCCGGACGCCGTCGACGACGACCTCCCTGTCCCCCACCACCCGGATGGTCACCGCGGCGAGCCTGCCGGGCGAGAGGTCCGGTGGACACTCCAGCGTGACCTGGAGACTCGGCACCGCCGGGTCGGTCTGCCCCTGTTTGATGCAGCCCGAAGCGACGTCGTCCCCTCCCGACGGTGATATCGGCACTATCCGAACGAAAGAGTTGTTCACCAGAAGTCGATTGACGTAGCCACCTTCCCGCTTCTGCTCCCAGATGCCTTGAACCGTCTTCGGTGCGACGGACGGCGCGGGTACGTCGACGGGAACTTCGAAGTTGCTGAACCTGGCTTCGACTTCCCCCGACGCGAAGGAGACCAGGCGGCCCCTGTCCTTTTCGACGCTCGCCGTGAAGGGGATCGGCTGCTTCCCCTCCCGGGTGAGCGTGCCGTCGAAGTCGCAGCCGTTCCGGTTGATCGTGGCCACCCTCGGCAGCACGGCTTTCACCGCCTCGATCGGCGCCGCGGCGGCCGCCAGGAGCTTTCCCTTGTCGGAGGCGGGGTCGACCTCGGCCCATTTGTCGGCGCGCCCGGCGTAGAACTTGCCGCCGACAAGGCGTCCCTCCTCATTGGCGGGCAGTGAAAAGCGCACTTCCTTCGCGGAAGGGTCGGCCGCCCCGCTGGTGGTGATCCGCTCCCCCAGCCGCAGCGTGAACTCGTACCCGGCCTGGTCGACCAGGTCCGCGCCGTCGCTGAGCACCTGCGCGGACTGCTTGTCCGCCACGACGTTGTCGCACGTCGCGTCGTCGTAGATCTGCTTCCCGACGTAGCCTCCGCCGACGCCGACCGCCGCGACGACCACGGACACCACCACGACCTTGGTGACCGCTCTTCCCCCGGTCGTCGCAGTCGTGACCGCACCGGCGCTGGTGCCGGTACCGCCCGCGCTGGTCACTCCACCGACGACACCGAGCGTCCCGCTGATGGCGGTGATCAACACGGCGCTGCGCTTCCCCACGCGCGCACTGCCCCGCCCGCCAAGCAGGCTCGGCGCGACCGGTCGCGCGCGGTCCACCTCCGCGAGGTCGAGCCCGATCAGCCAGTCCCGCAGCTGCTCCGCCGTGGGCCGCGCGGCGTCGTCCACGGACACGGCTGCCCGCAGCAGGTCGAGCAGTTCCACCGACACATCAGGAAGACCCGGCAGCTGTTCGCTCCGCAGCGCGAGGTCCATCGGCGCGTCCTGCCACGGCACGGTGCCGCCGAGCACGACGTACAGGGTCACGCCCAGGCTGTAGATGTCCCCAGCCTCGCTTGCCTCAACACGTCCGGCCGAGACGGCGGCGATGTGCTCCGGCGCGGTGTAGACGTCAACCACTCCTGGCGCGGTGAGCCCGGGTGCGGTGGTCCCGAACCCGGCGAGCACCGCACCGTCGTCGATCACCAGGACCGTGCCGGGCTGAACCGCCCCATGCGAGAGCCCCGCCGCGTGCGCCGCGGCCAACGCGTCCGCGATGCCGACGCCGTATGCCTGTGCGGTCCACAACGAGAGCGCCCGGCTGTCGCAGATCCGTGCCGACAAGGTCTCCCCTGTGGCGCACACCAGGTGAGGCCGCCCGTCATGGGTGAGCCCCGCGGAGATCACGTCAGCGATGTTCGGCGAGGCCGCGGCGATGGTGAGCGCGTCGGCCCAGCGCAGGCACTCCGCCCGCTCCTCGTCGGCGACGCGTGAGCGCGCCACGGTCAGCACCGCGTCGCGCCGGGGACCGCGCACGAGGTAGGTGGTGGCGACGGGGTCCTCGTCGATCAGCTCGACGACCTCGAAGCCGGTGGGCAGCGCTCCGTCGGTGTCGCTCATCGGGCTCCTCTCGGCGCTGAGTGGCCATCCCACTACTCAGAGCGACTTCGGAGCGTATCGGGAACGATCACCCGCCCACACCACGACGAGGTTGCGATCAGCCTTCTGCCACGTGGGCGTCCCGGCGGGACAGGGCCTCCGCCAGAGGAATGCCTTCGCGTCGCGCGGCGGCACGGCGGGCGCGCAGCTCGGCTCTGGTGCGCGGCCGGTACTTGGGCTGCTTGCCGCAACCGCAGGGCTCGAAACCCTCGTAGCGCAGTCCTTCTCCCAGCACCGCGGCCACCACCGACCACGCCCGCACGTCGTGGCGGGACGGGGCGGCGAAGTCGTGGCCCGCGCAGCGCATCGGCTCGGAACATGTGGGGCAGAGGTGCTCGCGCCCCTGTTCCGGGTAGTGCCGCTTGAAACTCAGGCGGCACTCGGTGCACACGTAGTGCAGCTTGTAGTGCGCGAACGCGTAGACACACACGAGGGCACCGTACAAGCTCAGCCGCGGAACGCCGCCAGGATTTGCTGTGCGGCCAGTGCTGGGGTCAGCGTGCCCTCGGCGACCTGTTTGTCCAGCGCGGGGCCGATCTCGCGGACCTTGGGGTGGTCGGCCAGCTCCTGGAGCAGCTGGTCGCGCACCATGGTCCACGTCCAGCCGAGGAGTTGCTTGCGCCGCACCGCGTCCAGCGCTCCGGAGGCGGACAGGTGGTCGCGGTGCTGGACGATCTTCGCCCACACGTCGTCGACGCCGGTGTTCTCCAGCGCGCTGCACGTCAGCACGGGCGTGTCCCACCCGTCCTCGCCCATGCGCAGCAGCCGCAGCGCTCCGGCCAGCTCCCGGGAGGCCTTCTTCGCCTCGCGCGCGTGCTCGCCGTCGGCCTTGTTCACCGCGATCACGTCGGCGAGTTCCAGGACGCCCTTCTTGATGCCCTGGAGCTGGTCGCCGGTGCGGGCGAGGGTGAGCAGCAGGAACGTGTCCACCATGTCGGCGACGGTGACCTCGGACTGGCCGACGCCCACGGTCTCCACCAGGACGACGTCGTACCCGGCCGCCTCCATCACCACGATCGTCTCGCGGGTGGCCTTGGCGACGCCGCCGAGCGTGCCCGCGGTCGGCGAGGGCCGCACGAAGGCGCGCGGGTCCACGGCGAGGCGGGCCATCCGGGTCTTGTCGCCGAGGATGCTGCCGCCGCTGCGCGTCGAGGACGGATCGACCGCGAGGACCGCCACCTGGTGCCCCGCGGCCGTCAGCGAGCTGCCCAGGGTGTCGATGAAGGTCGACTTGCCCGCGCCGGGCACGCCGGTGATGCCCACCCTGCGGGCCTTCCCGGAGTGCGGCAGCAGCTCGGTCAGCAGCTCCTGCGCGGCGGCGCGGTGGTCGGCCCTGCGGGACTCCACGAGGGTGATCGCCCGCGCGATCCACGCCCGCGATCCCGCGAGCACCCCTTCCGCGTACTGGCCGACGTCAACCGGTTTCGGAGCCATCAGGCGGCGTGCCCGTGCTGCGCGGAGAGCTGGGCGAGCAGGTCCAGCGCGGCGTCGGCGATCACCGTGCCGGGCGGGAAGATGGCGGTGGCGCCCGCCGCGCGCAGCTCGTCGAAGTCGCCGGGCGGGATCACCCCGCCGACCACGATCATGATGTCCTCGCGGCCCAGGTCGGCCAGCTCCTTGCGCAGCGCGGGCACCAGGGTGAGGTGGCCGGCGGCCAGCGAGGAGACGCCGACGATGTGCACGTCCGCCTCGATCGCCTGCGCGGCGACCTCGGCGGGGGTCTGGAACAGCGGGCCGACGTCCACGTCGAAGCCGAGGTCGGCGAAGGCCGTCGCGATCACCTTCTGGCCGCGGTCGTGCCCGTCCTGGCCCATCTTCGCGACCAGGATGCGCGGCCTGCGGCCCTCGGCCAGCTCGAACTCCTCGGCGGCCCGCCGCGTCCTCTCGATGTTGCTCACTTCCCCGGCCTCCTGCCGGTAGACCCCGGAGATGGTGCGGATCTGGCCCGCGTGCCGACCGTAGACCTTCTCCAGCGCGTCGGAGATCTCCCCGACGGTGGCCTTGGCCCGCGCGGCGTCGATGGCCATGGCGAGCAGGTTCTGGTCCAGCCCCGGCCCCCTGCTGCCGGTGATCGCGGCGTCCGCGGCCTTGGTCAGCGCGCTCAGCGCCTCCTGGCAGGCCTGCTCGTCGCGTTCCTCGCGCAGCCTGCGCAGCTTCTCGATCTGCTGGGCGAGCACGCCCTTGTTGTCGACCTTGAGCACCTCGATGGCCTCGTCGGCGTCGACCCGGTACTTGTTCACGCCGATCACCGGCTGGCGCCCGGAGTCGATGCGGGCCTGGGTGCGCGCGGCGGCCTCCTCGACGCGCAGCTTCGGGATGCCCTCGTCGATCGCCTTGGCCATGCCGCCCGCGGCCTCGACCTCCTGGATGTGGCTCCAGGCGCGGCGGGCGAGGTCGTAGGTCAGCCGTTCGACGTACGCGCTGCCGCCCCACGGGTCGATCACCCTGGTGGTGCCGGACTCCTGCTGCAGCAGCAGCTGCGTGTTGCGGGCGATGCGCGCGGAGAAGTCGGTCGGCAGCGCCAGCGCCTCGTCGAGGGCGTTGGTGTGCAGGGACTGCGTGTGCCCCTGGGTGGCGGCCATGGCCTCGACGCAGGTGCGCGCGACGTTGTTGAAGACGTCCTGGGCGGTCAGCGACCAGCCCGAGGTCTGGCTGTGCGTGCGCAGGGAGAGCGACTTGGGGTTCTTCGGCTCGAACCGGTTGACCAGCTTGGCCCACAGCAGCCGGGCGGCGCGGAGCTTGGCGACCTCCATGAAGAAGTTCATGCCGATCGCCCAGAAGAAGGACAGCCGGGGCGCGAAGGCGTCGATGTCCAGTCCGGCCTCGCGCCCGGCGCGCAGGTACTCCACGCCGTCGGCGAGGGTGTAGGCCAGCTCCAGGTCGGCGGTCGCCCCGGCCTCCTGGATGTGGTAGCCGGAGATGGAGATCGAGTTGTACTTCGGCATCTTCTGCGAGGTGAACGCGAAGATGTCGGAGATGACCCGCATCGACGGCTGCGGCGGGTAGATGTAGGTGTTGCGGACCATGAACTCCTTGAGGATGTCGTTCTGGATGGTCCCGGTCAGCTTCTCCGGGGCCACCCCCTGCTCCTCGGCGGCGACGATGTAGAGCGCCAGCACGGGCAGGACCGCGCCGTTCATGGTCATCGACACGCTCATCCGGTCCAGCGGGATGCCGTCGAAGAGCTGCCGCATGTCGTAGATCGAGTCGATCGCCACGCCCGCCATGCCGACATCGCCCGGGACCCGGGGGTGGTCGGAGTCGTAGCCGCGGTGGGTGGCCAGGTCGAAGGCGACCGACAGGCCCTTCTGCCCGGCCGCGAGGTTGCGGCGGTAGAAGGCGTTGGACTCCTCGGCGGTGGAGAAGCCGGCGTACTGGCGGATCGTCCAGGGCTGGTTGACGTACATGGTCGGGTACGGCCCGCGCAGGTACGGGGTGGCGCCCGGGTAGGTGTTCAGGAAGTCCAGTCCGGCAAGGTCTTCGGCCGTGTAGAGCGGCTGGACCGGGATGCCCTCCGGGGTCTCCCACAGCAGTTCCGCGGGGTCCTGTCCGAGCCGGTCCCGCCACTGCCGGACGCCGGGCGCGGAGCCGCCGCCGAGGTCGAGGTTGCCGAAGTCGGGGATGTGCGGCGCCATCAGAGGGCTCCTGCCTGGCTTAGGGTGGTGCGGAGGACGTCGAGGGCGTCGCAGCCCGCGTACACGTAACTGTCGACTCTCTCCCGCTCCCCCGGTTTCCCGGCGAGCAGCACGGTCCGCGCACCCGCCTCCTTCAGCGCGCGAGCGACGGGTTCGGCGTGCTCGGCGTAGTCCTTGTCGTGCCCGCACAGGCACGCCACCGTCGCCCCGCTGTCCACAAAGGACTTGGCGATCGCGGCGGGGTCGGTGCCCGGTCCGGCCGCGGGTGTCTCGACGCCACCCGCCTGGAACAGGTTGCCCGCGAAGGTCGCCCGCGCGGTGTACGCGGCGACCGTGCCGATCGTCGCCAGGAACACCTTCGGGCGGGTCGGTGCGGCGTCGGCGGCGTCGCGCAGCTGCTCGAAGGGCTCGGCGTAGCGACGACGGGGCAGGCCACCGCCGGGCGGCGCGGGCGCGGCCGGGCGGACCGGCAGCTTCTCGCCCAGGTTGGGGAACTCGCTGACGCCGGTGATCGCGTCCTTGCGGTGGGCGATCCGCTTGAGGCGCTTCGCCCACGTGGCATCGAGCCGCTCGGCGATCTTGCCCGAGCGCAGCGCGGTGACGAACCCGCCCGCGCGCTCGATCTCGGTGAACCAGGCCCACGCGGCGTTGGCCAGGTCGTCGGTCAGCTTCTCCACGTAGTACGAGCCGCCCGCGGGGTCGAGCACGCGCGCGACGTGGGACTCCTCCAGCAGCAAGGACTGCGTGTTGCGGGCGATGCGGCGGGAGAAGTCGTCCGGCAGACCGAGGCAGGCGTCGAACGGCTGCACGGTCACCGAATCCGCGCCACCGACTCCCGCGCCGAAGGTCGCGAGCGTCGTGCGCAGCATGTTCACCCACGGATCGCGCGCCGTCATCATCGCCGACGAGGTGACCGCGTGCTGCCGTTGCGGCTCGTCCGGCGCGCCTGACAACTCCGCGACGCGAGCCCACAACCGCCGTGCGGCGCGGAACTTGGCGATGGTCAGGAACTGGTCGGCGGTGGCGGCGTAGCGGAACTCGATCTGCCGGAAAGCGTCCACAACGGACAGTCCGGCGTCGGTGAGCGCCCGCAGGTAGGCCACGGCCGCGGCCAGGGAGCAGGCCAGTTCCTCCGCGTCGCTGCCGCCCGCGTCGTGGTACGGCAGCGCGTCGACGACGATCGTCCGCAGGTTCGGCGCGCGGTTCGCGTAGGCGGCGATCTCCGCCAGGTCACCGGCCGCGCCGGTCTTCGCCTCGTACCCCAGGGGGTCGAAGCCGAGGTTGCCGCTCGGGTTCTCGGCCAGCGCCAAGAACGCGTCAGCGGCGCGGGCCGCATCCGCCCCCGCGTCCAGGACGACACCCGCGAGGTCGAGGTAGACCCCGTTGAGGGCTTCGCCCAGCTCGTCGATCGGCAGGCCCTGCTCACCGAGGGTCAGCCACAGCGAGGTGACGCCGTTCTCCAGGTCGGCCAGGATCGCGTCGTTGGTCGCCTTGGCGTCGGACAGGCCGTGCCGCTGCCGCACGTCCCAGCCTTCGCGCCGGAGCTGGCCGCCGCGCACGAACGGCGCGAGCCCGGGCACCCCGGCCGCGGGCGCGGGGTCCTCGGCGGTGTAGAGCGGAGCGACGGTGATCCCGTCGTAGGTGGTCCGCGCGAAACGATCCTCGGGCCGCTCGAGTCCCTCAGTGTCCACTCCGGACTTCCGCAGCACACCGGCGACCAGCGCGCGCCAGTCCTCTCGGCTCACCGCCGGGAAGTCGGCGGCCAGGGACAGCTCGTCGGCGCCGATGCTCGACCCCGCGAGCGGATCTTCGGACGGCAGCGTCATGCGGGGGATCGTAGCCACTTCGGCGCAGGCCGGGGTCGATCAAGGTGGTCACTCTCACCCCTATTCGACCCTTGTCTAGCCAATCGCCTAACCCGCCCGCAGGTGATCTACGGCGACGCGTGCGGCGGTGCCGATGACGGCGTCCGCGGCGGGCAGCGTGAGCGACGTGCGCACGCTGGCGGTGAAGACGGCCACGGCGTAGCGGCCCCCGTCTGGGTACTCGACAACCCCTACCTCGTTGCGCAACGTCGGCAGGGTGCCGGTCTTGCCCGCGACCCGGACGTCGTCGAAGGGGAAGCCGGACGCGAGCCGGTGTGGCCACACCTGCAACCCCAGCAGCCGCCGCATCGCCGCGCACGACTCCGGCGAAGCGGCCTCGTCCCGCCACAGCGCGGCGAGCAGCGCGGTCATCTCACGAGGCGTGCTCCGATTGGTGCTCTCCGGCCGCAACGCGCTCAGGGTCCGCAGCACGCGCCGATCGGTCAGCAGCGGCGCCAGCTCACCCGCGTCGGCGACCCCGGCATCGCGCACCATCGACTCCGTCAGCTCCCGGCTGCGCTGCACCACACATGTGGTGGTGAGCCCCAGGGACTCGGTCACGCGGTTGATCGCCTCGAACCCGACGAGGTCCACCAACGCGTCGCCGGCCGCGTTGTCCGATACCGACATCGCCAGCAGCGCCAGATCCCGCACGGACATGCTGACCTGGTCGAACATGGCGCCGATGCCGGTCGGCCCGCTGCTGCGCGCCCCCGGGTCGAGCGTCACTCGACCGGCGAGGTCCACCTCACCTGTCTCCGCCGCCCGGAACACCGCCACCAGCAACGGCAGCTTGAACACGCTCGCCAGCACCACGGGTGTGTCGGCGCCGACCGAGACCTCCCGGGTCCCGTCGATCTCGCGGGCGTGCAGCCAACCGGTCACTCCGGCGTCGGCGAAGCGCTCCGCCACCTCAGCGGCAACTGTCATGGCAGGTACTCCGTAGTGGGCCGAGGGTGGAGGGGTGGGCGGGGCTCGGCTTCGGCGGGCGTGAGGCGGGCGGTGAGGATCGCCGTGAAGGCAGCCACCGCCGGAGTGTGCTTCCCGCGTGGCCACACGGGCGAGGTGCGCAACGCCAAGGGGGAGCCGACGACCGGCAGGCACCGCACGTCCGGGTGCGGTGGTGGGGAGCCGAGGTGGTGCAGCGCCACGGCTCCGCCCGCCAGCACCAGGCCGAGTGCGAACCCGGGAGTGGCCGCCTCGTGCACCACGCGGGGGGTGAACCCGTGCCGAGCGCACGTCGACAGCAGCTCGTCGTGCAGCGCCGGCGCGGTCGCCCTCGGAAAGATCACCAGCTCCTGCCCGGCGAGATCGGCCAGCCGCAGCGGACCGGGCGGCCACCCCGGCGGGCACAGCACCCCGAGCGGCTGGCTCAGCACTTCGCCCTGGTCCAGCCACGGCGCGTCGAAGGGATGCCGCAGCACGCCCACGTCCACAGTGCGATCGGCCAGCGCGCGCAGTTGCTCGGCGGAGGTCAGCTCCCGCAACGTCAGCCGCACGTCGGGACACCGCTCGCGGAACTCCGACACCAGTCCGGCCACCACGTCCCCGGGCAGGTCGGGCAGCATGCCGCCGCGCAACACGCCCGCCTCCCCGCGCCGGAGCCGGTCGGCGACGGTGTGCAGGTGATCGACCCGGCCGAGCACCTCACGGGCCTCGACCAGCAGCGCCGCACCCGCGTCGGTGAGCCGGACCTGCCGCGCGGCGCGGTCGAACAAGCGCACCCCGAGCTCGTGCTCCAGGCGTTGGATGCGCTGCGACAGCGGCGGCTGGGACATGTGCAGGCGGCGCGCGGCCCGGCCGAAGTGCAGCTCCTCGGCCACCGCCAGGAAGTACCGCAGATGCCGCACCAGGTCCACGAGCAGCAACGATATCCGATCCGATATCGACGTCGTCCCGATATTGGTGTTGGACTTGATCCACTCGGCGCTGATCTGCTCAGGACATGTGCACAGGACATCTCAGTAGACGTGGACTGCTCCGGGGCGCGGGCGTCGCGGCCCTCACCGCGGGCCTGGCGGGGAGCGCGGCGGCCGACCCGGTGCCCGCGCGACCGCTCAGCGGGCCCGGCGCGACCCTGCGCTGGCTGGGGGTCGCCGGGTGGGAGCTGAGCATGAACGGACGGCGGGTGCTCTTCGACCCGTACCTCAGCCGCATGGAGTACCGGCTGCCCGGGACCTCGTCCATCGACGAACGCGCCCCGCTCGCGGTGCGGCCCGACCTGGTGGACCGGACGATCACCGAAGCACCCGAGCTGATCATGGTCAGCCACGGGCACTGGGACCACGCCGCCGACGTGCCGCACCTGCTGACCCGCTTCCCCGCCGCGCGCGTGGTGTGCGGGCGCAGCACCGCGTTCCTGTTCGAGGCGAGCGGGGTGCCGCGCAAGCGGATGATCGTCGTCCGGGGCGGGGAGAACCTGGATTTCGGCGGGCTGAGCGTGCAGGTGGTGCCCAGCCTGCACTCGATGACCGGTGATCACGCCTACCTGCTGCCCGGCGAGCTGACCGACCGGCCGCGCAGGCCCAGGACGCTCGGCGAGCTGGTCGAGGGCGAGACCTTCGCGTTCCAGGTCTCCTTCGGCGGCGCGCGGGAGGTGCTGCTGTTCGGCGCGACCAACTACGCCGAGCGGGAGCTGAGCGGACTCACCCCGGACGTCCTGGTCGCCAGCATGACCTCGTGGAAGCCGATCCACGCCTACCCGGCGCGGCTGGTCAGGGCCCTCGGGTCACCGCCGTTGACGGTGGCCAGCCACCACGACGACATGATCACCCCGCTGGACTCCCCCGACCTGCCCGCGACGGTCGGCACGGCGGGTCCCGCGGCGTTCCGGGCCGAGGTGGCCGCTGCCGGGCTCGTGACGAAAGTTCACGAACCCGCCCATCGCAAGCCCTTCGTGGTGTGATGTGGGGCACTCGCCGGCAACTCGCCCGGGGGGCCGATCTGTCTAGAGGGGACGACGGCGGAAGAATGCGCCGGTCCCCACAGGAAGGTCACCGATGCGCACCAGCCCGGCCGAGCCGGACACCCGCGACCACGATCCGGCCCCAGCACGGAGGCGGCTGCCCTGTCCGCCCTGGCTGCTGGTGGGGGCGGTGGCCCTGTTCGCCCTCGCGGTCCACCTGCGCGTCTCGGACATGCTCGCCTGGCCAGGGCACCGCGCGCACATGCACGACCTCGCCGTCTACTACAGCGCGGGCGAGGAACTGTGGGACAACACCGAGCTCTACACCAAGAACCACGCGGGCCTGCCGTTCCTCTACTCCCCCTTCGCCGCCCTGTTCGCGTCGGCGATGACGCTGCTGCCGCTGGGCAGCGTGCCGTGGGTGATGACCGGGCTCACCGTCGTCTCGGTGCTCGTGGCGCTCTGGTGTGCCTGGGGCATCGCCGGGTTCGCCGCCTCGCGCGGGCGGCGCGCGCTGACGCTGGCGCTCGGCGCGCTGGTGCTGCACCTGGAGCCGATCCAGTCCAACATCACCTTCGGCCAGGTCAACGCGCTGCTGATGGGCCTGGTGATGCTGGACTTCGCGCTGCCGAAGGAGAACCGGCTCAAGGGCGTCGCGCTCGGCCTGGCCGCCTCGGTCAAGCTCATCCCCGGACTGTTCATCGTCTACCTGCTGCTCACCGGGCGGGTCAGGGCAGGGCTGACCGCGCTGGGCACCATCGCCGCGACGATCGCCGTCGGCACCGCGTTCCTGCCCGTGCAGTCCGCGCAGTTCTGGACGGGCGGCTTCGCGGACAGCTCGCGGATGGGCGGCTACCTGTTCTGGTACGGCAACCAGTCGATCAACGGGATGGTCGGCCAGGCGTTCGGCTTCGACCAGCCGGCGCTGCACGTCACCCGGCTCGGGCTGTCCGCGCTCTTCGGCGTCGTCGGGATCCTGGTCGCGACCCGGCTCGGCCGCCGCGGCCTCGAACTGCCCGGCGTTCTGATGACGGCGCTGACCGCGCTGCTGGTCTCGCCGATCTCCTGGCACCACCACTGGGTGTGGGTCGCACCGTTCCTGGTGCTGCTGATCAGCCAGGCGATGCGCCCCGCCGGACCCCGGCTGACCTACGCCGCCGCCGCGGTGAGCCTGGTGCTGGTGACCGCGTGCTGGCCCGACCCGTACGCCACGGAGCCCCCTGGGGCGGTCGGCGTGCTGTTCTGGGGCGTGCCGGAGGACGATCCCGCGTACTCCGTCCTCTACGTCGTGCGCAACCTGTACACGATCGCCGGACTGGTCGCGTTCCTCGTGGTCGCGGTGGCGACGCTGCGCCGTCGCGGCTCTCCGCTGCCCGAGCCGCGCCCAGCCGATCTCACTTTGAGGTGATCAGGGAGTTCCTTCCCGATACGGCGTTCGCAGGCGCCGAAACCCCCTGATCACCTCTGCTTGGCGTTCACTGCGGCACCGCGGTTTCCGGGGCCTAGGACACGCTGCGGTGCCACAGGAGCTCGCCAAGATCAAGGTCAGGGACAACGGTGGCGCTGGCCATGGCGACCGTCCGCATGCGGGCCTCGTCCGGGCCGTTCGTCCACACCACCCGGTACCGCCGCAGCGGCCGGTCGTAGCGAACGACCACGTGCACCCCGGTGCGGACCGCCAGCAGGCTGGCCAGTCGGCGGGCCGAGCGGGCCCGTGTGCTCGTGGTGATCACGATTCACTTCCGATCCGGAACCAGCCGGTCAGGCAGTTCCCTCACATGTCCAGACACCGTGCTGTCCCTTCGGAAACGAGAACACCACGAGGCCCCCGTTTGGATCTAGGCTGAGGAGGACTCACGCAGCGCTCACGCTCACTCACGGTGCGAGACGGAGGCGAGATGACCGAAGACCAGGGCTCGTCGCCCGGCCTCGCACTCCCCCACGACGCGTTCGTCGAGGAGTTCCGCAGGTGGCGCGACGTGCGCGGACTGTCCAAGACCGCGCTGGCCGAGGCCATGGGCTACAGCCGCTCCTACGTGTCCAAGGTGGAGAGCGGTCACGAGCGCGCCTCCCGTGAGTTCGCCAAGGCCGCCGACGTCGCACTGGGCGCGGGCGGCGCGCTGAGGCGAGCCTGGCGGGGCTACGAGCAGGCCCGGGTGCAGCAGCAGACGCCGCATCCGAGGGCCCCGAGTCCGCCCGAACACTTGTTTGACGCCGCACAAGGTCCCCTCGTGGTCGAGCACGACCACGCCGAACTGCACTACGACGGGCACACCTACCGGGCGACGATGCGCCGCAAGTTGGTCAACAACGGCGCTGATCCGATCACCCGCTACCTGATCCGCATTTCGGTGGACCGCTTCCCCGGCCGGCCGGACCAGTCCAACCGGCTCTACCGCGACCAGCCGCTGACGTGGGAGGAAATAGATCTCCACGCGTGGTGGGGGGAGGACCGGGCCGAGCCGATGCACTTCGTGCCGCAGCACGACCGGGACGCGATCAAGGAGGTGTGGTTGCTCTTCGCCAACGACAGCGGGCACTTCCCGCTGTACCCGGGCGAGAGCACGTGGATCGAGTACACCTACGCGGTCGGCGACGACAAGTGGGGCAACTGGTTCCAGCGGGCCGTGCGGCTGCCGACCAAGCGGCTGTCGGTGCGGCTGGACTTCCCCGCCGAGCTGGGCCCTTCGGTGTGGGGCCTGCACACGTCGATGACCGCGGACTCGATGCCGTTCCGCACCGCCATCTCCGACCACCACGAGGGAGACCGACGGATCTACTCCTGGGCGACGGAGGACCCGCCGATGAACGCTCGGTACCGGTTGGAGTGGCATTTCCGACGCAGACCCGCCGAGACGGCGGCCCGACAGGCCAAGCCCAGCGAGACCATGCGCTCGCTCGGCGTCATCCAGCACGACGAGCCGCTGCTGCGGCGCCCCGCCCGCCCGTTCGCGCTGCCCGCCGACGCCGAGGACGCCCGGCGGGTGGTCTCGGAGTTACAGGCGGCCGCCAAGCGGGTGGCGCGGGTGCACGTCTTCGGCAAGGGCATGGGCATCGCCGCGAACCAGATCGGCATCGACCGGGCGGCGGCGATGATCTGCCCGCCCGCGGGGGCCGACGTGATCACCCTGCTCAACCCGAGGGTGATCGAGTCCTCCGACGAGGTCGACGAGCAGTACGAGGGCTGCCTGAGCTTCTTCGACGTGCGCGGCATGGTGCCGCGGCCGCTGACCGTGCACGTGGAGCACCAGGACCTCGACGGCACCCGGCGCATCACGATCTTCAACCAGGGGGTGGCGCGCCTCGTCCAGCACGAGGTGGACCACCTGCACGGGCGCTTCTACACCGACCGCATGGCGCCCGACGTCCAGCCGATCCCCGTGGAGCTCTACCGCGGCGTGGGAGCCGACTGGAAGTACTGACGTGCGCGGGATGCTGCACGGGTGACCGGCAAGCCGTTGAAGGTGTACCCGGGTTCGTGGCCGCTGACCGTGGTGTGCGGTGCTTCGGGCACGGGCCGGACCAGGTTCGCCTACGCGCTCGCCGCCCGGTACAACGGGCACGTCGTCGACACCGGCGATGTGCTGCAGGCGGTGCGGGCCATGACCGGCCAGTACCCCGCGCTGTCCTACCAGGATGCCGAGGACTGGCGGGGCTTCGCCGAGGCCGACGGTGTCTGGCCGCGGCCGAGGAACCCGTTGCCGGGCACGGCCGAGGAGCTGGCCGCCGCGCGGCTGCGAGCCGCCGACGTCCTCACCCCGGCCGTGCTGGCGGTGATCACGAAACAGCCCCGCCTGCGCCTGGACGGGGACTACCAGTTCCCGCACACCGTGGTCACCGGCCGTCACGCCCTGCCGAGCCTCGCCTGGGACTTCGCCGTGATCCTCACGGAGACCGAGGAGCAGATCCACGCCAACCTCGCGGCCCGCGAGTTGCCGGGTCATCGTCACTGCGGCGCGGCCCTGGGCTGACGCCGTCGACCGGCCCTACTACGCGATGGACGACTACTGGGACTCCCAGAACGCCCTTGGCGGCTGGTGACCCTCAGGTGGTGGAACCGCCCACCGCGGCGTGCGCGGTCGCCATGGCCTCCGGGTCCGCGCGCGGGACAAGGCTGGACAGGTCCCCGCCGGTGTCGTTGACGCGCAGCACGTACGGGCGCGTCTCGGTGTAGGTCACCACCGACATGGAGCACGGCTCGACCACGATCCGCTGGAAGGAGTCGAGGTGCAGGCCGAGCGCGTCGGCGAGCACGGACTTGATCACGTCACCGTGGCTGCACGCGATCCACACCGCGTTCGCGCCGTGCTCGGCGGTCATCCGCGCGTCGTGCTCGCGGATCGCCGCCACCGCACGCGCCTGCACCTCCGCCAGGCCCTCGCCGCCGGGGAAGACCGCCGCGGAGGGGTGCTGCTGCACCACCTTCCACAGCGGCTCCTCCAGCAGGTCTTTGATGCCCTTGCCGGTCCACTCGCCGTAGTCCACTTCGGACAGTCGGGGTTCCTCGACCGGGGTGAGGCCGAGCTTGGCCGCCAGCGGTTCCAGCGTCTGCACGCAGCGGTGCAGCGGCGACCGGACCAGCCCGGCCACCGGGACCCCGGCGAGCCGGTCGACCAGCTCCCGCGCCTGCTCCTCACCGCGCTCGGCCAGCCCCACGCCGGGGGTGCGCCCGGCGAGGACCCCGGCGCCGTTCGCCGTGGAACGCGCATGTCGAAGCAGGATCACGGTAGCCACGCCGATCAGCCTAGGACACGCCGGGCGCTACCCGGGCAGCGCGCGCTCCCGCGGCACTCCTCCCGCGGGTGGCCTGGACAACAGCCACGTCGGGTTGCCGACCCCGACGACCTCGCCCGCGCCGTCGCGCACCACGGAACGCACGAAACTGCCCTCCCCCGGCTCGACGTCGAGGTTCCACCGCCCGCCGGTCAGCTCCGACACGCGCACGCTCCGGCTGGTCGTCGCCGGATCGAGCTGCCCGGCACCCGCGTAGTCGACGACACCGGTGACCAGCTCGACCCTGCCGTCGGCGGGCGCGTCGGTCACGGTGACCGTCAGCGGCACCTTCTTCGCGGAGCTGAGCAGCCCCCCGCCCATCGCGCTGGCCCCGTTGACCGTGGCCTCCAGCGAGCCGCGCCACCGCTTCGGATCGGTGAACCACGCCCGGCCGGCCCGCAGCGAGCCCAGCAGGTCCGCCGTGCCCGCCGAGCCCGCCCACACGCCGGTGATCCAGTTGGTCTTCTGGTTCACCCAGTCCTTGCCCGCGTGGTCGTCGGAGACCCCGGTGCCGGTGAAGAACAGCGCGTTGCGCGCGGAGACGTCCAGCACGTGCAGCAGCTTCGGCAGCGCCATCCCGCAGCCGATCTCCACGATGTCCACGCCGCCGAGCCCGCTGCCGGCGAGCAACGCCTCGGCCAGTTTCTGCGGCGTGTTCAGCTCGCCTTCCAACGGGTGGTTGTAGCTGGCCAGCCCGCCGTGGGAGTGGATGAACGCCACCATCTGCTTCGCCAGCGCCTCGGAGGGGTCCTTCACCGGGGGCTTGCCGCTGTAGTCCGGCAGCACGACCTTCTCGCCGAACCAGTTGAGGTGCCGAGTGAGGGAGACCTCCAACGCCGACCGCTGCACGACGTCCGGGAACCGCTTCGCGTTGCGGTCCATGATCTCCTGCCGCAGCGCGAGCGCGTCGTCCCCAGCGCGCCGCGCCCGGGCGATGCGCAGGCGGTCCACGACGAACTCCGACGGTGTGTTCCTCGCCGAGCGCACGCCGATCCGCAGCTGGAGCAGCGAGTTGTCGGCCGCGTTCAGATCCGGCCACAGCGCGGCGATGTCCTGCACCGGAGTGAACTCCAGCCGCGTCCACCTGCCCCGGGGAACCGGCAGCCGCACGGTTCCGACCAGGCCGTTCGCCGAGTGCTGGACCTCGTTCACTCCCCCGATGCGGTACTCGACGCGGTACTGCCCCGCCGGGCGTCCTCCGGTGGCCGGGTGGTGCGAGGCGAGGACGTCCACCACCAGCTGTGCGTCCGGCCCGACCTGCTCGGCGAGCACGTCCAGGCTGAGCGTGGTGTCCGCGAGCGAGGTGTTGTACGTGCTGTTCCAGGCAGAAGCCGTGTACCAGAGCGTGCCGTCGCCCGACGCCTTGAGCGCGAGCGCCTTGCCCGGTTCGTCGGGCGAACGCGGCTCGGCGACGAAGCGGCCGGACGCCTCGCCGAGCGTGCCCTGCTTGGCTTCGGCCCACCGCCACCAGCGGCCGTCCTGGGTCTCCTCCATGCCGTCGAAGCCCACCGCCGTGCGGTAGCCGTGCGCCATGAGGCGGAAGTCGTGGTCGGTCCACCACACCACGTCCACGCCGAGCTTCGTGGCCTGGTCGAGGTGGCCCGCCATGCTCCCGACGCCCTCGCTGAACGAGGCGTGCAGGTGCATCGCCATCGTCACCGGCGACAGCGCACCGCTGCTCGGGCCGGGCGCGGCTTTCGTGCTCAACGGGAGACCGGCGGTGCCGATCGCGGCCGCCGCGCCGAGCAGCACCGCCCGCCGTCCGACGGGGCTCATCACGCCCCCTCCCTGACCCACCGGAACTGCCCGGTCTCCGACAGCGACAGGAACGAGTCCGCGAGCGGCGGATGCGTCCACGCGATGGCCTCGGTCGCGACCAGCGCGTGATCGGGTTCCCAGTACCGGTGCACCTTCGGCGGTGCGGCGGCCAACGCCTTCACCAGCTCATCGCCGTGCAACGCGGGGTCGGCTTCGTAGCGGAGCCAGCCGTTCGCCCTCGCCACCAAGAGCTTCCCGTCACGGAGATCCGCCCCGGTCGGCTTGAAGTTGTGCTCCGAACTCCCGTTGGGCGGCTGGAGCACCGAGAGCGGGACGGCGTCCACCACCCCCGGCTCGGTCGGCAGCGGGAGCTTCAGCACCTGGCCCTGCCGCAACGCCGAGCCCTTCGGCGCGGTCTTCACCAGCAGGTGCGGCACACCGTCCACAAGGAACAGTGACTCGGAGTTGATCCCCGAGGCGGAGTACCGGTACGAGAGATCCGCGCGCACCTCGGTCGCCGACAGCGGGTCAGGTTCGGGAAAGCGGAACAGCTCCCCCGGCTTGTCCTCGTGCGGGTTGTTGCCGATGTTGCCCAGCCACAGGCAGTTCTGGGCCGGGTCGAGCGCGACGTCCTCGATGTCGATGTTGTGCACCGGAGTGCCGTCAGCGCGCTTGAGGTAGACGCACTTCACGAAGCCGTCGCACGAGGTCTGCGACACCTGCTTCGGCCAGCGGACGAGTTTCCCGGAGCCTTGGTCGAAGCGCACCGCGAGCACGGTCCGCCGGTAGCCGACGCGCACAGGATCGGGGTTCCCGATGCCGTCCCTGATGATCCAGAACACCCCGGCGTGGCGGTGGCTGGCCACGATCCCGCTCGCCTCGTGCAGGTTCGCGCCGTGGTAGGTCTCCCCCGTCCTCTCCGGGAAGGTCTCGTTGTTCATCACCGGCTGCAGCTTGGAGACTTCCTCGGTCCCCAGCAGGAAAGCCACAGCCGACAGCTTCATGAGCGTTCGTCGGTCCACTCGCGACACAGACCGCTCCCCTCACCAGGTCCGGAAGCGATCGCGCACGTTGCTGCCCGCGTCCGGCCCGCGCACCGGCTCGTTGTCGACGCACCGCGAACCGTCCAAAGTGGTCGGTTCCCAGTTCGGGTGCAGCCCCTTCACCATGGTGTCCTGGACGTCGAAAGCGTGGGTCAGCAACGGAATCCCCCGCTCCCGCAGGTAATCCAGGAACGGCTCGACCATGCCCGGCATCCCCGCCCGGCACGCGTCGTGGCGCGCGTTCCACTCCGTCACGATCACCGGCGCGCCGCGGTCGACCACGTACCCGAACCGCTCCTGCCAGCGCGCACGATTGCGCTCGAGCGTGTTGTTCGCCGCGAAATGCCAGTAGTACGGATGCGTCGCGTAGGCCAGCTGCCCCACCGGGTCGTTCAGCCGATGCGGCCACATCCCCTCGAACCGCTCCGCCAACGCCGCCCCGTTCGCCACCAGGACGTTGCGAGCGCCAAGCCCACGCACCGTGTCCACCAACCGCTGATGCCCGACGACCGCGGCGCCGTCACCGTCGCGCCACTGCTTCCACCCCGCTTCCGACGTGTCGTTGCGCGGTTCGTTGAACAGCTCGAACAGCACCCCGTGGTCGCTCGTGAAGTGCGGAGCCAACGTCTTCCACGACCGGATCGTCCGCTGCGACGGCATGAAGTTCACCTCGCCGCACGTCGCCACCTGGTCCTGCATCGACAGGAGCACCGTGAACCCGGCCGCACGAGCCTTCGCCACTCCGGCCTTCACCCAGGTCAGGTAGGAACCGTCCGCGTAGTAAGGATGCTGCGGGTCCAGCGCCACCTGGCTCACCTGGAAGCGCAGCGTGTCAGCGCTCCAGTTCCCTTTCGCCGCAGCCAGTTCCGCGTCACCGTGCTGCGCGAAGGTGTCGTGCGCGCGCTTCGCCCAGCCCGGCGCTCTTCCCTCGTCGATGCACTTCTGCGGCGTCGCCAGCGCGACCATGTTGAAGCCGTGCGGGAAGAAGGGCTGACCACCGCGGAGCCACTTCGTCCCTTCGACCCGAACCGCGTCGTTCCGCTCGTCCGCGTGAACCGGCGCGACGAGCGTTCCCGCGGATATGAGGCCTACGAGTACTGCGTGCAGGGGTTTCAGCATGGGCGCGGATCGAATACTTCAGGCGTAGATGAAATCAATGCTTTTCAGCGTGTGACGAATGCAAGGGGGCGATCGGATTGTTCCGGCTGCGCGGGTTGTGTTGGCCGAGCTTCCGGCGTGAGGTCGGCTTGACCTGGGGCCCCTTGCGCGTGCCCGTGGGCCTCTCAGGGGCACGGGATGAAGCTCCGGCCCTCGCGGGAAGCGTATGGCACGCGCACCCCAGGTAAAGCCGACGGTTCCAGCTGCGGCTTGCGTTGGCTTTGCCTTGTGGCGCAACGGATTAGACACTGTCAGACTCGCAGCTATAATCGAGGTATCCAACGGAGGGGGGTGGAATCATGTTGGATACCAAGGACATCATAGATGTCATGACCGCTCATCTCGCCGTGAACGACACGTATCGGCTGTCCGAAGACGAGCATCTGACATTCCTGTAAGATCTGGAAACGATCACGAATCTGGTGACTGCAGCGAAAATCGATGCCGCCACCCGCGCGGAAGAGCGTGGCCTGCATGCGCGGTATGGGTGTAAGAACGTGTCGTTGTTGTTGCGGGAGAAGCTGAAACTCAACCAGGCCGACGCCACCCGCCGTGCCCGTCTGGTGCACGAGCTACCGGCGCTGCCCCGCACGCGTGAAGCGGTCTACAGCGGTGTGATCAGTGGTGAGCATGCGTTGGTGATCTCCGATGCGATCAAGCGCCTACCTGATGAGCATGTGGAGCAGGCGGATCAGGCGTTGGCGGGGGTCGCGCCGACGTTGCCCCCGCGTGATCTGATGCGGGTCGGTAAACACCTGTGGTCGCTGGTCGCCCCTGACGGGGTCTACCGGGACGAGCAGGAGGGCATCGCCAAGCGGTCGTTGCGGATGGGTAATGATCAGGACGGGTGCCTGCATGTTAAGGCGGTCGTGGACCCGCTGAATGGCGAGAAGATCAGAACGTTCCTGCTCGCGTTGTCCAAGCCGAAGACGGTCAACGGGGAGAAAGACCCCCGCAGCTCCGAACAGCGCCTCGCGGATGCGTTCATCGAGGCGATGACCACGGCGATGTCGGCGAAGGACCTGCCGGTCAACGGTGGCATGCGGACCCAGCTGATCGTCATCATGGACTTCGACGCCCTCGCGCAGAAGATGGGATGTGATCAGACCCAGAACGGCGACCCGATCAGCGCCGGGTTGATGCGCCAAGCCGCGTGCGACGCCGGAGTCATCCCGATTGTCCTCGGCGGTGAGAGCGAACCCCTCGACTACGGCAGGGAAAGGCGCCTGGCTTCACCCGCTGGACGCAGGGCCCTTGTCATACGGAACAAGGGATGCGCCTTCCCGGGATGTGATCGGCCTCCGGCGTGGACGGAAGCTCACCACGTCTGGCAGTGGATCGACGGCGGGCCGACCGACCTGAGCAACCTGATCTTGCTGTGTGTTCACCACCACCACGTGGTCCACGAAGGAGACTGGGAAATCGTCTTCGAGCACGGGATACCGAGCTTCATCCCACCCCGGTGGGTGGATCCGGAGCAGACGCCGGTGCGCAACATCCGGGTGGATCTCCCGCTCCGGTTGTAACCGCAGGTCAAGCTGGCCCCGCGCCGGAAACCAGGAAACCGCGTCGCTCGTCGGTCAACTCCCCCACCGGGTCATCGGCGACCAGGCGCAGCCCGGCGACCTCCAGGAGGCCGACGATCTTCTCCGCGGCGTTCCGCCGCCCGGCCGGGCTCGCGGACATCACCAGGGCGAGCGTCGTACCCGCCGGGGTGACCTCGACGGAGTAGGCGGCAGCGCGCACGGAGCGCAGCGCGTGGCGGACGCGGTCGGGGGAAATCTGTTGGGTCACAAGCCATTCTGGCACTACAGGGACAGCGGGGCGGACCCGAAGGCCACGTTGAACCGGTCGCACCAGATGACCACGCTGCGCAGCCCGTCCAGCTCCGCCTTGGCCGGGATGGCGTAGTTCTGGTTGCCGTGGGTGGCCTTGAGCGCGCCGAGCTTCACGTAGCGGCCGTCGTCATATTTGCCCCACTCCCCGCCCGCAGTGGCGTCGGTGAGCCACACGTGCAGGTCGGGACCGTCCGATGTGGCCAGTCCCTCCAGCCGCAACACCCGGTTGCCGTCAGCCAGCCTCAGCACCTTCGCCGTGCCGGTGGTCTTGTGCTCCTGGGTGACGAACGCGCCGGAGGCCAACTCGACGGTGGTCGGCTTCGGCGCCGTGGTCGTAGTCGGCTCCGGGACAGCAGCGGTGGTGCCGGTCGACGTGGGTGCCGACGCGACGGGCGGGGCCGGCGGCATGGGCAGGGCCTCGTCGATGGTGCTGCTGGTGAACAACCGCCACGGCTGGAACAACCACAACCCGACGGCCAGGGCGACCACCCCGGCTGCCAACCCGGCCTGGACCCACTGCTTCCGCAACAACTGGCGCATGCAGCAGTTCTAGCCCGGCCGGGGCCGCGTTTGCACTGGTTCGGGCCTTACGGAGTCCTTACACCGCGTTGATCTGGCCTGCGGCGAGCATCCCGAACAGGAACAGGCCGAGCGCGATCCGGTACCAGACGAAGACGTACACGCTGTGCTTGGCGACGTAGCGCAGCAGCCAGGCGATGGTGGCGTAGCCGATGGCGAACGCGATCACGGTGGCGACGATCATCTGCGCGACGCTGGGCTGGAGACCGGCGCCGCCGCGCTCGAAGACGTCGGGGATGCTGAACACGCCGGATGCCACCACGGCGGGGATGGCCAGCAGGAACGAGTAGCGGGTCGCCGCCTCGCGGTTGAGGCCGATGGCCAGACCAGCGGTGATGGTGCCTCCGGACCGGGACACGCCGGGCACCAGGGCCATCGCCTGCGCGCAGCCCATGATCACGCCGTCCTTCATGGTCATCTGCTCGACGGCGCGGCGCTGCGGCCCGAACCGCTCGGCGAGGCCGAGCAGGATGGCGAACACGATCAGCGTGGTGGCCACGAGCCACAGGTTGCGGGCGGAGGTGCGGATCTCGTCCTTGAACAGGTAGCCGAGCACCCCGATCGGAATGGTGCCGATCACCACGTACCAGGCGATCCGGTAGTCCGCGGTGCGCCGCACGCCCGCGTCGACGAAACCGCGGAACCACGTGCTCAGCAGCCGCCAGATGTCCTTGGCGAAGTAGATGAGCACCGCGGCCTCGGTCCCCAGCTGGGTGACAGCGGTGAACGAGGCCCCGGCGTCGCTGTCGAAGAACAGCTCCGAGGTGATGCGCAGATGGGCGGAGGACGAGATGGGCAGGAACTCCGTGAGTCCTTGAACGACGCCCAGTACCAGTGCCTGCACCCAGTCCACTTACGCGACCCCTGACTTCTCCAATGCGTCGACGGCCGTACGCAGAGCCGCCTTGCCCTGCTCGTGATCCTGCAACATCACGGAGACGGACAGGGTGGTGACCCCCGCTTCGGCCATCGCCTGCATCCGATCGGCGACCCGCTCGGCAGGTCCGAGCAACGAGGTCTGATCGATGAACTCAAGGGGAACAGCCGCCGCGGCACCGAGGTAGTCCTTGGCGAGGAACTTCTCCTGAATTTCCTGTGCGGCCGCGCCGTACCCCATCCGGGTGGCCAGCTCCTTGTAGAAGTTCTTCTTCCTGGACCCCATGCCGCCGATGTAGAGCGCGCAGTAGGCCCGGACGTTGTCGGCGCAGGCCTTCCAGTCATCGCCGATCACCAGCGGGACGGTCGGCACGACGTCGAAGCCCTCCAGCGTCTTGCCCGCCTTCTCCCGCCCGGCGCGCACCTGCGCCAGGGGCTCGGCGAAGTGCTCCGGCGAGAAGAAGATGGCCAGCCAGCCGTCGCCGATCTCCCCGGCCAGCTCCAGGTTCTTCGGGCCGACCGCGGCGAGGTAGACGGGGATCTCCTCGCGCACCGGGTGCACGGTCAGCTTGACCGCCTTGCCGGGGCCGTCCGGCAGCGGCAGCGTGTAGTGCTCGCCGTCGTAGGTCAGCCGCTCCCGGCGCAGCGCCGCCCGCACCACGTCGACGTACTCCCTGGTCCGGCCGAGCGGCTTGTCGAAGCGCACGCCGTGCCAGCCCTCGGACACCTGCGGCCCGGACACGCCGAGGCCGAGCCGGAACCGCCCGCCCGACAGCGTGTCCAGCGTGGCCGCGGTCATCGCGGTCATCGCCGGGGTGCGCGCGGGGATCTGCATGACCGCGCTGCCGACGTCGACGCGTTCGGTCTGCGCCGCCACCCACGACAGCACGGTGGGCGCATCGGAGCCGTACGCCTCCGCCGCCCACACCACGGAGTAGCCGAGCCGGTCGGCCTCCTTGGCGAGTTCGAGGTTGTCGGCGTCGTTGCCGGCGCCCCAGTAGCCCAGGTTCAGTCCAAGTCGCACCGCGATGACATTACTCACTGGTAACAACACGGGAAGGTCCACGTGATCCGCGTCACCCGAAGGGGAGACGCGCCCCGCGCGACGGATAACCACGCCCACGGCGCGCGCACTGTCTAGGCTCCTCGGCGTGGAGCATCGACAGCTCGGCCACAGCGGCCTGCGGGTGTCCCGACTGGGACTGGGCACCATGACCTGGGGCCACGACACCACGGCCGAGGAAGCCGCCAGCCAGCTGACCGCGTTCGTCGACGCGGGCGGCTCCTTCGTGGACACCGCGGACGTCTACAACGACGGCGAGAGCGAGACCGTCCTCGGTGGACTCATCGGCGACGTGGTCCCCCGCGAGAACATCGTGCTGGCGACCAAGGCCGTCGCCCGCCGCACCGAAGGCCCCTTCGGCGGTGGCGCCTCCCGTGGCGCGTTGCTCACGGCGCTCGACGGATCGCTGAGCAGGCTGAAGGTGGACCACATCGACCTGTGGCAACTGCACGCCTGGGACGCCTCGGTCCCGGTCGAGGAGACCCTGTCCGCACTGGACGCGGCGATCACCAGCGGCAAGGTCCGCTACGTCGGCATCTCCAACTACTCCGGCTGGCAGCTGGCCACCGCGGCCACCCTGCAGGCCGCCAAACCGGCCCACCACCCGCTGATCTCCACCCAGGTCGAGTACTCCCTGCTGGAGCGCGGGGTGGAGCGCGAGGTGGTTCCCGCCGCCCTGCACCACGGCCTCGGCCTGCTGCCCTGGGCCCCGCTCGGCCGCGGCGTGCTGACCGGCAAGTACCGCAACGGAACGCCCGCCGACTCCCGCGCGGCCTCGCAGAACCTCTCCCGCTACGTCGAGCACCACCGCACCGAACGCGCCGCGCGGATCGTCCAGGCCGTGGTGACCGCGGCGGACGGGCTGGGCACGTCGCCGCTGTGCGTGGCCCTGGCCTGGGTCCGCGACCGCCCGGGCGTGATCGCGCCGATCATCGGCCCCAAGGACACCGGCCAGCTCACCGGCTGCCTCGCCGCGGAGGACCTCGAACTCCCCAGGGCGATCCGCGCCGCGCTCGACGACGTCAGCGCTCCGACGATCACCTACCCCGAACGCCGCATGGACTGACCGAGCAGCAGCTCCAGGTGCGCGTCGAGCACCCCCAACGCCTCCTCCGGCTCGTAGTGCTCACCGAGCAGGTGCATCCCCAGACCCTCCACGAGCGCCAGCAGGCCGGTCGCCGCCTGCGACGGCGTCATGCCGAGCCTCGCCTCCCCCGCCCACACCTGCCGGATCTGCTCGGCGAAGTGCTCGCGCATGCCCGTGGTGTTCTGCCGCAGCACCGGCGCCAGCTCCGGCCGGACCGTCGAGTACGACACGAACGCGAGCGCCACCCGGCCCTCCACCCGCCGCGGCTCGTCCAACGGCAGCAGTGAGGTCAGCAGCGCGCGGATCTCCTCGCGCGCCGACCGCGCATCGGCCATCGCCGCCGCGGCGCGCGCCTGGACGCGCTCGCTGACCACCTCCAGTGCGAAGGCCATCAGCTCGTCCTTGCTGCGGAAGTAGTGCTGGACCATGCCGGAGGTCACCCCGGCCTCCGCGCCGACGTGTCGCAGGCTCACCGCCTCGAGGCCGCGTTCGGCCGCGATCCGCATCAGCGCCTCGGCCAGCTGTTCCCGGCGTTCGGCGTGGTCGACCCGCTTCGGCATGGCCGCATCTTTTCACATTGCGATCGTATTGACATCCTTCCGGTGAACTTTTACGTTGCAGTCGTAACGGAAACCGAGGAGGTCCCGATGACCCGCCAGCTGCCCTTCCCCCAGCCCGACCCCACCGCGCCACCCCCGGAGTACGCCGAGCTGCGCGCGACCTGCCCGATCGCCAGGGTCACCACCGCCGAAGGCGCGCCCGCCTGGCTGGTGACCTCCTATGACGCGGCCGGCGCCGTGCTCGGCGACACGCGCTTCGGCATGGCACCCGCGGGCACAGCAACAACGCTCGATCCCGCAAGCGAATCTTCGGCCACCACGGGCAACGACACGCTCTTCCAGGACGGCGCCACCCACACCCGCCTGCGCCGCCTGGTCACCAAGGCGTTCACCCCGCGCGCGATCGAAGCCCTGCGCCCGCTCATCGAGCAACGCTCCGCCGAGCTGGTCGACGGCATGATCGCCCGAGGCCGGACGGCCGACCTCGTCGAAGACCTCGCCGCCCCGCTGTCCACCGCGGTGATCAGCGAGCTGGTGGGCGTGAGGCTCGCGGACCGCAACCGCTTCCGGGAGCTGGCCGAGACCATCAGCACCGCCGAGACGGCCCCCGAGGAGGCGTTCGGCGCCTGGCAGGAGCTCGGCGCCTACTCCGCCGGGCTCATCGCCACCAAACGCGACGAGCCCGGCGAGGACCTGCTCAGCAGGCTCATCGCGGTCCGAGACGACGACAACGGGCGGCTCAGCGACGAAGAACTGATCGGCATGGTCGCGACGCTGGTGCTCGCCGGGTACCAGACCGCCCGCAACGGCATCTGCATCGCCGCGATCCAGCTCCTCCGCACCGGACGGCTCGCCTCGCTGCTCACCGACGAGGCCGACGCGGTCCTCGACGAGGCCCTGCGCCTCCTCGGCGGAGCCATCGGCAACCCGATGCCGCGCTGGGCGCACGAGGACGTCGAGGTCGCGGGCACGCACATCGCCAAGGGCGACCAGGTCCTGGTCCGGCTCGACGCCGCGAACCACGACCCCGCCCACTTCGCCGACCCCGACGAGTTCCGCACCGATCGGAAAGCCTTGCCGCACATGAGCTTCGGCCGCGGCGCGCACCACTGCCTCGGCGCTTCGCTGGCCCGGGCGGAAATCGGCATCGCGCTGCGCACCCTCGCCGCCAGGCTTCCGGGGCTCAGCCTGTCCGTGCCCGTCACCGAGATCCCGTGGAGCCCGCTCACCGCCACCGATCGCGGTCCGGAGTCGGTTCCGGTCTCCTGGTGAGCCGCGAGCCGTCGTGATCACGGCTCAGTCGCATGCCTGTGCCAACCGGGTGCCCGAGCGTGACGCTCCCCGAGGCGTGGTGGATCCTGGTATCCAGGACATGTAGGCCGGGTACACCCCGGCCGCGCCGGAGGAGGTCGGATTGCGTCGCCGTGCGGTGGCAGTGGTGCCCGTCGTCATTGGAGCCCTCGCGCTGAGCGCCTGCGCACCGGACCGGACGCCCTCGGACCCGCTGCTGGTCGGTGACCAACTGGTGGCCCCGTCGCCCGCGGTCTCCCCGCCCAGCTCCTCCCCCGACGGAACCGTGCTCCCGCTGGACGGGCCTGCGCGGGCGCTCGCCCTGGACACCGCCACCCGCACGCTCGCCGTCGCCGTGGACGCCAAGGAGATCCGGCTGTTCTCCGTGGACAGCCCGCAGACCCCGCCGCGCGTCGTCCCGGTCCCGGACAAGGTGACCTCGCTCAGCCCGGCGGGCGACGGCGCGCTGTTCGCGGCCATCCCGTCGGCGAACACCCTGGTGCGCCTGGACGTTCGCACCGGGGGGACGGAGACCTCCACCGTCGAGGGCGCGCCGAGCGGCGCGACCGTCGTGAATGGACAGACGGTGGTCTCGCTCAGGAACCGCAACGCCGTCGCGGTGCTCGACGGCGGGAAGGTCACCCGAGAGATCACCGGTTTCTTCGCGCCGACAGCGGTGTTGCGCGGCGCCGAGAACGACGCGCTGGTGCTGGACTCCAACCGCACCGCGCTGATCGAGGTGAACGTCGCCGAGGGAAGGGTCGCCTCGGCGCTGCGGGCGGGTGACGGCGCCACCAACGCGGTCACCGACCGGTTCGGCCGCGCGCTCGTGGTCGACACGAGGGGCGGCGAACTGCTCGCCTTCTCGCCGAGCCCGTTCCTGATGAAACAGCGGTTCCCGGTGCCGGGCACGCCCTACGGGATCGCTTACGACGCCAAACGTGATCTCGCGTGGATCACGCTCACCGAACGCAACGAGGTCGTCGGCTTCCACGTCGCGGGCGGCGAGCCGGTGGAGAAGCACCGCTTTCGCACCGTCCGCCAGCCCGACTCCGTCGCCGTCGACCCGGACAGCGGCAAGGTCTACGTCGCGTCCGCGGACCGGGAAGGGATCCAGGTGGTGCAACCGTGAGCGACGAGGGCACTTCAGTGATCGACGGAGACTGGGAGTACCGCCCGCTGCGCCTGCCGCCGGGCGTGTCCCGCAAGACGGCCATGACCCAGCTGGCGGTGCACGCGGAGTTCTCCGGCTGGGAACTGGCCAGGGTCCTGCTGTTCTCCGACGGCACCCGCAAGATCTGGCTCCGTCGCCGCTACCGGCCCAACCAGATGCTTCCCGGCGTCATCGCCTGACCCTGCCCCGTCCGCGCGTTCTTCGTCGTTGTTCTGCGAGTGATTAATTTCACTCGACACTGAAGTCATCATGACTGTGAAGATTTCGGAAGGCCGCGGCTCCCTCCCACTGCTTCCTGGCCGGCCGGATAGCGGTCCACAGTGGACGCCTCACGTCGTTTCCCCCTGGTGCCGGTGACGCTGACACCCCTGTGATGCCGTCTTTCGAGGGTTGGTTGGCACGGGCTGCCGGAAATGGAGATGCGGACGTTCGGCGTGGTGGTGTGTGATCAGGACATGGCGATCGTGTTGGGCACGCCGGAGGTCGACGAGCTGACCGAGGCAGTCGGCGTGTTGCGCGACTGGCAGAACGACGGGTCACCGATGCAGCTGCACCCGGGCGACGTGGGCTGGTTCTGGCGCTTCGGCGCGGAGGCAACTGCCGCCGCGGTCCGGACGTGGACCCGGGACGGGCAGATCCTCGCCTTCGGGCTGCTGGACGGTCCCGAGCTGTTGCGGATGACGATCGCCCCGGGCGCTCAGCAGGACGAGGACCTGGCGCGTCACCTCGTCGAGGACATCACCGAGCCCTCGCGCGGCGTACTGCCCGACGGGAGGGGCAACGTCGAGGCGCCGATGGGCGCACTGGTCCAGGACCTGCTGTCCGAGGTCGGCTGGCACACCGACGAACCGTGGACGCCGTTGCACCGCGATCTCACGAAGCCGGTGGAGGATCCAGGCGTGCGGATCGACGTGATCGGGCCTGAGCGAGCGCACCTGCAGGCAGCGCTCGTACAGGCATCATTCGACAAGTCGTCGTTCACCGCCGAGCGCTGGCACGCGATGGCGTCCGGATCGCCGTACGCCGACGCCCGCTGCCTGATCGCGTACGACGGCCAGGACAACGCGGTCGCGACGGTGACGGTGTGGTCAGCCGGCGCGGGCAAGCCCGGACTGCTGGAGCCGATGGGCGTGCACCGCGACCACCGCGGCCATGGCCACGGCAAGGCGATCACCATCGCCGCGGCGGCCGCGCTCCAGGAGCTCGGCTCGTCGAGCGCGATCGTCTGCACGCCGAGCTCCAACGTCGGCGCCGTCGCCACCTACAGGGCAGCCGGATTCCAGGCGCGACCCGAGGTCCGGGACAAGTACCGCCCGGTCGGCGCCACGTCCTAGTTGGACGGCAGCACGATCGGCCCGACCTCGACCTGGCTGTGGTCGCCGACCGGGCCCTTCTGCCACGGGAAGGACACCAGGTCCAGGCTTCCCGGCAGCCGGAACTCCAGCCGCGCGGGGGTCAACGGCTTGCCGTTCTTGGCCTCGGACGACCAGCCCAGCAGCACCACACCCCAGCCGTCCTCGGTGAGATCCACCTCCTGCGGCTCGCCCTGGCCGTCGCCGTAGCGCAGCGGGATCACCTTGCCGTCCGCCTGCACGAAGCGGACGTCCTGCAGCCTGCCGGAGAGCTTGCACTGCCGCTTGGTCGAGGCGAAGTACAGCTCCATCGACTTGCGCGTCATCTCCAGCGGCTCCACGTAGTCACCGTTGTCGAACATCCGCACGTCACTCGCCCGGCACAGCGCCGGGTCGACCGGCTTCGGAGCCTCGGCCTGCGGCCGGGCAGGCGGGTCCTGCGGCCAGTAGAACAACGCCGCCACGATCGCGAGCACGCTGACCGCCGCCGCCGCCGGAAGCACGAAAGCGCTCCGTGACAAGGCTTTCTCTCCCCCGGCCACCGCGCGCAGCTCGTCCGCGAAGGCACGCGCGGTCGGCCAGCGGCGCTCAGGGTCGGTCTGCAGCGCGCGCCGAACGGCTCGACCGAGCCTGCCAGGCAGCCGCGTCCCGGACTCGCCCACCGTGCTGCCTGCCAGCAGCCGGTGCGCCAGCGCGCCGAGCCCGTACACGTCCGTGCGCTCGTCAACGACCGCCCCGCTGCGCGACTGCTCCGGCGCCATGTACCCCGGCGAGCCCGCCACCTGGGTCAGTCCCGACCCCTGGGCCAAGGCCTTCGCCAGCCCGAGGTCGGCCAGGAGCACGCGGCCGCGGTGGATCAGCACGTTCGACGGCTTGAGGTCGCGGTGCACGATGCCGTGCTCGTGCAGCACGCACACCGCCTCCGCGACCTCGATCAGCACAGACAGGGCCTCGTCCTGGGACAGCTCCCCCTCGGCGATGCTGTCCTCCAGGCTGCCGCCGTCGGCCAGCACCGTCACGAAGTACGGGCGGCCGTCCGGCAGCTCACCGATGTCCAGCACGCGCAGGATGCGGTCGGAATCGGCCAGCCGCAACAACTTCGCCTCGCTGACGAAGCGCTCGCGCACGTCGAGGTGGCGTGCCCAGTTGTCGGCGAGGACCTTGATCGCCACGGGAGCGTCGAGCTCGTCGTCCTCGGCCCGCCACACCGACGCGAACGCGCCCGTGCCGAGCAGCCCCGACACCCGGTAACGGCCGATCGAAGATCCGCCCGACGAGCCGAGCAGAGGTGTTGAATCGATCCCGGGCCTCCTCGATATTGTCAGCGCCATGCTAGGCGATCAGGACGCGGAGGCGTTGGCCAGACGGGTCACCGAGGGCGACCATTCAGCCCTGGACGAACTGCTCCGGCTCATCCAACCCGGCGTGCTCCGGCACTGTGGCCGCTACCTCCCCTGCCGCCAGGACGCCGAGGAGGCGTGCCAGGACGCGCTGCTCCGGGTCGCCGAGAAGCTGCCCGGTTTCCAGTGGCGCAGCAAGTTCAGCACCTGGCTGCACACCGTGGTCTCCAACAGCGCGCTGAGCACCTACCGCTCGCTCAAGCGCCGCGCCGACAAGCAGGTCAGCGACGACGGCGTCCTCGCCACCCGGCCCGATCCGCGGACCACGAGCGTTATCGCCGGCTCACGGATCGACCTGCTCGACGCGTTGGAGCGCCTGGAGTCCGAGCGCCCGCGGATCGTGGCGGCGTTCGTGCTGCGCGACGTCTCCCGGCTGACCTACGCGGAGATCGCCGAGCACCTGGACGTGCCGGTCGGCACTGTGAAGAGCCAGGTGCACGACGCGCGCATCGTCGTCCGGGAGTGGCTGGCCGACCGCTCGTGATCCTCAGGCTTACCGCCCCCGGCGATCAAGGGCTTGGGGCACAACGGCGGCGCTCGCCTGTTCGGCGCTCGGCAGTTCCCGCCCGGCCTCGTCATCGCCGAACGGGCTCTGCGGACGTACCGGGCGTTCGCCCAGGGCCCGGCTGATCTTCGGCAGGCTCACACATCCCCTGGCACGTGACCACCGGATCATGAGCAGGTCATGCTCCCCCGTTCCCGCCCTCAAGTCACCCGGCGGACCAGGGCGGCGATGTGCGACGTCACGTCCTCCGCGCGCTCGAGCGGGAGCATGTGACCGGCGCCCGGGATCACCACTTCCTCGCCCCCACCGCAGATCTCCGCGATCTTCGACACGTGCGAGGCGGGGCAGAGCTTGTCCTTCTCCCCCGCCATCACCACGACCTGCTTGCCCTGGATGACGGTGAGGGCCGCGGTGCGGTCGTGCCGGTCGAAGGCGGGCCGGAACAACGCGACCGTCTCCGGCCACTGGGACCACACCATCTCCGCGGTGACCGCAACGTCCTCGTCCCGCGGGTCATCGCCGAACAGCCACCACCTCAGCCCGGCCGTCTTCGCGGGCTCGATGCGCTCGCGGACCTTGCGCACCAGGGGACCGAACACGTTCTCCAGTTCCTGGACCAGCTTCCCGGCCAGCGTGGGCAGTCCGAGCTGGACCTCCGAGGCCCCGCCCGCCGACGTGGACACGAACACCACTCCCCCGACGCGCTGCCCGAACAACCGGGGCCTGCGCTCCGCGAGGGCCATCGCCGCCATTCCGCCCATGGAGTGGCCGACGAGCACAACTGTGCCGGTGGGGATCAGCTGCTCGACAACCTGCGCCAGGTCGTCCCCGAGCTGTTCGACGGTCGCGGTCTCCTCGGTCGCCTCCCCCGACTTGCCGTGGCCACGGTGGTCGTAGGCGAGCAGCCGGACCGGCTGGTCGAGCACCGCGGGAAGCAGGTCGAACTGCCTGCCCCAGGTGCGGTGGTCGAGCGCGTACCCGTGTGCGAAGAGCACCGTGACCGGGGCGTCCGCCGCTCCCGCCTCGACGACGTTGAGCAGGGTGCCGTCTTCGAGCAACACCACCGAGGTTCCCGACATGGCAGGAGATGGTGCCATGCCCGTCGCAACTTATCTACCCGGGAGTAGGTTCGGTTCATGATCTTTCCCCGGGCATGCCGACAAGGGGGAGACCGAATAACTCGGTCTCCCCCTTGTGGAAAGAATGTTCGGCGGCGTCCTACTCTCCCACACCCTCACGAGTGCAGTACCATCGGCGCTGGAGGGCTTAGCTTCCGGGTTCGGAATGGGACCGGGCGTTTCCCCTCCGCCATAACCACCGAAACACTATGAAACTATCAACCCCACACCCATGCATGGGCGGGTTGTTCGTTTCAGAACCGCACAGTGGACGCGTAGCATGTTTGTAGTCAAGCCCTCGGCCTATTAGTACCAGTCAACTCCACACGTTACCGTGCTTCCATCTCTGGCCTATCAACCCAGTCATCTACTGGGAGCCTTAACCACTCAAGGTGGTGGGATACCTCATCTTGGAACGAGCTTCCCGCTTAGATGCTTTCAGCGGTTATCCCTTCCGAACGTAGCCAACCAGCAATGCCCCTGGCGGAACAACTGGCACACCAGAGGTTCGTCCGTCCCGGTCCTCTCGTACTAGGGACAGCCTTCCTCAAGTATCCAACGCGCGCGGCGGATAGGGACCGAACTGTCTCACGACGTTCTAAACCCAGCTCGCGTGCCGCTTTAATGGGCGAACAGCCCAACCCTTGGGACCTACTCCAGCCCCAGGATGCGACGAGCCGACATCGAGGTGCCAAACCATGCCGTCGATATGGACTCTTGGGCAAGATCAGCCTGTTATCCCCGGGGTACCTTTTAGCCGTTGAGCGACACCGCTTCCACAAGCCAGTGCCGGATCACTAGTCCCGACTTTCGTCCCTGCTCGACCCGTCGGTCTCACAGTCAAGCTCCCTTGTGCACTTACACTCAACACCTGATTGCCAACCAGGCTGAGGGAACCTTTGGGCGCCTCCGTTACCCTTTGGGAGGCAACCGCCCCAGTTAAACTACCCACCAGGCACTGTCCCTGATCCAGATCATGGACCGAGGTTAGACATCCAGTACGACCAGAGTGGTATTTCAACAACGACTCCACCCCAACTGGCGTTGAAGCTTCACAGTCTCCCACCTATCCTACACAAGCCGAACCAAACACCAATACCAAGCTATAGTAAAGGTCCCGGGGTCTTTCCGTCCTGCCGCGCGTAACGAGCATCTTTACTCGTAGTGCAATTTCGCCGGGCCTGTGGTTGAGACAGCGGAGAAGTCGTTACGCCATTCGTGCAGGTCGGAACTTACCCGACAAGGAATTTCGCTACCTTAGGATGGTTATAGTTACCACCGCCGTTTACTGGCGCTTAAGTTCTCAGCTTCGCCCCGAAGAGCTAACCGGTCCCCTTAACGTTCCAGCACCGGGCAGGCGTCAGTCCGTATACATCGTCTTGCGACTTCGCACGGACCTGTGTTTTTAATAAACAGTCGCTTCTCCCTGGTCTCTGCGGCCGTTCAGCCCTAACCCGCAAGGGGTATCAAGCCACCCGGCCCCCCTTCTCCCGAAGTTACGGGGGCATTTTGCCGAGTTCCTTAACCACAGTTCACCCGATCGCCTCGGTATTCTCTACCTGACCACCTGTGTCGGTTTGGGGTACGGGCCGCATGGACACTCACTAGAGGCTTTTCTCGGCAGCATAGGATCACTCACTTCGCCTCAATCGGCTACGCATCACGCCTCACCCACATGAGCGGCGGATTTGCCTACCACTCGGGCCACACGCTTACACCAGTACAACCACTCACTGGCGGAGCTACCTTCCTGCGTCACCCCATCGCTTGACTACTACCAGATCAGGTCCCGCGCTCCACGTTGATTGTCCGAAGACGCACAACGCTTTGGGCGGTTAGTATCCCTGGCCTCGCCATGGGCGCATCCACACGGGTACGGGAATATCAACCCGTTGTCCATCGACTACGCCTGTCGGCCTCGCCTTAGGTCCCGACTTACCCTGGGCGGATTAGCCTGGCCCAGGAACCCTTGGTCATCCGGCGGCAGAGTTTCTCACTCTGCTTTCGCTACTCATACCTGCATTCTCACTCGCGTCACCTCCACAGCTGGTTTCCACCGCTGCTTCCCTGGTGACACGACGCTCCCCTACCCATCCACACACCTGGACCACAACCTCAAGGATTGCAGCCGAGCTCTATATGTGAATGACACAGCTTCGGCGGTGCGCTTGAGCCCCGCTACATTGTCGGCGCTGAACCACTTGACCAGTGAGCTATTACGCACTCTTTAAAGGATGGCTGCTTCTAAGCCAACCTCCTGGTTGTCTAAGCGACCCAACATCCTTTCCCACTGAGCGCACACTTAGGGGCCTTAGCTGGTGTTCTGGGCTGTTTCCCTCTCGACTACGAAGCTTATCCCCCGCAGTCTCACTGCCACACTCTCACGTACCGGCATTCGGAGTTTGGCTGATTTCAGTAAGCTTGTAGGCCCCCTAGACCATCCAGTGCTCTACCTCCGGCACGAAACATGCGACGCTGCACCTAAATGCATTTCGGGGAGAACCAGCTATCACGGAGTTTGATTGGCCTTTCACCCCTACCCACAGCTCATCCCCTCAGTTTTCAACCTAAGTGGGTTCGGGCCTCCACGACGTCTTACCGTCGCTTCACCCTGGCCATGGGTAGATCACCCCGCTTCGGGTCTAGAGCACGCGACTCACTCGCCCTATTCAGACTCGCTTTCGCTACGGCTACCCCACACGGGTTAACCTCGCCACGTACCACTAACTCGCAGGCTCATTCTTCAAAAGGCACGCCATCACCCGAAGGCTCTGACGGATTGTAGGCACACGGTTTCAGGTACTCTTTCACTCCCCTCCCGGGGTACTTTTCACCATTCCCTCACGGTACTGTCCGCTATCGGTCACCAGGAAGTATTTAGGCTTAGCGGGTGGTCCCGCCAGATTCACAGCGAATTTCACGGGCTCGCTGCTACTTGGGATCCTCATCCATGGAGATGCCGGGTTTTCACGTACGGGAGTCTCACCCTCTACGCTCGCGCTTTCCAGACACGTTCCGCTAACCACAACATTTTCTCACTCCACGACCGGCCGGCAGACCAATCCAATGAGTCCCACAACCCCGCACACGCAACCCCTGCCGGGTATCACACGTACACGGTTTAGCCTCATCCGCTTTCGCTCGCCACTACTCACGGAATCACGGTTGTTTTCTCTTCCTACGGGTACTGAGATGTTTCACTTCCCCGCGTTCCCTCCACACACCCTATACATTCAGGTGCAGGTAACCGGACATGACTCCGGCTAGGTTTCCCCATTCGGACACCCTCGGATCTCAGCTCGATTGGCAGCTCCCCGAGGCTTTTCGCAGCCTTCCACGTCCTTCATCGGCTCCTGGTGCCAAGGCATCCACCGTATGCCCTTAACAACTTGACCACAAAGATGCTCGCGTCCACTGTGCAGTTCTCAAAGAACAACCCGAACCCCGCGCCACCCAGGAAACACCAGCCAGAACCCACGGCTCTGCGATGTGCTTCCGGCACCGGGCCAGAACTTGTTACTTCTCTCCAGAGACAAACACTCGCGTGTTCCCTCAGGACCCAACAGCGTGCCGCACACCCCGCCCCTATCCTCACCGCCCCGGGACGCTTTCCACGCTCACGTCACACGCAAGCAGTACTCACACCCGCAACCGCAGGATTCCGACAGGATTTTCGCCAGTGATTCCACAATTCCTTGAGCACCCCTGACCCAAGAACATTCGCCTTGGACATCAGGGACACTCCACTCTCGGCTCCGCGGAGCTGATGAGAGCGGATGTGTGTTGCTCCTTAGAAAGGAGGTGATCCAGCCGCACCTTCCGGTACGGCTACCTTGTTACGACTTCGTCCCAATCGCCAGTCCCACCTTCGACCACTCCCCCCCTTACGGGTTGGGCCATGGGCTTCGGGTGTTACCGACTTTCGTGACGTGACGGGCGGTGTGTACAAGGCCCGGGAACGTATTCACCGCAGCGTTGCTGATCTGCGATTACTAGCGACTCCGACTTCACGGGGTCGAGTTGCAGACCCCGATCCGAACTGAGACCGGCTTTCTGGGATTCGCTCCACCTCACGGTTTAGCAGCCCTTTGTACCGGCCATTGTAGCATGTGTGAAGCCCTGGACATAAGGGGCATGATGACTTGACGTCATCCCCACCTTCCTCCGAGTTGACCCCGGCAGTCTCCCATGAGTCCCCACCATAACGTGCTGGCAACATGGAACGAGGGTTGCGCTCGTTGCGGGACTTAACCCAACATCTCACGACACGAGCTGACGACAGCCATGCACCACCTGTACACCGGCCACAAGGGGGCCGATATCTCTACCGGTTTCCAGTGCATGTCAAGCCCAGGTAAGGTTCTTCGCGTTGCATCGAATTAATCCACATGCTCCGCCGCTTGTGCGGGCCCCCGTCAATTCCTTTGAGTTTTAGCCTTGCGGCCGTACTCCCCAGGCGGGGCGCTTAATGCGTTAGCTGCGGCACGGAGAACGTGGAAAGTCCCCCACACCTAGCGCCCAACGTTTACGGCGTGGACTACCAGGGTATCTAATCCTGTTCGCTCCCCACGCTTTCGCTCCTCAGCGTCAGTATCGGCCCAGAGACCCGCCTTCGCCACCGGTGTTCCTCCTGATATCTGCGCATTTCACCGCTACACCAGGAATTCCAGTCTCCCCTACCGAACTCAAGTCTGCCCGTATCGACCGCAGGCTCAGAGTTAAGCCCTGAGTTTTCACGGCCGACGCAACAAACCGCCTACGAGCTCTTTACGCCCAATAATTCCGGACAACGCTCGCACCCTACGTATTACCGCGGCTGCTGGCACGTAGTTGGCCGGTGCTTCTTCTGCAGGTACCGTCACTCGCGCTTCGTCCCTGCTGAAAGAGGTTTACAACCCGAAGGCCGTCATCCCTCACGCGGCGTCGCTGCGTCAGGCTTTCGCCCATTGCGCAATATTCCCCACTGCTGCCTCCCGTAGGAGTCTGGGCCGTGTCTCAGTCCCAGTGTGGCCGGTCGCCCTCTCAGGCCGGCTACCCGTCGTCGCCTTGGTAGGCCATTACCCCACCAACAAGCTGATAGGCCGCGGGTTCATCCTGCACCGCCGGAACTTTCCACCACAACAGATGCCTGAAGTGGTCATATCCGGTATTAGACCCAGTTTCCCGGGCTTATCCCAGAGTGCAGGGCAGATTACCCACGTGTTACTCACCCGTTCGCCGCTCGTGTACCCCGAAGGGCCTTACCGCTCGACTTGCATGTGTTAAGCACGCCGCCAGCGTTCGTCCTGAGCCAGGATCAAACTCTCCATCAATGACTGATAAGAGAGATGAGATCTAGCTGAACTGCTAGCAAATCAATCATCTCAAAGGAAACCCCTGACGAGGGGTATTCCAAAACATAAGCTCACTGGCTTACATCGGCACACTGTTGAGTTCTCAAAGAACACACGCACACCATCCGGATCACCCACACTCGGGCTCCCCGTCCGGGGCTCATTTCGTTCTGTTCGAAGCTTATCCGAACCGCGTTTCCCGTGTCAAATCCGCCGTTTCCGAGGACCTGGCCGGTTCCGATTCGATTTTCGCTGGTGGAACCTTATCCGGGCCGCTTTCCCAGTGTCAAATCGGGGATCAACCCGACCCAATCCCTAAGAAAAGGACATCCGGACGCCAACGACTTCCGAACATATTCACTTCACATAAAGGGAGCACACGCCAGCGACGCACCACACCCAGGCGGATTTAGTCAGGCAGTGTGTTGTTCCCGGATTTCGCAGGCCGCCCACTCTACCACCGTGCGATGGGAGCTTGGTTCGCGGGTCCTGCTGCCTGGCGTCCGGACCGATGTGGTCCGTGCCGCGCTGGCCTGGAGAAAGGTACGTAGCCGAAGATCAGAAGTCAAATCGCCTGGTCAGCGCGATCTGACGGTCACTCCGGCGGCCCCTGCACCGATCTTCACGGGGTAACTCCGGCCGTTCGCGACGGCGCCCCGGCGGTCCTCCTCGACCTCCACGTAGTACGGGTGCACTTCCGCCAGGCGCGCGACGTGCTCCTTGATGGCGAGCACCGTGGTCCGTTCGGTCCGGGGAAGACCGGGATCGATGCCGAACACCCGCGCGATCGAGCCCGGTGTCACGTCCATGGCGTCGACGGCCCGATCGTCGAGCGTCGTGCTGTCGGGTGTCTGCACGGACAGTGTCGCCCCCGGGACGTAGACGCGGTCGCGGAGGAAAGCTCGGCGCTCGGCGAGGGGCAGGTCGGCGCCCATCTCCAACGGGATCATCACGTAGGCCAGCCGCAACTGCGCCGCCACCTGGCCGCGCACCACGAGCTGCATGTCAAAGACCGGTAGTACTGGGTTCCCGTCCACGTGACCTGCGAAACGGACTTCCGAGATCGCGGTGCCCGTCTCCGGCAGAGGCTCGTACAAGTCGAGCGACACGAGGCGGTGCGGCACCGCGACTCGCATTGGAGGAACGTCGGGTGACCAGCGCTGGAGGTGATGGCACGGGACTCCGTGCACGATCGCGTCCAAGAGCCCCTGGTTCAGCCGACCGTATGACACCGTTCCGCGGTCGATGTCGAGGACGCTCGTGCTGCCGATGTCGGACATGCGCAGCGAAGTGACGTAGTGGAACGCCGGGCCGTGGAACATCTCGCCGCTGGTGTAGGGGTCGACCTCGTCCACCGCGTCGGCGAGTGGCGCGAACGGCTCCGGCCGCTGGGCCGGGTACGCGCCGAGGTGAACAGCGCCGGAGGCGACCTCCTCAAAGCGGGAGAGGTGCGCGGTCGCGGCGTCGCGCCAGGTCAGCAGCGTGACGTGGGCGGTGTCGCCGTCCACCGACACGTCCGTGCGGAGGCGGAGCGGGCGGTCGGTGGGCAGCCAGCGGCGGAGCTGGACGTCGCGGACGGCGCGCACCCCACGACCGGTGCGGCGGGCCGCCGCGTCCGCCAGATTGTCCACAATGGACATCATCGGCATGGCGGGGACGGCCCAGCCGGGGCAGTGGTCGGCCATCCAGGGGTGGTCGGCCGGGTCGAGCCGGGTCTCGCCGTTGGTGCTCATGGCGAACTGGCTGAGGTGGTAGAGGCGACGGCCTTCGAACCACAGCCAGCCCTCGGCCACGACGTGGTCCGCTTCGACGGCCAGGACCTCGATCTCCATCGTCATGGTGCCGGTGCCGGGGACGACCTGGCCGCGGTAGGTCCACTTCATCGCGTGGCCGACCAGCACGGGGTCGTGGCCCGGAGCGCTCATCCCCTGGGCGCGCAGGTGCAGCCGCAGCGCCTGGCACAGCGCCTCGATGCCGAGCGACCCGGGTTGGACGGGGTCCTGGAAGAAGTGGGCCTTGAAGTACCACTCACCCGCGTTCACGTCCTTCTCCGCGCGCAGCCTGCCGAGCCCGGCCTTGCCGCCGTCCGGCCAGTAGCCGGTGACGCGGTCCAGCATGAGCAACATCGGCGGGGTGCCGTCGAGCCCGCTGAGGTCGAGGTCCCGGCCGGGCGGGAGCTGTTCCGGTGGGCCGCCGGGCAGGCCGACCTGTTCCTCCAGCGCGCGTTCGGGGAAGAAGCCGAAGACGGCCGTGGCGTGGTAGGCGGGGACTCCGTCGGCGAGCACGTCCACGACGAAGCTGTTGATGATCATGTTGCCGAGGCGCGCGACGGAGCGAAGCTCGGCGGTGGTGCGCAGGACCTTGGTCTCCGGGGTGACCGGGCTGAGCACCGTGCCCTCGCCGTCGAGGTTGCGGTAGAACAGGCTCTCCCCGGCTCCGCTCAGGTCGGTGGTCATCGACGACAGGCCGCCGCAGACCTGGAGCGCCACTTCGATCAGCGCCGCGGACGGCATGACCGGGCGCTCGACCGCGTCGAAGTACCAGGCGTCGGCGGACACGTCGTACTCGGCGACGAGGGTGTCGCCGACGCGCTCCGCCCCGAGATCGACGGTGCCGCCCACGAAGCGGTCGATGAACAGGTACGGCGGGCCGGGGAGCCGGGGCATGCGGAGCGCGCCGTCGAAGCGCGCGCGGGACTCGCCGCCGACCTCCGCCTGGCGTCCCCAGGAGGAGGCGAGCACCATGCGGAGTCCGCCGGGGTGGTCCTGGTACCCCACGAGTCCGCCGAGCAGGGGCAGCGGGACCTCCTCGCCCGCCTTCAGCACGCGTGGCGGGCCGAGGCGGCGCCAGTGGTCCAGCGGCCAGTCCGGGACGAGCGCGACGGTCAGGCCCGCGGCGTGGAACGCTTTCACACCGTCCACAGTGCACAGAACGTCGGCGGTGACGGAGAACTCGTCGGTGGCGGAGACGAAGACCTCGTAGACCAGGTCGGCGTTGGTGGGGGTGACCTGGCGGCGGCAGCGGAGACGGGCCTGCCCCTGGACCTCGAAGCGCCAGCCGTCGCGGTCGATGCTGCGCCCGCACGCGGCGAGGTGGAACGACGCGGCCTGGACCGCGCCCTCGAACATCAGGGTGCCGGGCATGCACGGGTCGTTGTGGAAGTGGCCGTCGAAGAACCAGCTGTCCGGGGTGATGCGGGTCGTGGCGCGGAGGTAGCCGCGGTGCGGATCGAACTCGGTCACTTCGTCGAGCAGGCGCATCCGGCCGGAACCGATGCGTGGGGTGCGGACGTGGGCGCGGGTCGACTCCCAGTCCTCGCCGAAGCACTCGGCGGGCCGGCCTTCGGCGAATGCGCTGACCTGTTCCAGGGTGAAGGCGGAGCGCGTTCGTGCCGCGGGTTCCGTGCCGACGGTGCTTCCGGGATTCCAGAGGACGCCTTCGCTGGACCTGAGTTCTTCGTCGGTGAAGAAGCCGGCCTGTCCGTTTCGGACTGACATGCGGAGCTCGCCGTTGACGAAGCAGTCGTAGTAGAACGAGAACACGCGGGCATCGCCGTCCACGTGGATCTCGTAGTGCAGGGTCTCTCCCGGCGCGGGCGGGGCTCCGTGCAGGGTGAGGTCGCAGCCGAGCAGTCGGTAGACCCGGTCACCACCGACGAGATCGGCACCGAGCCAGCTGATCAGCAGGAGGTCGGCCTGTCCGGCTTCGATCATCAGGCCGGTGGGCATGCGGCCACAGCTGTCGAGGTACCAGGAGTCGTCGGTGACGTCCGTTTCTGTTCGGATCGTGCCGATCGCGCGGCCCTTGGTGAGCGCGCCGGGTTCGCCCTCGATGCTGAGGACGCGGTCCGCGAGGAGCAGTGGTGGTTGCGGCATGCGGGTTTGTCGGTGCTTGTGGTCCTGCGCCGCGAACAGCGGGCCGAACAGCTCGGAGATCTTGCCGTGGGCGAGGAATTCCAGTTGGGCGCGGGTGAACTTCGGGCCGGGGTCGGGACGGGCGACGACGGCGCTGAGCGTGCGCCGGAACGCTTCGTCGGCCTCCGCCTGAGTGGCGAGGAACTGGTGGTAGGACTGGGCCTGTCCGGCGAGCGCGGCCCGGTGTGCCGCGGTCACGTGGTTGCGCAGCTCGACGATCGCGGCGGCGGGTCCGACAGCCGGGGCCGGGCGCAGCACCGGGGGCAGGGCGGGCGCGGGCGGCATCACCTGGGCACGCATCGCGGGAGAGTCCACCGGGAGTCGCATGATGTTCGCCCTCTCCTCGCCGATGAGCACTCCTGCCGCGGCCAGCTCCGCGACGACGTGGGATGCCGGGGCGTCCATGGCGACGGCGAGGTGTTCGCGGTCGCCGAGGATGCGGTCGATCCACGAGGTGCACAGGTTGCGGGGCCCGTGCTCGACGAAGATCCGCACGCCGTCCGACCAGGCTCGTTCGATCACGCGCACGAAGTCGATCGTGCCGAGCACCTGCTGGGTGAGCGCGGCGGCGACCGAGTCGGTGGTCGGCTCATAGGGCTCGCCCGTGGCGCAGCTGTAGAAGCGGACCCCTGGGATCGCTTTCGTCGGGCGGTGGTGCAGCTCCCACCACTGGGCGGCGATCCCGGCGAGTTCCGGCGCGTGAGCGGCCATGTCGTACTCCAGCCGGACCGCGTTGACCGCGTGCTGTGCGATCCACCTCGCGCACGCTTCAGCCTCTCCGCCAACAACACACAGCTCAGGAGTGTTGATCGCCATCAGGTGCACGGCGGTCTCCCCCGCGAGGGCTGCGCGGACGTGCTCGGCGGTCATGGGCACGGCGTAGCTGGCCCACCGCTCGCCTTGGATGCCCAGGGCGGCCCAGGCCCGGCGGATCGTGCGGTACTCACCGCCGATCTCCTTGTCGAACAGGCCGCTCCGCCTGGCCTCTTCGACGGGGTTCGTCCACAGCCCCAGCGCGGTGAGCGCTGCGGATTCACCGGAGGAGTAGCCGATCACTGCGTCCGGGTCGCCGAGGAGCCTGCGGCTTCGCTTGGCGTGGTGCGCGCTCAGCTGTCCGGCGGCCAGGATCTGGTCGAGGACGTCCGGCTGAGGTTCGGCCGCTGAGCCGTTGGTGAAGACGAAGGCGGTCTCGCCGCTCAGCGGAGTGTCCCTGTAGGACGCTCCACGAGGGCGGATCGCCTTGCCCTGGAGCCACTTCACGGCTTCGTCGAGGACGTCGCCGTGGACCGCGAGGCGCGCGGGGCCGTCGTTGGATTCTCGCCCGGCGACCGCGGCGGCAAGCACCTCCGCGCGGTCCCGGCCGGAGAAGATCCGCAGCCTGGGCGCTGTGTGCAGGACCGAGGCGGCGACGGAGAGAAGGCCACTGGCGGCATGCGTGTTGCCGAACCGGTCTTCCCGGACCGGTGGATTCTCGCCGAGTACAGCCATGATCTGGTCGCCGTCGCGATGGGCGTCGTCGAGGCGCTTGAGCACGAGCATGATCGCCGCGTCGCCCGGGTGATCTGTGCGAAGGGCCGCCCGCTGGACCTGATCGGTGGTCACGTCGACGGCGCCTACCAGGGCCGCGTCCACCTCGCGGTGGCGGAGCGCGCGCACGGCGAGGTCCAGTGCGACCAGGCCGGATTCCTCCTCAGCGCAGACCGCGAGCCCTGGCCCGGCGAGATCGAGCTGGGTGTTGACGCGGTGCGCGGTGATGTGCGGCATCGTGCCGACCACACCTGCTCCGACCAGCGGTTCGTCATGCCCCTCGCGCCAGCGTGCTCCGTAGCGCGCTGCCCCGGCGGAGTCTCCGATTCCCACCAGCACCGCAGTTCGCTCGCGTGGCAGGTCGACACCACGGGCGGCTTCGCGCGCTGCCGCGAGCATCAGCAGCTGACGGGGCTCGGCGACGCGGAGATCGGTCGGCGGGAAGCACAGGCCGTCGAGGTCGACGTCCACCGTGGATGCCGGTCCGGGCGGCGTGCCGGTCAGCACGGCTTGGCGGAAGTCGTCGAGGCTCTTGCCGTCTCCGACACGAGCGCCCATCGCGACGATCGCGACCCGCACGGGCGGTGGGGCTTCGGGCACTCCGGTCGAATCGTGCCAGGCGTCGAGGACCACGTGTGCGTTCGCACCGCCGAATCCGAAGGAGCTCACGCCTGCTCGGCGCGGACCGCTCCACTCCTCGGCATTCGCCGCGATGCGCAGCGGGGTCCCGGCCAGCGCTTCGATCGGATTGACCTGCTCCGGTTGCGCGGGGCGGACTCCGGCGGTGAACGCGCCGAGCACCTTGAGGATGCCTGCCATGCCGGACGCGGCCAGCGTGTGCCCGATCGCGGCTTTGAGCGAGCCGATCACCACATCGGCTGCCTCGCCGAACACCGAGGCCATCGCCCGAGCCTCGACCGCGTCGCCGACGGGTGTTCCGGTGGCGTGGCACTCCACATAGGACACGGTCGCGGGGTCGAGCCCGGCCAGCTCGTAGGCCTGGCGCAGTGCTCGTTCCTGTCCCTGTTGGGAAGGGGCGAGCAAGCCGCCGGAACGTCCGTCGTTGGACAGGCCGACGCCTCGGATCACGCCGAGGACGGGGATGTCGTCGGCGATCGCGTCCGCCAGGCGCATCAGGGCGATGAATCCGGCGCCCTCGCCGGGCACAAGGCCGTCCGCGTCGCGAGCGAACGGGCGGCTGCGACCGGTCGGGCTGGCGGCAGACAGCGCCTTGAACCCCCGGTGGAGGAACAGGTTGTCAGCGCGGTTGACCGCGCCCGCGACCATCACGCGCGCGGTGCGGTCGTGCAGCCGATCACACGCGTGCTTCACCGCGTAGAGCGCGGACGCGCAGGCGGCGTCCAAGGCGAACGCGCCCGCGCCCAGGCCCAACGTCTTCGCCGCGAGCTCGGCCGGAAAGCCGGAGGAGAACCAGTTCCGCGGATCGGACGGGGTTTCCCCACGCCAGACCTGTTCGGCGAACTTCGCCGCGGCCTCGTGCGGGTACGGCAGGATGCCCAGGACGAGGCCGGCCTCCTCCGGCCGCGCGCCGGCCTCCTTCAGCGCGTGTTCGGTGCCGTTCAGCACCCAGTCGTGCAGCGGGTCGATCGAACTGGCGTCGACCTCGACGAATCCTCCGTTGTGGACACCTTCCGGCTCGACGCGCCAGCGGCCCGGCGGCACCGGGGTGAGGCAGGACCTGCGCTCGACGACGTTGCGCCACAGTGCGTCCGGGTCGGGCGCACCGGGGAACCAGCACGCCCGGCCGACGACGGCGATCGGCTCGAATGTCATCAGCTCGGCCGACGCACCAGCTCGACGTCAAGGAACTCGGCACGCACCGCTCCGGTGGAGTCGGTGAGCACCACGTCGCATCTCGTGTGCGCGGCCCCGGCCTCGCCCGCGTGCACCACACACCGGCCCGTGCCGAGCGGACCCGACCCGTGGATGCGGATCTCCCCTATGGCCATGGGCAGCGTCGCGCTCCGGAAGCGGACGCCGGCCCACACGCACGCGAGCTGGAGCATTCCGTCCAGCGCGGGCACGTCCGTCCCCCACGCCTCATTCGGCCAGTCCAGCTCGGTGGCACCGACGATCTCCGCGGCTGCACCCGATTCATTGACGCAAGTCAGCTTTCGCAGCGATTGGAATCGGGGACCGTGGAACAACGCATACCCGTCGTAGAGGTCGGGTAGGAACGGCGAAGTGGTGTCGGTCAGCTCGGGCCAGTCACGGGGTCCGGCGTGGTCGCCGAGCGTCGCCTTCATGTGCGGAACGCCGTTGCAGACTTCGATGTCAGAGCCGTTGCGCCGCACCGTGAGGCGCTCTCCGTCGCCCTCGTAGCCGGGCAAGGTCACCTTGCGCAGCACCCGGAAGTTCCGCAACGTGACCGGCTCCTCGACTGCCCTGGTGAACCATTCCACCGCCATCACGACGGGCAGCACGGTGACGCCGTTGATCGTGTGGTCGGCGAGGTACGGATGACGGCGCTCGTTGACGACGACCTGAGTGGGTGCGACCGCCGGTGCCGGGGGCGTGCCGTCCTGCTGAGCGAGGCACACCCTGCTCGGGGAATCCGGGTGCAGTGCTTCGGCGACGAACGCGGTGGCCCCGGCCTTGATGGGGATCAGCGGGACGCCCTTGCCGACGAAGAGCTCCGCGAGCTGCGGTGTGACCATGCCGCCGTGCCACGGTCCCCAGTCGATGGAGCGGACCACGCGGCCGGGTCGGCGGGCCAGTTCGGCCGCGGCGACCTGGTCGAGGACTTCGTTGGCCACCGCGTAGTCGGCTTGCCCCGCGTTGCCGAAGAGGCCGGTGACCGAGGAGAACAGGCACAGCAGGTCGACGGGGTCGTCCGCCGTCGCCCGCAGGAGCGCCCGCAGTGAGTCGATCTTGGTGCTGAGCACGCGCTCGACCTGCTCGGAGGTCTTGTCCGCCAGATGTTTGTCCGCGAGCACACCGGCACCGTGCACGATGCCGGTGATCGGGCCCCATGCGGTGCGGACCTCGTTCAGCGCCTCGGTCAACGCGGCTTCGTCCCGCACATCGACAGCGGCGTAGCGCACCTTGGCGCCCGCGTCCTCCAAAGCCCGGACGGTCGCTTGGATCTCTCGCACGGAGAGGATGTCCTTGGCGCGGGCGGACAGCGCGGAGGGGTCGGCGGGGGCGATCGTCGCCAGTGCGCGGACGATGGACGCCTCGTCCCCGTGGGAGGTGAGCCCGCCGGGTTCGACCTTCAGCGTGGTGCGGCCCAGCAGGACGATTCGCGGTTGGCACCGCTTGGCCAGCTCGATGAGCGAGGCCGCGGTGACGCCTCGGGCTCCACCTGTCGCGACGATCACCGAGTCCTTGGTGATCGTCCCGGCTTCGGCTCCGGTCAAGGTGTCCGGTCGTATACGGAGCACATTGCGCGTTCCGTCGGCGCGCAGACCCACATCAAGGTCAGGACCGCCTTCGAGGAGTTCGCGCACGATGGCCTTGGCCAGCTCGTCGGGTGCGCGAGAGCCTTGTTCGAGGTCAAGCGCTTTCACAGCCGCCTCCGGCCACTCCCGGGCGGCGGTGCGGGCGAGTCCGGAAAGTCCGGCAGTCCACGCGCGCTCGCCCTGCGCTCCGCTCAGGCCGAAGTCGCCTCCGGTGTCCTGAACGGTGACGAGGAGCCTGCAGCGGTCGGCGATCGCCGAGGCGGCGAGGACGGGCTTGGTGAGGTGCGCGACGGCCTGGTCCGCGGTCACTTCGGCCAGGTTGAGCAGGATGAGGCCGGTGGCCTCCTGCGGCACCTCGGTTTCGTTCGAGGCAGTGCAGCCGCGGTCGCGCAGCTCGGCGACGATCGCTTCGGCGATGCCGGTGCCGTCGTCGATCACCGCGATCGGACCGTCGAAGAGCCCGGCGACCGCGAGGCCGGTCGGAGGTGCGGGGACAGCTGCCGGAACGCTGCGGACCAGCTCGCCCAGCACCGGGGCAGCCGCTGCCTCGGGTTCGGCGGGCGCGGGGGCGCCGTTGAGGTTGCGGACCTTCTCGGCGACCTCGCGCAGCGTTCGCGCGGCGGCGAACTCGGCGATGTCGCTGTCCGGGAGGTCGCCGGTGTGGTCGCGGAAGGCGGAGAGGATCTCCACCCGCTTGATGGAGTCGATGCCCAGGTCGGACTCCAGCTCCATGTCCAGGTTCAGGATCTCGACCGGGTAGCCGGTGCGTTCCGCGACGACTTCGAGGATCTTCTCGTCGATGTCCACTTCGGACAGTGCGGCTGGGGCTTCGGCAGGGGCGGGCGCTGGCGCCGGGGTGGCTACCGGGGCAGGGACCGGCGGGGGCGGTGCCATCACCGAAGGAGCCAACGCCGGAGGTGCGGGCGTCGGCACTGTGGGCAGGGGCACTGTGGGCATCGGGGGCGGCTGGAAGGCAACCGGCGCTGGTTGGAAGGTCGACGGTGTGGCGGGCAGGGGCGAGCCGAGCAGGGCGGACAGGGACAGCTCGGACATCCGCAGGTAGGCCAGGTGGCTCTCGGTGACCCGGCGCTGGTAGTCGGCGTGTGCTTCAGCGGTCTGGCGTTGGTAGTCGGCATGCGCGAGCGCGGCCTGCCGTTGCGTCTCCTCCAGCAGGCTGCGCGTCTGGTGGTCCACGTGGCCATTGGTGTTTGCGACAGGCGCGTGGCCATTGGTCGCGGCGACGGGAGCGGGAGCGGGTGTCAGCTCGCCGTTCTTGGGCGGGTACGAGCGGTCGTACATCCCACCGTCGATCTTCACCGTCATCCGTGCGCCGTCCTTCCGCTGGGGTTCCGGTACCGAGCCGTACTCCTCCCAGAGCACGGCGTAGTCAAGCTCCGCCCCGGCGACCGCGAGGCGGCCGAGGGCTTCGTGCACAGTGGTCATGCCGTCGCGGCGGGCGCGGTCGAGGCACACCGCCACGTGCGGCCGCTCCCCCAGCACGCGCCCGACCAGGCCGGTGAGCGTGCTGCCCGCGCCGACCTCGACGAAGGTCCGGACACCCGCCGCGTACATGGCCTCGATCTGCGTCTGGAAGAGCACGGGGGCGGCGAGGTGGCCCGCGATCCGGCTCCGCACCTCGTCCACTTCGAACGGGTAGACATCGCCGTCCGTGTTGCCGTACACGGGGACCGCCGCAGGTGATATGTCCACAGTGGACAAGTACTCGGCGAAGGGTGTCGCCGCGTCGGCCACCACGGGGCTGTGGAAGGCGGTCGCTGCGTCGAGCCTGCGCGTGGTGACGCCCGTGAAAGCGGCCTCCGCTGCCTCGATCCCCGCCTTGGTTCCGGACAGCACGATCTGCTCGGGCGCGTTGTGGTTGGCGATCCACACACCGTCCAGCTCGGCAAGTGTGGCCTCGACGTGCTCGCGAGTCGTCGCGACCGCCAGCATCGCCCCCGCGGTGGTCTGCGCGGCTTCGCGCATCAGCTCGCCACGGCGCCGGGCGACGTCCAGCAACGCGTCGGCTTCGAGCACTCCGGCGGCGTGCAGCGCGGTGAGTTCGCCGAAGCTGTGCCCGGCGACGCAATCCGGCCGCAGTCCCAGAGCGCGAACCACGTCGAGCAGCGCGAGGCTGTGCGCGGCGAGCGCGGGTTGTGCCCACTCGGTCGCGGTGATCTTCGCCTGTTGCTCCGCGCGCTCGGCGTCGCCGAACGCCGGTCGCGGGAACACGACACGGTGCAGCGGAGTGCCGTCGAACTCCTCTGTGCCGTAACGGTCCCAGGCCCGCTGAGCGGCGGGGAGCTGCATCGCCAGATCCGCACCCATGCCGACGTACTGGGAGCCTTGACCGGGGAAGAGCAGGGCGACTCCGCCGAGGTCGGCCGGGCCGGACGCGTAGGCCAGGCCGGGTGCGGTGAACGCGGACTCGCGTTCGATCAGCTCCGCGGCCTGCGCGACCTTCGCCTTCAGGTCGGCCTCGTCGGCCGCGACCACCGCGAGGCGGAACGGGGCCTTGGGGTCGAAGCGGCGTTGACTTTCCTGAGCGGAGAGCTTGGTGTCGGTCAGCTCCTGCTTCGTCTCGGCGCTGAACAGCCACAGCTCGGTCGCGGCCGTCCTGGAGCGCGGCGCGCGCGAAGCCCAGCCGGACTCGGTCGGGACGTACTCCTCCACCGTGACGTGGAAGTTGCTGCCGCCGAAGCCGAAGCTCGACACCGACGCGCGCCGCGGATGATCGCCGCCGCGCACCCAAGGACGGGCCACGGTGTTGAGGTAGAAGGGACTGCGCTCGATCTCCAGGCCGGGGTTCGGAGCGTCGACCTTGATCGTCGGCGGCAGGACGCGGTGGTGCAGCGCGAGAACCGCCTTGAGCAACCCGGCCGCGCCCGCAGTGCACTTCGTGTGGCCGATCTGCGACTTCACCGAGCCGAGGGCGCACCACTGCGCGTCGTCCCGCTCCGACCCGAACACCGCGCGCAGCCCGGCGAACTCCGCGGCGTCACCCGCCTTGGTCCCGGTGCCGTGCGCCTCGACGAGCTCCACAGTGGACGGTGAGTAGCCCGCGCGCTCGTACGCCCTGCGCAGCGCCTGCGCCTGCCCTTCCGGAACGGGCGCGTAGATCGCTGTCCCACCGCCGTCGGAGGAGGTGCCAACGCCCCGGATCACCGCGTAGACCTTGTCCCCGTCGCGTTCGGCGTCGGCGAGGCGTTTCAGCGCGAGCATCGCCACGCCCTCGCCGAGCATGGTGCCGTCTGCCTGATCGGAGAAGGGGCGGCAGTCACCGGTCGGGGAGAGCGCGGGTGTCTTCGAGAAGCAGACGAACATCATCGCCTCGTTGGCGGTGTCCACTCCCCCGGTGAGCATCAGGTCGGCGCGCCCCGAGGCCAGTTCGTCGATCGCCGTGTTCAGTGCGGCGAAGGAACTGGCGCAGGCGGCGTCGGTGGTGTGGTTCATGCCGTGCAGGTCGAAGCGGTTGGCGATGCGCCCGGAGATCACGTTGGTGAGCAGGCCGGGGAAGCTCGCCTCGCCCCACTCCGGAGCCAGTCCGACGAACCGCGCGACCGCCTCCTGGACGGCGACCTCCTCCATCCCCTGGGCTCGAAGCACCCTCGCGAGCATCGGTCCCGCCAAACGCTGGACCAGGCCACCCAGCAGGTTGAGCGCGGACGCGCCGAGGACGACGCCGGTCCGATCGCGCTCCAACGACGTCGGGTCACCGCCCGCGACCTCCGCGAGCACCCGCTCGGCCACCATCAGGGAGAGCAGCTGCGCGGAGTCGGTCTGGTCCAGGTTCTTCGGCAGCACTCCGAACGCGAGTGGGTCGAACTCCGCCGCGGACAGGAACGCGCCGCGCTTGGCGTAGGTCTTGTCCGGGGCCAACGGGTCCGCGTCGTAGTAGTCCTCCAGCAGCCAGCGGTCGGCCGGCACCTCGGTGATCAGATCCCGGCCCGAGGCCACGGTGCGCCAGAAGCCCGCTGTGTTTCCCGAGCCCGGAAGCAGCGCGCCGAGTCCGACCACGGCGATCGGCACGGCGGGCGGGAAGTCGGAGAACATGCTCACTCCCTCAACTCAGCGGGCGGGGGCGGAAGGCGAACACCTCGGCGGGAACGGGCACGCCGTAGGTGCGGGCCTGGTGGGCACGGGTCAGCGCGGCGCTGCCTTCCAGCAGGTTCAACGCGATCTGCACGACCGAGCGGGTGGCAGGCTCGGCGAGGAAACTGCCCGCGGCCCACCGGTTGAACGCGCCCATCGCCGGGCCGCACCACAGCTGGTAGTCGCTGCGCCGCGCCGGGTCGCCGGTGATCGCCCAACGGCTCGAACCGCCCAGGTACCAGCGGAACACGAGCGCCATTCGGTGCTTCGGGTCGCGCTCCGCCTTGTCCAGCTCGGCCGGGTCGCGCTCGGCCCAGAACTGCTTGGTCTGCACCCACACGTCCGCGACGGAGGCGCCCAGGACCTCCTTCTCCAGCCGGTCCAGCAGCGGCTGCGGGATGGACTCGATGCCGTCGTGGTCGCGGTAGACCTGGTACAGCCGGTTGGCCCGCGCGGCGAACATGGTGCCGCGCTTGAGCACCTGGAGCTTCACGCCGAGCTCGAACATGTCGGCGGCCGGGGCCATCGCGACGTCGGTGATGTCGGCCTGCGCGAGGAGCTTCTTCGCCTCGTCGGACACCCCTGCCTCGACGGCGACCTGGTTGACCGAGCCGGTCAGCACGTAGGCGGCGCCGAGCGCGAAGGCGGCCGCGACAGCGCCCGGAGTGCCGAGCCCGCCCGCCGCGCCGACCCGCACGGGCCGGTGGTAGCCGTGCCGCGCGCACACCTCGTCGCGAACGGCCAGGATCGTCGGCAGCAAAGCGGAAAGCGGCCGGTTGTCGGTGTGCCCACCGCTGTCGGCCTCCACGGTGACGTCCTCGGCGACCGGGATGTGGCGGGCCAGCTCGGCCTCCTCGGCGGTGATCTGCCCACGCTCCACGAGGACGCGAAGCAGCGGTTCAGGTGCCGGGGACAGGAACTGCTCGGCCAGCTCCGGGCGCGAGAGCTTGGCGAACACGGCGGTACGGCGGCTGATCCACCCGTTGGTCTCGCGACGCAGCCCGGAGACTGCGCACCGCACGACGGCCGGGGTCAGCGTCATGAACGCCGACGCGGAGATCCGCGGCACGCCGCGCCGCAGCAGCAGGTCGGCGACGGCCTCCTCCACGGCGGGCTCGGCCGGCGAGTGGATCAGGTTGACGCCCCAGTTCGTCCTCCCTGCCAGCTCGCGGCACAGCTCGTCGACGGCTATTTCCACTGTGGACGGTGCGAGCCCTCCTGCGCCGAAGAAGCCGAGCATGTCGGCCCGGGCCATCGCGACCACCATCCGCGTCGTCGCGATGCCGTTGGCCATCTCCCCCGCCACATAAGGGAAACGGACGCCGTGCACTTCGCAGAAGCTGCGGTCGCCGAGCCACTCCGGGTACAGCGCGGGCAGGACGCCGAGCAGGTCGCCCTGCCCTACCGTGATCCCGCCGACAGTGATTCCGCCCTCTGGGCAGCGGACGACGTGCAGCGGTTCGCGCACCCGGTGGATCAGATCGATCATGCTCGCTCCCGCGCGGAGAGGTGGTCGGCCAGCCGCCGCAGGCCCTCCTCGGTGCTGACCTTCGGGTGGTAGCCGAGGTCGCGGCGCGCGGCGGAGATGTCGAACCAGTGCGAGGTGCCGCCGTGGTCGACGACCATCCGGGTCAGCGGCGGCTCGGACCGCGCGGCGGCCAGCCGGTAGGCGCCCTCCACCACCGTCGCGGCCAGCTTGGCCAGGGCGAACGGGACGCGGCGGGTCTCCGGCGGCAACCCGGCGGCCGCCAACAGCGCGTTCAGCGTCTCGTCCGCGGTGTGCGGGTCGTCCTGGGTGAGGAAGTAGGCGCGGCCCGCGATCGGCGATCCGGGCTCCAGCCGCTCCACCGCGAGCAGGTGCGCGTCGGCGGCGTTGTCGATGTAGATGGTGTCGATCAGCTTGCCGGGCGGGCCGATCAGCCGCATCCGCCCGGCCCGTGCCCGGCTCAGGATGCGCGGCAGGAAGTGCGGGTCGCCCGGCCCCCAGATGAGGTGCGGGCGCAGCGCCACCGTCGCCAGGCCCGGGGAGTTCGCGGCCAGCACCCGCTTCTCCGCCTCGGCCTTGGTCCTGGGGTAGTTGCCGGGGAAGTGCGTCGCGTACGGGGCGCTCTCGTCCACCCCGTCGAGGTCCTGTCCGTTGTGGACGACGCTCGGGCTGGAGGTGAAGACCAGCCGCCGCACCCCGTGCTCCCGGCAGGCGTTGATCACGTGATCCGTGCCGAGGACGTTGGTGCCGTAGAACTCGTAGGTCTGGCCCCACTGACCGGCCTTCGCCCCGCAGTGGACCACCGCGTCCCGGCCCGCGACCGCGGCGCTCACCGTGCCGTAGTCGCGCAGGTCGCCCTGGAGCTGGTCCACGTCGAGGTCAGCGTGGTAGGTGCGGGAGAAGGAGACGACCTCGTGCCCGGCGGCGAGCAGCCGCGCGCACACCGCCTTGCCGAGGAACCCACCGCCACCGGTCACCAGGATCTTCATCGCGCCCTCCTCGACGCCCACCGGGCCAGCCGCTCGCGGCCGATCTTCGCGTTGTGCCGCACGTCGACCGGGAACTTCGGGTGGAACAGCACGGTCCGCACGCCGCGGTCGGCGACCAGCCGCAGCACCTCGGCGGCGATGCGGTTGCGGCCGGACTGCCGCACCCCCCGCTCGGTCTCCACGCACACCACCGGCTGTTGCTGTCCCGCCGGACCGACGCCGACGAGGGCGGAGCGCCGCACCCCGCGCACCGTGTTCGCGATCGGCTCGATCTGCTCGGTGTTCAGGTCGCCCCATGCGGTGCGCACGCGCTGCGACTTGCGGCCGCAGAACCACAACCGCCCGTGCTCGTCGAGCCAGCCGAGATCACCGACGCGGTGCACGATCCGCTCGCCGTCGCGGATCTTGTGCAGCGCCGTCGCGTCCGGCCGGTCGTGGTAGCGCTCGCTGACACTCGGCCCGGCAACCGTGATCTCACCGATGTCGCCCTGCGGGACGAGGAGATCGTCGCTCCACTCGGCGATCGGCCCGTCGTCGACGCGGATGATCCGGACGTCGTTGTCCGGCAGCGGGACGCCGACGCAGGTGCCCGCGCCGTTCTCGCTCGCCACCCGGACCTCGCCGAGCAGGTCACGGCTCTCGATCACGCTCACCGGCAGGCACTCGGTCGCGCCGTAGCCGGAGAACAGCAGCGCGTCCGGCGGCAGGCACTTCCGCATGCGTTCGGCGATCCTCGGGTCCAGCGACGCTCCGGCGGAGGTGACCACGGACAACGACGACAGCTCGATGTCGTTGGTCACGCAGTACCGGGACAGCCGGTCCAGCAGCGCGGGCGAGCCGAACAGGCCACCCACCCCGAACCGGTCGATCTCGGTGACCAGCGTCGCCGGATCCGCTTCCGCCGGGTGCACCGGGTCCATGTCCGGCACCACCATGCTCAGCCCGAGCGCGGGCCCGGCCAGCGAGAACGGCGGGAAGGTGGACATCCCCACCATCCCGGACGGGACCGGGAACACCTGCCCGGCCAGCCGCATCTGCGCGCCGAGGTGGTGGCCGCGGAACTCCACGCCCTTCGGCGGCCCGGTCGAGCCCGACGTGAACGCGATGCCCGCAAGCGCGTCCGGGTCCGGGTGGAACTCCGGCGGCTCCTCACCGACCTGGTCGCACAGCGACTTCAGCGTCGGCCCGCCCCAGAACCACCTGCGCCCCACGGTGATCGCAACGCGCACGCTGGATCGTCCCCAACCCAGCACCACGCGCGCCGCATGCGCCAGCGGGACACCGATGAACGCCTCGGGCGCGGACTCCGCGATGCAGGCCCGCAACGCGGTCTTCGCGATGCCCGGGTCGATGAGCACGGGCACCACGCCGATCCGGACGAGCGCGAAGAACAGCGCCCCGAGCTCCGGGCCGGGCGGAACGAGCACGCACGCGCGCATTCCCCTGCGCAGCCCCGCGTTCCACAGCGCCCTGGTGTACTCCTCGCCCAGCGCACCGAGTTCGCCGTAGTTCATCCGCGAGTACGCGCCGCCGCCCGCGGGCCACCACACCGCCGTGCACTCCGGCCGGTGCTCCACCGAGTCCTGGAACGCGGCGAGGAAGTCGTGGGCGTGCCGGCTCACCATTGCATCGCCATCACGCCGAGGCTGAGCCCGCTGGCCAAGCCGACGAGCAGGACCTTGTCCCCCGGGTTCAGCCGCCCGCTCTCCACGGCCTTGACCAGCTGCAGCGGCAGGGTCGCCGACGCCACGTTGCCGTGGTCGGCCAGCGTCAGAACGGTGCGGTCGTAGGGGATCCCGGCGCGCTCGCAGAACACCTCGACATAGGCGAGCACCGCTTGGTGGATGCACACCACGTCGAAGTCGTCCATGGTCAGGCCGAACCCGGCGACCGCGTCCAGCAGCGGGGTGATGTCCGCCTGGTCGAGGCCCTTCATCAGGTCGAGCGTCTTCACGCCGAGGTACTCCACCTTCAGCGTGTCGGACTCCTTGTCGTGCACCAGGGGGACGACGGTGGCCGACCACGCACTGGAGTTCGCGATCGACCGGTGGCCGATGATCCCGGGCTCGTCGCTGGCCTCCACCAGCAGCGCGGCGCCCGCGTCGGAGACCGTGTGGGACGCCCCGGCGTGCACGAAGTCGTCCATCGTGGCGACGTCGCGGTACCGCGCCCCCGGGGAAACCCTTTCACCGCAAGCGATCAGCACCCGCCGGTACTGCCCGGTGCGGATGAGCGCGTCGGCGACCTCGATCGCGTTGAACACGCTGCTGCACGCGTTGCTGATGTCGAAGACCGGGCAGGAGCCACCGAGCTTGTCGGAGACGATGTGCGCCGTCGCGGGTTCGATCACGTCGGTGCTCGCGGCCGCGAAGATCAGCAGGTCCACGTCGTCGATGCCGTGGCCCCAGGACGCGAACAGCTTCTCGATGGCCGCCACCGCCAGGTCCGAGGCCTGCGTGTCCTCCGGGGCGATGTGCCGGTAGCGGACCCCGGTGAAGCGCTCGATCAGCCCCTCCGGGGGTTCGAAACCCGGGTTCAGCTCGGCGACGAGGGCTTCCACCTCCGCGCTCGTCCGCCCGCCCTCCGGAAGGTGCACCGCGATCTGGCCGATCCTGGAGTACGTCACGACCGGCTCTCCTCGATCGTCGCGTGCAGCACGTCGGCGACCTCACCGACCGTGCGGGTCACGATGATCTCGCCGACCGGTGCCGTCACCCCGAAGCGCTTCTCCACCTCGGTGATCGCCCGCATCGCCTTCAGCGAGTCGATGTCCGGCAGCGCGTAGACCGGCATGTCCGGCTGGACCTGCTCCACGTCGACGGCGAGGTGCTTGGCGATCTGCTCTCGCACGTAGACCAGGACTTCCGCACGGTCGACTGTCGTCACGACATCTCCTTCTTGACGGGCAGGAACGGGCTCAGGTCGATCGCGACGCCGTTGCTCACCAGCCGGGCCAGCAGGCCGGCCACCGTGTTCACCGTGGGAGCGCCGCGCCGTTCCAGCGGCACCGCGACGTGCGGTCTGCCTGCGAGGGTGTCGGTGATCCACCGCGTGCACACGCCGCCGGGGCCGACCTCCAGGAAGTACCGGTAGCCCCGCACGTACGCGGCGCGCACCACCCGGGCGAAGTCCACCCGGCGGCTGAGCATCGTCACGATCTTGGCGCCGAGGGCTTCGTCCCCCTTCGGGAGCGGGCGGTTCTCGTAGGCGCTGAACAGCTCGACGCGCGGGTCCACGGTCACCGGCGCGTCGAACGCGCCCGCGAAGTAGCGTCGCTCCATCAGCGGCGTGTGGAAGATGTGGCTGTGCGCCGAGGGCATGCTCGGCAGGCCCAGCCCGGCGGCCACCTCCGCGCACTCGGCGGGATCTCCGGTGATCACCACTTCACCGGGTGCGTTCACGTGGCTGAGGAAGACGCGGTCCCGGCCGCGCACGGCGGTGCGAACGACCTCCGGGTCGCCGACCACGACGCGGGAGCCCCAGATCGGACCGGTCGCGGAGTCCGGAACGCGCCACTTCTCCCGCACGATGCGCTCCGAGGCGGCGATCCCGTCGCTGAGCACCGGCGAGGAGGAGGCGGCCCCGACTCCCCACAGCTCCCGGACCTCCGACTGCGCGGCGATGATCATGCTCACCTCGCCGAGGCTGTAACCGAGCGCTCCGATCTCCGCACGTCCCAGCAGGGTCTGCACCAGCCGGGTGTGGGCCGTGGTGACCGCGACGCCGATCGAGCAGAGCGCACCGAGGTCGTTGACCAGCTCCCGTTCCAACCGGTCCTCGTCCTCCGGCCCGGACAGCCGCCCGAGCAGGCGCTGCATGAGGTCGCGGTAGCCGACCCGGCCGGTCGCCGTGCCCAGGTCCTCCAGCGCGGAGTGCACCATCGGGAACAGCCGCATCAGCTCCCGGCTCAGGCCCGGGTACAGCGTGAACAGCCCGGGGTAGACCAGCGCGACGCCGCCGTCCGCGCCGATCGGCCGGGCCGCGCAGAAGCTGCCGTTCGGGCTGGCCCAGTCCTTGCCCTCGGCGTGCGCGCGCGGAAGCGAGGCCAGCGCGCGGTCCAACTCCCGGACCATCGACCCGGGCTCCGCGCAGAACACCGCCCGCAGCGGAGCATCCGGCTCGTCGGCGACGAGTTCGGCGAGGTCGGTCCCCGCCTCGATGGCGTCCTTCACCCGCGCGATGGCCGCGAGCAGGTCTTCGGTGTCCTGGCCGCAGACGGGCAGAAGCACCACGTCCGTGGCGTAGTGCCAGTCCAGCGGTGCGGTGTCGGCTCGGAGGGCGGAGCCGGTCAGGGCGAGCCCGCCGACGGACGTGCGGAGCGGCCGTGCGTCCGCCTCGCGCAGCCACGGGCAGCTCACGCCACCGTTCTCCGGGCCGGGCGGGAGACAGCGGTGGTAGAGGCTGAGCGCGGCTTCGACCAGGTCCTTGAGCGTCGCCGACGTCTCGGGTCCGGGGAGGGACAGCGTCGCGTAGACCTTCGGGGCGGGCCTGACCGGCGCGGTGAGCGCGACCGCGACGGCACCGCCGGATTCCTCCTGGCAGACCAGCACGACGTCGGCGTCCGCGAGTTCGTCGCGCGCCCGCTCCAGCGCGTTCGCCAGGCCGTCCGTGACGTGCACGGTGACCACGCACTCGTCCCGCTCGGAGACCGCCGCGTCGCGCAGCGCCTCCTCCCGCACGCGTTCGACCGGCCAGTTGCGTCCCGGCCCGGTGGCGGCCCCCGTGTACCGGGCGCGCTCGAACGCTTCGACCGAACCGCAACCCCCAATGGCGTAACCGATTCCGGCACATGCCAGACGCGTTTTCCCCACAGCACTTGCTCCCGGAATAGAAGAATACCGTCAGGAAACGGAAAGAAATTCGCGAATCTCCCGCAACAGTTCGGTCGCGCGATCTTCGAGAACGTAGTGACCGGCCTTCGGGTAGACCCGGTACACCGCACGCGGGAAACGTCTGCGCCATTCATCGAGGAACGCCGAACGGAATACGGGGTCCCGCCCGCCCCAGCCGATGAAGGCCGGGCGGTCGGCCAGCAGCGCCGCACCGCACTCGGCGGCCAACAGCTCCGGCCAGGCCCGGTCGCCGGGCCGCAGCGGGATGTCCTGCACGAAGCGCAGGACGGCCAGCCGGTCCCGCGGCGTCCGGTACGGGTGCAGGTACCCCGCCCTGACCTGCTTCGGCATCCCGCGGGTCACGCCGAGCAGCGCGGCTCCCCTGGCGAAGACGTTGTGCCGGAGGAACAGGTGCTCGGCCAGCCTGGTGTTCTTGATCGCCCAGAGCGGCAGCCGCAGGGTCAGCGGGAACCGCCGGAACGGGTTCGGGAAGGCCGCCGTGTTGAGCAGGACCAGGCGCGCCACCCGCTCCGGGTACCGCGCCGCCCAGGCCAGGCCGATCGGCCCGCCCCAGTCGTGGGCCACCAGCGTCCAGCCGGTGGGCGGGGCGTCGCCGTTCTCGATCAGCTCGTCGGTGAGCGCGGCCAGGTCGTCCACCCGCGAGGCCAGCGTGTAGTCGTAGTCGCGCTCGGGCGGGCTGTCGGAGAGCCCCATCCCGACGTGGTCGGGCACGACGCACCGGTGGTCGGTGCGCAACTCGCGGACCAGGCGGCGCCAGTGGAAGCTCCAGCTGGGGTTGCCGTGCACCATCAGCACCGGCGGGCCCGCGCCCTCGTCCAGGTAGTGCTGCCGGGCGGTGGCGTGCTGGAACCACCGCGATGTGAAATCGTAATCCGGAATGACTTCTTTTCGGGAGCCCGGCACTCGCGGCCTACCCGAGGGGGACGACGGTCGAAACACGAAACATCGGCGCTGTCACTCCCGGTCGGCGGAACACGATCGGCGACCCACATTGGCACGGCCGGGGTGAACCACAAAGAGTCCATCAGGCTGAACGAGTGAAGGAATGCCGTACTTCACCCTCCTGGACCCGCATCCCCAAATGTGCGTGCTGACACGGGATTAACCGCCGCATATACTCCGCGCCCGACCCTTGACCTCAACCAAGGTGGAGGTATGACGATCATGCCACCCACGACGCAGGAGGAGCGGGGATGCGCACACGGATCTGGGTGGCGGCGATCGCACTGGCCGGGACGGCACTGGCCGCCACGCCCGCGGCGGGCGTGACGGAGATGGTGATCAAGGTCGGCAACGACCAGTTCGCCGCCGTCGACACGGGACCTCCCGGCCTGTCGGTCGGCGACTCCTACGTCTACTCCGACACCCTCTCCCGCGACGGCCGAGTGGTCGGCGACGACGGGGGCACCTGCCAGGTCACCCACGTCACCGGAACGACCGCCACCACGAACTGCGTGCTCTCGCTGCGCCTGCCGGAGGGGCAGATCACCGCGCAGGCCCTCTGGGTGCGCGGGACCACCCCGCTCCGGATGGCGATCACCGGCGGCACCGGGCGCTACCGGGACGCGAGCGGCGAGCTGGTGGCGACGGACATCCAGACTCCGGACGAGACCTACCTGATCACCCTGTTCAATGGACGGCATGGCTGACGGGGAACTCGTCCTTCCGCTCGACGTGGCAACGGATCTGGCCACGGTCGGCGGGAAGGGGCTCTCGCTGGCGAAGCTCGCCCGCGCGGGCTTCCCGGTGCCTCCGGGGTTCCACGTCACCACCCACGCCCACCGGAGGTTCACCACCACGCGGGAGATGCCGGAGGACGTCGCGACGGCCGTCCGAAGTGCACTGTCCGAATTGGACGGCCCAGTCGCGGTGCGGTCGTCGGCCACGGCGGAGGACCTGCCCGGCTTGTCCTTCGCCGGCCAGTACGACAGCTTCCTCGGCGTCGTCGGCGAGGAAGCTGTGCTGGAGGCGATCGAACGGTGCTGGGCGTCGCTGTGGACCGACCGCGCCATCGCCTACCGCGCTCGCAACGGCATCTCCTCGGTGGAGATGGCGGTGGTGGTGCAGCGGCTCGTGCCCGCCGAGTCCGCCGGAGTGCTGTTCACCGTCAACCCGTTGACCGGCAACCACGACGAGCTGGTGATCAACGCCGCGCGCGGGCTCGGCGACGCCCTCGTCGGCGGCGAGGTCACGCCCGACATCCACGTCGTCGCGCGAAGCACCGGGCAGGTGGTGGACACGGTCCCCGATCCGGTGCTCACCGAGGACGAGATCGTGGAACTCGCCCACCTCGGCGAGCGGGTGGCGGAGGTCCACGACACGCCGATGGACGTCGAATGGGCTTGCCACGACGGGACGTTCTGGCTCGTGCAGGCGCGTCCGGTCACCGGGCTCGACGAGCAGGCCGACGACAGCCACCGCGGTGACTACCTCTGGACCAGCACCAACGTCGGCGAGGCGATCCCGAGCGTGATGACCCCGGCGACGTGGTCGCTGGCGCGCGAGCTGACGATGCCGGAGATCGCCGGGCACCCGATGACGGGCAACATCGGCGGCCGGTTCTACCTCAACCTCAGCCTGCCGCTGAGCCTGGCGAGCGCGCTCGGGCTCGGACGGATCGCGCTCAGGCGCAGCGAACGCGTTTTCGGGCGGATCGGCGCCGGCGTGGAGATCCCCCGCGTCCCGATGTCGCGGGCGACAGCGGTGCGCGCGGCCGCCACCATGGCCATGTGGATGGGCAGGCAGGCGCTGTCCTACTACTGGCGGCTCGGCCGGATCCTCTCGGAGAACCCCAAGCGCTGCAAGGAGCTCCACCGGCGGATCGGCGAAACCGACGATCCGCGCGCGCTCGCCGCGTTGTGGCGCTCGGACGTCGAGGAGCTGCTGACCGGGACGTGCCGGACGCTCGAAGCCGGGGCGCGGCAGGCCAGCCCGGACGGGGTCGCGGCGGTGCTGCGCCGCTGGGTGGGAGAGGCCGACACGGCCGCGCTCATGACCGGCCTGCACGACGAGGCCGACGGCGCGTTGGAGAGCCTTGGGCCGTTGCTCGGACTGGCCCGGCTGCGGCGCGGCGAGGTCGACCGCGAGAGCTTCCTGTGGGCGTGGGGCCACCGCTGCCCCGACGAGTTCGAGGTCTCCGCGCCGCGGCCCGCCGAGGACCCGGAGTGGCTTGATCGGCAGCTCGCCGGGCTCGGCGACCCCGAAGCCCTGTTGCGGCGGCGGGCGCAGGCGCGGGACGCGGCGTGGTGCAGGCTCCGCGCGCGCCGTCCGCTCGGGGCGAAGCTGATCCGCCGGCGGCTGGACCGGCTCGCCAAGGCCGCGCGCACCCGGGAGCGCGCCCGGTCGGAGTTCGTCCGCGGGTTCTGGGTGTTCCGGGTCTTCGCCCTCCGCGCGGGCGAGCTGACCGGCCTCGGCGAGGACGTGTTCAACCTGACCTTCCCGGAGATCGTCGCCGTGCTCGACGGAGACCGCTCGGCGGTGGCGAAGATCCCGGGAAGGCGCGCGGCGCACCGGCGGTACCGGGCACTGCCGCAGTACCCGACGCTGATCCGCGGCCGCTTCGACCCGGCGGCGCTCGGCCGCGCGGAGGAACCCGGTGACGGCGCGATCACCGGGTTCCCCGGTGTGGGGGGCGTCGTCGAGGGAACCGCCCGCGTGGTGTCCACAGTGGAGGAAGCGGAGTCCTTGCTGCCCGGGGAGGTCCTGGTCGCGGTCTCCACCAACATCGGCTGGACCCCGCTGTTCCCCCGCGCCGCCGCCGTCGTCACCGACATCGGCGCGCCGCTGTCCCACGCCGTGATCGTGGCGCGGGAACTGGGCATCCCGGCGGTGGTCGGCTGCGGCACCGCCACCGCCCGGCTGGCCACCGGCGACCGCGTCCGCGTCGACGGGCTGCGCGGAACGGTCAGCGTGCTCGGCTGAGCGCCAGCTGCGTGGAGATCGCCGCGCGGGTCAGCTCCGCCTTGTTGCCGAGGCTGAGCTTCTTGCGCACCCGCTTCACGTAGGTGTCCACGGTGTGCCTGCTGATGCCCATCGTCCTGGCGATCTGGTCATGGGTCCTGCCGTTGGCGATGTGGGAGAGCACTTCGGTCTCCCTCGGCGACAGCTCCTCGTTGCCGACCGGCCCGACCGGTGTGGGCACACCGAAGTCGGGAGCGAGGAACCGCTGGCCCCGCGCCACCCGCTGGACCGCCTCCACCACTGTCCGCAGCGGCGCCGACGCGCTCACGCAGCCCAGCGCGCCCGCGAGGAAGTAGCGTTGCGCCTCCTCGGCGTCGGACGAATCGGTCATCACCAGCACTCGCGCCCGCGAGGACAGCCGCACCACCGTCCCCGCGTCGGCCGAGGCCGCGCACACGATGTCGACGTGCCCCGGGCGGGTGACGCCGCGATCGGCGATCACCTGGAACCCGGGAACCGACCCCAGCAGCTTCCCGAGCCCGTACTCGATTATCGGGCTGAACTTGCACAGCCTGATGCGAACTTCCTGAACCACAATTCCCCCAGCTCCCCCGCCCCAGGCGGGTGGGTCCGACTGACTCAGTCGCTCCAACGCAGGTGGGACGCCCCTCTGAACAGGCGTCACCCGTTCAAGGGACTTGCTGGTCCACGGCACATCCCCAGATATTCACGAGCTATTTGATACCGCAAAGGAAGCGGTTCTGTCAGCATCCGGGGCAACGCAAAACAAGAATCAAAGTCGGTTTTTAGCGAACTTTAATTCAATTTCCATCGAGAACCTTGGGGTCGGCGGGACGGGGCGAGGTCAGACGGCTCGGACGACGGCGACCGGGCAGGGCGCGTGGTGCAGGAGGGCCTGGCTGGTGGAGCCGAGCAGCATCCCGCACAGGCCACCCCGGCCACGCGAGCCGACCACGAGCAATCGCGCGGCGGCCGCCTCCCTCATCAGGGCGCGCGTCGCGGACTCCTTGGTGACCACGCGCCGCACCACGACGTCGGGGTACTTCTCCTGCCAGCCCGCCAACCGTTCGGCCAGCAGCAGGTACGCCTCGGCCTCGATGGCTTCCCAGTCGAGTGCCACATAGGGCGCCATCGCCCACGCGCTCTCGGCGACGTGGTCGTTCCAGGTGTGCACCACAACCAGCTCGGCACCGCCCCGGGACGCCTGGTCGAAAGCGAACTCCAGCACAGCGTCGCTGGCCGGCGACGCATCAACACCCGCCACCACGCAGCCCTCGCGCGACGGCTCGCAGTTCCCGGTTGCCCCCCGGACGACCACGACCGGGCAGCGCGCGTGAGCGGCCAGCGCGAGGGCGACCGAACCCACGACCAGCGCGGTGAACCCGCCGAGCCCGCGGGAGCCGAGCACGACCAGCTGAGCCTGCTCGGACAAGGTGGTCAACGTCTCCGCGGCGGTGCCGACGACCAGCTGCGTGGCCACCTCGATGCCCGGTGCGATCTCCCTGGCGCGCTCCGCGGCCGCCACGAGGTAGTCGCTGCCCTGCTCACGCAGCGCCTCGGAGAAGCTGCGCGGCAGCGGGGTCGGGGTGTAGGTGCTGATCTCCAGACACGCGTGCACGAGGTGCAGCGGCGCCTTCCGCGACGCGGCCTCACGGGCCGCCCAGAGCACGGCGTGGTGGGCAGAGGTCGAACCGTCAACCCCCACGATGATCGGCTTGGTCATGACCGTCCCTCCAGGACGAACGCGTGGGCGGACTTGCGGGGTGCTCCGGGAATGAGGCTGATCGGCATTCCCAGGCGCAGCAGCGCGTGCGGATGGCCGGGCACGTCGAGCCAGGCAGTCACCCCGTCGCGCACCTCGGCCACGTGAAGGGGTTGCGTGACCACGGAGGCGGCCAGGCCCAGGGCGGTCGCCTCCAGCCAGGCGCGTTGCAGCGCGACCCCGGCGAGCAGGTGTTCCCGCCTGCTGTCGTCCTCGGTGTAGAGCACCAGGACGGTTTCGCGATCGATGCCGTCCCCGGCCGCTCGGCTGCCCGGTCGGCGTGGCACGGAGATGCGCTTGACGCCGACAACGCTGCTCGCCGCCTCGGCGATCAGCTGGATCTCCTCGTCGCTCACGCTGTTCGGAGCGAACGGCAGGCGGTAGGACCGGCGGCGCGGGATCGCGGCGAACCGCGCGCGCTCGACTCTGCTCGGCGGTTCTGGATCGCCCGCCGTCACCGCGGCGATCCAGTCCGGCAACAGCGGGTCGCCCAGCAGGGACGTCTCCGTTCGCCTGCCGAGGAAGCGCACCGCCAACTCCAGGTTCGCCAGCGCGGCGCCGCAGGCGAGCAGCCGATCGCGGCCCGGCAGCGCGCTGTCGCGGCGCTCGAACAGCAGCGCGTGGTGATCGCTCAGCTGCAACGACCACGGCTGGATGTTGTGCACCGACGGGGCGAGCCCCACGGCGTCGATCAGCGTCCTGGCCTCGTCGCGAGTCCACGAACCCATGGCGGAATCCCCTTAGTAGGTTGGAACGATCGGTTGCTCGGTCTCGACGTGCCGACGGTGGACGCGGTTGGGCGGCGGGATGACCACGACCGGCACCGTGGCGTGGCGGACGCAGGCCGCACTGCACGAACCGAGCATGACCTCGCGCACCAGACCGCCTCGGTGCGAGCCGACCACCAGCAGAGCCGCGTTCTCGGCGGCTTCGAGCAACCGCGTTGTCGGCGACCCGGACACGCTGACGTGCTGCACGCCGACTGCGGTGGTCACCTTCTCGCGTGCCGCGGCGACGGCGTCGTCGAGCAGCTTCTCGGACGCCTCGCGCACGGCGTCGGTCGTGGTGAAGGCGAAGTCCGACAACGGTTCGTGGCTCCACACGTTGACCGCGGTCACCGTGGCGCCTCGCAGCACGGCTTCCTCCATCGCCCAGACCAGCGCCGCACGGCCCGCTTCGCTCTCGTCGACTCCGACGACGATCTCGTTGCTGCTCATGGGTTCCTCCCTCAGTTCCAGGTCCACTCGGTGATGTGCGCGGGGTCCACGCCGTGCTCGCGGGTGTACGCGCGGCAGCGCAGCCGCTCGTTCACCATGCGCTGGCGCAGGTGCGCGGCGCGCACGGCCAGACCGGGGACGCGGTCGATCACGTCCATCACCAGGTGGTAGCGGTCCAGGTCGTTGAGCATCACCATGTCGAACGGCGTCGTGGTGGTGCCTTCCTCCTTGTAACCGCGCACGTGCAGGTTGGCGTGACCGTTGCGGCGGTAGGCGAGGCGGTGGATCAGCCACGGGTAGCCGTGGAAGGCGAAGACCACGGGCCTGTCCACTGTGAACAGCGCGTCGAACTCGCTGTCGGGCATGCCGTGCGGGTGCTCCGACGGGGGCTGGAGCCGCATCAGGTCGACCACGTTGACCACGCGCACCGCGAGCTCGGGCAGCTCGGCGCGCAGGATCTTCGCCGCCGCGAGGGTTTCCAGGGTCGGCGTGTCACCGGCGCAGGCCAGCACCACGTCGGGTTCGCGCCCCTCGTCGTTGCAGGCGAAGTCGAACAGACCGATGCCACGGGTGCAGTGCGCGATCGCCTCCGGCATGGACAGCCAGGTGGGCGCGGGTTGCTTGCCCGCGACGACGACGTTCACGTAGTCCTTGGAGCGCAGGCAGTGGTCGGCAACGGACAGCAGGGTGTTGGCGTCCGGCGGCAGGTAGACGCGGACCACCTCGGCTTTCTTGTTGACCACGTGGTCGAGGAAACCGGGGTCCTGGTGGCTGAAACCGTTGTGGTCCTGCCGCCACACGTGCGAGGTCAGCAGGTAGTTCAGCGAGGAGATCGGCCGCCGCCACGGGATGGTCCTGGTGACCTTGAGCCACTTCGCGTGCTGGTTGAGCATCGCGTCGACGATGTGGATGAACGCCTCGTAGCAGCTGAACAGCCCGTGCCGCCCGGTGAGCAGGTAGCCCTCCAGCCAGCCCTGGCACAGGTGCTCCGACAGCACCTCCATGACCCGGCCCGCCCGGTCCAGGTGGTCGTCGTCGGGCAGGCGCTGCGCCGACCACGCCCGGTCGGTGACCTCGAAGACCTGGTCCAGCCGGTTCGACGCGGTCTCGTCCGGACCGAAGAGCCGGAAGTCGCCCGGGTTGGCGCGCATGACCTCGCGCAGCCAGGCGCCGAGCACGCGGGTGGCCTCGGCCGCGGTCGCCCCGGGCGAGGGCACGTGCACGGCGAAGTCGCGGAAGTCCGGCAGCCTCAGGTCGGTGCGCAACAGCCCACCGTTGGCGTACGGGGTCGCCGACAGCCTGCGTTCTCCTACCGGCACGAGCGAATCGACCACCGGCACCGGGACACCAGCCGCGTCGAAGAGCTCCTCCGGCCTGTAGGACCGCAGCCAGCGCTCCAGCTCCGCGATGCGCTCCGGGTGGTCACGCACGTCGCCGAGCGGGACCTGGTGGGAGCGCCACGTGCCCTCGACGGGCTTGCCGTCGACGACCTTCGGGCCGGTCCAGCCCTTGGGGCTGCGCAGCACGATCATCGGCCACCGCGGGCGGTCCGGGCAGGTCGCCTTGATCTCGGCGATGTCCTCCAGCGCCCGGTCCATCACCGCCGCCATGTCGTTGTGCATGGTGTCGGGGTCGTCGCCGGAGACGAAGTACGGCCTGTGGCCGAACCCGACCAGCATCGAGCGCAGCTCGTCGTCGCCGATGCGGGCGAGCACGGCCGGGTTCGCGATCTTGTAGCCGTTGAGGTGCAGGATCGGCAGCACGGCACCGTCGCGGGCGGGGTCGACGAACTTGTTCGAGTGCCAGCTGGCCGCGAGCGGACCGGTCTCCGCCTCGCCGTCGCCGATCACGCACGCCACGACCAGGTCCGGGTTGTCGAAGGCCGCCCCGTAGGCGTGCGCCAGCGCGTACCCCAGCTCGCCGCCCTCGTGGACGGAGCCGGGCGTCTCCGGAGCGACGTGGCTGGGCACCCCGCCCGGGAAGGAGAACTGGCGGAACAGCTCGCGCATGCCCTCGGCGTCGCGGGAGACCTGCGGGTAGACCTCGGAGTAGGTCCGGTCCAGCCACGCGGTGGCCAGCGCCGCCGGGCCACCGTGACCGGGGCCGAGCACGTAGAGCATCGGCTGGTCCCGCTCGATGATCACGCGGTTGAGGTGGGCCAGCACGAAGTTCAGCCCCGGGGTGGTGCCCCAGTGCCCGAGCAGCCGCGGCTTCACGTGCTCGGCCCGCAGCGGCTCGGTCAGCAGGGGGTTGTCCATCAGGTAGATCTGGCCGACCGAGAGGTAGTTGGCCGCGCGCCAGTAGGTGTTGAGCCGGTCCAGCTCGCTGTCCGCGAGCGTTCCCACGCTCTCCTCGACCGTCATCACGTCGGCCACGTCGTGTCCCTTCCGAGTCCCGGTGTTCACTCCTCCAACCGTGCCGTTCACAACGCCGCGCGAGCAGGGACCAAAGACCCGTGCCGCGCGCAGGACGTCCCAAGCGCGCCACAGATCGGGCGCACGAGGACGGGCGTGACCGATGGCACTGGCGGGTTCACGCCGGGCAGTGCTGCACTTGAGCCGGTTCGAGGTGGGGAGGCCCCATGCGCTGCGGAAAGCTCGTGTACGTCGGCGTGATCTTGTCGGCCGCGCTCGGTTGCACCCAGCAGGTGCCGACCGCTCCGGCCCCGGCTGCTCCGAGCGCATCGACCGCGGCCCCCGCACCGGCAGGCGCGGCGGTGCTGTCCGCGGTCCGGGTCGGCTCCCACCGCGGTTACGACCGGGTGGTGTTCGAGTTCCACGGCAGGCCGCCCAGCCATCACCACGCCTACGTCGACCAGGTCACCCGCGACGGTTCAGCTGCTCCGATCCCCTTGCAGGGCACGGCTTTCCTCTTGCTCACCATGAACGGGGCGACGATGGACAACTCGTTCCAAGTGACCGATCCGGCCCGGGTGCTGCGCTACGACGGGCCCCGGCGGCTCACTCCGCGGCTGCCCGTCGTCCAGGAGGTCGCCGAGGCCGGGGACTTCGAGGCCGACCTCAGCTTCGGGATCGGGCTGTCGCGACGCGCCGCCGTGGGTATCTCCGTTTTCTCCGATCCCACCCGAGTCATCGTCGACCTGGCGCACTGAAGCGGCCCGAACCGATCCGCCGTCGAGTTCGCCGCTCAGGGTGCTCACGTCCTGGTCGTGGCGGGTCTTTCGCCCCTGTCCGCACCGAGCGGGTACGCGAAGGATCGAAGCGGTAGCAAGGACATCCGCCCAGGGAGGCCGTCATGGCTGTCCGAGTCGTCGTCGGAGTCGACGGCACCGAACCCGGCTGGCGAGCACTGGCGTTCGCTGTCGAGGAGGCACGGGTCCGGCACGCACCGCTGGAGATCCGCCACTGCTGGCAGGCCCCCCGGGAAGCCACCGCGCCCTCCGGGACGATCATGCCCATCGTCTCGATCGGCGCCCGGCCCACCACCGCCGCCCAGCGGATCGCGGCCACCGCATGGGAGCGCGCCGTCGCGACCCTGCCCACACACCACGTCCAGGCAGAACTGGTCGAAGGACCCCCAGGAGCAGCACTCGCCGAACAAGTCACGCCCGCCGACATCCTCGTGGTGGGAGCACGCAGCACCCACCGGCTCACCGCCAGATGGCTGGGCTCCACCGCGAGCCGCGTCCTCAACCAAGCCCCCAGCGCGGTCATCGTCGTCCCCCCGCACACCACCACACCGGAGGAACAGCCCTTCGCCGGGCACGTGGTGCTCGGTGTCGCACCGTCTGCCGCCGCCGCTGCCGTGCTGCGGTTCGGCTTCGCCACCGCGCGCGCCCACGACTGGCCACTGGCCGCCGTGCACGCCACCACCACCAACGACATCGACTCCTACATCGACGAACGCACCCTGGAAGTCCAGCTCAGCCCCCTACCACCGGAATACGGCTACCTGCAACGAGTACTGGAACACTGGCACCACGCCAACCCCAGCACCCCCGTCCGCCGCGCGGTCTTCCACGGCCCACCCACCACCGCCCTCGCCCGCGCCGCAGCCGGTGCCCGGCTGCTGGTGCTCGGGCGCACCCACCGCAGCGCCCTGCGCCGCGGCATCGAACCCCTGGCAGAACGCCTCATCACCCGCGCAACCTGCCCCGTCGCCGTCACCCCCTTCGCCTAACCCATCATCGTCGGGGTCGACGGATCCGAATTCAGCGTCCACGCCCTGCGCTGGGCCATCCACGCGGCCGGCTGCACGAGCCCGTAGCAGAGCCCGCACAGCCCGGCGGGCAACGCCGGCGGAACGGCGAGCGCGCGCCAGAGCACTGTCCACAAGGGACCGCCCGGGCACAGGGACTTTCGACCCTGACTGGACCGTTGCCCCCATGGGTACCGTTCTGGCATGACCACGAAGGTGTTTCTCGTCGACGACCACGAGATCGTCCGGCGCGGCATCGCCGACCTGCTGGAAACCGAACCCGGCTTCGAGGTCGTCGGCGAGGCCGCGTCGGTGGCCGAAGCGCTGGCCAGGGTCCCGGCCTGCGCGCCGGACGTGGCCGTGCTCGACGTCCGGCTGCCCGACGGTGACGGCATCCAGCTCTGCCGGGAGCTGCGCTCGCGGCTGCCCGAACTGAACTGCCTGATGCTGACCTCTTTCGGCGACGACGAAGCCCTGTTCAACGCGATCATGGCCGGAGCTTCCGGCTACGTCCTCAAACAGGTCCTCGGCACCGACCTGGTCACCGCCATCTCCACGGTCGCCTCCGGCCAGTCGCTGCTGGACGCCCGCGCCACCACCGCGCTGCTCAACCGCATCCGCCGCGAGCAGGAGACCGTCGACCCGTTGCGCGAGCTCTCCGACCAGGAGCGCACCGTCCTGGAACTCATCGGAGAGGGCCTGACCAACCGGGAGATCGCCGCGCGCATGTTCCTGGCCGAGAAGACGATCAAGAACTACGTCTCGCACCTGCTGGCCAAGCTCGGCATGTCCCGCCGCACCCAGGTCGCCGTGCTCGCCACCGAACTGCGCAACAAGCAGCAGGGACGCTGACGGCTACAGCGGAACCCGCCACGTCAGCCGCGTGCCACCGCCGGGCTGCACCGCGATGGTCGCCGTCCCGCCGCACGTCCGGGCGCGCTGTTCGAGGTTGGCCAGGCCGCTGCGCGCCACGCCGTCCGGCACCCCGACCCCGTCGTCGACGACCTCGATCACGAAGTCCTCGGTGGCCTCTGCGGTCACCGTGATCGCCGAGGCCCTGGCGTGCCGCACAGCGTTGCTGACGCCCTCGCGGACCACCGCCTCGGCGTGCTCGGCGATCTCCGGCGGCACCAGCGTGTCCACCGCCCCCGCCATCCGCACCGACGGCGTCAGTCCCGAGCCCTCCGCCGCTTCCGCCGCCGTGTCGAGCAGCCGCCTGCGCAGGCTGTCCGCTTTCTCCTCACCCGCGGTGTGCAGGTCGAAGATCGACGTGCGGATATCGCGCACGGTCTCGTCCAGCTGGTGCACCACCTTCTGGATGCGCGCCCGCGCCTCCGGCTGGCTGACCAGCCGCAGTGTGCCCTGAAGGCTCATCCCGGAGGAGTACAGCCGCTGGATCACGTGGTCGTGCATGTCCCGCGCGATCCGGTCCCGGTCGGCCAGCACATCCAGCAACCGCTGCGCCCGCTGCGTCTCCGCCGCCTCCAACGCCAGCGCCGCCTGGTCGGCGAAGGACGCCAGCACCGGCACCTGCTCCGGTTCGAACTGCACGCTCCCCTTGTCGCGAAGCGCGAGCAGCACCCCGCTGACCCCTGCCGCCGTTCGCAGCGGCACCGCCAGTGCCGGGCCCAGCAGCTCCGCGTGCCCACCGAGGTCGGCCTCGAGCACGGCCGCGAGGTCGGGCACCAGGCTGGTCCCGCCGGAGCGGTAGACCTCCTCGATCGGAGCCGCGGTTGTCGCGAGGCTGGATCCCAGCAGCACCGCGCTGCGCTCGCCCGCACAGGTGCGCACCGTCAACTGGGCGCCGTCGGCCAGCAGCATCAGCACGCCGTCGGCCTGGGACAGCTCGGCCGCGCGCTGCGCCACCAACCGCAACGCGTCGTCGGTGGAGGCCCCGGACAGCAACTCCGCCCGGATCTCCGAAGACGCCTCCAACCAACGCTGCCGCATCCGGCTCTGCTCGAACAAACGGGCGTTCTCGATCGCCACACCCGCCGCCGCGGCCAACGCCTGGAGCACCACCTCGTCCTCCGCGGTGAACTCCGCGGCGCCCTGCTTCTCGGTCATGTAGAGATTGCCGAAGATCTCATCCCGCACCCGCACCGGAGCGCCCAGAAAGCTGTTCATCGGAGGATGGTTCGGCGGGAACCCCACCGAAGCCGGGTGCTTGCCCAACTCCGGCAAACGGATCACCTTCGGATGTTCGATCAACAACCCCAGCAGACCACGGCCCTCCGGCAGATGGCCCATCTTCGCCCGCTGCTCGGCACTGATGCCCACGTAGACGAACTCCGACAAACCCTCGCGCTTGCCGAGCACACCCAACGCGCCGTACCGCGCGTCCACGAGGTCCACCGCCGCCTGCACGATCCGCTGCAACGTGGAGTCCAGCTCCAGCCCGGTGCCGACCGCCAGCACCGCGTCCAGCAGACCCTGTAACCGGTCGCGCGTCTTGACGATCTCGACCAGCCGGTCCTGGACCTCGCTCAGCAACTCGTCCAACCGCAGACCGGCGAGACCGGCGGTCGGTGGCGGTGGGTCGCCTGCGCGGGACATGCTCGCTCCTCTGATGATCACTTACTGCCGTGCCCAGACTGGCACGTCCTGGCCGGGGTCGCCAATTCCTGTCTCAGATGGAGTACTTCCCTGGTATCAGAGGACTTTCGTCCATGGTCGCCCCATACGGCCCAAGCACATCGTTGAACCGGAACCATCGACCAGCGGTACAAGGAGGTGCTTGGTATGGACGAGGTCAGGTCGGCGTTGGGGCTGACTGCGGCGGAGATCGGCGAGGCGCTGCGGCTGGCGTCGCTCGCCCCTTCGGTGCACAACAGCCAGCCTTGGCGCTTCGCGGTGCTGCGCGACCGCGTCGAACTGCACGCCGACCCCGGGCGCAGGCTGCCCGCCACCGACCCTGGCGACCGGGAACTGCGCCTGGCCTGCGGCGCCGCCCTGTTCAACCTCCGCATCGCCTTGGAAGAAGCGGGCGTCCGTCCTTTGACGACACTGGTCCCCACGGGGGCGGGCAGCGGACCGCTGGCCGTGGTCCGCCACGGTGGCCGGTCGCGGCCCTCGCCGCAGCGAGCCCGGCTGCTGCGCGCGATCCCGGCCCGCCGCACCAACCGGCGCCCGTTCGCCGATGTGGCGGTCCCTTCAGGGCACGCGGCGGAACTCGTGCGCGCCACCGAGGCCGAACGCGCTTGGCTGCACGTGCTGTCCACGAAGGAGGACCGCGCCACGCTCCGCAGGCTGGTCGTCCAGGCCCACCGCGCACAACTGGACGATCCGGCTTTCCTCACCGAGTTCGCCGCCTGGACCGGGAGCGTCGACGGCAGGCAGGACGGCGTGCCACTCCGCTCGGCCGGACCGCGGCCCGAACCCCAGGACGAGTGGGTGCTGCGGGACTTCACCTCGGGCAAGGGTGCCGAGCGGACGACGGGCAAGGACTTCGAGTCCGAGCCGCTGGTGGTGGTGCTGTGCTCCTTCCACGAAGGCGATCTCGCCGAGATGCAGGCAGGCCAGGCGCTTCAGCGGCTGTTGCTGACCGCGACCGTCCTCGGGCTGTCCGCGTCGTTCCTGTCCCAGCCGATCGAGGTGCCCCGAGTCCGGTCCGAACTGCGCCACGCCCTGGGCACCACGCTCACGCCGCAAGCCGTGCTGCGCCTCGGTTTCGGCTCACCCGTCCCCGCGACGCCAAGGCGACCGGTCACCGAACTGCTCCTGCCTCAGCGGATTCCCTGAGTGCCCGTTCACGGCCGGGCGGCCCGGGTCCGGGATTCGGCGGCCCTGCAGGATCTCGGGCACGATCACGACGAAGTCGCCCTGCTTGCCCGGGGCCCACGGTCGCAGCCCCAGTCCCGCCAGCTCAGCTCGTTCCACCGAGCCCCGCACCACCCTGGCGTAGCCGACCGCGGTCACGCTCCAGCCCGTCCGGGCGCGCGCGTCGAAGTCATCGGCCTCGAAGGCGACAACGGCGTTGCGCACCGCCGCCGTCAGCTTCCCGCCTTCCCCGGTCCGGAACACGATGCACCTGTTGTGCAGCACGAAGTTCACTGGCACCACCGCGGGCAGGGCCTCGTCGGTGTAGGCGATCCGGCCGAGTTCGGCCGTACCGAGCAGTCGAAAGCACTCCCCCGCCCCCAGGATCTCCAGTTTCACGTTCGTCTCCTGGTGTCGCCGCACGGTTGGCTACTCCACAGTAGACAGCGCGCGGCGGTCGATCCTGGGTCGCGTGTCCCGCCCGTCAGGGACTTTCGCCTCTTGTTCGCCCTGCAGCCCGCGCGCTGGGCTGTACGGGCGACCCGATCATCGGAGGCCTTCATGCCCGCCACCGCCGTTGTCCGCGTCCCCGAGCCCCGCACCGGTACCCGGCGCCCCTGTGCCCGGGTCGTGGTGGGAATCGACGGCTCCTACTGGAGCGACATGGCGCTGACCTGGGCAGCCCGGCACGCGTCGAGGACCGACGCCGACCTGCGCATCGTGAGCCGGCAGGACCCCAATCCCCTCCCCGGTCTGCTCGCGGCGAGCACCGGCTCCCGGTTGCTCGTCCTGGGCTGCCGCGGTGATCAGCACCGCGCGTTCGGCCTCGGCGCCCTGGTCCTGCCCGTCGCGGGCTCCGCGCGCTGCGACACCCTCGTGGTACGGGGCCGCTGGCACGCCATCGCCGGGCATCAGGGCCTGGTCACCGCCATCATCAACGGCGGCAACCAGGACACCGCTGTGCTCCGCGCCGCGAACAGGATCGCCAAGGTGTACGGCTCAGCGCTGCGGGTGCACACGCGTTCCGACGGCAACGCCCTCGACGCGGTGTTCCGTGCGACGGACTCCGACATCCTGGTCGTGGCGCGGGGCGACGCCGCCCGCTGCGGCACGGTGACGCGGTTCGCGCTGCACCACGCGCCCTGTCCGGTGCTCGTCGTTCGCCAGCGCTAGTAGGGGTTTTCGCCCTGCCGGATGGCGGTGAGCACGCGGTGCAGCGCCTGCTCCGTGGCAGCGTGCAGGCCACCGCCGAAGCTCACCCGGCGCACGCCGAGGTTCGCCAGGCCGGCGAGGCCCGGAGTGGCGGGCAGCGGCAGACCCGCCGGGATGTAGGCGATGTTCACCGGCGCCTCCAGCCCCGTGACCAATGCGCTGATGTCCGACTCGGCCGCGGCGAAGATCGGGTACACCGCGTCCGCCCCGGCGTCGAGGTAGGCGCGGCCGCGGTTCAGCGCGTCACCGAGCCGGTCCTCGACCTCGTGGCTCGGCACGAAGGAGTCCGCCCTCGCGTTGATCACGATCGGCACCCCCGCCGCGTCCGCGGCCGCTCGCACCGCTGCCAGCCGATCCGCCTGCTTCGCCGGCTCGACCAGTCCCACGCCGCCGTGGTCGGTGTCCTCCAGGTTGCACCCGACCGCGCCCGCGGAGAGCAGCCGGTCCACCACCTCCTCGGGCGCCAGCCCGTAGCCCGCTTCGATGTCCGCCGTCACCGGCACCGACACCGCGCGGGCGATCCTGCCCACCGCCGCGAACATCTCGTCGGCGGGTGCCGCCTCGTGGTCGGCGTAGCCCAGCGTCAGCGCCACCGACATGCTCGTCGTCGCCAGAGCCGGGAACCCCGCCCGCTCGGCGGCTTTCGCGCTCGCCGCGTCCCAGACGTTCGGCAGCAGCAACGGCTCGTCCGCGTGGTGCAGCTCGCGCAGGGTCGTGGCCAGTTCGACGGCATCCACCAGGGTGCTCCTCTGCTTCGTGATCGACTGTCACCACGAAGACGAAGCAGCGCACCGAAGTGTGACAGGGCACGCGCAAGGGGCTCAGGTCGAGCCGGCCCACACTGGCACCGGCGCGACCCGGAAGCCCCACAGCCAAACCCCTAGGTCCAAGTCCACACGTTCCGCAAATCCGCCCGCCAATCAATCGGCTTCCCGCCACCAACCGTGGAATGGATGGCCAACCCCATCCCCAACCCCTTCCCGAGATGCTGCGATCGCTCGATCCGCAGCTGGAAGGGATGCCCGTTGTCGTCCCACCAGCTCTCGGTCTGCCGAACGCAGCGCACTGCGCCGTGGAACCGCGTCTGGCAGGTCGTCGGCGGTGACCACACCTGGCGGTGCCGGAACCGGACGACGCCCTGCGGCGTGGTGATGGTTCCCTCGGCGATCAGGCAGTACGCGTGGGCGGGGATCGTCCACTGTGCATAGTGCTGCCGGCCGTTGCGGCTGGGCAGCGGACGGAGGTTGGCGCAGTCGCCGTCGCCGACCTGCTCGGAGGTCACGCGCTGCGGGTTGTAGGTGCCGGTCGACTGGTTCTCGTAGACGTCCAGGTAGAGCCAGTCGCCGTCGCGGACGAAGTGTTCCAGCCCGTCGCCCGGCCGGTTCCAGTTCGACGGCGCGTCCCACCTGATCACGGACTTCCCGGAGCCCTCCGGCCGCCACGCCCACTGGCTGGCGGGGTTGCCCGCGCTGTCCACGACGAGCCCGGCGGACTTGTTGTACATCATGGAGAACTCGTCGTAGGTCTCCGCCGCTGGTCCTGGCACGACGCTCAGCAGCAAGGCGACGGCGATGCTCGTCTTCATGGCGGCGGACGATAGCGGCATGTCCGGCGCCGCGCCCGGGTATTCGAGGACATGGCCAGTCGAGCGGTCGTCGTCGGCTTCGACGACTCGGCGCGAGCCCGGCGCGCCGTCCTCTGGGCGACAAGGGAAGCGTCCAGCCGCGGCTGCGCATTGCTGATCGTGCACGTCCTGCGGGAGCCGACCCCCCAGCTCGTGTACATCCCCATCACGACTCCCCTGCCCGAGATCGTCGGCGAGGACGCGGTGCGCGCGCACGCCGAGTCCGAACTGTCAGCCCTTGTGGCGGAGTGCGAGCGCATGTGTCCGGACGTGGACATAGAGACGTCGTTGAGCTTCGGGCATCCCACGGAAGTGCTCAGCCAGGTGGGCGCGGACGCGGAGCTGGTCGTGCTCGGCCCGTCCGGCCGCACGGGGTTGGCCCGCGCGTTGCTCGGGTCGACGACCGCGCACCTCGTGAAGACCTCCACGCGCCCGATCGTCGTGGTCCGCGACGGACTCACCGATGGCGGGCGCGTCGTCGTCGGCGTGGACGGATCACCTTCGAGCATCAAGGCCATCGAGTTCGCGTTCGAGTTCGCAGACCGCCGCGGTGGCGACCTGATCGCGGTGCACGCATGGTCGGACCTGCCGGTCGACGCGCTCGCGCCCGTGCGCGTGTGGGACTACGACTGGCGACAGGTCCGCTCCCAAGCGGAGGACATGATCGAGCGGTGCCTTGAAGAGCCGCGCCGCGCGCATCCGGATGTCCGCGTCGAACGCGTTGTGTCCTTTGAGGGACCGGCGCACGCGCTCTTGGAGGAGGCGAGGGACGCCGCGCTGCTCGTGGTGGGCAGCCACGGTCGCGGGACACTGCGCCGCGCGTTCCTCGGGTCGGTCAGCCACGCGGTGCTCTACCACGCGCCGTGCACGCTCGCCGTGGTGCGGGTCGAGGACTAGCGCATCGGGAGCCCTCCCGAACGCCGTTGCTACGTTGCGCCGCATGACTCTCCGCTGGATCAGTGCCCTCGCGTTGCTCGGAGTCGGCGTCGCCCCGACCGCGCGAAGCTCTTCGGCTCAGAACAGGGAGGAAAGGTGATCTCCGGTGACTGACCTCGGTGCCTTCCGCAGCAGGCACGCGGTGGCGAACGGGCGCATCCTCGCCCTCGGAATCCTCAGCCTCGGCATCGGAGTCGCCGCCACGGTGCTGGCCACCGTGCTGGTGACCGACGGCCCCCGCCGCTGGGCGGGCAACTCCAGCGCCATCGACCGCACCATCGGTTTTGCCATGGGCGCCGCCATCGTCGGCGTGGTCGGGGGAATCTGGCTTCTCGTGAAGGCGCTTCGCGGTGGCTTGAACGAGGTCTTCGAGGTCTACGAGCACGGCATCGCACACGGCTCCCAGCGCTGGCGGTGGGAGCAGGTGGTCAGCATCGACTCCCACCACGCCCCTCGTGACACGAGCGCCACGAGGCTGTTCGGTACCAACCACCGCTGCGTGGTCCGCTTCGACGACGGTGCCCGGATTCGCTTCGACGGTCTCACCGAGGATTTCGAGCTGTTGGAACGCACTGTGCGGCAACGGTGTCCGTCCGCTGGGCCGCAGCCGCACAGTGAGCAGCGCTGGCGCCGGTTCGGCGTCGGCTGGCTGCTCGTGGGGCTCGTGCTGCTCGGCACCGTTGTTGCGATGTTCGTGCACCTGGTCGCCGACGACCCGGACTACGGCGATGGAACGCTGGCGTTGATGTCCGTCGGCTCGATCGTGGCGTTCACGTTGGGCGTCATGTGCGTCACGACCTTCTTCACCGCCCGGCGCAAGGGATAGCTCACGAGCGGTGCCACCACTTCGGTTCTGCCGGAGCGGTGGCATCGGGCCGTTGGGCCAGCAGCGTGCCCGCGAGGAGCGGGCCGTCGACCGCGGTCCGGTGGATCACCACGCGGCTGCCGTCGGAGAACCGGACGACGCACCGGGACAGCCTGCGCCGACGCGGGTTCCACCGGACGCGCAGCGAAGCGACCTCGCACCACGTCCAGCTGCGGCGGCCACCGCGGGTGTGGTGGACGATCCCGTCCTCGTGGACGTCGAAGCGCTCGCGCAGGCCACCGCGCACCACCCGGGACAGCGGCACCAGCGCCAGCGGAACACCAAGCCCGGCAAGGGCGAACCCCAGCCCGGCGGACAGCAGCGCCCCGGCGATGATCACCACGCCTGTAGTGAGGTGGCGCCGGTTGTCGACCGGGTGCGTGCTGAGGAGTTCACCGAGCCCTTCCACCTGCGCATCCTGCGCGAACACACCGGGGACCGGTCCCGAGCGGCACGCGCGCGAACCCCCGCCTAGGCTTGGCTGCCCCGGAGGCGGACGGACGGCGGAGAACGTGCAGCCAGACCAGATCGTGGAGATCTACACCGACGGCGCGTGCAGTGGGAACCCGGGCCCGGGCGGCTGGGGTGCCGTGTTGCGCTACGGCGAGCACGAGCGGGAGCTGCACGGCGGCGACGCCGGCCCGACCACGAACAACCGCATGGAACTCACCGCCCCCATCAAAGCGCTGGAAGCCTTGAAGAGGCGCTCGACCGTGCGCATCTACACGGACAGCACGTACGTGCGCAACGGCATCCTGTCGTGGTTGCCCAAGTGGAAGCGCAACGGGTGGATGACGAGTTCCCGCGAGCCGGTCAAGAACGCGGACCTGTGGCGGGAACTCGACGCGGCGGTGGCCCGGCACGAGGTCGAGTGGCACTGGGTGAAGGGACACTCCGGGCACCCGGAGAACGACCGGGCGGACCGCCTGGCGGTGCTGGGCGTTTCCGAGGCGCGTGGCCTGCACACCGGATGAGGTTCACCGCACGGCGGTGAGGAAGTCCTGGATCACCTGAGCACCCGCGGATGCTCCGCCGGAGGAGCGGATGATCTCGGAAAGGGCCTTCGCCGCGTCGCGCATCGACGCGTCGGTCAGGGCGCGGGAGACCGCCGCGTGAAGGTCGGCGGGCGGCACCGGGCGGTTGGAGAGGTTGTGGCGCAACACTTCCGCGGCGCCTCGGGCCGCGGCGGCACGACCGATGATGAGCTGTTCGATCTGCTGCGGGAGCACGACGAGCGGCACGCCGTAGAACAGTCCTTCCAACGCGCTGTTCATCCCTCCGTGGGTGACGAAGGCCGACGCACGCGCGAGGACGTCCAGCTGGGGAACGGACTCCCGGACGAGCATGTTCGGCGGCGGCGATCCCGGGCGCGCGTGGGCGCCAACGGCGAGGACGAAGCGCGCGGGCAGGTCGGCGAGCGCGGTGAAGCACGTGCGGAAGAACTCGTCGGTCCCGGCGTGCAGGGTGCCCAGTGACACGAGGACGAGCGGGTCGGCGCTGTCCATGAACGCGGCCAGCTCGGAGTCCGGTTCGCTCCGCCGGGTGGCGGGGTCGATCGTCGGGCCGACGAAGTGGCAGCGCTCGTCCAGCGACGGATTCGGCGGCTGGAGCTCGCGCGGGATCGGGAAGATCGTCACGTCGCCGCGGATCGGCAGGGTCGGCGAGGGCGGGTAGATGTCCTTGCCGAGCCGCTTCAGCAACCGCCGCTTCGCCATGACCACCGAGGGGATGTCGGGGACCATCGGCAGCATCGAGCTGAACCACTCCCGCGCGGTGAGGCACCCGAAGTCCTTGGTGCCGAGCATGAACGTGGTCATCAGCGATATCTTCGGCAGCTTCGCGCGCGCGGCGGCCATGTAGCCCCACAGCGCGTTGGAGTCGAAGGCGACCGCGTCCGGCCGCAGCGCGCGGAACTCCTCGACCAGGAACGGCACCAGGGTCGCGGTCGCGGGCAGCAGCGTGGCGACCACCCGCACCGGACCGCCGGACGTGGTGGCCTCGGCGATGGCGCGCGAGGAGACCGTGCCCGCGGGGTACGGGCGGAACTCGGCGCCGGTGCGCTCGACCACCTCCCGGAACTCCTCGCTGCTGTAGTAGGTGACGGCGACTCCGCGGTCCACCAGCTCGCGCACGAGCGGCACGCTCGGGTTGACGTGACCCGCCGCGGGCATCCCCGCCAGGGCTATGCGGCTCATCAGACCTCCACGGTTACATCAGCTGCAAACTTACAACGAATGTAACCGTATCCTCGGTGTAAAGTTCCCCGGGTGGCAGAGGTGTCCCGGCGCGAGCGGAAGAAGCAGCAGGTCCGGCGGCAGCTCGCGGACGCGGCGCTGCGGCTGTTCAGCGAGCAGGGCTACGAGCGCACGACCGTCGCGCAGATCGCGGCGGCGGCGGACGTGGCGACCAAGACGTTCTTCAACCACTTCCGCAGCAAGGAGGACGTGCTCTTCGCCGACTCCGGGCCGAGGGCGCCGGTACCGCTGGCGGTCCTGGCCGACCGGAAGCCCGGCGAGAGCGTCGCGGACCTGCTGCTGCGGGCCTACGAGGCGATGCTGGCCGACTACCTCGCCGAGGGCATCGGGCGGCGGGACCCGGAGGGCATGGACCGCTTCCGCCGGGTGATCATGACCGAGCCGGCGCTGCAGGGACGGGCGCTGCAGCTGAGCCAGGAGCTGCAGCGGGAGATCGCCGACGGACTGCTCCGGGCGTTCCCGGACGTGCTCGACCCGATCAGCGCCGCGGCGGCGGTGGGCGCGATGAGCGGAGGGGCGCAGGCGGCGGCGCTGAAGAGCCTGGAGCTGGACCAGTCGGCGGAGGAGTTCTGGGCGGCGTTGCGCCGCGGGGTGGAGATAGGCCTGCGCGGTCTGCCCGGCTGAACCGGGCAGACCGCGCGGGCGAAGGCGTCAGCCGAAGGCGGCGACGCGGTCCTTGTCGTACGGGGAACGCTCGACGGTCAGCCCGTCACCGGACTTCGGCGCCGGGGTCTCCGGCGTGGGGATCGGGGCGCCCGGGCAGGACGCGCCGCTGGTCTTGCCGGCGGCGAAGAACTCGACCCCGGTCGCACCGCAGGGCAGCCGGGACAGCGAGCCGTGCCAGTCGTCCTCGATGGTGAACAGCGCGCCGCCGATCTTGGCGCGCATGGACACCGCCCAGTCGATCGGCGTGACGCCCTCGTAGAGGTGGCCGACCAGCTGGAGCGCGCTGGCGCCGGACTTCAGCCGCCACGGCTGCACCGGTAGCGGCCAGTTCGCGCACATGCCGTCGAAGGACGCGCTCTCCCCCGCCGCCGGGTACTTCGCGATCCGGCCCATCCGGTGTTCCCACGCCGTCTCGAAGTCGCGGGTGCTCAGCGCCTCGTTGCAGATCACCGCGACGTTGAGGAAGCGGCTGAAGTACTCCGGCTTCCCCTCGAAACCGCGGGCCGCCGACCGCGCGGTGGCGCGCTCCCCCACCGCGTCCGCAGCCTGCCGCGCGCGCTCCGGCACGTCGTTGTCCCGGATCTTGACCAGCTCGGCCGCGGCCGCGGACCACCAGCTGCGGTTCGCGGTGATCAGGTTGGTGATCGTGTCGCCGTCGATGACCGTCTGCGACGGGCCGCTGCCGACCACCCTGGGCGACTCGGTGAGCAGCTTGCGCAGGTCGAACAGCGCCTTCGAGACCTCGCCGTGGGTGGTGCCGAAGCGGTAGACGCGGTCGTAGCGCGCGATCCACGAGACGAAGTCGTTGAACAGGTTCTCGTTGGCCGCGACGGTGGTGTTGTCGATCTCGTCGAGGTCGAAGTTCGCCAGCATCACCGAGTCGAGCAGCATCCGGTCCACGTTGCCGTCGAACAGGCTGCGGTAGTGCGCGCCGAGCGCGGTGCCCCAGGAGACGCCGTAGTAGTTGATCTTCTTCTCACCGAGCGCCGCGCGGATCGCGTCGATGTCGCGGGCGATCGCGTCCGTGGTCAGGTTCCTGGCGAACTCGAGGTCGGTCTCGGCGCAGCGCCGGTTGGCCCTGCCGTCGCGGGCCGAGAGGAACCGCGCCTTCTCCTTGGCCGACCACGACGCGGGCGGTCGCTCGGTGTCCTCGGGCAGGGCCGGGCAGGTCATCCGGTCGCTGTAGCCGACGCCACGCGGGTCGAAGCCGATCAGGTCGTGGGTGCGACCGAGATCCTTGACGGTGCTGCGCAGCATCGACGGCGGCATCGTGATCCCCGAGCCACCGGGGCCACCGGGGTTGAACACCACGACGCCCCGGCGCGCGGCGGGCTCGGACGCCCTGATCCTGCTGATCGCAATGTTGATCTTGCGTCCGTCCGGCTTCGCGTGGTCCAGCGGGACCGCGACGGAGGCGCACTCGGTCTGCGCGTCCCCGGCGGGCCAGCCGTTGGCGATGTCCTTGCAGAGTTTCCACGCCGGCGCGGCGGGGGCGGCCGACGCGACCGGTGCCACCGTCACGAGGGTGGCGGCGAGCGCCACCACCGCCGATGCGGCGAATGCTGTGCGGGTCAAAGGTCCTCCGTTGTTCGCGGCGGCGGCGGATTCGTCGCGACCGTATTTCCTTTCCTGCTTACCGCGAATCGGGGACAACCCTGAGATCGCATAAGGACATTTGTTTCGACGCGAACGGAGTCCGGCGCGGATCGGTCAGTTCTTCACAATTGCGGCAAGCGCACCGGAGCGGAGGCGGGCCGGCGAGTCGTACTAGAGTGCCCGCGCTGTGATCACCACGGGAACGGGGGCGCGATGAGGTCGGCGATCTTCCTCACTGCTGGGCTGGCACTGGTGCTGACGGGCTGCCAGGACGAGACGAAGGCCCAGGACCCGCCACCGCCCCCGGCGCCGGTCCAGGCGACCACCACCACCACGGCCGCTCCGGTCACCACCACCACTGCGGCGGGCGTGCCCAAGACCGTCGAGGCGGCGATCCAGCGCTACGAGGAGTTCCTGCACGGCGTGGGCAGGCAGGACCTGGACACCGTGTGCGAGATCGCCGGGCCCGCGGCGAAGAGGGCGGAGGTGCAGGGCTTCGGCACCTGCCGCCAGACCTTCCCGATCACGTTCCGGATGATCCCGGCGCCCAAGCGCAAGGCGCTGGAGACGGCGACCATCGACCCGAAACTGGCACGGCAGCGAGCCAACGGCGACGTCGACATCCCGACGAAGGCGATCCGCTCCAGCGCGACGTTCGTCGAGCAGGAACTCGGCAGTGCCGTGATGTCCTACCGCGACGGCAACTGGTTCGTCATCGACTAGGGCGTGTTTCACAGGTCCGCGTCCGCGATACCCGGGCCGAGCCCGCCCCTGGCCGCGCCGCCGGAAAGCCCACGTACAACACCGGTACGCGGCCTTCCCACCGACTTGCCAGGAACGACCTCGATCCCGGCTCTCGTCGAACGAGACCCGTGAAATACGCCCTAGGCGACGGCGAAGAGCAGCGCGGCCGCGACGACCTCGACGCAGAAGTAGAACCAGATCGGGTAGAAGGCTGTCCCCGGGTCGACCGCGCGCGAGACGAGTCGGCACAGCGCCATCCCCGCGAGCGCGACGCCGACCGTGATCACCACACCTGTCCTGATCCCGCCGACGTCGGCCGCGGCCGCGGCGAGCACACCGGCGATGGCGAGCCCGAACCCGCCGTAGACGGCGCGGATCTCCGAACGGCTCTCCGGGGTGTCGATCCGAATCCGGAACGGCCGCGCCAGTGCCGCGGGCGCGACGAGCGCGTATCCGCCCATCGCCAGGAAGAAGACGGCCACCACACTGATCACGAGCGTGTCCATGCGGGCCAGCATCACGCGAGGGCCCGACCGCCGCTTCCGGAAACGTGCTGACGTCCCTGCAAACCCGTTTCCCGGTAAGGCGGAATTCGCCACGCCCCGGCCGGGCGAGCGCGGTAGCGCGAAATTCATTCGTGCGGCGGACTGGGCGAGTCGGTGAGCATGCCGACGGCCCAGATCTCCGCGAGGTCGCGACCGGTGGTGCCGACGCTGCGCACGACGTCCAGCAGCGGTGCGGCACGCAGTTGCGCGGGCTGCGGAGACGCCAGTAAGGGTTATGCTACGTTTTCACCGCTTACACGAGTGGAGGAAGCGGTGGACATCCCCATCGACGACTACGTGGCCGGGGCCGCGGTGGCGACGGACTTGGTCACCACCTCGCCCACGGTCCGCGAGAGCACGGGCGAGGCGTTGCCGACACCGGAGGCCCTGGCGGCCTTCCTCGCGGCACACGACCTCCGGCCCGCCGCGGCGCTGCCGCCGACCAGCGAGAACGTCTTCCAGGTGCAGCTACTGCGTCGCGAGGTGCGCGGCATCATGGAGACGGAGACGGCTGATCAGGCAGTCGCCGGTGGCCGGGTGCTGTTGCGCCGCGCGGGCCTCGCCCCGGTGCTCCGCCGCGCCGCAGAGGGCAAGTGGCAGTGGCACGTGCCGACCGCCCCGGGGGCTTCGCTGGCCGACGAACTGGCCGCGTTCATCAGCCTCGGACTGCTCGGCGTCGTCCGGACGCTCGGCCACGAGCGCTTCCGCGCGTGCGCCGCGCCCGGCTGCCGAGGGGTGTTCGCCGACACCAGCCGCGCCGGGCGGCGTCGCTACTGCATGCCCGAGCTGTGCGGAAACCGTCTCAACGTCGCCAAGCACCGCGCGAGGCGCCAGGCAGGGAGCGTGATCGCATGACCGACCCCAGACTCACCGGAGCCATCCAGCTCCCCGACGGCAGCTGGATCCGCGGCCGCGGCCTTCGGCGCCCCGTGCCGGACGGACCGTTGCCCGACTTCGGCCTCTACCTGGGCGCGGGCCGCTTCCGCCGGGAGAACGAGGAGAAGCTGCACTGGCCGCACACGTGGATCCAGTGGCCGGACTTCCTCCTGCCCCGCGACCGGGATCTCGCCATCGAGCAGATCCACGAGCTGCACGAGAAAGCCCGTTCCGGCATGGCGGTCGAGGTCGCCTGCGGAGGCGGCGTGGGCCGCACCGGCACCGTGGTCAGCTGCCTCGCGATCCTGGCCGGTGTCGATCCGGCCGGCGCGGTCGCGTGGACCAGGGAGCATCTGCACCCCAGGGCCGTCGAGACGCCGTGGCAGCGCCGTTGGGTGGCTCAGTTCAGCCGGTCGCGGAAGGTCGTGTAGATCGGCGCGCCACGGCCCCGGTCGAGCACGGCGAACGTCACGTGCTCGAACCAGGGGCCGCGCCGCAGGGCCTCGGCGAACGCATCGGCCACAGTGGACGGATCGTTGCCGAAGACACCGCAGCCCCACGCGCCGAGGACGAGCCTGCGGTGCCCGTTGTCCGCGGCCACTTCGAGTACGCGCATTGCCCTGCGGCGCAACGCTTCCGGGACTCCGGCAGCGCGCTCGGGCTGATTGCGCGTGATCGCGTGGAGATTCGGCGCGGCGGACGTCAGGAACGACACCGGGTACGGCTCGTCGAGGAGATTTCCCTTGTCGCCCCGGAACACCGGCACGCCCGGCGAGTAGATCACGCGATCGCTGTAGGTGAGATCGGGATCGCCCCGGTGGTGCACGTAGAAGTCCCACGCGGCGCGCAGGCACGGGTACAGGGCCGATCCTCGCGCCAGCGACTCCTCCTGTGCCTGGGCCCCGTTGAGGAACCCGCCACCGGGATTGCGCGCCGACGCGAAGACCAGGCACGCCACGTCTCCGCCCAGCCGCCGGGTGGCGTCCAGGCTGGACTCGTTGACGACCTCGATGACCGGCTCCGCCTCCCGCGGCGCGGCGACGGCGTCTTCTGGTTGGTAGATACGCGTTCCGGACACCGCGCTGGTCACTCCTGCGCTGATGTCCACCCTGTCACCGGATGCCGTCTGGTACCAGCCACGCCCGGCGATGGACACGGCCTCGCGGGCGATCGCCCGCAACCTGCTACTCACACGCCCAGCATCCACGGCGCCGCAACTGATATCCGCTACGGACGGTGCCGCTGCACCGTGACCGCGCGCGGGTCGATCCACTGCCCGTGCGGCGATTGCTCGCTCATCGGGTCCGCCCACCACACGCGGAGCCCGTCCGGCCGGGCCTCCTGGATACGGGCCTCGCGCCACTCGCCCGGCTCGTGCTCGATCCACCACACGTCGGAGAGGCAGGACATGCCGTCGTTGCGGAGGACGCGCTCGGCCTGCTCGAAGTCCGACGGTCCGGCGAGGGCCGCCGCGAACACCGTCATCGGCTGCCAGCCGGCCGTCGTCGGTAGCAGGTAGCCCAGGATCTCGCCGTCGTCGTCGCGGTGCACGGCGATCGGGCTCGTTCCGGCGGTCATCGGTCGAACTCCCTCTGGAAAGCGGAAATCACTCTGTCAGTCATCTCTCGCAGCATCGCGAGGCCGGCGCGTTCGTCGGCCGAGCCCACGTACCCGTCGAGGTCCAGGCGGGCGCCCTGCTTCCACACCGCCGCGACGTACTGCGTGTCCGAGATGTAGCGGTCCGGTCGTCCTTCGACGAGCACGAGATCCGCGCGGAGCCCAGGACGAATGCGGCCCCGGTCGGCCAGGCCGAACACGTCCGCGGTCCGCGCCGTCGCCGCGTTCAAGGCTTCGAGCGGATCAAGACCGGCAGCCACCAGGTGCTGGAGTTCGCGGTGCACGCTCGCCCCGTGGACGACGCCCGGGTTGGGCGCGTCAGTCCCGACAAGAATCGGTACGCCCGCCGCGCGCAGTCGTCGCACGTTGTCCGAAGGCACCGTGAAGTCCGGGAACTCCGGCGGCAACCACCGTTCTCCTTGCGCCTTCACGGTTTCCGACCACGCCGGGCCGAGCCGCGGCTTCAGGGCCAGCTCGCCGAGCAACGGCATCGCGCCGTCCTTGCCGGGGAAGCCGTCCGCGATCGACAACGTGGCGATCACCGCTACACCGGCGTCGACGATCGCTTGGATCTGCTCGTCGGTGAGCACGTCGAACGGCACGTGCGCGAACACGTCCACGCCCGTGGGCAGGAGGTCCACGGCGGCCTGAGCAGTGCTGATGTGCGCCGCGACGAGGAGCCCCGCGCGGTGCGCGGCCTCGACGAGCGCGGCGACGGTCGGCACGTCCAGCGACGGCCAGGACATCGGTCCGACCTTGCCGTCCTCGTAGAGGACCTTCAGGTGGGTCGCGCCTTCCGCGACGCGGTCAGCGACGAACGCCTCCGCGTCCTCCGGGCCCGTGACATAGGGAAATGGCGCGTACATCAAGGAAGGATGCCCGCCGGGCGCGGTCGCTCCGACGCTCGACGAGCGCACGTCGGCCGCGTCCGGACCGGCGCCCTGCGCCGTCGCTTCCCGCACCAGGTCAGGCTTGCTGAACATGTCCAGAACCGTCGTCACACCGAAGGTCACCGCCTGCTTCGGCGAGCCCGGCAGCAGGTGGACGTGCGCGTCGATCATCCCCGGCAGCACCGTGCCGCCGCGGCCGTCGACGTGCTCGTCCCCCGGCTCCAGCAGCTCGGCACCGCCCAGCGCCACGATCAGGCCGTCCCGCAGACGGATCGCCGAGTCCTCGGTCATGCGTTCGCCGTCGAACACGCGGATGTTCGTCATCGTCACCGAAGACCCGCTTGGGGGGTCGAGCGTTTTCTCGGCCATGGCGGAGAAGCTAGGGACTCACGTCACGTGAGGGTCAACCGTGAAACGATGCGAGGGTGATCCACGAGCAGCTGACATACTCGGTGATCCGCGGTTTCCGGCCGTTGCTGCTGGACCTCCACCTGCCGGACGGTGTCGACCGCGCGCCGGTCGTGATCTGGATCCACGGCGGCAGCTTCCACTCCGGTGATCGCCGCTGGCTGCACCGGACCTTCCCGCGCAACTCCGTCTTCGAAACCCTGACCAGCGCGGGGATCGCGTGCGCGGCCATCGACTACCGGCTCAGCGCGGAGGCCACCTGGCCCGCGCAGCGCGAGGACGTCGCCGCCGCGATCGACTTCCTCCGCGCGAACGCCGACGAGTACGGCCTCGACGCGGATCGCCTTGGCGTGTGGGGAGATTCCGCCGGCGGGCACCTCGCGCTCACAGCCGGTCTGACAAGTCAGCACGTTCGGGCAGTGGTCGCCTGGTACCCGCTCACCGACATCGCGACGATGGACGAGGGCGTCGACGACGACTTGTACTCGCCGTGGCTCGGCTGCTGGCCCGCGACCAACCCCGACCGCGTCGCCGACGCGAGCCCGATCACCCACGTCTCCGCGGGTGCGCCGCCGTGCCTGCTCGTCCACGGGACCGCCGACACGCTCGTGCCCGCGTCACAGAGCGAGCGCATGCACGCACGGCTCCTGGGCGAGGGCGTCGACTCGACCTATGAAGCGATCGCCGGAGCCGGGCACGGGTTCGAGGGGCACCCGGACGTCGGCGCGCTCGTCTCCGGCTCCGTGGCGTACCTGTCGGGCAAGCTCAGGGCGTAGCGGTCTGCCAGGCGTCCTCGCTGCGCTTGAGATCATCGCTGGTGAGCTTCACGCTCTGCCAGGCGTTGCCCGCGGCAGCCGAATGGCCGTCCGCCAGGTCCGCGCGCGCCACCAGGCCGGGATGCCTGATCACCAGCTCGCCGAGGTAGGCAAGGCACAGGTCGTCCGCGTCGTACCGGCGGTCGTCCAGCACGTCGAAGCACCCCGCCTCGTTCAGCACCCAGGTCGGCGTCGCCCCGCCGAGGACCGCCCTGGTGGTCAGCGCCCACACGTCGGGGCCGGACGCGAACGGGAAACCCGGCTCCAGCTCGCCGACGAGGCGCCATCCGCCCGCCGGGTGCTCCGAGACCGGCAGCCAGGTCCGCGCCTGCCTGCCGCGGCAGCCGCTGCTGGCCCGGTCGTCCCACGGCCAGCGCCCGTGCTTGTCCGGCCAGACCACCTGGCGGAAGGGGACGTCGACGCCGTAGAAGCGGTGCGCCGTCCCGAACAACGGGTCGTGCCAGTCCCGGTGCACCACGCGCAGCTGCGTGGGCACGCCCTCGATCACCCCGGTGAACTGCTCCCCCTCGGTGGGCCAGCCGTCCTCGACGCACCGCTGGACGCAGGTGTTGAGCCAGTGCTGCATGTCCTCGCCGTCGAGCCCGAACATCACCAGCTCGGGCCGCCGGAAGCTGTGCCAGAGGCCGACCGTGTACGCGAAGTCCACGGGCCCTGGAATCCTCAGCACGCACCAGCGGGACTTGCGCACGACTTCCGCGGTCGCCGCGTCACGTCCGGCGGTGCGCTCCGTGCAGATCAGGCAGGAACAAGACACCCCGCGAATGTTACGCACAGTATCCGCCACCGCCGTTGCGCGACAGGCAGTCACCGGGGCATTGCCGTGTCGACGGTGGGGTGGAGCGAGAACGCGCGCCCGAGATCGAGCAGTTCCAACGGCAGCAGCACCGTGCGGGTCGCGGCGACGAGCCGGAACTCCACGTTCCTGCGCTCGGCCTGGCAACGGACCTTGAGCAGCGCGTTGATCCCCGCGACACCGAGGAAGTCCAGCCGTGCCAGGTCGACGACGAGCACCCCACGGCGCTGTGCGACGACGGTGGTCACCAGCCGGGACTCCAGATCGGGGGCCGTCGCCAGGTCGAGTTCGCCCCGCACGTGGACCAGGACGAGGTTCGGTTGTCGGATCGCGAACCGGATCCCGCAGCTCCGTGGCGGGTGGACGAAGACTGACACGACGTGTTCCTCCGCAGATGACGGAGCGGAGCGAATCGCGTGGTGGGACGCCGGAATCAGTGTGTGCAGCCCGCGGTCCTGCTCCACCGGGACGGTGTGAGAGCACTGCACGGCTGACTGCACAACCGCGTCACCGGTCATCGTAGAGGCGCCCGCTCGCCGGAGCCAATCGCCGCGCCGTCTCACCGATATCCTGGGGTGGTCGGAGGCGGTCGGACCGCTTCTGTACGGTCAGTCCCCATCTGACGGGTGTTCGGCAGCGCAGCATCCCAGCGATCACGGTCGCCTCCGGCCCTGGAAACCGGCGGGCCATCACCACATGCCGGGAGGAACACCATGACGGCCGAGGCCGAGAAGCTGCTCACACTTGCCCAGGAACTGGCCGAGGTCTCACGGCTGGTCGAGGACGACGACGTCACCAACGCCATCGGGCGCTTCGTCGGCCGCGTCGCGCGCACGGTGCCGGGCTGCGCCGAGACCGAGCTCAGCGAGCTGACCGACGAGGGCATCATCGTGATCGCGTCGTCCGGCACTGCGGATCCGTTGCCCGGGAAGGTGTCCGGGCCGATCAGTGAGGCGCTGCGGTACCGCGAGCCGCGCAGGCTGGACGACACCCGGTCCGACCGGCGCTGGCCGGACTTCGGCACGCGGCTGGAGCGCCGTGGCTTCCGCAGCTGCCTCACGCTGCCCCTGCCCGCGCGCCGCTCCACCGCGGTCCTGACGCTGTTCTCCGCCCAACCGCACCAGTTCGCCGAGACCGCCTACGACATCATGCTGCTGCTGACCGTCCAGGCCGGGGTGATCCTGGACAACGCGACGCTGTTCCAGGACGGGCACCGCATGATCGAACAGCTGCAGACCGCGTTGGACACGCGGCAGGCGATCGGCCAAGCGCAGGGTCTGGTGATGCGCTGCTGCCATTGCGATGCGCCGGAGAGCTTCCGGGTGCTCGTCAGCGCTTCCCAGAACAGCAACACGAAGCTCCGCGAGGTCGCCACGACCCTCGTGACCGCTCACGAGCAGGACACCCTCGCGAACGCGCTGGCGAAGTTCGGCATCACCTGAGGTGGCGGCGCGTCGGACCGACCCGGATGTCGGGCTGGGGCCGGACCACGCGCACCGGAATCGCGACCGGCGGTGGCTCGGCGCGAGTGGCTTCGTGCGCCGCACGGCGCTTCGCATCGCGCAGCACGGAATACGCGGCGACGACCTCGGCAAGTCGGTCCGGATCGGCCGAAGCCCGGCGCGCGTCCGGGTGCAACGCCATGACCAGCTCGCGGTAGGCGGCCGTGATCTCCGCAGGGGAAGAGTCCCGGGACAACCCCAGCACGCCGTAGGGATCTTGCACGTTGATCACCTCCCCTGCTGCTCCACCACGCTCTCCCGCATCCGGGGCAGTCGGTCGGCGTGGAGGTGGCTCAACGCCGTGAAGACGTCGCGAGCGGCGCGCTCCGCGCTCGCCAGTCCGTGCCGCAGCTCAGCGAGCCCACGGCAGGCGCGCGCCACGTGCACCGCGGGGTCGGCGCCGTCGTCGGCGCCCAGCTCGTACTGCGCCGGGTAGGCGCCGACACCGGGCGCGAGGCAGGCAGACAGCTCACCGAGCGCGCCGAGCAGACGGATCAGCCTCAGGCTCTGGCCGCACGCCACGGCGGGATCCGGCGCCTGCCGCGGATCGACGTACCTCCGCACCGCGCGGTCGACCGCGCGCGTGGCGTCGTCCAACGTGGCGGAGAGACCGCGCGCCCTCGATGCCGCCCGGGGGTGCTTTGCACTGCTCATCTCCGGTGCTCCCAACGGATTCACGGTCGGTACGGGTCCTCGGGCAGCGGGACGACGCGCGCCTGCTCGGCGACGTCGGCCGGGTCGGCCTCCACATCCGCGTGCGGAACGGGGCCGGGAACCTCGTCGGGTTCGAGGTCGGGACAGGCGGGGCGCAGCTGGTCCGCGACGTCGTTCCATGGTTTGTCCGCGCTCATCGCCGTCATCGCCATCCTCCTGTTCACTGGGGTTCCCGGCCCGGGTCTCAGGCGTTGATCTGCTTGGCTTCGCCTCCGCCCGCGATCTCGATCCGGCGCGGCTTGGCGCGCTCGGTGACCGGGATGCGCAGCGTCAGCACACCGGCGTCGTAGTCGGCCTGGATGCCGTCGGTGTCCAGGGAGTCACCGAGGAACAGCTGCCTGCTGAACACACCGTGCGGGCGCTCGACGACCTGGCCGTCGACGGAGTCGGGCAGGCCGGGGCGCTCCACCTTCACGGTCAGCACGTTGCGCTCGACGCTCAGCTCCACCGCCGAGGGGTCGACCCCGGGCAGATCGAACGCGACGACGAACTCATCGCCCATCCGGTAGGCGTCCATCGGCATCGCCATCGGCCGCGACCTCGTGCCGGTGCCGCCGAGGAACTGCTGCGCCAGCCGGTCGAGCTCACGGAACGGGTCCGTGCGGATCATCATCGCCTCAGTCCTCCTTCCTAGCTCAGGCACTACACTTTTCTTATAGTCCCGGCTGCAGAATATGTCAAGCCACTGCTGCCGGTTATCCTGAGGCGAGTGCGGCGAGCGTGAGGAGTTCCCGACCGTGTCCCTGAACAACCTGGACGACCTGGACTACCCCGCCTACACCACCGGGCAGGCGGCGGAGCTGCTGGGCGTCCAGCAGGCGTTCCTGCGCAGCCTGGAGGGTTCCGGGGTGCTGTTGCCCGAACGCTCCGAAGGCGGGCACCGCCGCTACACCCGCCGCCAGCTCGAACTGGCCGGGCGCATCCGCGCGCTCTTCGACGAGGGCCACAACCTCGTCGCGGCCACCCGCATCGTCGGCCTGGAGGACGAGCTGGCCCTCGCCCAGGAACAGATCAGCGCGCTGCGCAAACGGCTGAAGAACGCGCGAGCCGACTAGGTTCGGTCCGCAGCGGCAACCCCGGGACGATGAACAGCGAATCACACCCGCGGGGGATGCCGGAGTCCCGGCGCGTCGCCGCGTGGCTGCTCACCGCCGGTCGGACCCTGTGGCCGGTGCTGGTGCTCCTCGCACTGGCCTACGTCGCGGGGACGGTGCTCGGCTGGTTCAGCCCGATCATCACCCCGGTCGTCGTCGCGGTGCTGCTGGCCGCCGTGCTCCGGCCGGTCGTCGGCCTGCTCGAGCGCGCCAGGCTCCCCCGCTGGCTGGCCGCCGCGCTGGTGCTGCTCAGCGGGCTCGCGGTCCTGGGCGGCGTGCTCGCCTTCGCCGTCAACGGGTTGATCACCGGTCTGCCGGACCTGCAGGCGAAGCTCGTGCAGGGCCTGGAGGAGTTGCGCCGGTGGCTGCTGACCGGCCCGGTGAACCTGAGCGAGCCCCAGCTCGACCAGATGGTCCGCGGCGTGACCGGCTGGGTGCGGGACCACGCCGACCAGCTCGCCGCGGGTGCCACCGCGACCGCCTCCGGCGTCGGCGCCTTGGTCAGCGGCCTGCTGCTGACCGTGTTCACGCTGTTCTTCCTGCTGTACCAAGGTGATCAGATCGGCTCGTTCCTGCTGCGGGCCGTGCCCGCCGATGTCCGGGACCGGGCCAGGACCGCCGGGGAGCGCGCGTTCGGCTCGCTCAGCGCGTACGGCCGGGCGACCCTCACCGTGGCGGCGCTGGACGCACTCGGCGTCGGCATCGGGCTGGCCCTGATCGGGGTTCCGCTCGTGGTGCCGCTGGCCTCGCTGGTGCTCCTGGGAGCGTTCGTGCCCTACATCGGCGCGTTCGTCTCCGGCCTCGCGGCGATCCTGGTGGCGCTGGTCTCCCTCGGCCCGCTCTCCGCGCTGCTGGTGTTCCTCGTCGTCACCGCCGTGCAGACGCTGGAGGGCCACGTGCTGCAGCCGCTCCTGCTCGGCCAGGCCGTGCGGCTGAACCCGTTGGCGATCGTGCTCGCCGTCAGCGCGGGCGTCGTGGTGGCCGGGATCGTCGGCGCGGTGCTCGCCGTCCCGGTCCTGCTGGTGCTCCGCGCCCTGGTCACGGCGTGGTGAGTTTCCCCGGCGGCGGCAGCGGGTACCGGAAGGCTGGACGTGACGAGACGACGAGGGTGTGGTCTACATATGTGCTCCCAACCGCTGGGCGCGCTGAACAACCCGGAGAGCATCACCTGCGACCTGGACGCGATCAGCATGCGCGAGGTGCGGGAGCGGGTGCGGGGCCTGCTCGCGGGCGGAACCGGGGTTCCCGTCGAGGACGCGGTGCAAGTCGTCGACGAGCTGGTCAGCAACTCCCACCGGCACGGTGAGGGGCCGAGGAGGTGCCGCGTCAGCATGGTGGCGCGGGACCGGTTGCGCGTCGAGGTCGACGACAGCTCGCCCGCTCTGCCGCGCATCCGCACACCGGACAACAGAGGTGGGCGTGGTCTCCTCCTGGTCGATCGGATCGCCTCGGCCTGGGGTGTGACGCGGCACGAGCGCTCGAAGACGGTGTGGGCGGAGGTCGACCTGGGTCGGCCGAGGGTCCGCGGCCGTGCCTCGCATCTGGCGCGATCGAGCTGAGGAGGCCGACGTGCGCGGTGTCATCGGGTTGGAGATCTCACGGGGCCGGATCGGCGACGCCGCCGTGCTCACGATCGGCGGGGAGATCGATCTCGACACGGCCCCGCTGCTGCACGAGGCGGCCAGCGCCTGCCTCGACGAGGTGTGCGTCGTCGATCTGACCGACGTCACCTTCCTGGGCTCCGCCGGGCTCACCGCGTTGGTGAACGTGACCGAGCGCGCGAAGGAACGTCAGGCCTCGCTGCGGATCGTCGTCGACGCCAACCAACCCGTGATCCGGCCGATCGAGATCACCGGACTCGATCGCGAGCTGGCGCTGTTCCACTCCGTCGACGAAGCGCTTCAGGCCCGCAGCTTGCGATAGGCCGACGGCGACATGCCGTACTGGTCCACGAACGTCTTGCGCAGCGTCTCTGTGGAGCCGAACCCGCACCTGCGCGCCACAGCCACCAACGGCAGTCCGGTTCCGGAGAGCAACCGGCACGCCAGTTCCGCCCGCACCCGGCGCACGTAGCGGCTCGGGCTCATGTCGAGGTGTTCGGAGAACAGCCGGGTCAGGTGCCGCGCGCTGTGACCGAACCGCTTGGCGAGCGCGGCGACTCGGAGCGGCGAGGAACATGCTCACCTGGTCCTGGTCGCCCGGGCGCTGCACGTACGCCACGAGGGACCGGGCCACGTCGCGGGCCAGCTCCGGCCCGTGATCGTCGGTGACGAAGGACAGCGCCAGGTCAAGCCCGCTGGTGACCCCTGCCGCCGTGTAGACGTCGCCGTCGCGCACGAAGATCGGCCCGGCGTCGACGTGCACGTCCGGATACGACTCCGCGAGCCGTTCGGCGAAGGCCCAATGCGTCGTCGCTCGACGCCCGTTCCGCAGTACGGAGTTCTCGGCTGGCAGGCCCCCGTGCACCGGCGGTTCGTGATCGCGGTGGCCGCGATGTTCGCCGGTGTGCTGCCGATGCCGTTGCTGGACGAGCTGTAGGCGCCGGGCAGACCGGAAACAAGGCTTCCGGCGGCGAGCAGCGCCACCAGCGCACCCACCGCGAACGGCCCGCCGCGCTCGGTGCCGACCGCGACCAGGGCCAGCTCCAGCGCGCTGAAGATCGTGCCCAGCGCCAGGCACACCACGACCAGCGCGCGCATGCCCTCCCTGGTGATCACCGGCTCCGGCTTCGCCGTCGTCGTGGGCGGTTCGGTGCGCCGCTGCGCCGCAGTGCGATCCCACCGACGAGCGTCAAGACGAGCACGCACACCAACCCGGCTTCCGGCGCGACGAGCGTGCACAGCGCGACCGTGATCAGCGGGCCGAAGACGAACACCAGCTCGTCCGACACCGCCTCCACCGAGAACGCCGTCTGCAGCAGCTTCGTCCCGCCCACCGCGTTGACCCACCGGGCCCGGATCATGGAGCCGATCGGCGGGAACGCGACCCCCGCGCAGAGCCCGCTCAACACTGCCGTCCACCACGCGCCGCTCACGAGAATTTCCAGCAGCCCCAATGTGTGCACGGCCACGCACACACGCAGGGCACGTCCCTGCCCGAGCCGATCGGCCAGCCTGCCGATCCACGGCGCGGTGATCGCCTGGCCCACGAGCAGTGCTGCGACCACTCCTCCCGCCGTCGAGAACGACCCGCCGCGCGCGGTCACCATCAGGACGATGTGATCCGAAAGCCGGCATCGCTCCAGCTCCGCCCGGGGGTCCACAGTGGAGCGCGGTGCTAGTAGGCCACCGCGACCGTGCCGTGCGTGCGCCCGGGACCGTGCACGCAGGACAGCATCGCCTCGGCCATGTCGGCCCGGGAGATGACCACCCCGCCGAGCGGCGGCCTGCGCTTGGCGAAGCGGTAGTTCCCGGTCGCCGGGCCGTCGGTGAGCTTGGGAGCGCGCACGATCACCCAGTCGAGGGTGCTCTCGGCGATGACCTCCTCCATCCCCCGGACGTCCTTGAGCACCTGGCGGTGGGCCATGGCCGAGGTCAGCGCCATCGGGTTCACCCCCGGCTCCACCGCGGCGACCGAGGCCGCGGCCAGCACGCGGGCGCCCTGTCGCTCCATCGCGTCGACCACGTTGCGGCAGCCGAGGGAGCGCACCACGCTCGGACCGTTCCCCGGTGATCCCAGCGCCGAGATGACCGCGTCGACCTCGACGAACAGCCCTTCCAGCGTCGCCGGGTCGAGGACGTCGCCGACGACGACGGACAGCCCCTGCCTCGGCAGACCCAGTGCCAGCCCGTCCCGGACGAAGGCCGTGACGGAGTGCCCGTCGTGCAGCGCGAGCTCGACGACCGCCCGGCCGAGCCTCCCGCTCGCACCGAGAACGACCAGCCTCATTCCACCGCTCCTCTTCCCGGTGCCCGCATTCGTCCCCACGACGCGCACCGCCTCCCGGACCTTCTCACACCGGACCAGGAAGAACGTCGCGCACATACCGGCGTGGCCCACGAAAGGGAAGGGTTCGGGGTGACGCGGAACCCGCCGGGTCGCACGGCTGCGTCGACCGCCCGCGGGGTGGATGATCCTGGGGTGTCGTTGTTCGTCCACGTCCCGCCGGAGCCGTTGCGGCCGCTCGTCTCGGCCGCGCACGGCTACCACGTGCCCGCCAATCCGACCGGGCTGCACCGGGGCCTGCCGTCGCGGCACCTGACGTTCGTCGTGGACCTGCTCGCACCGTTGCGGGTGGACGGACCCAGCGGTACGACCGCGGCGCACGGCCTCGTCGGCGGCCTGCACACCAGACCCGCGCTGATCGACGCCTCGCGCCCGCAGGAGGGTCTGCAGTACGGGCTGACCCCGCTGGGCTCCACGACCCTGCTCGGACTGCCCGCCGGTGAGCTGTTGGACCAGGTGCTCGACCTCGGCCAGATCTTCGGTCCCGGCGCGATGCTGCTCGTCGAGCGGCTGCACCACACCGCCACGTGGGCCGACCGCTTCGCGCTGCTGGACGAGGCGTTGCTGAGCAGGCTCGGCGACCGCCCCGCGGCGCTGCCGCCCGAGGTGGTCGAGGCGTGGCGGGTGATCTTCGACAGCGACGGGCGGGTCCGGGTGGACTCGCTGGCCGAGCACGTGGGGTGGAGCCGCCGCCACCTCGCCGGGCGGTTGCGCGCGGCCACCGGGCTCACCCCGAAGCAGGCCGCGCGCATCGCCCGGTTCGAGGCCGCTCGGCGGCTGCTCACCGCCCCGCGAGCGCCCCAGCTCGCCGACATCGCGCACCGCTGCGGGTTCGCCGACCAGTCCCACCTGGCCAGGGAGTGGCGGGCGCTCGCCGGGTGCAGCGTCGGGCAGTGGCTGTCCGACGAGTTCCCATTCCTTCAAGACGAGGCACCCGGACAGTGGGCAGGATCGCCGTCATGAGCACTCCCAACCCTCCCACCGTGTGGCCCAGCGTCGGCTTCACCGATGTGGACGCCGGCATCCACCTGCTCACCGAGGTCTTCGGGTTCACCGTCACCGCGGTCCACCGCGACGACGCGGGCGTGGTCGTGCACGCGGAAGCGCGCTGGCCAGACGGCGGCGGCGTCATGTTCGGCAGCCGCGGCAAGAGCGGGGACTGGGGCGCGCTCGGCCCGCAGGGCGTGTACGTGGTCGCCGCGGAAGCCGCCACCATCGACCAGGTCTGGGAACGCGCCGAGGCCACCGACGGCGTCGAGGTGCTGCGCAAGCCGCACGACACCGACTACGGCTCCCGCGCCTTCGACCTGCGCGACCGCGACGGCAACCTCTGGTCGTTCGGCACCTACCGCGGCGCCTGACGGCGAGCGCTCCGGGCAGCGCTCCGATCGTGCTCTGTCCACAGTGGATGTCCACTATGGACAGAGCACTGCCGTTGCCCGCGCGGTCGCGATCACGCCCGGCTGAAGCGCTCCGCCACCAGCCTGCCCAGCACGTACGTGCACGCGGCGTCCTTGTCGGGCAGGTCGGCGGAGCAGACCGGCGAGCCGTCCGCGTCCAGGTAGCGGACCAGCCACCGCCTTCCCGCCTGCTCGACGTGCCAGCGGTTCGCCGCCTTCTCCGTGGGGTCGAAGGGGTCGATGCCCAGCCGCACCAGGTTCCGCTCGAACAGCACCGCCTGCATCAGCCCGCTCCCGTCCCGCGCCCCAGCGCGCCCCGCCACACCTGGTCCGCCGCCAGCTCGCCGTAGAGGTACCAGCAGGCCGTGGCCTCCTCGGTGAAGGCCCGCCACCGCCCGGGGCGGCCGCTGGCGTCGATGAAGCCGACCGCCCACGTCCCCGACTCCGGGTCCTGGGCGATGCACATCCGGTCGTGGACCAGCGTCCCCGCTCCGATGGCGTCCTCGGTCAGCCCCAGTTCGGGCAGGCGACGCACCAGTTCCGGCACGTTCACGGCACGATCTCCTTGAGCTAGCCCTGGTCGGATCTGCGCCAGATTGAACCGCATCCCGCCGATGTCACCTTCCGCGGCCCTGCCCCGTCCTTCCACCATGGAGATCGCTGTAGTGGGTGCAGGCGGCCGGGTCGGCCGCGAGGTCACCGACATCCTCAAGAACCAGGGCCACGAGATCGTGGAGGTCACACGCTCCGCCGGGGTCGACGTGCACACCGGCACCGGCCTCGCCGAGGCGCTGTCCGGCGTCGAGGCCGTCATCGACGCGGTCAACATCCCGCCGTCCCCCGACACCGACGTCGTGACCGGCTTCTTCCGGACCACCGCCCGCAACCTCCAGCGCGCCGCCGCCGCGGCGGGTGTCCGACGGATCGTCCTGGTCTCGATCATCGGCATCGACGAGTTCACCTCCGGCCACTACGCCGGCAAGCTGGCCCAGGAACGCGCGCTGCTCGAAGGCCCCGTCCCCGTGCGCATCGTCCGCGCCGCCCAGTTCCACGAGTTCCCCGCGATGATGCTGGAGTGGACCACCCAGGGCGATGTCGCCCGCGTCCCCGCGATGCGCACCCAGCTCGTCGCTGTCCGGACCGTCGCCGAGAAGCTCGCCGAGATCGCCGTCCACGACGGTCCCGCCATGACCGACATCGCCGGTCCCGAGGAGATCCGCCTGTCCGTGGCCGCCGCCGAGGTCGCCCGGCGCCGCGGCTACCCCGCTCGTGTCGAGGAGGTCGCCGACACCAGCGACCCCAACCACGGACTCCAGGCCACCGGCGCCCTGCTCCCGGGCCCCGACGCCGTGATCGCGGGCCCCACCTTCGCCGAGTGGCTGACCCGCCGCTGATCACCCCACGCCGCGCAGGGTCCACATCAGGTACGCGGCGAGGGTCGGACCGTCCGTGATGACCCCGCCGCGCACCATGTCCTCCACCTCCGCCCGCGAGAACCACCGCTGCCGCATGTCCTGCTCCGTCGCTTCCCGATGGGGTTCTCCCCCGGTCAGGTCCGTCGCGAGGAACACGTGCGCCCCCACCCCAGACATCCCGTTCGCGCAGTGGAGGTAGCCCAGCTCCTCCATCCGCCCCGCCACGAACCCCGTCTCCTCCGCGAGTTCCGCCGCCGCCATCTCCTCCACCGTGCCCGTCACCCCGGGAGGGAAGGACCCGGAGGGGAACTCCCACGACCGCTTCCCCACCGTGTACCGATACTGCTCGACGAGGTGGAAACCGTTGTCCTGCAACGGCATCACCACAGCGAAGTCCGGCTTGTCGACCACCGAGTACAGCCCGCCCGACCCGTCGAGGTGTTCGATGCGGTCTTCGCGCACCGACAGCCACGGGTTCTCGTACACGACCCTGGATGACACCGTCCTGATGCTCACACCACGATTGTCCCGATCAGAAGGGCGCCGGGCCGGTGATGAGCGCGACGTCGAGGGCGGGCATCAGGAACCGCATCGAACACATGTCGTCGAGGTTGCGCTTCTGGTCATGGCGATGGGCAGCGGCATCAGGATCGAGCTTGTGGATCACCGTCTGCGCGTGACGCCGGACCGAGGTGTAGTTCCGGGCCGGGCGTAGGCCAACAGATCTCTTCGACGATAGCCGCGTGGGTCGCGGACAGGACGCTGACCTGGTCGAGGCTCAACAACGCCTTGCCCTCGTCGACGCGGCCTTCACCCAGCGCCTGCAACACAGCCGGACGCCGAGTCAACCCATACGCCCGCGACGACAACCCATCCGCTTTCGCCGAGACATCGCGAGTTCTGGCCCCCACGCTGGTACCGGCACGACCTGGAAGCCCAGCCCGCACGCCCCCAGAGCCAAACCCGCCAGTCGGTCGCTGTCCGGCCTGCTGTCACTGTTCTCAGTGATCACTTCAGATTGAGTTTGCGGAGGCAGATGATCGAGCAGGCCAGGCTGAGGATGGCCTGGTGTACATCGGCTCGTCGTTCGGTGCGAACGCGCAGTCGCCGGAAGCCTTTGAGTCAGGCGAAGGTGCGTTCCACCGGCCAGCGGAGCTTGCCCAGGCCCGAGACGTTTTCGACGCCGCGGCGGGCGATGACCGCGACGATGCCGCGAGCACGGACCAGGCGGCGGTACTTGTCGTGGTCGTAACCGTCGCGCGCAGTTCGGCGAGCAGTCGATCGTGCAACTGCTGCCAGACCCCGGCCTCGTGCCACTCGGTCAACCGCCGCCAACACGTCGCACCCGAGGCGCCGAACAGGGCGGTGGGCAACCGGTTCCAGCCGATGCCGGTGCGCACCACGTACAGGATGCCCTCCAACGCCGCCCGAGCACCGGCACGTCTGCGAACGGGATGGCGGAAGCGCCTGGGGTGTACCGGTATCAGTGGCTCCAGCCGTGCCCACAGCTCGTCGGTCAGGACCTCCTCACGCACGCCGTGATCCTGGGGGATGTTGCCACCAGAGAAGTCGACACGCCGACTCATTTCGAACTGGTCAGTAAGCCCCTCTCGAGGCCGAAGCACCTTCACACGGGACTGAAAACAGTTGCCGTTACTGGGTTTTGCTGCCGACGATGTGGTTTCGCTCGATGCCTCTCTGGAGGGACAGAACATGCGCATGAAGAGGACGGCCGTGGGGGCACTGGCCGCGGCGGGCGTCGCGATGGGCCTGATCTCCCCTGCCGCCGCGGCCGTGACGACGGACTCGCCGGTCACCGTCCAGGCGTCATGGCACATCATCAAGATCTTCCCGCACACCGAACAAGGCAAGGCCGACTGCCTCTACCTCGCCGGAACGTACATCAACCCGCCCGGGCGGTGCCTGGAGGGCGAGGACGGTGCCGGCAATCCTTACTGGGCCACCTGGATCTACAGTTAGGCCTTCAGCGAGGACCGCGTGGGCGCCGGGCCGGATCCGGTCTGGCACCCACCACCAAGCCGGCCCACTGCGACAAGGGTGCTCCAAGAAGCGGAGGCGGGGGTCGGCGGCGAACGGGAGGACGCAGGCGTGCCGGTGTTGTCCTGCACGGTTCCGGTGATCGTGCCGGACGGATCGACCGCGATCTGTGCAGGAGACCAAGATGAAGCTCGGCCCGGCATTCGTACCGTGTGCACAGGCGTTCGAACTGGTGCAGCCAAGCGAAACTGTGCTCGGCCACCCGGCGGACGGTATTCAACCCACAACCGTGTTCTTGCGGGCGATGCGCGGCGGATCCCCAAGGCGCGCAATGATCGGCGGTGACCTTCGCTGTCGTAGGCCCGGTTACCGTAGAGGTAACGAGGCCGTTGACGCGGCCCGCCTCCGATCTTCGGGACAGCGATCCCGGTCTTGAGCACGAACACGATCCCGGCCAGCGCCGCACGATCGTCGGCGGACAGCCTGCCTGGATACCGGGTCCGACGCGGCGGCCGGACAGGCAGCATTGGCGCGACCCGTCGCCACAACTCATCGGGCACCAGTTCCGCGATCACTGGTCCAGCATCGCGAACGACACGCGGTCACAGCCATCGGAAACGCCGCTCATTGTGAAACCACATCTCAAGGACGAGCTTGCTCTGTCCTGTCGCGGCGGTGCGGTGCTCCGCGCGATCGTCAGGTTGCTAGGGCATCTTCTACCAGGGAACGAGACCACGCCACTTCGCGGTCGAACTGCCCGGTCTGCTGGAAAAGGCACACCTGATGGGCGCCCTCCTCTGCGGCCCGATCGAACGCGAAGCGAGCCAGATCGCTCCCTCTGCCGGACGAACGCATCGACGGGCTGACCCCGACACTCCGCACCAACGCGTGCCGGCCGTCCTCACTGATCTCGTAGCCCGTGCTACCAACGACCTTTCCGTCAGCACTACGCTCCACCCAGAGGCGGACGGTTGGGGCGTGCAGTCCGCTCAGCGTCAAGTCGACCTCACTCAGAAATGCCTTGAGCGTCGGAACGTCGTCAGCACGAACTCTCTGCAATCGCACCCGGCAAGTGTATGCAGACCTCGACATCCGAACGGAGAGAACGGCGCGCGCTTCCCTGACGTGCGCGTCACGCTCCAGCACTCGTTCCTTCTCGGGCGTGGTCAACTCGGCCAGCGCCATGCCGCCAGTCCGGTCCACAAGAGACTTCCACCCGCGAAACCCTTGCACCGCAGGCAGAATTGGTGAACTGATCACCTCGCCGACGCCGTCCTGCCGATCCGAGGCGTGGTCGGACGACCGAAGCGCGGACCACGACGATCGCCGCCGACTGGCCCGCGCTCGTGGCGTTACACCGGCGATCACCCGCCGCGGCCTCGAACACGGCTCCGGGCTCCGTGCCGAGGTCAACGGATGATCACGGTCAGACCTGGTTCTGCTGGATCCCGGTGAGCAGCCAGCCGATCCCGTGGTTGAAGCTGGACAGCATCTCCGCGGCGCTCGGCTCGCGCTCGGATCCACTCGTGGCCGGCAGGTGTCGGGTGAAGGCGGCGAAGCCGATCGTGTAGACGATCAGGACCCGGAGCGCGTCGGATGCGGTGGGCTCGGGAACGCCTGCCTGGCGCAGCAGGTCCATGGTGACGTCCCCGAGCCGCTGCGCATTGGGGCCATGGGCACCTTGGCGGCTCAGGTAGAGCGGCACGAGGTCGGCGTGGGCGACGAGCACCTCGTAGGTCGATGCCATGAGCTGCCGCAGGCCCGTGGCCGGGTTCTGGACGCCGTCTGCGGGCACGATGACCGCGCCGAGCACGTCGTCGAGCAGCGCGTCGACCAACGCTGTTTTGTTGGCCACGTGGCTGTAGAGGGCATTCGGGGCGACGTCGAGCCGGCTGGCCAACGTGCGCATCGTCAGGCCTGCCACGCCGTGCTCGGCCAAGAGGTCACGGGCCGCGCCAAGCACGGCCGCGTGGGTGAGGCCGGCTCGGTGGCCTGGGGCACGTCCACGATCCATCCCCGTACTGTACGGTGTCCAATACGAATTGGACACCGTACAATTTGGGAGGCGGATGATGAACTTCCCTGGCTTTGCCCACGACACCCGGGCCGGGATACACGTGGTCCACGGCGGCATCGGGTACCCGGTACTGCTCCTGCACGGCTTCCCTCAGACCCATCTCACCTGGCGGCACGTGGCCACGTCCCTGGCAGAGGACTTCTCCGTGGTGTGCCCCGACCTTCCTGGCTACGGCGCAAGCGCCCCACCGCCAGACGGACATGCCAAGCGCACCACCGCCGCGACCATGGTCGCGATGATGCGCGACCTCGGCCACGACCGGTTCGGGATCGTCGGTCACGACCGTGGCGCGTTGGTCGCGTTCCGCGCCGCGCTCGACCACCCGGACGTCATCACGCATCTCGGCGTGCTCGACGTGATTCCCACCCTGGACAACTGGGCTGCTCTCACCGGCACCGCAGGTGTGTTCGGCTTCCACCTGTACCTGCTCGCCCAGCCGTCCGACCTGCCCGAGCGGATGATCGCCGCCGACCCGGACACATTCTTCGGGCACTTCCTGGACAACTGGGCTGCCCAGCCGATCCCCTCCGACATCAGAGCGACCTACCTGGCCGGGGCCCGAACACCTGAGGCCATTCACGCCATCTGCGAGGACTACCGCGCCAGCGCGTTCGTGGACGCCGACCACGACCAGGCTGACCGGGACGCGGGCCGCCGGCTGACCATGCCGGTCCTGGCGATGTGGCAGGACCCGGGCGAGGTGGATCTGCCGTTCGACCCGCACCAGGTATGGGCCCGCTGGGCGCCCGACCTGAGCACTCACGTCCTGCCCTGCGGCCATTTCCTTCCCGAGGAACGTCCGGAGGACGTCGCTGCGGCCATCCGCACGCTCTTCACCCGGTAGAGGACAGTCCGAAAAGGAGGGTGAGCGCCGCGACCGAAGCGGAAAGCCCGTGTGCGGGGTGCAGTTCCTGGGTGCCATGGACATCGCCAGCATGGGACCGTGAGCCCGCGGGTGATCCAGCACCAACTGAGCCGACGCACCGCACGGCGTGGCCTGAACCGGACAGGGACGAGCAGGCCCTGGAAACGGTGCCGCCGCGCTGGTAGGCCTGCCATTCGGCACCTGATCCTGCGCACCCGGGAGCGGAGCCGTCGATCGGTCCGGACCGCAGGGACACGGCGCTGGCGGTCTGACCTCCAAGATCCACACTATCAGCGAGGGCCGGGCCGTTGCCTGGCCAGCCGCGTCACTCCGGGTCAGGCAGCGGACACCAAGCAGCTGGAGGCGTTGCTGGCCGACATCGCCGTGCCGCGGCCGGGCGGGGTGGGGCGGCCCCGCACGCGGCCGGACTCGTTGACCGGGGACAAAGCCTATGGCGGCAAGGCGAGCCGGGCCGCGTTACGGCACCGCAAGATCACGGCGGTGATTCCTGAGCGCCGGGATCAGGTCAACAATCGGCTGCGCGAGGGATCGGCCGGTGGACGGCCCCCTCGTTCGACGCCGAGAGGTGCAAGCGCCGTAACCAGGTGGAGCGAGGGTTCAACCGCCGCAAGCAGTTCGGGCGATCGCGACCCGCTACGACAGGCGCGGCCTCCACTGGCAGGCCGGCAACGACATCGTCGAGATCATCGACTGGATCGGCGCTACACCGGACAACATCCGCACATGACCTGGCGGACACGCCCTAGCAAGCCACATCCCGCCGCCGCAACCCCACCAAGCCGCCGACCACCAAAACCCCGGCGATCCCCACAAGCACCACGCCAGCCCCCGACCCCGCCACAGCCACAAACGGCGAAAGAAACGTCAGCACCGAAACATCCACCAACCGGAACTCCCCGAGGAAGTCCACGAGAATCACCAACAGCAGCACCGCCCACGTAACCGGGACAGCGACCCGAGGAGCCCACCCGGTCAATGCCGTTGCCAATCCCACAAAAACCAGGCACGCGGGCAGGTACATCAGCGTCATCCCGAGGACATCCGGATCTCCGAGGCCCGCACCCAAACCGAGCCCCGTCAGCACCAAAGCCGTCCCGAGGACAGCGATCACCAGGTGGCCGAGTGCCCATCGAATCCGATTCACCGGCCCACTGAGCAGGACGTCGGCGAGCCCCGCGGTCTCCTCCGTGCGCATTCGCAGCGTCGCGATGACCGCGGAGGCCGTCGCGGTCTGCGCCAGCACGTAGAGCACCAGGCGGAAGAACACATCGGCCGCATCACCGCCGCCCAACGACGCCGCCAACTCGCGGTAGGCCGGGGTGTCGAAGAGGACACCGATCGACCTCAACGCCGCCCCGAGCACCGTGCCGAGGAAGGTGAAGCCGACGGTCCACCCGAGCACGGAACCGCGATGCAGACGCCATGCCAGCGCGAACGTGCTGCGCAGGAAGCGTCCGCCGACCACCGGACCGCGGCGGGCGGGTACCAGACCCGCGCCGATGTCCCGGCGTGCCGACAACGTGAACGCCGCGACCACGAGAACCGTTGCCAACAAGGCGAAAAGGGCGAACACCCACCACTGCTCACCGGCGAAGGACCGCGTGTGCCGGACCCATCCGAACGGCGAGAACCACACGGCTGCGGACCGGGTCACCTCGCCAACCCCGGCGACGACGAAGCACACGGCGAGCACGGCCACCGCGATGGTGCCCGCTCCGCCCGAGCCCTCGGTCAGCTGTGCGGCGACCGCGCCGACTCCGGCGAACACGATCCCGCCCGCGCCGAGCGCCAGGCCGAACGCCACGGAGCCGGTCACCGGCAGCCCGATCGCGATCAGCCCCAACGCACTCACCACTGCGACAGCGAGGTTCCCGGCGACGACGACGATCAGCGCGGCGGTCAACGGAGCCTGCCGACCGACCACAGTGGACCCGAGCAGCTCCCTGCGCCCGGTCTGCTCTTCAACCCTCGTGTGCCGGATGAGCAACAGCAGGCTCACCACGCCGCTCACCAGCACACCGCTGGACAGAAAGCCTTGTGCGGCAAGCCCTCCCGGCGTCGGTGCGAACACGGGACCGCGCAACATGAGCAGCGCCGGGTTCGCGGCGATGCTCTCGGCCACCGCGATGCGTTCGGCTTCGGTCGGGTAGGCGGCGCTCCCGCCGGATGCGAGCCCGACCGCGAGCACCGCCATGAACAGGACCCACCCGGCGAGCACGAACCGGTCCCGCCGCAGCACGAACCGGACGAGCGCCCCGGTGCCCGCCAACTCGGCGCTCATCGCGCGTCCTCCCGGTAGTGCGCGAGGAACAGCTCCTCCAGCGAGGGTGGCCGGCAGGTCAGGCTGCGCACACCGGACGCGACGAGCACCCGCAGCAGGCCGTCGAGGTGTTCCGCGTCGACTCGGCAGGTCACCCGCTGCGCATGATCGACCTCCAGGTCGTGCACGCCGGGCACCTCGGCCAGCCGCGGGGCGGGCGCGGCCAGCTCCGCGGTCACGATCGTGCGGCGCATCGCGCGAAGCTCGGCGAGCGGCGCCGACTCCACCGTGCGCCCCGCCCGGACGATGCTGACCCGGTCGCAGAGCGCTTCGACCTCGGACAGGATGTGGCTCGACAGCAGCACCGTGCGCCCTCGGCCGCGCTCGCGTGCGATCTCCTCGGCGAAGGTCGCTTCCATCAACGGGTCCAGGCCCGAGGTGGGCTCGTCGAGGATCAACAGCTCGGCGTCCGAGGCGAGGGCGGCCACGAGCGCCACCTTCTGCCGGTTGCCCTTCGAGTAGGTGCGGCACCGCTTTCCGAGGTCCAGCTCGAAGCGCTCGACCAGCTCGTCGCGCCGAGCCGCGTCGTGGCCGCCGCGCAGGCGGCCGAGCAGGTCGATCACCTCGCCACCGGTGAGGTTGGGCCAGAGCGTGACATCACCGGGGACGTAGGCGAGCCTGCGGTGCAGCGCGGTCGCGTCGCGCCACGGGTCGCCGCCGAACAGCGAAACGTGCCCCGACGTGGCGCGCAACAGCCCGAGCAGCGTCCGGATGGTCGTGGTCTTGCCCGCGCCGTTGGGGCCGAGGAACCCGTGCACCTCACCCTCGCGCACCTGGAGGTCCAGCCCGTCCAGCGCCCGGGTGGGCCCGAACGTCTTGACCAGGGCTCTGATGTCGATGGCGAAGGTGCCGGTCATCGGCCCTGTCCTTCCTCGTAGCGTTCGAGCGCTTCGCGAACCCGGGCGGACAGGCCCTCCGGGAGGAGTTCGGGCGCGACGATGTCGAGCGTGGCCCGGCCGATCCGGGGCGCGGCCTCGCCGCTGAACATGTCGGCGCCCAGCAGCCTGGAGACGTGGTCGTGCAGCACGAGCGCGCCCAGCCGCATGCCGGTGAAGACGATGGCCCTGGTCCGCGCGTCGGCGAGGCCCGGGCGGTCGACCAGGTAGCGCTCGGTGAGCTTCACCAGCTCGTCGAACACCGTGGCCGCCGCGGGCGAGCCGTCGACCAGCGCCCGCGCCAGGTAGTGCACGACCGGCGGGGAGCTCGCGTACACCTCCGCGATGAACGACGCGTCGCCGACGCGGCCGTCCCCGATGCCGGAGGCGGTGTGCTCGCGGAAGTACTCCAGCACGTGCGCGTCGCACACGGCCCGCAGCCCGTCCTTCGTGCCGAAGTGGTGCTGCACCAACGCCGGGGAGAAGCCCGCGCGCTCGGCGATCCCCCGGATCGTGGCGCCCGCGAAGCCCCGTGCACCGAACTCGGCCAGCGCGGCGTCGCGGATGCGGGCCCGAGCGGTGAGGTCATCGACTGGTGGCATGACCAGCATCCTATACGCATGTACAGGGTGCAGTACACACGTACAGTCGCTCCGGCGGACGCCGAAAGCGTCGGGACCATCGCGAAATCGCTGCTAGCGTCGCCGCTCATGCGCAAGAAGCTCTTCACCGCCGCCGCGGTTCTGGCCTGCCTGACCGGCGCGTTCCTCCCCGCAACCGGTTCCGCCGCGGAGTCCGGGTTCGAGGGCAAGGTCCTCGGCTGCGTGAACTTCAAGGTCGTCCACAAGAACGGCAGTTTCGGCCAGAAGTACTCGAACCTGTACTACAACAACCACTGCGACAAGCAGGTCTCGTTGCGGGTCACCCACAAGTTCGACGATCCGACCAAGCCGGGGCCGAACAGCATCTGCATGCTCCCCGTGAAGGCGAAGCAGAAGAGCGACAAGACCTTCGACAGCCGCATCGTCAGCGTCGACGGCCTGTCCAGCCCCGGGGTCTGCCGGTAGTCGCTCAGGCCCGGAGGTAGGCGAGGACCGCCAGCACCCTCCGGTGCCCCGCGTCGGTCGCGGGCAGCTGGAGTTTCGCGAAGATGTTGCCGATGTGCTTGTGCACGGCACTGTCGCTGACGACCAGTGCGCCCGCGATCGTCGCGTTGGAGTGGCCCTCGGCCATCAACGCCAGCACCTCCCGCTCTCGCGGAGTCAGCCCGTGCAACGGGTCGTCCGCCCGGCGACGCACGAGAAGCTGCGAGACCACCTCGGGGTCCATCGCGGTCCCGCCCGCGGCCACGCGCTGCAACGCGTCGAGGAAGTCCTCGACCTTGCCCACGCGCTCCTTCAGCAGGTACCCGACTCCTCCGCTGCCGTCGGCCAGCAACTCGGCGGCGTAGCTGTCCTCGACGTGCGCCGACAGCACGAGCACCGCCAGGCCCGGGTGCAGCCGCCGCGCCTCGACCGCCGCGCGCAGCCCCTCGTCGGTGAAGCTCGGTGGCATGCGCACATCCACCACCGCCACGTCCGGCCGGTCCTCGGCGACGGCGGTGAGCAGGTCGGCGGGGTTGTCCACGGCGGAGCTGACCTCGATGCCCTCCGCCCGCAGCAGATGGGTCAGACCTTCCCGGAGCAGGGCGTCGTCCTCGGCGATCACAATGCGCACGGCTCATGCTCCCGTAGGGATCGCGACCCGCACGACGGTGGGTCCACCACTCGGACTGGAGATCTCGGTGATGCCGTCGAAGGCGTCGACCCGGCGCCGGATGCCGAGCAACCCGCTGCCCTGTCCCTCGTCTGCGCCGCCCATGCCGTCGTCGGTGACCTCCACGACGAGAGTGCGGTCCTGAGCCCACAGCCCAACGGTGATCTCCTTGGCACCGCTGTGCTTCACGGCATTCGTCAGGGCCTCGGCGATCACGAAGTACGCCGCTGCCTCCACCGCCGCGGGCACACGCGGCAGCTCCCCGATGCCGAGCGTGCACGGGATCGCGCAGTGCGCCGCGAGGGAGGTCACCGCGCCTTCAAGACCACGATCGGCGAGCACGGGCGGATAGATGCTGCGCACCACCTCGCGCAGCTCGGTCAGCGCATCGGTCGCCGCGTTCTGCGCGGTGAGCAAGAGCGGCAGTGCTGCCTCGGGGTTGCGCCGCAACGCCCGCTCCGCCATGCCGAGGTGCATCACCACCGCGACAAGCCGGTTCTGCGTACCGTCGTGCAGGCCGCGTTCGATCCGCCGCAGCTCGGTGCCGTGTGCTTCGAGCGCGGCAGCTCGCGTCGCGGTGACTTCGGCGAGCCGTTCGACCAGGGTCTGGCTCGGCGGGGCGAGGCGGGCCGCGCTCACCCGCGCGTACCACCGGGCCAGGGGCGGCACGAACAGCAAACCCATCAGGCCGTAGGCCGCCGCCGTCGCCAACGTCAGCCCGGCGTCGCCCCACGACCGGATCGGCATGTCGATGCTTGAGGTGATCCCCGGGAAGTACGGCCAGACCGACGCGAACACGATGTTCTGCACGACCCCGGCGGGCGAGCCCACCGCGACGGCCCCGGCCAGCGAGCCCAGGAACGCCTGCATCACCAGCCACACCACGTCGCGGCGGGTGGACACGCTGAGCAGCTCCACGAAGGGGTCACCGCCGGGCCGTGGCGGCGCGGGGATCGCGGTGCCCAGGAACTCGCCGGTGCGCCTGCGTTCGAAGGCGGCCAGACCGCGCGCCAGCCCGGCGACCTTCGGCAGCAGCGGCAGCGTCACGACCAGCACGACGCACGCCAGCAGCAGGACCATCGAGACCATCGCCGCCAGACCGACGAACATGGTGCCCGCGAGGTACTTCCACTCGCGCAGGCGGGGGTGGGTCACCGGGACAGCTCCACGGGACGGGGTGGAGCTGGCTCCACCATCGACAGGGGCACGCGCGGGATGGTTGCCGCCGATCCCGCCGACCTACCGTCCTCACGTCGGAAAACGTGGGACGGAAGGCGAGTCATGATGACACGGCAGCAGCTGGTCGCGGTGGGTGAGACGGGCACGGAGCACGCCGTGCGGCTGGAGGCGGCGACGATGGTCTACGGCTCGGGGGCCGGCCGCGTCACCGCGCTCAAGGCGGTCACCACCGGGCTGCCGCGCGGTGTCCTGACCGCCGTGATGGGGCCGTCCGGCTCGGGCAAGAGCACCTTCCTGCACCTGGCCGCCGGGCTCGACCGGCCCACGTCCGGACGGGTGCTGCTCGGCGGCACCGACCTCTCCGGGCTGTCCGAGACCAAGCTCACCGAGCTGCGCCGGGACCGCATCGGCTTCGTCTTCCAGGCGTACAACCTGATCCCGTCGCTGACCGTGGCCGACAACATCACCCTCCCGCTGCGCTTCGCCGGGCGCTCGGCCGAACCCGCGTGGTTGATGGAGATCGCGAGCGCGGTCGGCCTCGGCGGGCTGCTCGGCCGTCGCCCCAACCAGCTCTCGGGCGGCCAGCAACAGCGCGTCGCGATCGCCCGCGCACTGATCACCAGGCCTGACGCGGTCTTCGCCGACGAGCCGACGGGCGCGCTCGACACGACCACAGCCGCGGAGGTGCTGCGGCTGCTGCGGGAGCTCGTCGACACGCGAGGGCAGACGGTCGTGATGGTCACCCACGACCCCGTCGCCGCGTCCTACGCGCACCGCGTGCTGTTCCTGGCGGACGGCACGATCGTCGACGAGCTCGCGGCTCCGACCCCGGATGCCGTGGCGGCGCGCATGACTCACCTGGGGCGGCGGGCATGAAGATCGCGTGGCAGTCGGTGCGCTCGCACCGCACGAGCTTCGTCTCCGCGTTCCTGGCAGTGCTCGGCGGCGTCGTGCTGATCACCGCGTGCGGTGTGCTGTTGCAGTCAGGTCTGTTCGCGGGAATCGCACCGCAGCGCTACGCGGGCGCGCCGGTCGTGGTCGGCGCGTCGCAGTCCGTCACGGTGCCGGTCAAAGAGGACATCGACCCCGTCGAATGGTTGCCCGAGCGCGCCGTGGTGCCGGAGAACATCGTCACCGCCGTGGCCACTGCGCCCGGAGTGCGGGAAGTCGTTGGCGACGTCAGCTTCTCCGCGCGCGTGGTCACGCAGGACAACCAGGTGATCGGAATGTCCGCTCACGGCTGGGGTTCGACCAAGATCACGCCAGTCACGTTGAGCGCAGGGACGGCGCCCGCCACGGGCGAGGTGGTGCTGGGCGCTGACTTCGCCAAGGTCGGCGATCGCGTGCGCATCGCGACAGATGGCGCCCCGGTGGACTACCGGGTGAGCGGTCTCGTGCCGGGCGGCGGCCTGTTCTTCAGCGACGTCCAAGCTCGCGCGCTGTCCCGTGGGATCACTGCCGTCGCCGCGTTCCCGCAACCGGGCGTCAAGGACTCCGCTCTCGTCGCGAACATCGAGAAAAACTTGGCGGAGAAGGGCTTCGCCGATCGTGCCCTGGTCAAGTCGGGAGTGGGCAGAGGCGAGATCGAATTCCTCAGCGCCGCCCAGTCGCGCTTCGTGCTGATGATGGTCTCGGGCTCGTTCAGCGGCTTCGTCCTGATGATCGTGATCTTCGTCGTGGCGAGCACGTTGTCCCTGATGGTGCACCAGCGGCGGCGGGAGATCGCGTTGCTGCGCGCGATCGCGGCGACACCTCGGCAGATCCACCGGATGCTCGCCGCCGAGGTGCTCGTGGTGACGGGTGCCGCGATCGCGATCGGCCTGCTGCCCGGCTACTTCCTCGCATACGCGCTGCGCGACGGCCTCGCGGGCATCGGCGTGATCGCCGAGGGCTTCGTGCTGTCCATCGGCCCGGTTCCCGCGCTCGCCTCCGCCGTCGCTTGCCTGGCCGCGGCGAGGATCGCGGTGTGGTCGGCTGCCCGGCGCGGTGTGCGCGTGTCCCCGGTGGAGGCGCTCCGAGAGTCCACTGTGGAGCGTCCGGAGATCGGGCGCACGCGGACGATCATCGGCTGCGTCCTGGTCGGCATGGCTCTCGCCGCCGTGGTGGCAACGGGTTTCGTGCCCGCGAAGCTCACCGTCGTGCCCGCCGGAGTCTCCTCGCTGCTCGCCGTGATCGGCATCGGGCTCCTCGGCCCCAAGGTGATGGCGATCCTCACCCGGGTCGCCGGAGCGCGCGTGCTGAACGGCCGACGGGTGTCGAGCTATCTCGCGGCCGCGAACAGCACCGCCGGTTCTCGTCGGCTGGCCGCCGCGGTCACGCCGCTCGTGCTCACGATCGGCTTTGCGACGAGCCAGTTCTACACGCAGAGCACGCTGATCGACGCCACCCAGGTCCAGGCCCGCGCGGCAACCGTCGCCGACTTCGTGGTGACCGGTCAGGCGGGAGGCGTCTCTGCTTCGCTGGCCGCCGCCGCGCGCGACATTCCCGGCGTCGCCGCGTCCACCCCGCTGGTCGGCACGGAGGTCGTCGCGATCGACCGCGACGCGGTGCAGGAACCGCTGTCCCGCTCAACCGCGTACGGCGTCGACTCCTCCGCCTCGTCGGCGCTGAATCTTCCCGTCTCCTCCGGTGCTTTCGCCGATCTGCGAGGCGACACCGTTGCGCTCAGCGAGACCGAGGCTTCGTGGCTCGGCAAGCGCCTCGGCGGCCGCGTCGAACTCGTCCTGGGCGACGGCACCACGATCAACCCACGCGTCGCCGCGGTGTTCGAGGGGAACCTCGGCTTCGGCGACGTCCTCCTACCCGCCGATGTGGTCCTGCCCCACACCACGGATCGGCTGGCCGACGCGGTCCTGGTGTCAGTCGCGCCGAACGCCGACCACGCCTCCGTCGCGGCCGCGCTGCGTGGACTCGCGTCGCAGCACCCGGGCTCGATCGTCGGAGACCGCGAGGCGCTGAGCGTGGCCCAGGACAACCAGCTGGAGGCCAACGCGTGGTTGAACCGGCTGCTGCTCGGCCTGGTGCTGGCGTACGTCGCGCTCGCGTCGGCGACCACGCTCGTCACCGTGACGACCGGCCGGGCCCGCGAGTTCGCCCTGTTGCGCCTCGTCGGCGGGACGCGGCGGCAGATCGCCAGGATGCTGCGCACCGAGACGGTGATCATCGTGAGCATCGCGGTCGTCCTCGGCACGGTGGTCGCGGCGATCCCGGTGACCGTGCTCGCGATGCGGCTCACCGCCGTCCCTCTGCCGTCAGGAACGCCGTGGGTGTTCGCCGGAATCGTCGCCGCGACGGTGCTGACCGGCGTGCTCTCGATCCGGCTTCCGGGCCGACGAGTCACCCGCGCACATCCGCTCCATTCGCTTCGGTCGGGCGCTTCCTAATTCGTTTGCCCGCCGCACGCGAACTGCCGATGATGTGTGCACAACAAGCAGCCAGGGGGATGGTCATGACAGCTCGGGCTCCCCTAGAGGCGTAGCCGCGTCATGACCAGGGAGCCGCCCCCGATTTCCCGGGGGCGGCTCCCTTCATTTCCACCACTCGAAAGAACCGCCGCCGGGCCGTCCCGAGCTGTTGTCGAAGAGGCACCTACGTACAGCCTGCCCGAGCAGCACCAGCACGGATGAGCGCCACCACAGGGTGATCACGCTGGTGCTCGTGTTCCTGGAGTCCAAGAGGCAGCCCGACACGAAGTCGTCGCGTGCTTTGACGGTCGAGGTCTCTCGTCCGGCGCGTTCTGGTTTTTGGTCCTTCGGTCTCAATTTCATTTCCCACTGAAACAATCGTGATTGTCGAGACCTTCGGGCCAGCCACTTGGCACCTCGTCTACGACTGCGCCGACCGCGAGACCCACTACGCCGGACAGCGTCGCCATCGCCCAAGCCTGGCGAACACGGAACTAGTGACCGTCGAGAACGCGGGCCACTGGCGCCTGCTCCACGAGCAGAACACGATCACCCGCGCCGTCGAGTTCGCCTCTGTCCGCGCTTCGCAGGAGCGTGCCGGCTAGCCACGCCCTAGATGTACTGATCACTGAGGTTGCGAGCGGTTCGACGCGTAGGCGGATGATCTTGGACTGAGGGAGGGCCTCCGGGTTCGGTGTGGATTGCGACGTCTACACCGACCGACGGAGGCCCTCGTGACCCACGCTAACGCACCGCTGACTCCGCTGGGCAGGCTGCGTCTGGCCAGGTGTGTGGTGCATGATCGCTGGCCGCTACGACGGGCCACTGAACGGTTCCAGGTGTCGGTGAGCACGGCGAAACGGTGGGCTGACCGCTACCGGGACGAGGGTGAGTCGGGCATGGCGGACCGGTCCTCACGTCCACACGCCAGTCCTGGTCGCACCCCGACCCGGATCGAACGGCGGATCATCAAGGTCCGCCTGGCCCGGCGGCGGGGACCAGCCCGGATCGCGTTCCTGCTGCGGCTGGTGCCCTCGACCGTGCACCAAGTGCTGATGCGATTCGGCCCTGCCTGGCTGACTCACCTCGACCGAGCCACCGCGCAACCGGTGCGCCGCTACGAACGCGCGGCCCCCGGAGAGTTGGTTCACGTCGACATCAAGAAGCTCGGCAATATCCCCGAGGGCGGCGGGCACCGGGTCACAGGGCGTCAGGCAGGGCAGCGTCATCGCACCCGTACGCCGGGAATATCCCTCGACCGCAACGGCAACAGTCACGTCGGCTACAGCTACTTGCACAACGCCGTGGACGACCACTCACGGCCGGCCTACAGCGAAATCCTGCCCGATGAGAAGAAGGAGACCGCGGTCGCCTTCTGGCAGCGAGCCCAGATCTCTTTACCACCAACGGCATCACCGTCGAGCGAGTGCTCACCGACAACAGTTCCTGCTACAAGTACTTGCTCTGGCGCGACATGCCGACCACGGCCGGGATCACCCACAAACGCACCCGCCCCTACCGACCACAGACCAACGGCAAGGTAGAACGCTTCAACCGCACCCTGCTCGACGAGTGGGCCTACGCCCGACCCTACCGATCCGAGACCGAACGACGAACCGAACTGCCGCGGTGGCTGCACACCTACAGTCACCACCGCGGCCACACCACGCTCGCAGGCCAACCACCCGCCAGCCGCGTTCCAAACCTCTCAGGTCAGTACACCTAGAAGGGCGCGGGTTCGGCGATGGGTTCGAGTTCGGTCTCGATCACCCTGCCACTCGGCGTCGTCCACACATGCGTCCCATCCGGCCGGTTCTCACAGGACCAGTTCGAGTGCGTCTTCATCCGGTGATGGTGCCTGCACTTCGGCCGCAGATTCGCAACCGTGGTGTTGCTGCCATCGAAGGGACAACAATGATCCACGTCGCAACGGTGCGCCGGTTGGTTGCAGCCGACCATCGTGCACGTCGGATACCGCGCGTTGATCAACTCCCGTTGCGCCGGGGTGGGCCGGTAGGTGGTGATGTGCTCGGCCATCCCGCTCACCGGGTCGGTGAGGATGCGCTTCCAGATCCCATTCGCCGCGACATCCGCCACGATCTCCGCGGGCAGCGGCCCGTACCCGGCCAGCATCACCGGGTCCCTGGTCAAGCCCAGGATGTTCGTGATCGGCATCGTCAGGTTCACACACACCTCACCCTGCGGGGCGGGTGTTTCCCTGCCCATCAACAAATCCGCCGCGACATCCGACCGCTTCTGATCCAGCGTTCGGTCATCCTTCGGCAACGCCCGCGCGATCCGGTCGATCCGATCGAAAGCCAAGGCCGCGTCGAGCGCGGGCAGCACGACGCGCAAGGAGCACATGCCATCGTCAAGGTTGAACTTCTCCACCAACCGCTGCTTGCGCTTCTCCTCATAACGCCGCAACGCCGCCTCGGCATCCAGCTTGAGGATGAAACGCCGGGCATAGCGTTGAGAGGCGGTGTAGTTGTGCGACGCCGCATGCGCAATCAACACCGGCTCGGCGATCGCCTGGTTGGCCGCGTCCAGGACACTGACCTGATCGATGATCATCAACGCCTTGCCCTCATCGATCCGACCCTCCGACAACGCTTCCAACACCGCCGGGTGCTCTACCAGCGACATGGCGCGGTCGATGAGCTTGTTGCCCTTGACCTGGGAAACACGCAGCAGCGGCATCAGGACATCCCCGGCATACTGCTGCACTTGCGGGTCGAGGTCGTCATAGAGCTTCATCAGGGTTAAGGCGAAGTCCGCGACGGCCTTACCTATAGCTGCGTAGGCGGCCACGAGGTCGTCTTCGATATCGGCAGGGGCCATACTCCTATTTTAGCGTCTGCAAATAGTGGATCATGGCTCTACGGAGTGAACTTTCCCTTACGCGGCAAGGGAAACCAGGTTCCAGCCGCCGCAAGCCGGGGCTGCCAGTCGAGGCTTTACCTGGGGTGCGCGTGCCATACGCTTCCCGCGAGGGCCGGAGTTTCATCCCGTGCCCCTGAAAGGCCCAGGGGCACGCGCAAGGGGCCCCAGGTCAAGCCGACCCCACGCCGGAACCAGCCACCCCCGCTGGGAAACAGCCAACCCCACGCCGGAACCAGCCACCCCCGCTGGGAAACAGCCAACCCCACGCCGGTACCGGCGCAAGCTGCAGCCCAGCCGTACCCGACTAAAAGCCCCCCACCACACCAACATCCCGAGAAAACCGCGGATCGATCTCGTAGTGATCCGAGTACTGACTGCTGAACCCCACCACGCGCACCCAGTCCCCGACCGCGAGCCGACCGACCCCGATCCCGGTCCGCGTGTTGACGAAGACGACCACCTCACCCGACCCGTCGTCGACGTACACCTTGTGCCCGTAGGGCAAATCGTTCTCCACCGGCTTGGTGATCTTCGCGATCGCCTGCACGAGGCGGCCTTCGGTGGACTCGCCGACGGCAGCGGTGCGGACGGGCTCGGGGAGCACGGGAGCTCCCCATCGGCCGAGCGCGACGCCGTTCGCGGACGGGACGATCGTGAGCAGGCCCGAGCTGTCGGTGAGCACGCCGGTCACCCGCGCTCGGCGGCCGGGGCGGACGCCGAGGTCGGACGCCGTCTTGACGTAGATCCCCGCGCTGCGGTCCTGCAGCGCGAACCCCTTGTCGTAGAAGCTCGATTCGAAAGCTCCGCTCGGCGTGGTCGCGGTGCCCTCGACGGTCACGGTCGTTCCGAGCGGCAGCGCGCGGGCATCGGCGATGGGCTGCGCCGCGGAGGCGGAGGCCGGAACAGCGAAGAGCGCGATCAGCGCCACGGTGGCCGACAGGCGGGCCAGGACAGCGAACATGTCACCAGGGTGGCAGCCCCGCAAATGGCGTACAACGCTTCCCAGGTTCTCCTACCGAAGTAGGTATGCCGAGCCCACGTTCCCCGGGCAAGCGGGAACCGGCGCCCGATCCCCGGAATGGCGGGTACCCAGGCGTTGATATCGATCCCTAACCTCCCGCGGCAGCAGTCCGGCCCCCACCGTGAGCCACCGTGGGCGAGCGGTTCTGCCCACAGAACCCCTGCAGCAACTAGGGAGAACGTCATGAAGCCGACAACCGCGCTCCGCTGTGCCGGAACCGCGCTCTTGGCGATCACGTCCGCGGCGGCCCTCACCATGCCCGCCACGGCCTCGCCCGTCGCCTCCCCGCAGATGCTCACCGCGATGCAACGCGACCTCGGCCTCACCGCCGAGCAGGCCAACGCCAGGGCCGCGAACGAGATGAAGGCGGCCGAGGTCGACGCGCAGCTGCGCGGCCTGCTCGGCGCCAGCTACGCGGGTTCGCACTTCGCCAACGGCAACCCCGAGCTCATCGTGTCGGTGACCGACGCGAGCAGGGTCGGCACGATCCGCGCCGCCGGCGTCGAGGCCAGGGTGGTCGCGCGCAGCTCGGCGCAGCTCGACGCGATCATGTCCACTTTGGACGCCGCGGACAAGCAGGCGAAGGGGGTCAGCGGCTGGTTCGTCGACACGGTCAACAACCGGGTCGTGGTGACCGCCAGGACCGTCGCGGACGGCGAGCGGTTCATCAAGGCCAGCGGCGCCGACCCGGCCGCGGTCGCGGTCGAGCAGAGCGACGTCGAGATGCGGACCCTCCACGACACCCGGGGCGGCGACGCCTACCACCTGATGTTCGGCCTGGCGCGGTGCTCGATCGGGTTCTCCGTCCAGGGCGGCTTCGTCACCGCCGGGCACTGCGGTCCCGCCGGTGAGGCGACCTGGGGTCACAACATGGTCGCGTCGGGCACGGTCCGCGGGTCGAGCTTCCCGGGCAACGACTACGGCTGGGTCGGCACGAACTCGAACTGGGTCTCGCGCGGCGTGGTGAACCGCTACAACGGCGGCACGGTCGCCGTGAAGGGCTCCACCGAGGCGGCTGTGGGCGCGTCGGTCTGCCGCTCCGGTTCCACCACGGGCTGGCGCTGCGGCGTCATCCAGGCGAAGAACCAGACGGTGGTCTACCAGCAGGGCACGGTCAAGGGCATGACCAAGACCAACGCCTGCGCCGAGGGCGGCGACTCCGGTGGCTCCTGGCTCGCGGGCAACCAGGCCCAGGGCGTGACCTCCGGTGGCTCCGTCGAGGGCTGCAAGGCTCCGGCGACGACCTTCTTCTTCCCGGTCAACCCGATCCTCAAGGCGTACGGCCTGCGGCTGGTCACCAGCTGACGCGCGGCGGGCACCCGCGCACCTCGTGGGTGCCCGCCCCCGTCCCGTCAGCCGACGCCCGCCGGGTTGTCGATGACGTAGCGCCACCGCCCGTCCGCCTCGCGCCGCAGGACATCGGTCGCGGTCCCCACCATGCCGATGCCCTCCAGCGCCCAATCCACGATGAGCAGCGCGATATCGCCCGCCACGTAGCAGCGCCGGACCTCGGCGGACATGCGCGCGCCGCGATCCATCAGGTACTGCGTCGCGGCGGTGCGCGCGGGACCGGAAACGGGATGACCGGGCACCGGTACCAGCAGGCCGTCGTCGGCGTAGAACTCGTCGACGGCGGCGGCGTCTCCCCGGTTGAACAGCTCGACCCACTCGGCGATGTGCTGTCGCAGAACGTCATGATCAGTCGTCATGACCCCGAAATCGTATCGTGGCTATGGTCGAACGGGTGCCTGATCCGACGATCTACAGCGAACACGCCACGACCTACGCGACCTTTTCCGAGCGCAACGCCCCTAACGCGCACTACGACCGGCCCGCGATCCTGCGGCTGGCAGGCGATGTCTCCGGCAAGCGCGTCCTGGAACTCGGCTGCGCTGCCGGGGTGCTCACCGAACAGCTCGTCGCCCGGGGAGCCGACGTGCTCGCCCTCGACCGCGAACCCCGGATGGTCGAGATCGCACGGCAGCGGCTGGGCGATCGCGCCCGCGTCGAAACGGCCGATCTGGAACAACCGCTGGCCCTCGTGCCGACCGGCGGCATCGACCTGGTCGTGGCATCGCTGGTGCTGCACTACGTCGAGGACTGGACGCCCTTGTTCGCCGAGCTGAGCCGGTGCCTGGCTCCCGGTGGGGCCTTCGTCTTCTCCATCCACCACCCGGTCACCGGCTGGATGCTGTCCGACCAGAGCGACTACCACCGGGTCGAGTTGGTCAGCGAGACCTGGGACTGGGACGGCAGCCGGGTCACCGCGCAGATGTACCGGCGCCCGTTCTCCGCGATCTTCGCCGAGCTGAGCCGGGCCGGGTTCACCGTGGAGGTCGTCGACGAACCGCGGCCCGAGCCCGGCCCGGACGTGCACCCCCGGATGTTCGAGGTGCTCAACACCAAACCGGTGTTCCTCTACGTCCGAGCCGTGCTCGCTAGCTGAGCGCGGCCAGCCGCCGCTGCACCGCGGCGATGGTCGCCTCGGTCGTGACGAGCGGGTGCGGCTCGATCGTCACGTGGTCGACGAGCGCGACGAAGCTCAGCACGTTCTCCCGCTGCACGACGAAGAACTGCAGGTAGTTGGTGTTCGGTGAGAACTGGTAGCCGGAGGCGCCGAAGTCGTAGCCCCACACGTCGACCCCGGACACGGTGCCGACCTTCCGGACGTTCTTGATGTAGAGGCTGCCCCCGTGCGGATCGACGGGGATCTCGCAGGTTGCGATCCTCTGCCGCCACTCGGCGAGCACGGCGTCGGCGCGCGCTCGGTACGGGAAGCGCAGCACGGTGTTGTCGAGGGTGTGGCCGAGGTTGCCTTCGCCCTTCTTCGCGCTGCTGGCCCCGTCGTAGCCGTCGCTCTCACCGAAGGGGTGCGTCACCCCCGGCCAGCAGGGCGGCGCCTGCCGGGACCAGTGCGGCCCGGTCCTCGGGCGGGCCCGGACCTCGTTCCAGGGAGTGCCGACCGCGGGCAGTTCGCCGGCGGTGAGCACCACGGACGGCGGCAATGGCGCCTCGGCGGGCCTCGCCTCCGCCGCGCCCGTCAGGGTCAGGGTCAGCACCGCCGCGAACGCGGCCGCCCGCCGGACGAGCATTCCTCTGGCATTGTTCGACATTCCTTGCGTCTCCTCCTCGGGGAAAGAGGAGAAAAGTAGTTGAATTCTCTATCGACGCGCGACGTCCATCCGGCGCAGCGAATGCCACTGGAACAAGGGACTGGACGCGCCGCTCACCTTGGGGTGAATGGCGGTCGACTCCGGTCGCCCCGTTCGTATCCTGCGGATCATGTCTGCGACCGGAACACGGAAAATCCCGTTCGGCCCCACCGGCCTGGGGACCTCGGCGGCGCGCCCGCGACCGCAGAGCACGCCCACCGGGGACCACCGGGCAATGTTGGCCGAGGTAGCGCGGGCCGGATATCCGCAGCAGATCCAACGACTCACCGAAGGGTTCTCCCCCGGTGTCGACGAGGGCGACGTCGAATCGGAGGCGCGGGCACTCGTGGCGGAACTCCAGGAACTGGGCGTGGAATGCGACCAGCGCCTGGCGCGGTATCTCTGCACCTTCCGCCGCCTCGTGCTGCCGGTCGAGGACGACGCGTTGGGCCTGGACCTGAGCCGGACCTACCTGTATCCGACGATCATCGACGACGCTTGCGGTCGCAGGCATTCAGAGGTGTTCCGGACGCTGGGCACGGGCATGATGAAGGGCATCGTGACGCCGGCGCGGCACCGCGCGGCGGCGGACTCGTCGCTCACCCCGAACTCGGCGGCCGTGGACTACATGTTCAACCGGATCGCCGAGCACTGCGACGCGGACTTCCTGAGCACGCACAAGGCGTTCTTCTACCAGTCGTTCATTGGCATCATGTTCGAGTCGCAGTACGCGGCGGACGCGTCCGACCAGATCGACACCGAGTACGTGCGGAACCGGACCGGGTTCTGCGAGTACTACTTCAGCTCGCTGGCGCTGGCTTACGACTGCCTGGACTTCACCGGCAATCTGGCGTTCTGGGGCGCCGCGCTCGGCCGCATGGTGGACTACCTCAACGATCTCAACGACCTGATCTCCTGCTACAAGGAATTCCTCGAAGGGGATTTCCCGGCCAACACCGTGTTCCGCCGGGCGGCACATCGGGGAACGTCTTTCCTGGATGCCTACGCCTGGACGTTCGACCGGGGAATGTCCGCCTACCGACGAATTCTCGAACTGGCGAACCCGGAACAACGGCCGCACGTGGAGCGTTACCTCAAGGGATACATCCACTGGCACCTGACGTGCGGCCGATACCGGTGGGAAGAGTTCTCGCGGCTGGCCACCACCTAGCCGTTTCGCACTCGGACCACCGCCTTCCCCTGCCGGAGACGTTTCCGCCCGGGCCGAATCATCCGTACGTGTCGCGGCCGCTGACGCTCGCACAACTGGTTGCACCGGCAAGCACACCGGTGTCCCACTTCATACGGGCAAACAAATAGAACGCGGAGAATTCTCCACCATGAGGGTGCCTATGTACATCCCACGGGGAGCCGCTACCCTTCACCGCCGTGCCGCCGAATTCCCGGAACACAATGCCCAACCGCACCGGTCACGTCTAGCGGGCATTGGCCGCGAATCGCCTCGGGGTGTCCGCGGTGACGTATTTCGCCATCGCCGTCGGCGCGCCGCTCACAATCATGGCCGGGGCGGTGAGCACCGGTTACGCCATCACCGGGCAGATCGGCATCCCGCTGGGGTTCGTGCTGATGGGCGTGGTGCTGGGCCTGTTCTGCGTCGGCTACGTGACCATGGCCCCGCACGTGCCCAACGCGGGCGCGTTCAACGCCTACATCAGCAAGGGGCTCGGCAGGCCCGCCGGTGTCGCGGGCGGCTGGGCGTCGCTGATCGCCTACAACACGATGCAGATCGGCTTCTTCGGCGCCCTCGGCGACGCCACCGAACCGCTGTTCCGCGGCTGGTTCGGGCTGGAGCTGGCCTGGTGGGCGTACTCGCTCGCCGGCTGGGCCATCGTGGCCTACCTGGGGCTGCAGCACATCGACCTCAACGGCCTCGTGCTGTGCGTGCTGATGATCGCCGAGTGCCTGGTGATCATCGTCTACAGCATCGCGAACCTGGCCAACCCGGCGGCCGGTGCGGTCACCGTGGACACTCTGTCCCTGGGCAACCTGTTCGCCCCGGGCGTCGGCGTCCTCTTCGCCATCGCCATCCTGGGCTTCGTCGGTTTCGAGACCACGGTCGTCCTCTGCGAGGAGGCCAGGAGCCCGCGCCGGACCGTCCCGGTGGCCACCTACCTCTCGCTCGGCGCGATGACCCTGCTCTACGCGCTGGGCTCGTGATCGATGAGCGTGGCGACCGGACCCGGCCAGATCGCCGCCCTCGCGCACACCCACGGCTCCAACCTGATCTTCGACCTGGCCGGGGACAACCTCGGCGGCGTGTGGGTGGTCATCGGCAGGCTGCTCTACGTGACCAGCGTGCTGGCCGCGCTGATCGCCTTCCACAACACCACGGCGCGCTACGCCTTCTCCCTCGGCCGCGAGCGGCTGCTGCCCTCCGCGCTCGGCACGACCTCCCAGCGCACCAGCTCCCCCCGGCTCGGTTCGCTCGCGCAGAGCGCCGTCGCGGGTACGGTGATCGTCATCTACGGCCTGGCGGGCGGGCACCCCGTGCGCGACCTGTTCTTCATCTGGACCGCCTCGGGCAGCCTGGGAATCCTGATGCTCATCGCCACCACCTCGGTGGCCATCGTGGTGTTCTTCGCCCGCGAGGACACCGGGGAGAGCGCGTGGCGCCGCGTCGTCGCCCCGGTGCTGGCCGCCGCCGGGTGCCTGACCGCGGTGGTGCTGGTGCTGGCCAACTTCGACAAGATGCTCGAGGTCGACGACAGCTCGCCGCTGCGGTGGGGTGTTCCCGGGGTCTACCTGGTCATCGCCGTGCTCGGCGTGCTCTGGGGAGTGCGGCTGCGCGGACGGCGTCCCGACATCTACGCGACGATCGGCCTCGGCGCGAAGAGCGCGGCCGGAACCGGCCTGGGAATGCTCACCGACGAAGGGACCACACGGCGCCTGCGCTGACGGCGCCGAGCGCCAGGGCGAGGGCGTCCCGGGTCCGCTCCTCGGTGGGAACGTCCCGGCCCAGCTCCTCGGCCCACTGCCGGAGGGAGGTCGTGGGCTCGGCCAGCCCGCAGGCCGTGAAGCGTTCGTAGGCGCTCATGTCCGGGTCGACGTTCAGCGCGAAACCATGCGTGCTGACGCCACCGCGGATGCGCATGCCGATCGCGGCGATCTTGCGGTCGTCCGGCGTCCAGACCCCGATCAGGCTGGTGCTGCCGGGTGGCGTGTCGCGGCGGCGGGCGGGGAAACCGAGGTCGGCGAGCGCGGCGATGATGCCGTTCTCCATCCAGCGCACCACATCGGCCGGTCCGCGTTCCCTGACGTTGGCGACGAGGTAGCCGACGATCTGACCGGGCCCGTGGTAGGTGGCCAGGCCACCCCGGTCGACGGACACGGTCGGCAGGTCAGTTGGAAGGTGCTCCCGCGGGGTCCGCGGGCCGTACGTGACGACCGGCGGGTGCGACAGCAGGAAGAGCCGGTCCCCAGCGGTGCCCGCCCGGCACTGCTCCGCCCACTCCTCCATCGCCCGCACCGCCGCGTCGTAGGGCAGCTCGCCGAGATCGACCCGCGCCAGTGATCGGAACCCCTTCATCGCTCACTCCCAGGTCCAGCCGCCAGCCCGACAGCTCTGCCGCACACGCCGTGCCCCCGTGAGCCGGAGTGCACGCCGAGGACGAGTTCGTCACATCGGACAGTCGATGCGCGCAGCGTCACGACGCTATCGGTCAGCCTCGGCGCGTGAGTCACCGGCGCTCGTCCAGCAGTCGCAGCACGGTGGTGGACCACTCGATGTTCGCCTGCTCGTAGGCCCGTCCGCCCAGCAACGTCAGGTAGGGCCCGATCCCCTCCGCTTCGCGCACGTACTCGTCCTCGTCCCGGCCGTCGAGCAGGTCCGCACGGAGCCGGTCATAGCGGGCGAGTTTGGCGCGCGCCTGCTCCAACCGCACGGACATGGCTTCGTACAGGGCTTCCTGGTCCCCGGCATCCAGTGCGCGCAGCTTCACCAGGAGGTCGTCGCGCATCGCGGCCGGACGGGTCGGCTCAGCGGTGAACGCCCGCAGCTCAGCGCGGCCGGTCGCGGTGAGGGTGAACACGCGCTTGTTCGGCCGCCGCTCCTGCGCCACGACCCGGCCGCTGACCAGTCCTGCCCGCTCCAGCTGGTCGAGTTCGCGGTAGAGCTGCTGCGGCGTGGCGGACCAGAAGTTCGCCACGGACACGTCGAAGCGCTTCGCCAGCTCGTAGCCGGACGCGTCCCCGTCCAGCAGCGCGGCGAGGACCGCGTGGCGCAGAGCCATCTGTTCACCCTTCCCGCGGCGGGCTAGTCTCGATGACACCTATTCAACTTGTTGACTATCCGGGAGGCAAGCCGTGCGTGCGTTCCGACTCGCGGTCGAGGCACAGGACATGGAGGCGGCCGTCGCGCTGCTCGCCGACGACGTCGTCTTCCGCAGCCCTGTCGTCTTCCGCCCCTACCAGGGCCGCGAAGCGGTCGCAACGATCCTCCGCGCCGTCTTCCGGGTGTTCGAGGACTTCCGCTACGAGCGCGAGATCGGCGCCCCGGGCGCCGCGGACCAGGTGCTCGTCTTCCGCGCCCGTGTCGGGGAACGCGAGATCGAGGGCGCCGACTTCCTGCACCTCGACGACAACGGCCGCATCGGCGAGTTCACCGTGATGGTCCGCCCGCTCAGCGCGGCGCACGCCCTGGCCGACGCGATGCGAGCGGAGCTCGCGCGATGACGCCGCCCCACCTCGACGAGCACACCATCCTCATCGACGCAGCCCCCGAGGCGGTCTGGGCCGCGCTCGGCGATGCGCTCGACCGCACCTTCTCGGGCACCGTCGCGGAGAACTACGCGCGGCTCGTCGGCTGCCCGGACCACGCCGCGTCGGGACCCCGCCCGCTGTCCGAGGGCTCGACGATCGCCGGATTCCGCGTAACCGCAACGGCGCCGCCCGCCGAGTTGGTCCTCGAAGGACGGCACCGCTTCTCCACCTACGCCCTCATCTTCCGCGTGGACCGCGTCGGCCCGAACCGATCACGGCTGCGCGCGGAGAGCCGGGCCGCCTTCCCCGGTGTGGCGGGCCGCCTCTACCGCGCGCTCGTCGTCGGGACCGGAGGCCACGTGTTCGGCGTGCGCAGGCTGCTCTCCGGCGTCGCTCGGGCCGCCGCGCGGTAGGCGTTCAGCGGGTGCCGGAGGCGATGACGATCGGGGCCATGCCGAAGAAGCGGTCGCGCTCGGCCCGGTCGAGCTGATCGGCCAGCCAGGACGCCCCGTCCGGATCGTTCGAGGCGCGCCGCAGCAGGTGCATCATCGCGTCGGCCCTGGTGAACACCGCGAGCCGTCCCTCGACCTCGACATCGCGGAAGCCCGCGTCCAGCAACAGGTTCCGCGAGCGGCGCGCGATCATGGGATGCGGAACGCCCTCGGACAGCGCCGCCAACAGGCGACGGGTCAGCACCGGCTCGTCCGAGTCGACCGCGATACCGCCCCAGTCCTGGCCCAGCACCACGATCCGCCCGCCCGGTGCCAGCACCCTGGCCGCCTCGGCCATCGCGGCCGCCGGATCGGGCACGGCGTGCAGCACCTTGTCGGCCCGGTACCCGCGCAACGAGGCGTCCGCGTGCGGCAGTGCCTCCGCCGAGCCGAGGAGGAACTCCTCGCGCGGGTAGCGCTGTCGCGCGATCTCGATCATCTCCGGGTTCGGGTCCACCCCGGCGGCCGCGGTGCCGAGCGCGGCGAGTTCGGCCACCGCGAGCCCGCTGCCGCAGCCCACGTCGAGCACGGCGTCCCCCGCCCCGGCGCCCAGGAGCTCGTAGGACCGCTGCCGCAGGTCCACCGCGGCGGGCATCGCGTCGAGGCGGTCGAGTGCGTGGATCAAGTCGTTGACCATGCGCCGAGCGTGCAATTTCATGTCGACATGAAGTCAAGCATCACGATCGGGGAACTCGCCGGGCGGTTCGGGCTGGCCACGCACGTGCTCCGGCACTGGGAGTCGATGGGCCTGCTCGAACCGTCCCGCCAGTCGGGCGGGCACCGCAGGTACGGCGAGCACGACCTGGAACGCGTGATGTTCATCCTCAAGGCCAAGGACGTCGGCCTGACCCTGGAGGACATGCGCGAGTTCCTGCACGCGCCCGCCGGTGCCGACCGCCTCGCCCTGCTCAGGAACCAGCGAGCCCGGCTCGAAGAACGCGTGCGCGCCGCCCAGCAGGCACTGGAACTGCTCGCCCACGTGCTGCGGTGCGAGCACGAGGACGTCATGGACTGCCCGAACTTCCGTGCGATGCTGCGCTCCTAGGGCTTGCGGCCTATCCCGGCCTGCAGGAGCAGGCCGACGTCCTCGTGCCGCCCCGCGTCGGTCGGCCGCTCCGACTCCCAGTGCGCCACGCCCGTGAGCCCGGGCGCGACCATCTCGAAGTCGCCGAACAACCGGGCGATCTCCACACGGGTTCGCGGGTGGACGTTGTTCTGGGACTCCTTCATCAGCTCCGCCATCTGCCCGACGCGGACGGGCAGGCCGTCGCTGGAGAGATGACTGACCGCCAGGTAGCTGCCCCGCATGATCGCCTCCCGGTACCGAGCGGCAGCACCGAAGGGGTCCTGCCGCTCGGAGACGTAGTGGAAGACGGTGGCCGCGAGCACGCCGACCGGCTGACCGAAGTCGAGCATCCTCCTGGTCTCCGGCGCCCCGAGTACGTCGTCGGGCCGCGCGGCGTCGGCGTGCACGATCGTGGCCCGATCGCTGTCCCGGAGCATCAACCGCGTGTGCGCGACAGCGACGTCGTCGCAGTCCACGTAGACGACCCGGGTGCCCTCCCCCGCGATCTCGTGCACGTTGCCCACGGTGGGAATGCCCGAGCCGAGGTCGAGGAACTGGCGGATGCCGCGCTCCAGCATGAACTGCACGGCGCGGCGCACGAACGTCCGGTTGATCACCGCCAGCTCGCGCCCGAACGGGTGTGCGGCCAGCGCGCGCTCGGCGAACACGCGATCCACCTCGAAGTTGTGCCCGCCCCCGAGGAAGTAGTCGTAGACGCGCGCCGCGCTCGGCCTGCTCAGGTCGATCCCGTCCGGAATCCAGTCCGCCATGACTACTCCTTATGGCGCAGTCGCCGCGCGGCCAAACCGCTTCGCTCAGGGCTGAAGCCGCGCGGGCGGGCTCAGCGGAAGCCGTACGAGCCGACCTCGCTGAGCGTGGTCATCACCGGCGGTTCCTCGCAGCGCTCCTCCAGCGTCGAACGGTAGCGCTGGAACGCCTCCAGCTGCCCCAGCACCGCGGTGCCCTCCGCCAGCTCCGCGAAGGCCACGAAGGTGACCCCGTCCTCCAGCTGGAAGGTCGCGTACCGCAGGCCCTGCGGCCGGGCCTCGCCCAGCTGCGCGTACAGCTCGCGCAGCAGCGCCAGGTTGCGCTCCACCTCGGTCGGCTTGATCTTGCACCGGAACATCACGTGCACGGCGGTCTCCTCCGCTCGACAGTTTTCATACAACACACTGTCTTTCGAAATACACCGTGTCAAGCGAATGCTAGGGTTCCCGTCATGGCGACCCGCAGGTACGAGCAGCGGCTGCGCGCGGAGTCGGCGGAGCAGACCCGGCGCCGCATCCTCGACGCCCTCGTGCAGCGCCTGCGCGAGGCACCGGCCGAACCGGTCAGCGTGGACCGCGTCGCCAAGATCGCCCGTGTCGCGCGGCCCACCGTCTACGCGATCTTCGGGTCACGCGCAGGCCTGTTCGAGGCCTTCGGCGTGGACCTGGTGCAGCGCAGCGGATTCGACCGCATGCTCGAAGCATCGGCCCACCCCGACGCGCGCCAGGCCCTGCGCGGCGCGATCGAGGGCGTCGTCTCCATGTACGCCGCCAACCGCCACGAGATGCGCGTGCTGTCGTCGATGGCCCTGCTCGACGCCGCCGCTGCCGGTGGCGCCGTCCAGCAGATGGAGCAGGGCCGGTCCGACGGCATGGCGCGTCTCGCCCGACGCTTGAGCGACCAGGGAGTTCTGCGCGCCGACGTCACCGTCGACCAGGCAACCGATCTGCTCTGGCTGCTCACGAGCTTCGACAGCTTCGACGCGCTCCACACCGGGCGGGCCCGCTCCGCTCCCGCTGTCGCGCGGACCTTGATCGCCACCGCCGAGCGCGGCCTGTGCGACGCGCACCCCGGATGAAGCCCTTGCGCGAGAACAGTGTCACGTGCCACGTCTGAGGGTTGCCAGGAGCACGAGGGCGACGAGACCGCCTGCGAGGGCCAAGGCGGGCAAGCCCGCAGCGTCGACGACGAGGCCCGAAGCCATGCCGCCGGTGGCACCCGCGATCGCGATGGCGGCGTCGACCAGGCTCTGGGTCCTGGCGCGGGTGGCAGGCGGCGCGGCGTGGGTGATCATCGCGGTGCCGCTGATCATGCCGAGGTTCCAGCCCAGTCCCAGGAGGGCGAGGGCCACCGCCAGCGTGGTGATCGCCGCGCCGGGGGCGACGGCGGCGGTGAGCGCACCGGCCAGCAGGAGCAGCCCGGACGCGGCGGCGATCCTGCGGGGGCCGTGGCGGTCGACGAGCCAGCCGGTCAGCGGCGACGGCAGGAACATCGCGCCGATGTGGACGGCGATGACGAAGCCGGATGCGGCGGTGCCGTGGCCGTGGCCCTGCACGTGGACGGGCGTCATCATCATGATCGGGTACGTGACCAGCTGGGCGAGCACCATCACGAGTGCGCCGACGAGCACGACCGAGCGACGCCCTCCGCCGTCCAGGTGCGGCAGGCCGTTGGCGGTGTCGGGCTCGGCTGGACGTTCGGCATTGTCGTTGCGCGCCAGCAGCAATGGGTCTGGGCGCAGCCCGACGGCCAGGACAACGGCGGCCAGGACGTATGCGGCGCCTGCGAGGAGGAACGGCCCGGCCAGGTGCGGGATGCCAAGACCGCGGGCGAACTCGCCGGCGGGGGCGGCGAGGTTGGGGCCCACCACGCCGCCCAACGTGGTGGCGACCAGCACGGTGGACACGGCGCGGGCGCGTCGCGCGGGGACCGCCAGGTCGGCTCCGGCGTAACGAGCTTGCAGGTTCGTGGACATCCCGGCGCCGTAGACGAACAGCGCGAGCAGGAACAGCAGCGGGCTGCCGATGACGGCGGCGGTGATGACGCCCGCACTGCCGACCGCACCCGACAGGTAACCGGCGACCAGACCTGGGCGGCGCCCGTGAGCTTGGCAGATCCATCCGACGATTGCGGCCGCCAGCGCGGACCCGGTGGTGACCAGGGCGCTGGGCAGCCCGGCGAGACTCGTCGAACCGAGCATGTCCTGCGCGAGCAGGGCGACGACCGTCGCGCTGACCGCGGGCCCGGCGCCACCGAGGACTTGGGCGGCGACCAGGACGATCAGGGTGCGGCGCTGCACCCGGGGCAGCGCTTCGACGGGCGCGGACGCCGTCACCGGAGCCCGGACCCGTCCAGATCCAGGCGGGCACCGAGGCCAGCCGCGGTGAAGGCGGCCACCAGGTCGTCACGGCCTTCGGAGAAGTGGGCCCACCCCTCGTGGTGCACGGGAACGACCCTGCGAGCGCCAAGGATCCTGGCCGCCTCAGCCGCCTGGGCGCTGTCGAGGACGATGGGCACACCGTCGAAGAGGACGGAGAAGCGGGGAGCCCCGGCGAAGAGGATCGCGGTGTCCACCGGGCCGAAGCGCCCGGCGATGTCCTGGACCGCCTGCAGCGAGGCGTTGTCGCCGCTGACGTAGACCGTGGGCAGGTCCGCACCGGTCAGGACGAAGCCGACGACCTGGCCGGTGACCGGCTCGACCTCCTCGCGCGGGCCCGGACCGTGGATGGCGGGCACGGCGGTGACGGTGATCGTGCCGCCGCCGGGACGGTCCAGGACGATCGACTCCCAGTCGGCCAGGCCCCTCGCCCCCTTCCCCAGGCGCTGCCCGCCCCCTGTGGTGGTGAGGGTGAGCGGAACGCGCGCGAGCAGGGCCCGGCCGGAGGTGTCGAGGTTGTCGGGGTGCTCGTCGTGGGAGAGCAGGACCACGTCGACGCGGCCGAGGTCGGCGGGCGCGACGCGGGAGGGCGCCGTCTTGGTCAGCGAACCGCCTGGCACCACGTAGTCCCCGGGGTCGTCGAAGGTCGGATCGGTGAGGAACCGCGACCCGCCGTACTCGAACAGGACGGTCGGACCGCCGAGCACCTGGACGGGGACCCGCTCGCGCACCGGGTGGACAGACGTCACCGCAACTCCTCACGGTTGAAGGCTTAGTTATCCGTGATAGCGACGGTAGCTTTCCTCACGGATGAGAGCAAGGCCTACCATGAGAGCCATGAGCGAGCCCTCGACCGCCGAACCCCCGTTGCCGCCCGCGCCGGGAGCCGGGCAGTACGTCGCGCTCGACTTCGTCAACAGCGCCATCGCGCTGCCGAACGGGCATTTCGTCGATCTCCTCGGTACCCCGGCCGCGACGAGCAGCTGGCTCGTGGAACGCGGTCTCGCGCCAGCGGACGTCGACGTGCAGGAGATGTGCGCGACACAGCTGCGCTCGATGCGCGAACACCTGAGGTCGTTGTGCGCCTCCCGGGTCGCGGGGCTTCCCGCCCTGCCAACCGCCCTGTCCGCCGTGAACGACGCGCTCAGCCGGGTGCCCACGGCCGCTCTGCTGCACTGGGACGAGAAGGACGGTCCTTACCGCGCGGTTCCGTGCCCCACCAACGAGATCCTCGACCACGCCCTCGCGACCCTCGCGGCCAGTGGAGCGGATCTGCTCACCGGCCCCGACGCCGAGCGCCTGACGCAGTGCGGCTCCACGCCCTGCAACCGCTATCTGTTGCGCCACGGTCGCCGCCACTGGTGCTCAACGCGTTGCGGCGACCGCGCCCGCGCAGCTCGCGCCTACGCACGTCGCACCGAACCCGGGACATAGCTCCAGAGTGATCGCGCTCGGCCTGATCAGCGGCCGCCGAGCCCGAGGACGACGCGGGCGATCTCGTCGATGGCGCCCCCTGGGAGGTGCAGGGTAGGCCGGAACCCTGCCGGCAGTTCGCCGCCCACGTAGACGGACGTGCCGCACGAGCTCAGCATCGGGACGTCTCCGGGGCTGTCCCCGACGGCGGCGATCTCCTCCGGCCCGATGCCGAGCGAACTCGCGTGTTCCCTCAGCAGAACGGGCTTGGTGGCGGAGAAGACGTGCCGGCCGCGATCCGGGTCGGTCGCGATCACCGCGTCCAGCCCGAGCTTGCGGGCGAAGTACTCGGCGTGGGTGGTGAAAGCCAAGGAGACGATCACCGTGCTGATGCCCGAGGTCCGCAGCGTGGCGATTCCTTCCGCGGCCCCCGGCGCCAGCGGAACCGACGCGAGGAGCGCGATATCGCTTCCTCGAAGGAGTTCCCAGGCCTCAAGGCGTGCGGTGGCGGTCTCCTGGTCGGTGCGGGAACGCTGCCACACCGGCATCCGGTCGGCGAAACCGCACGCATCGGCAGCGGTCTCCAAGCAGGTGCGACCCCTGGTGAGGGTGCCGTCGAGGTCGAACGCGACAAGCCGGATCATCTCATTGTTCCTCGTAGAAGAACGGCATCGCGTAGGCGCCCGTGCGGACCGGGATGGCGCCGCTGCGGATCGCGTCGAGTTCGGTCCGGACACGCCAGGAGCCGCTCGGCTTGCGCACGGCCACTCCGTGCCACGGATAGATGCTGCTCTTCTTGTTCACCAGGTGGATTCCCCATTGGCCCGGCTTCGGGTGCACGGTCGCTCTGATCGCGCCGGGGGCGTACTTGCCCATCACGTCGGTCAGCTTCAGCGTGCAGAGCAGGAGCGTGTAGGTGAACGCGGCTTGGTCCGCGCGCTGCTCGATCTTCCGGCGCACCCGCGCCAACTCGTCGCCGGCGTCGATCACGTCGTTGGTCAGTGCGGTGTTCAGCAGGTTCGCGAGCAACTGCGCGGTCTCGTTGCCGGCGTGCACGCTGGCGATGAAGTTCCGCACGAGGTACCGACGGTGCGCGTCGTCCGCGTTGTCCCGCCACCATTGGCGCAGTTCGGGTTCCAACGCGTCGCGGACCGCGTCGAAGTCCTCCTGTCGCGGGGCGATGACCTCGTCGAGGATGTCCACCGTGCGCAGTGCGCCGCCCGCGCCGAGCATGCCGATCATGCGGTCGACCTCCGAGCGGTACACCTGCGCTTCGTGCACGCTCACTTCGAACAACGGCGCGTAGATCCGGCTCTCGGACAGGATGTGGAACACCGCTCCGGCCGGGTGCACGGCCTGGATCGCCTGAGTGATCTCGAACAGTCGCATCAGGCACAGCAGCTCGGCCATGTCCGGCAACCGCCGCCGCACCTTGAGCGGGTTCGGTGCCTTGAAAGGAAAGGAGGGCAGGACGATGGGGATCGGTGCGTTGTCGCGGACCGCCTGGGACAGCCGACCGCGCCACAGCCCCCAGTTGTCCGCGAACGCCGTGCCCTCCACGCTTCCCGCGCGGTAGCGGGCCGCGGCCATGATCTCGAAGACACGCCGGGCCGGATCGTCGATGGCCCGAAGGCGTCCCCAGCAACTTCGGAGGAAGTCGTCCGCGCCCGCGCGGACCTGCGCCGCGAGCGCCGCGTAGTCGATCTCCTCCGTCCTGCCTCGTCCTTGGTGCGCTGGGAAGTCCTCCAACGGCAGCGGAGGGAACAACGGTGCGGCGGCCTTCGGGCTCACCATGACCGAACGCGGGTCGAACCGGATCCGCCCGGTGTCGTCGAGCAGTTCTGCCACGGCTCGGTTCACCGGCACGTCAAGCACAATCGGCGACAACTCTCGCCTTTCCCTTCACGTCGGAATCAGCCCAGGTCGCCGGACGGATCGGTGTTCGCCGCCGCCAGCCAGCGCGCCTCGGCGGCCGCCCGGTCGGCGTGCGCGTCCGCGACCGCTCGCAGCGCAACCTTGTTGATCTTGCTCATCGTGGACCTCGGCAGCTCGCGCACGGCGTACACCGCGCGCGGAACCTTGAAGTCCGCCAACGCGTCCGCACACCGCTCGATCAACCGGTCGGCGAGCCCGGGGACCGGACCGGCCGTGCGGACGAAGGCCACCGGAACCTCGTCCAGCTTGGCGTCCGGCCTGCCGACGACGGCCGCCTCGACCACGGAGCCGTCCTCGAGCAGCACCCGCTCGACCTCGGAGGCGGCGACGTTCTCCGCTCCCACCCGCAGCACGTCCTTCGCCCTGTCGACGAAGGAGATGTGCCCGTCGGCGTGCGGGCGCACCAGGTCGCCGGTGCGGAACCAGCCGTGCTCGTCGAAACTGTCCACAGTGGCCTGGTCGTCGTCGAGGTAGCCGTCGAACAACGACAGCCCAGGAGTGCCGAGCACGAGCAGGTGGCCGGTTTCCTCGGGTTCGACGGGGGAACCGTCCGCCCGCACGACCGCGACGCCGTACTCAGGAGCCGGGCGGCCCACCGCGAGCGGGCGGTTCGGCAGGTACGGATCACCCGCGATGGCGTGGGCGACCGTCTCCGTCATGCCCCAACCGCCGACGGTCTTCACGCCGAACCGCTCGTCCCACGGCGCGTCGGAGAAGCCGAAACCGAAGCGGCGGTAGCTGTGCCGAGCGGGTGCGTCCATCGCCTCGATGGCCCGGATCGACAGGCCCATCAACAACAACCACGTGCAGCCCTCGCGCAGCGAGATGTCCCAGAACCGGCTCGTCGACCACTTCGGGGTGAGCACGATCCGACCGCCCACCCAGATGCTCGGCAGGGTCGCCCCACCGAGCGCGTTCGCGTGGAACAGCGGTTGGTAGACCAGGTGGCAGTCCGTCGAGTGGAGTCCGTGGTGGAGCGAGTTCACCCGAGCCGCCCACAGCGCGTTGGCGTGCGTCCACCGCACGCCCTTCGGCCGGCCGGTCGTTCCCGAGGTGTACTGCACGCTCATCAACGCCAGCGGGTCCGGAGCGGCGGGAAGCAGGTCGTTCGGGTCGGCCCCCAGTGCCGCGAAGCTGTCGGCGCGCGTCGGCGACGTGGTCCGGGCACCGGCGTCGTGGTCGGTCACCGCGATCCACCGCAGACCCGGTGCGGCCTCCTGGACCAGCGCGGCGAGCCGCGGCTGGGTGATCGCGGCGACGGCCCCGGAGTGCTCGGCGAAGTACCGCAGTTCGGCACGCGTCGACCTGGTGTTGGTGGTCACCGCCACGGCGCCGATCGCGGCGCAGGCGAACCAGCTGAGGAGGAACTCCGGGCAGTTGTCCAGGTGGATGAGCACCCGGTCACCCGCGCGGATGCCGCGCTTGCCGAGACCGGAGGCGACAGCGGCCGCCTCCCTTTCCAGTTCCCCGTAGGTGATGGTCCTGCCCTCACCGGCAAAGGGGCGCCACTCGATTGCCGGACGGTCCGGATGTTCCGCGGTCCGAAGCCGGATCAGCTGCCACACGTTGGTGCCGGTGAACATGTTCAGGGCACGCCGCGGCCCACCCGGAACGGGGGTACTACCAGAGAGCATGCGACGAATCGTAGCTATCCCCACGTGCCGAAGAAGCGGTTCGGGACACTATGAGCATGACCACACCTGATTCTCGTTCAGCCAAAATCAGCATTTTCCGAGACCTCTGTTGACACGATCTCGACTTAGACAGCTTCGACAGCGTCACTATTCTTCACGGCGACCGACAGATGCTCTTTCTTTCGGGCCCGACAAGTGCCCATACCGGTCGGACACGTTGTGCAGAGACGAGGGTCGACTCACCGCAGACCGTTCAGCTGCGGCGTTGTCACCCGGTCCGGCTCCTCCGCTCACGCGAGTGCCCACATTCGCGTCATGCCGAAGCGCCACGCTAGGCGATTGCCTGAACGCCGGGCCGTGAAGGTTGATCGACAAGGAAAGGAGACGCTTTCCAGATGGCAGCTCACCTGCGAGACGCACACAGTCGCCCCACCCTGATCGAGGAAGCGTTCCTCGCCGAGAGCCATACATTCGCCTGTCGCCGAAATGCGCCGCGCGCGGCGCTGGCCTCGCGGACACTTCTTGCAGGGATTACAAGGCGCCTCGTCGCCGGTACGAGGAGGACCGGCCTGGCGGCACTGTTTCATCAGGGTTCGATCGAAGGAGCATGAGTGTCGCAGCAGGGTACGAACGCGTACGACGAAGTCGATGACCTGCCCCCGTTGGTCCGACGGGCCGTGGACGCCGCTCGCCACCACGGCTTCGAGTTCTCCTGCCGCCCGGAACAAGGACGCCTGCTCCAGGTGTTGGCCGGCGGCGCCCCGCGACGTGTTGGTGAAACCGGAACCGGGTGCGGCGTCGGCCTGGCCTGGCTCGCCTCCGGCGCAGCCGATGGCGTCAGCCTGATCAGCGTGGAACGCGATCCGGAGCTCGTCGCCATCGCCGCCGAGGTCTTCGCGGACTGCGACCACGTCGAGGTCGTGCACGGCGACTGGCAGCACATCACCGACCACGGGCCATATGACCTCCTCGTGCTCGACGGCGGAGGACAGGGCAAGGGCGGCACCGCTGCCGCTCCCGTGCACCTGCTCGAACCGGGTGGTGTTGTGGTCATCGACGACTTCACCCCGGCTAGCACGTGGCCGCCGCTGTACGACGACTCGCCAGACCTGGCGCGCCTCCACTGGCTGGAGCATCCCGAACTCCGCGCCACCGAACTCCGCCTGGCACCGGATTTCAGCGTCGTGGTCGGAACCCGCCGTTTCCCAGCCTCATGAGACGACTCGCCCGGTACGCGAACGGCTCGGCCACCAGCGGTGCTGATGACCGAGCCGGACTCGCTCAGCCCTTGAACCACGCCGCGCGGAAGACCGGGGCCTCACCCGCCACCGCGCGACGGCACCAGTCGGCGACCTCGGCCCCGACCTGCTCCGGCGCGAGCCGCGAGGTGTCGAGGACCGTCATCGCCCATTCCGGCCCGGGACCGCGACCGATCCAGCGGTCCCAGCGCATCTCCGGCCAGGCGTCGGTGGTGATCGCCTCCGTGACGTGGCCGGGGTCGGTGGCGTGCGCGCGCAACCACGCGGCGAAGCCCTGGTGCAGCGGGATCAGCTCCTCCGGCTCACCGCGCTGCGCGAGACGGGCGAGGTGCGCCTGCTCGTCGACGTCGAGCAGGCACGCGGCGATGTCGATCCGGTCGGCGCTCGGCGCCGCCAACGCCTCGCCGAGCGGTACCGGGTCACCGGCGAAGAGCAGGTGCTTGCCCTCGGCTTCAAGGGCGATGGCCCGCACGACCGCGACCTCCACCTGCTCCTGGCGCCAGGCGATGGTCGGAACGGCCGGGATCGGGCCCAGCGTGAAGAGTTCGGCGTTCTCGAAGGTGTCGTCCAGCAGGTGGCGCGCGTGCATGCGCGCGGTGGACTTGCCGACGGCGGACGCGCCGGAGACGAGCAACAGCATGGTTCTCCTTCAGGGGATGACTCAGGGGGCGCCGAGCGCGGGAGGCGCGGCGCCGGGACTCGGAGGACGAGTCAGCTGAGGCGGAAGAAGAACTGCTGCATCACGCGGGACAGGCTAAGGCTTCGCCTCGAGGTCATCCACTCGTTTTCCTCGCAGCACGAACCTGGCTACTGTCGGCGGAATGGCTCGCACGCTCGCTCAGGTGTACCGGCGCTTCGGAGAGGTCGACGCCGCGGGGAGCTCGACGCTCTACGAACGCGTCGCGATCGCCCTGAGCGAGTCCGGCGAAGCGCTGCGCGCGATCGAGAACGCCCCGGCGCGCAAGCGGAATCCCGCGCTGGTCCTCGCCGCGCTGCACGACCTCGCCCTTGCCGGAGCGGCACCGGCGCTCGCCGCCGCCTATGCCGAGGCGGACGGCGACGCGGCAGCGGACGCAGCGATCGACACGCTGCTGCGCAAGACCGACGCGGTCGTCGCCATCGTCGTGCAGAGGCGGCTGCGCACCAACGAGACCGGGCGCTGCGCAGTGCTGTACCCGGCCATCGCCGAGGCCGCGCGCCGGGTCGGCGCGAGCGCGATCGGGCTGATCGACGTGGGCTGCTCCGCCGGGCTCAACCTCAACGTCGACCGCGTCGGCATCACCTACACCAACGGACAGGAGCTGGGGGACGCGGAGTCTCCCGTGCGGATGGTGTGCTCGGTCGTCGGGGACCGGCCCATCCCGACGCGGGCGATGCCCGAGGTCGTCGCACGGATCGGCATCGACCCCGATCCCGTCGACGTGACCGACGCGGAGGACGCCCGGTGGCTGCGAGCCTGTCTGTGGCCTGATCAATCCGACCAGCAGCAACGGCTCGACGCGGAGATGGCGCTGGCGGCGACCACTCCCCCGCTGCTGCTGCGGGGCGAAGCCGTCGAAGTACTGCCCGATGCCCTTTCCCGCGTGCCCGAAGGTGTTCTTCCGGTCGTCACCACGACGTGGGCTCTGTCGGGCTTGTCGTTGGAGAACCGCCTCCGTTTCCTGTACCACCTCGACGAAGCGGCTACGGACCGCCCGGTGGCGTGGGTGTCGGCGGAGGGGGTCGGCGTCGCACCCGCGATACCGACCTTCGGCGACCGCCGCGCCTCGGGGCACAGCGTCCTCGGTGTCGCCGTGTTCGAGCACTCGGCCCTGCACGCCGAGGGTGTTGGGCGCAGCTGGTCCCAGGGCCGCATGCTGTCTTGGCTCGCGTAGCCCTGCTTTCGGGCTGCCCACCGGGGCTGCACGAGGCGCGCTGTGCCGGCCGCCACTCTGGTCATCGCGCCGGTCGACCGAATCTCGACATTCGCCGGCACCGGCGGCGGACCCGCTTTGCTTGCCGAGATGCATTCCCGGAAAGGGTCGCGCTCGACGCCGCCGGGAACATCTACTCCCCTGCCTGCAACGTCAACCACAAGGTCGCCGTGGGGTGAGACGAGATCCACGGCACCGACGACCGGTCAGCTTGCATCGGAACCGGGCTCGTCGCGCCATCCTCCAATTAGTCCATTGTAGACAGTCCGGAGGCTTTTGCGCCCGGGTGCACAGGCATGGCTCGGCGACCGGGAGTTCTACGACTCCCAGGCCCTCTACTTCAGGAAGGACCAGTACCGGATCTGCGTAGCGGACTGGGCTCCGAACACCTGCGTCGAGTCCAAGTGGTTCCGCCGGTGACCACCGTCCTCGGTGGCGGGGATCGCGACCGAGCTTTGTCCTCTGTGGAGCATCGCGGGCGAGTAGGAGTTGTTGAACCAGAACACCTTCAGCTCGCGGCGATCAGGGGGTCCGGCCGCTCGTCCCCGTCATGTCGTGCGGGGTAGCACGCCGGAGGCGTAGCCCGCCTGGAAGTACGTGATCGCGTCCTGGACGATCCGGTCGAGCATCCGGGCCGCCGCCCGGTCGGGGTCGGGGCCACGGGTGGAGTCGACGAAGTGCTGCCACCACTGGACCTTCGCCCCCAACGCGTACGGCTTGTCCACCGTTGCCGGGACCAGGACCGCCGCGACCGCGGCGCCGATGGTGGCCGGTGTCGGCTCGCCCGGTGCGATGGCCTGTTCCACCAGGCTGATCAGCAGTGGGTTGTCCGCGAGCAGGATCGCCTGCTCCGGAACCGGTTTCGCGGTCTGGTCGGGGTTGGTGTCGAACCTCGGTGGCACCCGGCTGACGTAGGTGACCCGGTAGAGCACCCGCCAGACGCCGTTGCCGGTGAACCGGACGTTGCGCAGGGCGACGGCGTTGGGATCACTGCTGGTGTCCAGCCACGCCGGGTCCACGACCTGGCGGAACGCCGCTCCCCCCTCGGCGGACGGGGGGAGGTAGAAGGCCATGAACCGGTAGGCGTCGACCTTCCCGGGGCACGGGTCGGTGGTGTAGAAGCCCGTGCTGTCGTCGTAGGCCTGCAACATCGGCTCGCCGGGGCAGGTGACGTCGAGCGACATCCCCTGGCTCTGCTTCTCCTCCTTGCCGAGCTGGATCTTGATGTGGCCGCCGAACAACGCGTCCAGCGAGGCGTACCCGCCCACCTTCCACCAGGGCCCGCCTTCGCCTTCCAGGTTGAAGGTGGGCCCGAGAAGCCAGGTGTAGTCGTAGAAGCCGGTGAACGAGCGGTCGTGGGTGGCCGAGAACTGTTCGGTCTCGGTGTGCAGTCCCCCGGTCGCGGTCCAGACGTAGCGGTTGGCGATCCCCCTGGCGGGCACCTGCCGGGCGAAGTCGTAGAACTGCTCGTCGCCGACCTCGTCGAGGTCCGGTGACTCCGGGGAGTGCCGGCCGCCGGGGAGCGCATCGCCCCGCGACTCGGCGTCGAAGCGCCGGAAGCGGGCTCGCGCCAACTGGTCGGCCCGGTCGATGCGGGCGGCGAGGCGATAGGCCTCGGCGGGCTGGAAGTAGCTGCCGTGCGTCACGTCCGCCTGCGGGTAGTCGGGATCGTTGACCAGCCCGACCCGCCCGTCCAGGGTGCCGTTCTTGACGTAGGTCGGGCGCATCCGGAAGGTGATGATGTTGCGGTCCGGCGGGATGTCGAGGTCGGGCAGCACCACCTTGCCCACCATGGCGCCGGTCGAGTCCAGCCGGAGCGCGTACAGGTCCGCGGTCAGCGACTCGACGAGGGCGTAACCGACGTTCAGCGGCTGGTACCGCCTGCCGACGACGGGGTTGAGGTACGGCGAGCCCGGGGTCGACGGCGGTTCCCACCGGCCGCGCAGACCCACCGCGTCGGTCGTCGTCCTGGTCCACCCCGACGAGAAGGTCTCGTTGGTCTGCTGCGCCTGCTCCAGGTCGGACTTGTGCTGGCCGCCGATCTTCAGCTTCACGTTGGCCACCTCGACGTTGATCCCCTTGTTCAGGATCGGGACCTCGTACTCGGCCGTCAGCTTGAGCCCGCCGGAGAGACCGGCCTTGCCGTCGATCTTCATCGTCAGCGTGGTCCGGTAGTCGGACGAGGTGAAGCTGAACGAGGTCGTCTCGGTGGACCGCAGGGTCACGGTCGCGGTGTCCTGGTAGGAGTTGTAGCCGAGCGGGCTGTTGTACAGCGGCCGGGACAGGTTCTCGCTGGGCACCGGCGGCGCGCCCTCGATGAAGCCGATGAGCGTCGGGTTCGTCTGCACCTGCCCCAGGTACACCAGTGCCAGCTCGCCGATCCCGAACCCGGTCGCCAGCACCAGCTCAGGCGCGGTGAAGAGGTAGGCCCTGCGCATCACGCCGACGGGCCTGCCGTCCCAGCGGGTCGCCGTCTCCGGGTACTCCAGGACGGCGGGCCGCCCGGTGAGACCGCTGTGGAACCGCGTCGTGGGGCCGTCGTAGACGTTGCGCACCTGCGGTCCCTCGTTCGCCACCGGCGCCGCGGAGGGCACGAAACGAGCGGCCTTCTCCAGGACGCCGTCGGAGCCGCGTCCGGTGAGGTCCTCCGTTGTGGCGTCGAAGGACCAGTAGGCGGCGAGGTCCGGATCGCCCGCTGCGACACGCCGGTACAGGCCGTCGACGACCTGGGCGCGGCTTCGGGCTGAGCGCCACAGCCGCAGTTCCGCCAGCGATCCGCTGAAGCCGTTGACGAACTCGCCGCCCTGCTCGACGGCGCCGATGGTGAACTGCTTCGGGATCGACGGTAGCCCGTCGGTGACCGGGAGGACCGTGCCGATCGGTTGTCCGTCGCGGTAGAACTCGAACGTGCCCAGCGAGGGGAACGACGCCCAGAGATCGGTGGTGGTGAGCACCAGGTCGTTGTCCCCGACCGAGTCGGCGGCGATCGTTCCGCCGGTCTCGTCGAACCACCAGGCCGCGACAACGGCGGAGTCGGCGTCCGCGCCTCGCCGCTGGGACATCGCGGCCGACACCTCGGCCGGACCGAGCGCCACGGACGAGAACCGGACACCGGTGACCACGCCGTGGAAGGGAGCCTGCGCCTCGAGCGCTGCCGTGGGTGACGGTGGCACTGCGACTCCCACGGTCACCGGGCTCCTGGAGCCGACGGACCGCACCCCGGCTTTCTCCTTGACGACCGTGGTCGCGCTCCGGCCCTGCTTTCCGTTGACGTAGAGCACGAGGGTGCAGTGGGTCGACGCGTCCTTCGCCACTGTGGCCGTGGACAGCGTCGCGGCCACGTGCGTCGGCGTGGCGCACGGGACGGTCGCATCGTCGTTCACCCTGATCGCGACGCGGTCGCCGTTCTCCTGGCTGACCAGGTTGACTTCGCAGCTCAGCGCGCCCGCGGGGGTGAACCCGAACCGGAAGGACTGCCCGCCACGTGCCTGGGACCACTGCGCCAGAACGGTTTGGTCCAGCGGACTGTCGTCGGTGCGCATCACCCACGCCTCGACGGTGAACTCGTCGTTGAAGTCGAACCCGTTCGGCTCCTTGCAGCTGCCGTAGTCGGCCGCGACGGTCAAGGGGTGGCTGGGATTCAGCCGAAGCGCCCCGACCGCTCGGTACGCGACGCAGACGTGGTTCCACTCGTTGGCCTTGAGGAACGCCCTGGCGTGCACTGGGGGCGCGAAGCCCACAGTGGCGATGACGCCGATGAAGGGGTCCTGGGCGGAGAAGCTCACCGGCTGGGCGGGGTTCAGCTTCAGCACCGCGTCCAGCGCCGAGCCCGTCGCGGTCGCCTGGTTGCCGAACACGGTGCCGTTCGCAGCGTTCCGGGCGCTGAACGTCCAGTATCCCGCCAGTCCGGGCTCGGTACCGGTCAGCGCGGTCTCCATGCTCTGGCGCAGGTCAGCTGCCGGGCGGGCGAAGGTCCAGAACCGCATCTCGGTGACAGCGCCGAAGAGACTCGCGGACCAGTCGTCCCGTGAGCCGAACACCACGGCGGGCGGGGTGTTGTGGGACGCCGCGCGCAGCACGATGTCGGCGGCCCGCACCTCCTGCGCGTTGACGTAGATCACCAGGCGCCAGTCCTTGTCCGGCTGCCGTTGCGCGGTCACCGCGACGTGCGTCCAGGTGTTCGCGGGCAGCGGAGGGCTGGGCTCCAGCATCTGCTCCACGTTCTTCTTGCCGGAGTCGTCCCTGAAGCCGAACGTCAGGCCCCGTTCGGCGGTGAGGCAGATCTGGCCCAGCGGAACGGAGTCCTCGTCCTTGGTGTCGTGAACCTGGACGAGGCCGGCCCTGGAGTCCGCCGGGCAGGGGCGCTCGTCGGGCCGGATCCACGCCTCCCAGGTGAACCCCGGCCTGGTCAGGTCGAAGATCGCGTTCGACGGCAGCGCCAGGTAGGAGTTGCGAGACTGGCCGTGCGTCGTCCGGTAAGGGTCGAAGCGCAGTGTCGGCAGACCCGAGGTGCCGAGGTAGTAGGTCGACCACAGGTCGCCGTAAGCCGGCGGGTGACCCGCCCAGTAGGCGAGCACGGCGGCCGGTTCCGCTCCACCCGGACGCAGCCAGGACTCCATGGTCCAGTCCCGCACCGGGATCACCGACGCGCCGGGCTCGGGTACCGACACCGCCGAAGCCCCGTCGAGGCCCAGTGCGTCGGGCTTGGCCGCGGTGAGCCATTTCCCGTTGTCCCCCTTGGTGATCACCGAACTGGTCCGGAGATCGACGGTCGGGTCCTGGCCCGGTGGCACCGCGGGCGGCACCGCGGTGAGCGCGAGCATGCCGCGATCGAGGGTGACGCCGGGCGGAAGCACACCGACTGTCCGGCGTTGCCACTTCGCCGCGGTCACCGTTGTCGCCGCCGGGGCGAGCCGCGCGGTCGGCACCGGGAGCAGGAGGTCGAACAGCAGCGAGCCGGAGCGCAGATCCAGTGGAGCGCTCACGGTCTGGTCGGGCACCGGCCCGGCGGTCGGATCGACGGACACGGCCAGGAACCAGGCCCCGACCGCTTCGGCGAACGCCGCGGGCGCGCGGGGGACGTTCGTCCGCGGCGGCTGCGGCTGCCCGCCCACCGTCAGGCTGATGTCGCAGTAGGCCGGGTCCTGGTTGGTGGCCGCCGACACCGTCAACGTCAGCTCGCGCGGACCGTGGTCGAACAGCAGGATGCCGCTGCCCGCCTCGATCGCGTACAGCGGGGTGTCGTTCGGGTCCGGTGTGTACGAGTAGCGCGCAGGTGCGGCAGCGCCGCTGAGCACCGCGACCAGATGCTCGGTGTCCGTGGGCAGCCCCGCCCAGGTTTGCCTGGCGACTCCGTTGCCGGGCAGGGAGTAGTGGATGGTCAGCGTCGCCGACCCCTCCTGCGGGACTGCGAGGTCGACAGCCTGGATGGACACGTTTTCTCTGTGCGACAACAGTTCCAGGTACGCGTCGCGTACCTGGGGCCCACCGGGCACGGAGGTCAGGGGCAGGCGTGCCGCCGCGCGCCTGCCCTTCTCGTCGTAGAACTGGCGTTGTCCTGATTGGACTTCCGCGTCCGACGGGTCCTCGGAGTAGCCGCCGTTGAGGATCGGGATCATGCGCGAGAGCGCGCGGGGCACACCGTCCCAGTACTCCTCCGGGAGTCCGGAGTCCGGTCCGTACACGATCCGCACGGCACACAGGTCAGGTGCCGTTCCGGTGCCGCATTCGGAGATCTGGACGGTCACGTCGTTGAAGGTGCTGCCGCTGCGCCGGGCGACGAGGGGGAACGTTCCGGTGGTCGCCTCGGCGGACCACGGCAGCGCGAGCCTGGCCCTGACCATCGTCGGGTCGAACTGGGCGACCGCGAACTCGTCGTCCGTCTCGGCGAAGTAGCAGTGCAGCAGTCCGTCCGCGCTGTCCAGCAGTGCCGGCGCAGCAGCCGGTCGTGGTCGGCTGAGCAGCACCGCGTTCACCGTGCCCGCGTCGATCGCGTGCACCGCGGCGTCGGGCACCGGATACCCGGAAGCACTCGGGGTTTCGTCGACCACCACGCATTCCGGCGTGGTCAGCGGCTGCGGGACGGTCCCGTCCGGGAACACCGTGAAGTCCAGGACGGCGAGCCCCGCGGCCTGGTCGTTGTCCTGCCGGACGACCGGGACGGTGATGGCCAGCCGCGTCCCGCGACGCATGTTCGTGGAGGTGCCACCCACGGCAGCGCTCTCCTGTTCCGCGTACAGGGCCACCGCCGGTCCGGCCGAGGCCCCCAGCGGAACCCGGGCGCCGCCGATCCGCGCGGCCAGGCTCAGGCCGAACTCGCGCACCGACGACGCGTCGAGGTCCATCGGGTCGAACTCGCCCTGCTTGCAGGACAGGTAGTTCAGCTGGTGGTCGGCCGTCGTCGTGACGATGTGCCAGCGCTGCACGTCCATCTCGCCGGTCCACCCGAGCGCGACGTCGAACCGGGTGACGTCGCTGCCCAGCAGCAGGGACAGCTCGATGGTCGGTTCCAGGAAGGGCGCTCCGGCCATGTTCGTCGCACCCAGGCTGTCCGCCGGTCCCGCGGGCACGTCCCGGCGTTGGCTGCGCCGGTAGCGCACCTCGCCGAGCCTGCGCAGCGACCAACTGCTCGGGATCGCGCCGTCACGATCACCGCTCGCCCGCCGCTGCGGGTTCTGCACGAGGACGAACCGGTCCAGGTAGAGGCTGCCCAGCTGGGAGAGCCGGAAGCAGCAGATGTTCCTGCCGTCACTGACGACGCGGAACGGCGCGTCGGCCGGGGCCGGTGTGGTCGCGACGGGATCGACGGTGATCAGGTCCATCCCGGCCAGCCGCAGCAGCGGCTCGCGGTCGGCGTCCCCCGCCACGGGCGGCTCCGGGGCCAGCTCCAGCCGGTTCCACCCCGCCCATTCCGCCGGGCTCAGCGGCTCCGCCCCGGGCTCACGGACGTTGTAGTAGAGCGTGTCCACGGGGGTCCCGGCCTGGCGCGCGAACACCACGGTCGTGCCCTCGACCCCCACCGCGACCGGATCGACGAGCGCGATCCCGTTGCAGTCCGTCGACGGCCACACCCACTCCGACGCAGTCACGGGAACCTCCTGGGGGCACCGGGGCAGTCCGTTCGAAGCTAACCCGCCCGCCGCGGCCCGGCTCAGGAATCACCCGAAGGATCTTCAGAGGTGGCTCTCGCCCACCCGGTGCGCGTGATCACCGATCGCCGTGCCCGCGCCGCCGGGGTGATCTCGGCGATGGGCATCGCGCTTGAGCAGGAGTCCCGGAACCACCTCCCCGGCTACCGCGATGACGCTGTGCACCACCGCAGCAGAGCCCCCGCGAAGACCTGACCAGCCCGGCGTCAGAGGACAGTGAAACCCTGCGACAACAACGACGTTCCCGATCACACTCTCGTGGTCGTCGCGGATCGAGGGCGACGTCTGGACCACGGAGGAGAACCAGTTGTTCACCAGGTTACGAAAAACCGTCGCCGCGAGTGCGGCGACGGTGATCGCCGCGTGCCTGCTCGGCCCGGCAGGCGCAGCGGGCGCCGAGCCCCGGAAGGACATCCTCGACGAGCTCAAGCGGATCCCGGGTCTGACTGTGCTCTCGGAAGGCCCGCCGCCGACTCCCGAGCACCGGTACTTCGTGCTCAGCTACACCCAGCCCGTGGATCACCGGCAGCCGGGCGGAGCCACCTTCCAGCAGCGCTTCCAGTTGGTGCACAAGGCAGTCGACCGGCCCATGGTCCTGCACACGACCGGCTACAACCTCTACCCCACCTCGTTCCGGGGCGAGCTGACCCAACTGGTCGACGGCAACCAGATCTCGACGGAGCACCGGTTCTTCCCGCCGTCCCGGCCGGAGCCCAGCGACTGGAGCCACCTCACCGTCTGGCAGGCGGCCTCCGACCACCACCGGCTGGTGAGCGCCCTCAAGCCGCTCTACCCGCGAAGGTGGCTGGCCACCGGCGCCAGCAAGGGCGGGATGGCTTCCGTCTACCACAACCGGTTCTACCCGCGCGACGTCGACGGCGTCGTCGCCTACGTGGCCCCCAACGACCACGTCAACGACGAGGACAGCGCCTACGACCGGTTCTTCGCCACGGTCGGCGACCCCGCCTGCCGGAGCGCGCTCGCCGACCTGCAGGTCGAGGCGTTCAAGCGCCGCCCGGAACTCCTGGCCCTGCTCACCGAGCAGGCCGCGAAGGACGGGTGGACCTTCGACAAGATCGTCGGCAGCGCGGACCGGGTGTTCGAGAAGTCGGCGATGATGCTCGGCTGGGCGTTCTGGCAGTACTTCGGCCAGGCCCACTGCGCGAAGGTACCTGCGACCACCAGCGCCACCGCGCAGATCTACGACTACATCCAGGCCACCGTGAACTTCGGCTCCTTCGCCGACCAGAACCTCGGCCAGATGGTGCCGTACTACTTCCAGGCCATGACCGAACTCGGCTGGCCGCAGCCGCAGTTCGCGCACCTCCGCGGCTACCTCAAGTACCCGGACTCGCCGAGCGTGTACTCCAACGTGCCGAAGGAGCTGCACCGGCCGCACCGGCCGACCCCGATGCTGGACGTGAACCACTGGGTGCGCACGGACTCGCAACGGATCATGTTCATCTACGGGCAGAACGACCCCTGGAGCGCGGAGCGGTTCACGCCGAGCCCGCACGACTCCCACAGCTACACCGCGCCCGGTTCGAACCACGGTGCGCGCATCTCCCTCCTCAACGGCGACGACCGCATCGCGGCGACCGCCGTCGTGCGCCGCTGGGCAGGAGCCGAGGTCGGGCAGGCCAACGACTACCCTGCCGTCGATCCTCGCGCCCTGGATGTGGTCCGCACACCGCTTCCGTTCTAACGCGTGGCCTGTAGCCGTCGCAGCCTGAAGTGCCCTGTCCGGCCTGACAGCGGCCGATCACGAACGGCAGGACGGCCCTAAAACGGCGCCGGGTCGGCAATGGGTTCGAGTTCCGTCTCGATCACCTTGCCACTCGGCGTCGTCCACACATGCGTCCCATCCGGCCGGTTCTCACAGGACCAACGGGAGTGGGTCTTCATCCGGTGGTGGTGGCGGCACTTCGGCCGCAGATTCGCGACCGTGGTGTTGGTCCCGTCAAAGGGACAGCAGTGGTCCAGGTCGCAGCGGTGCGCGGGCTGGTTGCAGCCGACCATCGTGCACGTCGGGTAACGCGCGTTGATGAGTTCCCGTTGGGCTGGGGTGGGCCGGTAGGTGGTGATGTGCTCAGCCATCCCCGTCACCGGGTCGGTCAGGATGCGCTTCCAAATCCCATTCGCCGCCACATCGGCCACGACCTGCGCGGGCAGCGGCCCGTATCCGGCCAGCATCACCGGGTCTGTGGTCAAGCCGAGGATGTTGGTGATCGGCATGGTCAGGTTCACGCACACCTCACCCTGCGGGGCGGGTGTTTCCTTGCCCATCAACAGGTCTGCCGCAACGTCAGATCGTTTCTGGTCCAGCGTTCGGTCATCTTTCGGTAGTGCCCGCGCGATGCGGTCGATCCGATCGAAGGCCAGGGCCGCGTCGAGCGCGGGCAGCACGACGCGCAAGGAGCACATGCCATCGTCAAGGTTGAACTTCTCCACCAACCGCTGCTTGCGCTTCTCCTCATAACGCCGCAACGCCGCCTCGGCATCGAGCCTGAGGATGAAACGCCGGGCATAGCGTTGGCTCGCCGTGTAGTTATGCGTGGCCGCATGCGCAATCAACACGGGTTCGGCGATCGCCTGGTTGGCGACGTCGAGGACACTGACCTGATCGATGATCATCAACGCCTTGCCCTCATCAATCCGCCCCTCCGACAACGCCTCCAACACCACCGGATGCTCCACCAGCGACATCGCCCGATCGATCAGCTTGTTGCCCTTGACCTGGGAAACACGCAGCAGCGGCATCAGGACATCCCCGGCATACTGCTGCACTTGCGGATCGAGGTCCTCATAGAGCTTCATCAGGGTTAAGGCGAAGCCCGCGACAGCCTTACCGATAGCGGCGTAGGCGGCCACGACGTCGTCTTCGATATCGGCAGGGGCCATACCCTTATTTTAGCGTCTGCAAATAGTGGATCATGACTCTACGGAGTGAACTTTCCCTTACACACCAACGGTTCCGGCAAACGAAAGCCAGTTCCAGCTGGCGCGAGGTAAGGCTGGGACGGTCGGCTTTACCTGGGGCGCGCGTGCCATACGCTCGTCGGCGAGGGCCGGTTCCTGACCGTGCCCGCCCGGCAGGCCCTCGGCACGCGCAAGGGGCCCCAGGTCAAGCCGACCCCACGCTGGAACCAGCCACGCCCGCTGCAACCAGCCGACCCCACGCCGGAACCAGCCAACCCACGCCGCGACCACCCCAAGCAGGAGAGCCCACCGCGCGCGGCACCACGACGCTCACAACCGCCCAGGCAGGTGCGCCGCGGTCACAGGACTGAGCACCGCCCACCCGAGGCGCCGATACAACGCGAGACCGTCTTCCGTGGCGACCAGAACCGCCCGCACAGCACCGAGTTCGACCGCGAGCGCATCGAGTTCACTCATCACGACACTCCCCAGCCCCTTGCGCCGATGCGCGGGCTCGGTGACCACCTGGTCCACGACGGACGCCTCACCCCACACCGCGAAGCGCCCGGCAGCAGCAAGGGAGCCATCCGCGGCTCGGACCACCACACCGTCGGAACTCCGGGAAACGCGATAACCCGGCAGCGCGGAAACGCGTTGCGGCGAGAACAGATCCTTGCCCATCAAGTACTCCGGTCCGCCCACAGTCCACTGTGGAGGAACAGCGGGCGAGCCGCAGATCTTCAGCCAGGTCCCGGGAGCGGTCAGCGCGGCACAACGTTCATCCACAGTGGACACATCGGGAAGCACGTAACGGACCCGGTGCCCGGGCAGCCCGACGTCGACGCGATAGCCGTCCGGCTCCTCGACCGGAGCGGGCGTGCCCCGGGTCAGCGCCCAGCCGTGAACCCACTCCCGCACCGCCCGATCAACGCTCACGCGGAAAATCATGCCGCACGGCGTGCGAGGATGCGGATGTGACGTTCCTCCGCTACGAGTCGCCCACCCCGAACGCCCGGGGTTTCCACGTCGGCATCTTCGGACTGGCCAACGGCCTGGTGCGGGAGGCCACCCTCTCGCCGGAGGACCGGGCGTGGTGGCGGCCGAGCAACGACTGGTTCGACGCGGCCTACCCGGACCCGGGAAAGACGGACCCCACGCTCTTCGACAGGTCCGCGCACCCCCGCGTCGCGTGGGACGAGCGCCGGTCGGCCGCTCCCGGCGCGGTCCTCTCCGAGGACCAGGTCCAGATCGTGGTGGCGACATGATCACCACACCCATCACCGCGGACATCCTGCGAGGCGCGCTGGACCTGGAGCGCACCGAGCACGGCGTCCTGCCCCACCGCTTGCCCGCCTGGGCCCGCGGGCAGTGCGACGACCCGCAGCTGGCGATGGTCGAGGCACAACCCTCCGGCGTGCGGCTGGTCTTCCGCAGCCGGGCGACCGTCGTGGAGCTGGACGTCCTCCCCACGAGAACGACTTACCGGGGAGTCCCACCGCGCCCGGCCGGGGTGTACGACCTGCTCGTGGACGGCCGTCTGACGGCACGGGCCAGCGCGCCCGGCGGCAAGGTCATGATCCTGGACATGACCACCGGAGCCGTCGAGACGCAGTCGGGCCCGGTGAGCACGGTTCGCTTCGAGGGGCTCGCCCCCGTCGTCAAGGACATCGAGATCTGGTTGCCGCACAAGGAGATCACCGAGCTGGTCGCCCTGCGCACCGACGCGCCGGCCGAGCGCTCGCCGGACCGCGGTCGCCGCGTGTGGCTGCACCACGGCAGCTCGATCAGTCACGGCTCCGACGCCGCGAGCCCCACCACGACGTGGCCCGCGGTCGCCGCTTCCCTCGGCGGGGTGGAGCTGGTCAACCTGGGCTTCGGCGGCGGCGCGCTGCTCGACCCGTTCACCGCGCGCACCCTGCGCGACACCCCGGCCGACCTGATCAGCGTCAAGATCGGCATCAACCTCGTCAACGCGGACCTGATGCGGCTGCGCGCTTTCGGCCCCGCCGTGCACGGTTTCCTCGACACGATCCGCGACGGCCACCCGGACACACCGCTGCTGGTCGTCTCGCCGATCTACTGCCCGATCCACGAGCACACCCCCGGCCCCGGCGCACCGGACATGAGCACCGGCAAGCTCCAGTTCCGCGCCACCGGCGATCCGTCCGAACGCGGCAAGCTCACGCTCACCGTCATCCGCGAGGAGCTGGCGCGCATCACCACCGACCGCGCGGCCGACGACCCGGCGCTGCGCTACCTCGACGGCCGCGAACTGTACGGCGAGGCCGACTTCGGTGAGCTGCCGTTGCCCGACCAGCTCCACCCGGACGCGGCGACGCACCTGCGCATGGGCGAGCGGTTCGCGAAGCTGGCGCTCAGCGCGCTCTGACGCAGGCCAGCATCACGGCGGCGGAGAGGACGAACGTGCCCGGCGCGGAGATCCACTCCACCAGCGTGCCGCCCAGCGCCGAGCCCGCCGCGTCGGCCAGGAACGACCCGCTGAGCACCACGCCGAGCACGACGCCCAGCGACTCCTTCGGCGCGTCGCGCTGCAGCAGGGTGTTGCCGCACACCGATTCCAGCCCGTTGCCGAGGCCCGCCACCAGCGCGCCGAGCACCACGAGACCGACCACCGGCGCGAGCCCCATCGTCAGGTGCCCGGCCGTCTGCGCGACGATCCCCACGCCGAACAACGCCGGCACCCTCCCCTCGAAACCCCGGTAGGACAACGACGCCACCAGCACGCCGAGCGAGATCGCGCCGAGCGCCAGCCCGTACCACAGGGCCGACGCGCCCAGGTCCGTCCGCACCAGCACGATCAACGCGGGCCGGTCCAGCGCCGCCGCGAAGGCGACACCCACCAGGCCGATCACCACGGGACGGACGCCGGAGTCGCGCCGCAGCACCGCGAGGCCCGCCGTCGCCTCGGCGAAGAAGGACCGCCCGGACCTCGGCTCGGGAACGGCCCGAGGGAGCAGCACCAGCAACAGGATCGAGCCCCCGAAGGACGCCGCGTTGATCACCAGGGCCCACCGGTAGTCCCCCGCCCCCGCGAGCAGCGCGCCCAGGGCCGAGCCGCTCGCGAACCCGATCGCCGTGGCGGCGAGCAACATCCCGTTCGCGGCGGGCAGGTGCTCCTTCGGCACGGTCCGGCCGACCATGGTGCGCGCGGCGGGCAGCGTGATCGTCGCCGCGGACTCGGCCACGAACACCAACGCCAGCAGCAGTGGATAGCCGGGGTTCACCAGCGCGATCACCAGGAACACCACCCCGCACGCGGCGTCGCATGCCATCAGCAGCCCGCGCAGCTCCACCCGGTCGCCGATCGCCCCCGCGACCAGGCCGAGGATTCGCGGCAGCACGCGGACCAGGAACAACGTCCCCACGGCGACCGGGGACCCGGTGCTCTCGTGGACGTGCACCGTGAGCGCGGTGAGCGCCGCCATGTCGCCGGTCTGCGAGACCAAACGGGACGCGACGAAGACGGGATAGCGGTTACCGGTCCACACGCACTGATCATCTGGTGTCAGCGCGCCCCGAGCGATGGATCTCGCGCCCAGCGAACAAGGTCCGGCTGTCGGTGCGGGCGCTCATAATGGCGCGGTGACTGTGCAAGCTGACGAGTTCCACCGGATCATCGACGCGCTCGGCGACGTCAAGCGCACGCAGGGCAGCGACTACACCTCGTTCAGCGTGCGCGGCAAGCGGTTCGGCTACTACTGGCCGCGGACCCAGACGGTGGGCCTGAAGCAGACCCTGACCGAGCAGCTCGCGCTGGTCTCCGAGCGCCCCGAGGTCTTCGAGGAGCAGTTCACCGCGGGCGGGTTCGGCTGGGTCGTGGTGTACCTGGCCGGGATCGAACTCGACGAGCTGACGGAGCTGGTCTACGAGGCGTGGCGGCTGTCCGCCCCGGAAGAGCTCATCGAGTCCCTTCCGTTCCCCGTGGTGTGATCCCGTCGATCTCGATCTCGACGAACCATGCCGGGTCGATGAACCGCGAGACCTCGACGAAGGTGCACGCCGGACGGATGGCGGTGAACCGCTCGCCGTGCGCGCGGGCCGCCTCCTCCCACCGGCTGAGTCCGGGCCACGTCCTCGATCGAGGCACCCACCTCGCGCAGCGCCCGTTCGGCGATGTCGAGGCAGCGCACCGTCTGCGCGAACACGTCCCCGGGTGCGGTGGTCGCGCCGTCGTCGGAGATGGGCGCGGTACCCGCGACAGCGAGGTGCTGTCCGACCCGCGCAGCCCGGGAGAAGCCGATCTGAGGTTCGAGGGGCGATCCGGAGCCGGCGGTCCTGCGCGTCACTGCGCGACGCCGCTGAGCAACCACTTCGTCATCCGGACCTCGACGAGCACTCGGGCGCCCTCGCCCGCCCAGGTCTCGGTGACGTCCCACCCGTCGTACTTCGCCGCGAAGGCCGCGACGACGTCCTCGGGGAAGTCGCCCTCGTGCACGGTCGCCAGCCCTTCGGCGACCACCGGCGCCATCCCGTCCTCCAAGGCGAGCGAGACGCGCGGGTCGTTGATCATGTTGCGCACCTTGCGGTTGCGCTCACTGCTGCCGATCCACCACGTGTTCTCCCGGTAGACGAACCACACCGGGGTCACGTGCGGGGAGCCATCCGGGCGCACGGTGCACAGCCACGCGTTGCGCTCGCGTTCCAGGCGGTCGCCAAGAGTCGTGTCCACACCCCTCATCCTGCCGCACAAGTTTCCGTAGAGTCTCTATTGAATAGAGCCTCTACGGAATCGGAGCGCGCATGGACCTCAGGGCAGCACTGGAGCGCATCCCCGAACTGCACCGCTTCCCCACCGTCGACGAGATGCGCGCCGACCTGGTCGATCTCGCCGCCGCCCACCCGGACCTGGTCGAGTCCGCCGCGTCGGCACCTCACGGCAGGGCGAGCCGCTGGTCATGGCCGTCATCGGCGACGGCCCGCGCTCCGCGCTCGTCTTCGGCGGGCCGCACCCCAACGAGCCGGTCGGCGCCCTGACCGTGCGCGAGCTGGGCCGACTGCTCTGCTCCGACGAGCAGCTGCGGTCCGGCCTGCGCTGGCACCTCATCCCGTGCGTCGATCCGGACGGCGCGCGGCTCAACGAGGGCTGGCACACCAGGCCCGGCGGTTGGGAGGTCTTCGGCAGGCACTTCTACCGCCCGGCCGTCGACGAGCAGGTCGAGTGGACCTTCCCGAACCTCGTCGAGCCCGGCTACTTCGACCGGACGCTGCCCGAGACCGCCGCGCTGGCCCGGGTGATCGACGACGTGCGGCCGGCGCTGATCAGCTCCCTGCACAACGGCGAGTACGGTGGCGTGTTCACCTACGTCACCAAGGACGACCCCGCGCTGACCGCAGCGCTCGGCGAGGTTCCCGGCTGGTTCGGCCTGCCGCTGCACAACGCCGTCTGGGAGGTCCCCGGCAGCAGCGTGCTCGGCCCGGGCGTGATCCGGATGCCGACGATCGCCGAGCTGGGCGGCGACGGCAAGTTCGGTGCGAGCAGCGGGGATTACGCCGCGCGCCACGGCACCACGACGATCGTCACCGAGGTGCCGTACTGGGAGGACCCGAGGGCAGCCGACACCAGCCCCTCGGACACGACTTTCCCCGACCTCACGAGGACAACCGCGCGACTGGTCGACGACACCGGCCGGTTCCTGCGCGCCACGTTGGCCGCTGCCGAACCGGACCTGGTGCTGGACACACCGTTCCGACGGTCCCTCGTGGACAGTTTGTCCTATGTGGACTCGATGGTCGAAGCGTGGTCGCGCATGGCCGACGGCCCGCCGCGTCCGGCCACCGTGGCCGAGGTGTGCTCCTTCGACGTGCTGCCGCACATGTTCCGCGTCCGCCTCACCGGCACGCTGCTGCGCGTGCTGCACGCCGAGCTCGACACGGGCAACACGCGCAACGGCATCCGCTCAGCCCTCGCGGAGGCCGAAACCCGCTTCACCGCGTGGTGCGAGCAAGCCACGCGCGAACTCCCCGGCGACCGCATCGAGATCCGCAGGCTCGTCGCCACGCAGGTCGGCTGCACCCTAGCCGCGGCGCGCCGCGAGCACGATCAGCGCGCCCGGGATGACTCCCACGAAGAACGGTGACGGCACGAGGAGGAGCCCGCCCACGACACACCACGCGGCAAAGCCCCAGCCGATACCGGCGGGCACGGTCACGCCGCGTCCGGCGAGGTACCAGATGAGGCAGCCCAGCAGGATCTGCGGCACGGAAAAGCTCCCCAGACCGCCCCAGAACGCGGCCGCGTTCTCCGGCGAGCCGCCCAGGAGGGGCACGGCCGCCCACAGCCCATGGGAGATCCACCGGCCCACGTGCTCCCCGGAGAGGAGGAACGACAGCACCAGGTGCCCGGCACCGATGAAGATCATGATGGCGCTCGCCCAGCGGAGCAGCCGAGAGGTCATCGCGCACCCCCACTTCTATGTTGGTCAACACAGGCAGTGTTGCACAGCAGAGAACGGCTAGACTCGCCGGTGTGACGACTTCCCGGGCAACACGGCGGGCGGAGACGACGCAGGAGAGCCGCAGACTGCTGGTCACCGCGGCGACCGGGCTGTTCGCCGAACGGGGCTACCGCCGGACCACGTTCGAGGACATCGCGACGCGGTCCGGGGTGAGCCGCGGCTCGATCCCCTGGCACTTCGGCAACAAGGAGGGCCTGCTCGCGGCGGTGGTCGAGCACGCCGTCGGGGAGTTGCGCGCGGACGACCCCGGCTCGCTCGGCCAGGCCATGGACGCACTCGTCGCGTTCACCCGCAGCCCGTCGACCAAGCTCTTCGTCACCCTGATCGCCGAGGCGATCGAACCGGGCTCGAAGCTGCACAAGTGGTACGCCGACCTGCACGAGGCGCTGCGGGGCCGGGTGCGCTCGTGGGTCGGGCGAGCCGACCTGCCGGACGGGATCGGCGCGGAGGAGCTGAGCACGGTCGTGCTCGGCGTGGTCATGGGCGTGCACCAGCAGTGGCGCATCGCCCCGGACGCGGTCGACCTCGAACGCACCTACACCGCGCTCGGCGGGCTGCTGCGCTCAGCCGGCTTGACGTAGCGCGGCCCGCACGTCCATCAGCGACTTGCCGAGCAGGTTGAGCCCCGGCCACAGATCGGGGTTCGCCGCGTCGGGGTGGTCGGCGGCCAGGCCGATTCCCCACACAGCGTCGAGCGGACTCGCCTCCACCAGCACGCGATCGCCCGTGCCCAGCAGGAATCGGCGCAGATCCGGATGCGCGCCGAACTTCGCCGCGTTGCCCGCCACCACGATCTCGTAGCGCTCGCGCTCCCACACCGCCGAGTCGAAGCCCGCGACGCCGCGCCCGAGGTCCTTGGCGATCTTGGGGTGTCCCGCGCGCAACACCTGCTCCGCGATCGACTCGTCGCCGAAGAGCATCGCCTTGCGCCACATCATGTAGTGCTCGGCGGTGGCGAAGATCAGCCCGTCCACCTCGAACGACGCGGGCCACCACTGGCTCAGGCAGCCCTTGCCCACACTGCCGTCGCGCTCGGGCCGATGCCCCCAGAAGAAGAGGTACTCAGCCACGGGCGTTCGTCCCGTCCCCGACCTGCAGCAGGATTCGTCCGTCCTGCTCCGACATGTCCACGCTCAGATCGCGACCACCGAAACCGAGGCGGTGCTGCTTGCTCACCGAGTTCGGGCCCGCGTCGTGAAAGCCCTTGGTGCCCAACAGGTGCTCCCGGATCCGGCGCATCGTGTCCACTGTGGACTCACCGGCCGGTCCGACGACCACGACGGTGCGGCCGCAGTAGCTCGACCCGCACCCGGTCCTGCGGGCGTCCACGACCGCCACCCCGGCGGGCAACGGCAGCACCTCGGCGACCGACGGCGGCGCGGGCTCGGTCTCCGCGATCCACCAGCCCACCACGACCAGCAGCCACACGGGCCCCAGGAACAGGCCGAGCGCGATCCGCCCGGCCAGCGCGCGCCGGGATCGGGGCGCCACCCAGCCCTCCGCCCGACGCGCGAAGAGGATCACCAGCGCCGTCAGCGGCACGTAGCCGAGCCACACGACGCGGTCGATCCCCGCGAAGGCGATCCCGGCCAGCACGGGGAAGCTCAGCCCGGCGAGCACCGCGAGCCCCAGCGCGACGCGCCACCGCTGGCGCTCGGTCCTGGCCAGCAGCAGCCAGCACCCGACCGGCGCCAGGGCGAACACGGCCGTGAGGGACGTCAGCACCGCGCAAGGCTATCGGCGAAACGTCCGGGGCGAACCTGGATTACGGCAGCTCACGCGGCGGGAAGGCGAACGACGACGTCGGCACGGGCACCCCGTAACCGCGCAGTTGCTGTGCGCGCGTGACGACCGCCGCGCCTTCGAGCAGGTTCAGCGCGATCTGCACGACCGAGCGGTTCTCCTGGTCGGCCAGGAAGGTGCCCGCCGTCCAGCGGTTGAACGCGCCCATCGCGGGGCCGCACCGCAGCTGGTAGTCCGCGGCGCGCGCCGGATCGCCGTGCACCGCCCACAGGACGGACCTGTCGAGGTACCACCGGAACACCTGCGCCATCCGCTGCCGCGCGTCCCCCGCGGCGGGCAGCTCGGCCAGCACCTCGGAGACCGGGCGTCTGAGGATGTCCCGCTCCAGCACGGCAAGCTCGGCGGGCGGGATCTCCTCCAGGGACTGGTGATCGCGGTAGAGCTGGTGCAGCCGGCTCGCGCGCTCGGCGAACCGGGTGCCCTTGCACAGCACCTGCGCCTGTTCCCCGCGCTCGAACCCGTCCGACCGCGGCGCCAGGCAGGTGTCGGCGAGGTCCGCGGCCGACAACAGCCGCTTCCCTGCCGCGGACAACCCGGACTCCACGGCCGCCTGGTTCACCGATCCGGTCACCACGTAGTCCGCGCCGAGGGTGAAGGCCGCGGCGACCGACTGAGGGGTGCCCAGTCCCCCGGCCGCGCCGACCCGCACCGGGCGGGTGTAGCCGAAGCGCGCGGCCAGCTCGTCGCGCAGCGCCAGGATCGCCGGGAGCAACGACATCAGCGGGCGCGCGCTGCCGGAGGAGGCGGTGATGTCCTCGGCGACCGGGACGAGCGCGGCCAGCTCGGCCTCCTCGGCGGTGATCTGTCCACTGTGGATGAGATCGCGCAGCATGCGCTGCGGGGCCGGGGACAGGAAGCGCTCTGCCAGCTCCGGGCTGTTGACCTTGGCGAAGATGTTGGTGCGGCGCTGGATCCGTCCCTCGGGGTCGCGGATGAGGCCCACCGCGGAGCAGCGCACCACCGCGGGGGTGAGCTCGCGGAACCCGGAGACCGACACGCACGGCACGCCGTGGGCCAGCAGCAGGTCCACGACGGCGTTCTCGGTCGCCGGGTCGGCCGCCAGGTTGACGCCCCAGTTCGGCCTGCCGCCGACCGAGGCAGCCAGCCCGGCGACGGCGCGCTCCACTGTGGACAGTGGAAGGCCCGCGGAGCCGAAGAAGCCCAGCAGCTCCGCCCGCGCCAGCGCGATCACCATCGAGGTGGTGGCGACGCCGTGACCCATCTCCCCCGCGGCGTAGGGGTAGCGCGTGCCGTGCGCGGTGCAGAACGACCGGTCGCCCAGCCACTCCGGGTACAGCGGCGGCAGGGTTCCGACGACGACGTTGCCCGGTTTGACCTCACCGACGGTCAGGCCGATGTCGTCGTCGCCGGAGAGCACGCCGGAGATCAGGTGAACGGGCTCGCGGATCCGGCGAGCGCACTCGGCGACGCCTTCCGCGGAGAACGCCAGAACGCTCACGCCGCCGCCCACACCGGTGTTGTCGCCCGCACCCGGGGCGCCAGCTCGTCCAGCGCCGCGGCCCACAGGTGGTCGAGCCCGTCGGACGCGGGCAGCGCCGAGTCGGTGACCACGCACAGGCTCGCGGTGTCCCCGTGGGTACCGAGGAACACCCCGATCGGCCGGTCGCGGTGCAGCATGCCGATCGGGACCATGCCGACCGCCTCCGCGCCCATCAGGTCCACCCGCCGGGTCCACCTGCTGTTGCCCGCCATCAGGTCCACGTGCCAGCGCGAGAAGGTCAGCGCGCAGGTCAGCCGGACCATCCAGGTGGGCAGCGCGCGCATGCCCCTGGTCGTGCCGATCACGTTCTTCTGCTCCACGCTGGAGGCTCGGACCCTGGCCAGCCGCTTCAGCGGGTCCGGCTCGTCGCAGGGCAGCTCCACCCGCAGCGGCACCGCGTGGTTGCCCAGCTCGTCCGGGCAGGGGCTGCTGCCGACGGTCATCGGCACCAGCGCCCACATCTGCTCCGGCACGGTCCGCCAGGGCATGCCCGGCCACTCGCGCAGCATCCCGCTCAACGCGGCCAGGTAGATCTCGTTGACCGTCACGCGGTGCAGCCGGGCCGCCCGGTACAGCCGCTCCGAGGAGACGGTGGTCCACCACACCCGGCGCTCGCCGGTGAGGCCCCGCGCGGAGAACGGCCGGGCCGACACCGGCCGGAACCCGCGCAGGTACCGCGTGATCCCGCTCCACACCGACCGCAGCACCCTCGGCCTGCCCGACCACGGCTTCGGCGCCTCGGACTCGGCGGCCTCGCCGTCGAGCAGCCGGTACAGCGCCTCCTCGGCCGACGCCCCGTCGAGCAGGGCGTGGTGCGGCTTGAACAGCACCGCGTACTCGCCGTCCCGGTAACCGTGGATCAGCCAGAGCTGCCACAGCGGTTCGGTGCGGGCCAGCCGCTGTTTGAGCACGTCCTCCACCACCGCGCGCAGTCCGACGTCGCCGGTCTCGCCGACCGTGGCGATCTCCCGCACGTGGTAGGCGAGGTCCAGCTCCTCGCGCCGCTCCCAGTCCCGCCCGGAACCGAGCGCCAGGGAGAGGTCGGGCACCCGGGGCAGCCGCGCCGCCACGTACTCGCGCAGTTCGTCCACAGTGGGCGGTCGGCCGGAGAACCGGAGGAACCCGCCCAGCTCCGCGCTGTTGGGGTGACCGGCGTCGTAGTCGAGGTACACCCGGTCCAGCGGGCCGAGCCTGCGCGGTCCCAGGCCCACCGTCCGGACGCTGGCCAGCAGGTAGTCGAGGTCGATCGGGGTCTCCGCGCCGTGCGGGCCGAGGACCGACCTGGCGCGCGCGTCGTCGAAGGTGCGGCGGTGGCTCAGGTAGGGCTCGAGGCTGGAGACCTGGGTGATCCGCTCGATGGCCCGCATCCGGTGCGGCGGCTGCGCGACGAGCTTGACGCGCAAGGGGAAGCTCTTCTCCAGCACCGACACCACGGCCTGCACCGGGACGTCGCTGCCGTGCACGACGTGGTAGGTCTGCACCACACCGGAGGGCCCGTTCTCCGCGACCGAGTCGGCGATCCTGGCCATCGCCGCGGCCGCGGCGGCGACCGGGATGAAGTTCAGCCGCGCGTCCTCGTGGCCGACCAGCCGCACGGTCGGCCGCAGCCACCTCGGCAGCCGCAGCCAGCCCAGCCGCATCCGGCGCTGCCGGGCCTTGCCCGCGCGCACCAGGTCCAGCAGCGGGTGGGACCACAGGTCGCCCGGGGCGGGTTCGTCGGTGGTCAGCAGGCTCGGGCGGTGCACGACCACCGGGCGGAAGCGCTCGTCGGCCCACGCGCGGACGGCGGTCTCGGCCTCGTGCTTGGACCGCTCGTAGGCGTTCTCGAAGCCGGGCAGGTCGTCGAGGGCGTCCTCGGCGATCACGCCCTCGCGTCGCGATCCCGCGACGAAGGCGCTGCTGACGTAGTGCAGCAACGGCTTGCGCGGCGCGGCGTCGAGCAGGTCGAGCACGTTGCGCGTCGTGGTGAGGTTGGCCAGCCGCAGCTTCTCGATGCCCGCCTCCACCTCCACGCTGCCCGCGCAGTGCCACAGCACGTCGAGCTCACCGGCGAGGGCGTCGTAGTCGGCGTCGGAGAGCCCGAGCCGGGGCTCGGTCAGCTCGACCTCGACCACCCGGATGCGGTCCGGCAGGGTGCTGATCACTGTGCGCGGGGTGCCCGAGCGCTCCAGGAAACGTCCGATACGCTCGATGGCGTCCGGTGATCCGGAACGCGCCAGCACGAGCAGGCTCGGATGCCGCTCCAGCAGCTCGCGAACGAGGCGCAGGCCCAGGAAGCCGGTCGCGCCGGTCACAGCGACAGTCACGGTGGGGGGACTCCTCACGGAGGTCGTTGGCGGGCGAATTCGGGCCGTGGGATGGTCACACACCTCACCACCGGGTTTGAAGATCCACTCAACGGGAAACGCGATTGCCGCCCCGGGTTCACTCGGCAGGGGAACTCACGCGCAACCGTCACCACGAAATGTGCACATTGCCCCGACCGCATTCACTCGATCGTGGACAGGCGATTCCCTGGGCGCGACAGCCCGTCCGGCCCTGTCCCCCGGCCCCGCACAGCCGCCCGGACGTGCGAAAACGCCGCGGTACCGCCGTCCGGGTGAGTCTCTAGTCCGCGTTCCCGGGGGCACCCTTGGCCGCGCCGCGCACCTCGATCGAGGCAAGCAGCTCGGCCGTGGCCTCGGCGACGGCGGCCACCGCGCGGTCGAAGGCCTCCGCGTTGTGCGCGGCGGGCTTCCGGAAGCCGGAGATCTTGCGGACGTACTGCAGCGCTGCGGCCTGGATGTCGATCTCGGTGACGTCCTCGGCGAACGGCGGGCGAAGGGTCTTGATGCTTCTGCACATGGGCGCAGATGTAGCACAGCCCCCACCTACCCGGCGACCGCCGGAGCGCGCAGCAGGTGCTTGTTCCCCCACACCCCCAAGGGTTCCAGGGCGGTGTTGAGCGACTTCCCCAACGGCGTCAACGAGTACTCGACGCGCGGCGGCACCTCGTCGTAGGACTCGCGGTGGACCAGACCCGCGCCCTCCATCTCGCGCAGGTGCGCCGCGAGCACCTTCTCGGTGATGCCCGACAGGGCTCGGCGCAGCTCGCCGAAGCGGGCGGGCCGCTGCGCCAGCACCCACAGCAGCGACACCTTCCACCTCCCGCCGATCAGGTCCATCGTCGCCTCGGTCCCGCACTGGTGGGCCCCCGGCCTCGGCACCGCCACCACCTCGCATTCGCTCTACCTGCACGCTCACCCCGCGGAAAGCACGCACTTCGGAGTGCGTACTTGTCGGGCTCACCGGACGGCGGCGAGCCTAACCGGCATGACCGACACTTCCGCCAAGCTCACCCTGCTCGGCCTGGGCGCGATGGGCTCCGCGCTCGCCACCGCCTGGCTCGCCGCCGACTACGACATCACCGTCTGGAACCGCACCGCCTCCCGCGCCGAACCGCTCCGCACGCTCGGCGCGCAGGTCGCCGACACCGCCGCGGACGCCGTCGCCGCGAACGATCTCGTCGTGGCCTGCCTGCTCGACGACGCCTCGGTCCGTTCCACTCTGGACGGCGTGGACCTGACCGGGAAGGACCTGATCAACCTCACCACCGGCACTCCCGGCAGTGGCCGCGAACTCGCGGCGTGTGCCACCGCCCGCGGCGCGCGCTACGTCGACGGCGGGATCATGGCCGTCCCGCCGATGATCGGCGTGCCGGACTCGGGCGCCTACGTCTTCTACAGCGGTTCCGCCGCCGCGTTCGAGGCCCACCGCGACGCGCTCGCCGTCGGTGCCGGGACGAAGTTCGTCGGCGAGGACCCAGGGTTCGCGGCGCTGTACGACGTGGCGCTGCTCAGCGCGATGACGGGCATGTTCGCCGGGGTCTCGCACGCATTCGCCTTGGTGCGCAAGGAGAACATCGACCCGCGCGAGTTCGCCGGGTTGGTGTCCGGCTGGATCACCGCCATGTCCGGCTACGCGCACGGCATCGCCGAGCACCTGGCGAGCGGCGACTACACCACCGGCGTCACGTCCAACCTGGCGATGATGGTGGAGGGCAACGCGACCATGCTGCGCACCGCGCACGAGCAGGGCGTCAGCCCGGAACTGCTGGAGCCCTTCATGCGGCTGATGCGGCAGCGGGTGGACGACGGGCATGGCGACGAGGACACCACCGGCGTGATCGACCTCCTCCTCAGCCGCCGCTGACGCACCCAGGTACTCCGTGATACTTTGTAGTGGTACTCAGCAACACTGAGTACCAGGACCGAAGAGGATCGGCGATGGACGACCTGACGGAGATGCTGAAGGGCACGCTCGAAGGCTGCGTGCTGGAGATCATCCGCGGTGAGGAGACCTACGGGTACGCCATCACGCGCCGGCTGAACGAACTCGGGTTCGCCGACGTCGTCGAGGGGACCGTGTACACCATCCTGCTCCGACTGGAGAGGAACGGGCTCGTCGAGATGACGAAACGCCCCTCCGGCCAGGGTCCGCCGCGCAAGTTCTACGCGCTCAACGACGCGGGGCGCGCGGAGCTGGCGAAGTTCTGGGCGAAGTGGGAGTACGTCACGTCGCGGATCGAGAGGCTCAAGGAGGGCGGGAGATGAACTTCTGGGAGACCATCACCGGCAGCGATCTGACCAGGGAGTGGAAGGCGCTCGAAGCCCGGGCGGCGGCGTTGCCCGCCGACCACCGGGCGGCGTGGGAGCAGATCAAGGGTCATCTCTCGCTCTACTCGAACTTCAGCGGCCGGAACCTGCTGCCGCTCCTCGACAACGCTCTGGTGCTGCTCGAGGAGACCGCGGCCGACGGGCAGGGCGTCGAGGAGGTGCTGGGCGATGACGTCGAGGGCTTCTGCGCGGCCCTGGCGGGCGAGGAGAAGGGCCGCAGCTACCGCGACCGGTGGCGCGAGCAGCTGAACAGGAACGTCGCGAGGAAACTGGGCAGGCTGGGAGGCTGACGTGGGCATCCGGGACATCATCGAGGGCAAGAAGCAGTGGCGGGCGCACATGGCGCGGGTCAAGGCGCTCCCGCCGGACTACCAGATCGTCTACAAGGAGATCCAGCGCTACATCTTCAAGGTGGGACCGGTCGACCTGCTCGACGGGACCCTGCTCACCGGGATCGTGGACTTCTTCGAGGAGGGGGTCGCGGCGGGCAAGGGGGTCCTGCAGCTCATCGGCACCGACGTCGCCGCCTTCTGCGACGGCCTGCTCAAGGACACGCGCACCTACGCGGACGTCTACCAGGAGTCGATCAGCGGAAAATCCCAGAAGTAGCTGTCCGGAACCGGGCTCGCCGATCGTCATCATGGCAACGGCCCGCTCGGGGCCGCCCAGAAGAGGGAGACGGTCGCGATGAAGTACATGATGTTCGTCTGCTCCGACACCGAGCCGGACACCGACCCGGCGCCGGGGCCCGACATCGAGGTGTGGGTGGCGGACAACGACGAGGCGGGCAGGCGCCTGCAGGGCGCGGCGCTGGCCCCGGCCTCGACCGCGACCACGGTGCGCGTGCGCGACGGCCGGACCCTGGTCAGCGACGGCCCGTTCACCGAGACCAAAGAGGTGATCGTCGGCTTCGACCTGCTCGACTGCGCGGACCTGGACGAGGCGATCGAGGTGGCTCGCACCCACCCGATGGCGCGGTCCGGGCGCATCGAGATCCGTCCGTTCGCCGACTTCGAGCAGTGATCCCGGCTTCCGCCGTGGCGGTGGAGACCGCCGCCACGGCGTACCCGGCGATCGTGGCGAAGCTGATCCGCGTCACCGGTGACTGGGGCCTCGCCGAGGACTGCGCCCAGGAAGCACTCGCCGCCGCGCTGGCGCGCTGGCCGGGCGAGGGCGTGCCGGACAACCCCGGCGGCTGGCTGATGACGGTGGCCCGCAACCGCGCCGTCGACGCGCTCCGCCGGTCCGCGGTGGAGCGGCGGAAGCTCCGCGAGGTGGCGGTGCTCGCCCTGACCGCGGCCACCGAGCCGGCACCGGCCGAGGAGGTGGCCGACGACCGGCTGCGGCTGGTGTTCACCTGCTGTCACCCGGCTCTGGCCCTGGAAGCCAGGACGGCGCTGACGTTGCGCACGATCTGCGCGGTGCCCACCGCCGACCTCGCGCGGGCGTTCCTGGTCAGCGAGTCCACCATGACCCGCAGACTGACCAGGGCGAAGACGAAGATCGCGAGCGCGGGCATCCCCTACCGCGTGCCGAGCGGTGCGGCGCTGGACGAGCGGCTGCCCGGGGTGCTGGCCGTGGTGTACCTGCTGTTCACCCAGGGCTACAACGCCGACGGCGCACCGGCGTTCGCCACCGAGGCGGTCCGGCTGGCGCGGTTGGTCACCCGGCTCATGCCGCGACAGCCCGAACCCGCCGCCCTGCTCGCACTGCTGCTGTTCCAGCACTCCCGGCGCGACACCCGGCAGGATGGCAACGGGGAACTGGTCCCGCTCGACCGGCAGGACAGGACGCGGTGGGACCACAGCGCGATCGAGGAAGCCCAGCAGATCCTCTCCGGTCTGCACCACGACGGGCCGTACCTGTGGCAGGCCACGATCGCCGCCTGCCACGCCACCGCGGCGGCCCCGGAAGCGACGGACTGGCACCGGATCGCCGAGTGCTACGACCGGCTGCTCGAGCTCCAGCCCAGCCCGGTGATCGCGCTCAACCGCGCGGTCGCGCACGGGTACGCGTCAGGGCCTTCGACCGGGCTGGCTCTGCTGGCCGGGGCGCGGGTCACCGGTGTGCTGGAGGACTACCCGCTGGCGATCGCCGCCGAAGCCGACCTGCGCGCCCGAGCGGGTGATCGCGACCGCGCGGCCGCGTTGTTCCGGGAAGCCGCCGAGCGCACCCACAGCGGAGCCGAGCGGCGCGCACTGCTCGCCCGCGCCGACGAACTGTAGAAGGAAGCCCATGTCCCACAAGCACTTGCTGGGTGCGCTCGATGCCCAACGCCGACACGTGCTCGGCATCCTGTCCGGCCTGACCGCCGAGGATCTGCGGCGCCCGGTGCTGCCCTCTGGCTGGAGCTGCCTCGACCTGGTCAACCACCTCGCGCTCGACGTCGAGCTGTTCTGGTTCCGCGCGGTCGTCGCCGGGCAGCCCGACGCGATCGCCGAGCTCGACGTGGTCGGGGATGCCTGGCGGGTCGACCCGAACCTGCCTCCGGATCAGGTGCTCGCCGGTTACCGGACGCAGATCGAGCACGCGGACGCGGTGCTCGCCACGACGTCCCTGGACTCCGCACCCGCGTGGTGGCCGGACGGGCTGTTCGGTGACTGGCGCCTGGCCACGAACGGTGAGGTGCTGCTGCACGTGATCACCGAAACCGCCTGCCACGCCGGGCACCTCGACGCCGCGCGCGAACTCCTCGACGGCCACCAGTGGCTGGTGGTCACCGGCTGATGTCCGCGGCGGTCCCGGCCGGTGCAGCCGGCCGACCGCGGAGATCACCACGTCGACGACGTGTGCACACGGGTCAGCCGGGCACGTGCGCGTCCCGCCACGCCCGCACGACGTCCCCGTTCTCGGTGAGGTCGTAGGGCGCCGAGGCGTCGAGCTCGGCGAAGACGATCACCTTGCCGGTCGTCGGGTCCACGCTGAACTCGAACCACTCGGGGGCCGGGCAGAACTCGTCGGGCGCGTCCGGGTTGTGCGCGAGGGGGTACCCGGCGAACACCAGCTCCTCGAACAGGGTCCCGGCCGGCCACTGCCGAACGGTCTTCCCGTCCCAGGTCTGCTGGGTCACCTCACCGACGGTCACCAGGAAGTGCTCCCACACCAGATGGTCCACTCCCGCATTATCCCCACCACCCCGACACGGACGCGAAACGAGCTCGGGCGATCGTCTCGAGACCGAACCGTGGCCGGGTCACGACCCCCGCCCCGCATGCTGGTCCCTGCCGGAAGGGGTGGAGATGGCGATGGGGCTGGACGCCGTGCGGCAGCGCGTGGGGGCGAGCTTGTTCGAGCGGGTGGCGGGCCCGGACGGCCCGGCCACCCGCGATCGCATCGACACCACGCCGGGCCCGAGGTGGTTCGCCGAGGACAGCGCGATCCGGCGGGTGCACTCCGACGCGTCGATGTTCGTCGGCGGCCTGCGCGCGCTGCTGTTGCAGTCGCTGCACCCGCTGGCGATGGCCGCGGTGGCCGGGCACTCCGGGTACCGCTCCGACCCGTGGGGGCGGTTGCAGCGCACCAGCACCTTCCTTGCCATGACCACCTTCGGCACGGCCCAGCACGCCGAGGAGGCGATCGCCCACGTCCGCGCGGTGCACGAACGCATCCGCGGCACCGCGCCGGACGGGCGGCCGTACCAGGCCGGCGATCCGCACCTGCTCGGCTGGGTGCACGCGGCGGAGATCGACAGCTTCCTCCGCTGCTACCAGCGCTACGGCCCGAAACCGCTCAACGGAGCCGAATGCGACGCCTACGTGACGGACACCGCGCGGATCGCCGAAGGGCTCGGCGTGCTCGGCCCGCCGCGCTCCCGGGCGGAACTGAACGCCGTGCTCGACGCGTACCGTCCCGAGCTGCGCGGCACCGCGCAGGCCCGGGACACCGCTCGTTTCCTCCTCTTCAAACCGCCGCTTCCGTTGCTGGCACGGGCTCCTTACGCCGCACTGGCTTCAGCGGCCGTGGCCGCGCTGCCGCCGTGGACCCGGTGGCCGCTGCGCCTGCCGTACTTCCCGCCGGTCGAGCGCACCGCGGTGCAGCTCGCCGGCCACGGCATCGTCGGCCTTCTCCGCTGGGCCATGACCTAGCGGCACTCGTAGAGCATGCTCGTCGTTCCGCCGTACTCCTCGCGAGGAACGACAGTGCAGTTGTCGCGCACCCACGTCATGCGCTCGCTCGCCTGCCCGCCGCGCTTGGTCATCTCGGCGATGCTCGTCCGTCCCGCCAGGACGAACCGGAGTTCCCCGCGCCGCACCCAGCCCGCGATCTCCTCGGTGGTCGGTGCCGGGTCGACGCCCATGAACCCGCCGAAGCCGATCACCACCCGGCCACTGTTGAGCACGAAGTTCGACGCCATGATCGCGCCGCCGTCCACGCCGAGCGTGATGCGCGCGCCGCCGGACTTCGCGGTCGCGTAGTCGAGCACCTTCCGCTGCTCGTCGGACAGATCGCCCTTGTTCGTCCAGTCGCCCCCGGTCACCTCGGACATCTGCGGCGGCATCATCTGCCGAAGCTCCACACTGGACTCCGGCCCGGCCGTGGGCAGGCTCGCGTTCGCCGGAGGCGGGCCGAAGGCGGCCGAGACCGACCACACCGCGGGTGCGAACAGCATCGCCGCGACCCCGACCGGCGCGGTGACCCGCGCGGGTGCCCGGAAAGCGGCGACCGCCAGCACCGCGAGCACGACCACCACCGGACCGACCCACCCGTTCCAGTCCGGGCTGCGGTACACGACCACGAGCGCCCAGGCCGCGGTGATCACCGCCAGGGCCTGCACGCCGAAGCGAACGCGTTGTGCCGCAACGACTCCCGCTCCGATCAACGCGGCGATCGCCGGGGCCAGCGCCGTCGTGTAGTACGAGTGGAAGATCCCGCCGGCGAAGCTGAACACCAGCCCGTTGACCAGCAACCAGCCGCCCCAGAGCACCCAGCCCGCGCGCTGGTGGGCCGGGACGTCCTTGTTCCGCCTGCTCGCCACCAGCACACCGGCCAGGACGACCAGCGCCGCCGGGAGCAGCCAGCTGATCTGTCCGCCCATCGCCTCGTTGAACATCCGGCCGAGCCCGGGATCACCGCCCATCATCAGGTTGCGCATCACCCGCGACATGTTCTCCCCGCCGGGGAACCCCGCCGGGATGTCGCCCGGCATGCCGCCGGGACCGCCGCCGCCCATGCCCAGGATGCGCGCGAGGCCGTTGTAGCCGATCACCAGGTCGAACGCGGTGCCGTCGGTGCTCCCGCCGATGTAGGGCTTGCGTCCCGGCCACAGGTCGACCAGCGCGACCCACCACAGCGAACTGGCCAGCAGCACCCCGCCCGCACCGAGCGTGTCGGTGATCCGCCGCCGCCACGGCGCCGTCGAGCCGACCAGGTAGGCCGCGACCAACGCGGGAACCACGATCCACGCCGCGAGCATCTTCGTGTTGAACCCGCAGCCGACGAGGAAGGCGGCCAGCAGCAACCACCGCGTCGCCGCCCCGGGGGCGATGTCCGGCTGGATCGACCGCGTGATCGCGTAGGCGGCTCCGACCAGGAACAGCACCAGGAGCGTGTCCGGGTTGTTGTCGCGGTTGATCACCACGGTGATCGGCGTCAGCGCGAGCACGAGCGCGGCCAGCAGCGCGGCGTTCTCCCCCGCCCACATCCGCACGGTCCGGTGCAGCAGGAACACCGCGGCAACGCCGAAAACCGCCTGCGGCAACAGGATCGCCCATCCGTGGAACCCGAAGATCCAGGTGGAGACCACCTGCGGCCACAGGGCGAAGGGCGGCTTGTCGACGGTGACCACACCGGCCTGGTCGAAGGAGCCGAAGAGGAAGTTCACGAAGCCGCTGGACATCGACCGCGTCGCGGCGGTGTAGTAGCTGTTCCCCCAGCCCCACGCCCAGATTCCCCACGCGTAGAGCACTGCGGCGAGTGCGAGGATCGCGGCCAGAGCCCACTTGGGCCTACTCATCGAGCGATGTCCTTTCCACGGCCGGGCCGGAAGACCCAGTTCCGGTAGAGCACGAACCGCAGCAGGGTCGCCGCGGCGTTGGCGAGGCAGAGCACGACCAGCTCGATCGCGGTGCCGCCGCCCATGGCGAGGTTTTCCAGCAACCACAGCGACCCCGACGTGAGCCCGAGGCCGAGCGCGAAGACGACGAGGCCCTCGAACTGCGCGCGGATCCGCCCTTCCGGTCCGCGCACGCCGAAGGTGAACAGCCGGTTGGCGGCGGTGTTGCCCACCGCGCACGTCAGCAGCGCCAGGGCGTTCGCGGAGAAGGCTCCCATCATCGGCCGCAGCAGGGCATAGAGGATCAGATAGGCCACTGTGGACACAACGCCGATGGCCGCGAACCGCAGCAGCTGTGCGCTCATCCCCTTCGGCACCCCGGGGTGCTCGTCGGCGAGCGCGGAGCGCAGCGTCGTCGGCAGCCGGGCCCGCATCGTCGCCGACGCCAGCGTCCTGGTGAGCCTGGCGACGCCGCGAAGGTCGGCGATGGCCGTCGCGATCACGTCCACCCTGCTGTCCGGATCGTCCACCCAGTCCACCGGCACCTCGTGGATGCGCAGCCCCGAGCGCTCGGCGAGGACGAGCAGTTTGGTGTCGAAGAACCAGCCGGGGTCCTCCACCAACGGCAGCAACCGCTCGGCGACGTCCTTGCGGATGGCCTTGAAACCGCACTGGGCGTCGGAGAAGCGGGCGCGCAGGGTGCCGCGCAGGATCAGGTTGTAGCAACGCGAGATGAACTCGCGCTTCGGTCCGCGCACCACCCGCGCGCCCCGCGCGAGCCGGGAGCCGATGGCCACGTCGGAGTGCCCCGACACCAGGGGCGCGATCAGCGGCAGCAGCGCGGCGAGGTCGGTGGACAGGTCGACATCCATGTACGCCAGCACATCCGCGTCACTGGTCGTCCACACCGCGTTGAGCGCACGACCCCGTCCCTTGGCGTCCAGCCGCACCGCGCCGACCCCCGGCAGCTCGGCGACCAGCTCACCGGCGATCTCCCACGTGCGGTCGGTGCTGGCGTTGTCGGCGACGGTGATCCGCCAGCTGAACGGGAAGGCCGCGGACTCCACGAGGAAGGCGTGCAGCCTGCGCACGCTCGGGCCGAGGTCCTGTTCTTCGTTGTAGACGGGCACGACGATGTCGACGGTGGGCCTCGGCGCCGCGGTCGCCGGGCCCAGGCGATCGGCGATCTCCCCGGTCGGGGCCTGCGTGGAAGTCATGATCGGTACGCTCGCTGTGGATCATCAACCGTTCCTGGGCCCAGTCTGGGAGCAGCCTGGGAATCAGGTTCTACCGGACAGGACCACCCGGAAGGTCGCACCGCCGCCCGGGGTATCCAAAACGCTGATCTGTCCTCCGTGCGCGGACACCACGGCCGCGGCGATGGACAGCCCGAGCCCTGCGCCGCCGCTGTCGCGCTCCCGCCCCGCGGCGACTCGGAAGAACCGGTCGAACACCCTCTCGTGGTACTCGGCCGGGATGCCGGGACCGTGGTCGACGACGTCGATCGCGACCTCGTCACCCGACTTGGTCAGCCGCACGTCGACGGGCGTGCCCGGAGGCGTGTGCGTGACCGCGTTGCGCAACAGGTTCGCCAGCACCTGGCGCACCTGGTCGGCGTCCGCGACGACGAGGACCGGTTCGTCCCCGGGTCCGCTGATCACGCGGCCCGGCTCGTGCAATCTCGCGTCGAGCACCGCGTCCCGGCACAGCGCGGCAACGTCGACCTCCGCGCACCGCGGCGGCCTGCCGTCGTCGAGCCGGGCGAGCACGAGCAGGTCCTCCACCAGCCTCGCCATCCGGGAGGACTCGTCCTCGATCCGCCGCATCACCGTGCGCAGGTCGTCCGGGTCGGCGGCCGCTCCGCGGCGGAACATCTGCGCGTATCCCAGGATCGAGGTCAGCGGTGTCCGCAGCTCGTGGCTGGCGTCCGCGACGAAGGTCCGCAGTCGCTGCTCGGACCGGGATCGCTGGTCCAGCGCGTCCTCGATGCGGCCCAGCATCGTGTTCAGCGCGAGGCCGAGCCTGCCCACCTCGGTGGTCTTGTCGACGTAGGCGATGCGCCGGTGGAACTCCCCCGAGGCGATGGCCGTCGCGGTCGCCTCCATCTTGTCCAGTGGCCGCAGTCCCATGCGCACCAACGACAGCGCGAACGCCAGCAGCGCGACCAGCACCGCCGAGGTGATCACCACGACCAGCACGAACAGCCGGTCCAGCGTCGCGTCCACGTCGGTCAACGGCATCGCCACGTACAGCGTTCCCTGCAGCGGGCCGAAGGCCGGATAGGCCGCGAGCCGGTACCGCACCCCCGCGTGCCCTTCGACCGATTTCGGCTCGCCGATCACCGGCAGGTCCTCCAGCACCGGCCGGTCCGCCGAGGACACCCCGCCGCCGAACCGCGTCTCCTGCCCGAAGCGCCCGTCCGGCCCGCGCAGGATGCCGTACACGTTGACCAGGGAGTGCTGGACCTCCCGGGGTGGTTCCTTGATCTGCTCTCCCGCGAGCTTCGCCCCGATCGGCAACCGGACCAGGTCCAGCTGCTCGTCCGTGCGCTGCAACAGGAAGGAGCGCATCGAGGTGAAGGTGAGCGCGGCGACGGAGGTGAGGGCGGCGGCCGAGAGGACCACCATCACCAGCAGCATCCTGCGGCGCAGTCCCGTCACCGGGGCAACCGCATCACATACCCGACGCCCCGCACCGTGTGGATCAGCCGCGGCCCGTCGTCGAGCTTGCGCCGCAGGTAGGACACGTACGTTTCGAGGTTGCCCGCCTCCCCCGCGAACTGCTGCCCCCACACGTGGTCCAGCAGCTGCTGCCGGGTCAGCACGACCCGCGCGTTCACGACGAAGTAGTGCAGCAACCGGTACTCGGTGTCGGTCAGCTCGATGAACCGCCCAGCCCGGTGCACCTCACGGGTCCGCGGGTCGATCTCCACGTCCGCGAACACCAGCCGCTCCGCCCCGCGCCCCGCCCCCGTCCGCCGCAGCACCGCGCGCACCCGCGCGACGAGCTCCCCCACCGAGAACGGCTTCGTCAGGTAGTCGTCCCCGCCCAGCGTCAGCCCCCGGATCTTGTCCTCGTCCGAGTCGCGCGCGGTCAGGAACAGCACCGGCACCCCGCCCTGCCTCGCGTGGAGCTTCGGCGCCAAGGAGAACCCGTCGCCGTCCGGCAACATCACGTCCAGCACCACCACGTGCGGCGTGAACCGATCCGCCACGCTCAACGCCTCCGCGACGCTCGCCGCGCACACCACGTCGAACCCCTCGTACCGCAACGCCATCGACACGAGTTCGGTGATCGCCTGTTCGTCGTCAACAACCAGGACCCGGGTGCTGGGCCGCGCTGTTCCGATCATGGTGGGCCATCCTGCCGGGCATTCCTGAGAGAACGCTGGGAGCCCGCTGAGCAGCGCGGAGCCCCGATTCGCCCGCTCGGATCCCCGGAACTCTTCCGATCTGGAACGGCGCCGGTTCCGCGATCGGCTCTGCCTCGGTTTCCAGGGTCTTCCCCCTCGGTGAGGTCCACACGTGCCGCCCGTCCGGCAGGTTCTCACAGCTCCAGTCGGATTCGTGCTTCATCCGGTGGTGGCGCCTGCATTTGGGCCGCAGATTCGCTGTGGCGGTGTTCGTGCCATCAAATGGACAGCAATGCATGCTAGGTCGCACCGGTGCGCCGATTGGTGACGCCATCAGCGGCGGCTTCTCTGCCGGTGTGCGCCGGGAGGTAGCCATGGCCCGGGAGGAACCGCTGCGCCCGCTGCCGCGTGGAGGTGTAGTTGCGGGTCTCCGCCCAGGCGAGGAGATCGTCTTCGGTGATCGCGGCGTTGGCGGCGGAGAGGGGCCGGAGTTGATCGATGATCATCAACGCCTCGCCCTCGTCCACTCAGCCCGCGGCCATCGCCTCCGACACCCCGGGACACCAACTCCGCGGCACGGTGGAGCAGCCGGCTCGCTTTGACCTTCGAGATCGGCAACAGGAACGCCAGCACTTCTCCTCGACCGCAAACGCGGCAGCGGCCCGACCTAGCGCAGCATAAGCCGGGTTCAGTTTTTCATCGGGGTCCATGCTTTCGGTTCTAGTCGAGGAAAACAGACGACCATGGCTCTACGGGGTGAATTCCCAGGCGTCCGAAACGCCGAATGGGCCGCCGCTGAAAACGGGGTCGGCTTGACCTGGGGTGCGCGCGCCATACGCTTATCGTGAGGGCCGGAGTTTCATCCCGTGCCCCGCGAGGACCACGGGCAGGCGCAAGGGCCCCAGGTCAAGCCGCCCTCAGGCTGGAAGCCCAGCCCACGAAGAGCTCCACCTAAGAAGCCAACCGCTCCCCCGCACTCTGCGTCTTCAACGGAATAGGCTTGATAAACACAACCGTCACCAACGCCAGCACCGCCATAGGCGCACCGAGCAAGAACAGCTCGCCTGTAGCAATCCCATAAGCCTCGCGAACCACCGCCGCCTCAGCCTCCGGCAACAACGCCAGATTCGGGACCACGCCATGCCCGGTCATTGAACCGACGCGGTTCGCAAGCACCGCGCCGAGCACGCTGACACCGATGGAACCGCCAAGGCTGCGGAAGAAGGAGAGTGCCGAAGTGGCCGCGCCGAGGTCCTTGGGCGGCGCGTCGTTCTGCGCGACCAGGACGAGGTTCTGCATGAGCAGGCCGACACCGATGCCGAGGACCGCCATGTAGCAACCGAGCAGCACCACCGGCGTGGTGGAGCTGATGGTGCCGAGCAGGCAGAGCCCCGCGACGATCAGCGCCGCACCGAGCACCAGGTGCGACTTCCACCGGCCGGTGCGGGTGATCAGCTGGCCGGAGACGGTGGAGGCGATGAGCATCGAGAAGATCATCGGCAGGCTGAGCAGCCCGGCCTGGGTCGGCGTCTTGCCCAGCGAGAGCTGGAAGTACTGGGAGAGGAACACGGTGCCGCCGAACATCGCCACGCCGACGAGGAAGCTCGCGATGATCGACAGCGTGACGGTGCGGATGCGGAACAGGCTCAGCGGCAGCACGGGCTCGGGCACGCGGGACTCCACGACCAGCGCCGCGGCCAGGATCAGCAGGCCGCCGCCGACGAGGACCACCGTCCACATCGAACCCCACGGGAACTGGTTGCCCGCCAACGAGGACCACACGAGCAGCGTGGAGACGCCGGTCATCAGCAGTGCGGCGCCGAGGTAGTCCACACGCACCTCCTTGCGCGTGGTCGGCAGGTCGAGGGTGCGCTGCAGCAGCACGATCGCCAGCGCGGTCAACGGGACGCCGAGGAAGAAGCACCAGCGCCAGCCCAGCCACGGGGTGTCCACCAGGACGCCGCCGATCAGCGGGCCCGCGACGGTGCCGACCGCGAACACCGCGCCGAGGATGCCGGAGTACCTGCCCAGCTCCCTCGGTGAGACGATCATGGCGAGGATGACCGGGGCGAGCGCGGTCAGCCCGCCCGCGCCGATGCCCTGCACGACCCGGCTGACCAGTAGCACCTCGATGCCCTGGGACAGGCCCGCGACCAGCGAGCCGACCAGGAACAGCCCGAGCGAGAGCTGGACGAGCAGCTTCTTGCTGTAGAGGTCGGAAAGCTTGCCCCACAAGGGAACCGTGGCCGTCATGGCCAGCAGTTCGGTGGTCACCACCCAGGTGTAGGCCGACTGCGAGCCCCCGAGGTCGGAGATGATCCTCGGCAGCGCGTTGGCCACCACGGTGGAGGCGAGGATGGACACGAACATGCCCACCATCAGTCCGGACAGCGCCTGGACGACGGCGCGGCGACCGGGCGCCCGGTGCTGCTGCGCGGGCTCGGGCGGTGCTGCGGTGGCGGTGTTGGTCACGAGTTCCCCCTGCTTGGTCTGGTCGCGGGCACGGGCAGCCCGGCGGCGAGCGAGTCCACGGCGGCGCGGATCAGCTCGGCGACCGGCTGCCGTCCGCCGTTGCGGGCCCAGAGCTTGGTCGCGGCCTTGACCGCGGCGCCGAAGGTGGCGAACAGCAGCGCGGGGTAGAGGTCCTCGGTGCTGTCGAGGCCGGTGCGCTCGGCGATCGCGTCGATCATCTTCTGCTCGCCGCTGAGCTGGCCGGAGACGATCCGCGCGGTCAGCGCGGGGTTCTCGTCGACGATGGCGAAGCGGCTCAGCCACTCCTCGCGGTTGTCGTCGAGGACGCCCATGTCCTCGGCCATCATCTCCATCAGCGCCTCGAGCGGGCTCAGCTCGGCGGGCGCGTCGAGGAACCGCCGGATGAGGTTCTCGGCGCCCTGCTCGGACTCCGGGTAGGCGACCAGGATCGCGTCCTCCTTGGACGCGAAGTAGTTGAAGAAGGTCCTGGGCGAGACGCCCGCCGCGGCGCTGATGTCCTCGGCGGTGACGTTGTCCAGCCCGCGCTCGGCAGCCAGGCGCAACGCGGCCTTGGCCAGCGCCCGGTGCGTCTCCAGCTTCTTGCGGGCGCGCAGGCCCATCTCCTGGTCGTTCGACGGCATGCGGCCACGCTAGCAAATAATCTTGCAGTCTCTGCACACTTGCAGGGTCTGCACGTTTGTGCGCTCGCACACACGACAGCGGGGGCACCACCGGCCGGTGGTGCCCCCGCTGCGAGGACTCTGGGTGTTCGCCCAGTTCTTGGACGCCCTAGTTCTTGGACGCCTCGTAGGCCTGGATGACGTTGCTCGGGATGCGGCCCCGGTCGGAGACCTCGTGCCCGTTCGCCTTGGCCCAGTCGCGGATCGCCCGCGTCTCGTCCTTGCTGCGGGTGGAGCCCGCCCGGCCCGGGGCGGTGCCCCGCTTCGCCCGGCCGCCGACCCGGCGCGCGGCCTCGACGTACTGCGCGAACGCGTCCCGCAGCTTCGCCGAGTTCTCCTCGTTCAGGTCGATCTCGTAAGCGACGCCGTCAATAGCGAACTCGACGCGCGAGATGTCCTCACTACTGGTTCCGTCCAGGTCATCAATCAGCTGGACGATGGTGAGCTGAGCCATGATGTGCCCCCGTGAAGGTGTGGTCAGGTCGGGTTTGGCCGGTTTTGTCGCCCCGTTGGGCGCGACAGTAGCAAATAACCCGCGGGGTGTTCGACATAGCCCGTCCCCCTTTTGCGCCGGACGCAACGGTCACATTCACGGAGTTGACCACCGCCGTCCCCCGTGGGCCGGACCCAACGCCGTGGTCACGGCGTTGCGCGCGGGCGGGGCGTCGGCCCTGATCGAAATGTGGAGGAAATCCCTCAAATGATTAGTGCGAGCCCACGCGCCGATCCCGACGCGACCTCACGTTATGTCACCTTGTCGCGATTGCGGGTGGTCCCGCAATCGCACCAGGGAGGCATAACGCCTCAGCCGAAGAACCTGCGCAGTTCGTCGAGGACAGCGCGCGGCTGTTCCTCGGCGAGGTAGTGACCACTGCGCGCCACCGGAACCACCCGGAAGTTCGTCGCCTGTTTCGGCAGGACCTGACTGAGCCCGTCGTGGCCGAGGCTGTCATTGACCAGGCCGAGCACCGGAACGGACACCTTCGGATACGTCTTCACGTCCTCGATGTCCTGGTTGAAGGTCTGGTACCAGCCGTTGCCGCCGCGGATCGCGTCCGGGGAGGAGTAGGCCCGCGCGAACACCTGCCGCGCCCGCTCCTCCACGCTGGCCTGGTCCTTGAGCATCCGGCCGAGCAGCCAGTCGAGCATCGCCCGGGACCGCCCGCTCACCAGCTGCTCCGGCAGTCCCTGGACCTGGTTGAAGGCGAACCACCACAGGTGCGGTGCACCCTTCGGGTCGGGCAGCAGCGTCAGCGAGCGCAGGCTCTCGTCCGGGTGCGGCACGTCGAGCAGCGCGAGCCTGCGCACGGCCGCCGGGTGGTTCGCGGCGAGGCTGTGCGCCACCATCGCGCCGATGTCGTGCCCGGCCACGTTGACCTCGGGGTGGCCGAGCTTCTTGATCAGCTCGTGGATGTCGGCGGCCATCGTCTTCTTGTCGTAGCCGGACGCGGGCTTGGCCGAGCCACCCATGCCGCGCAGGTCGACCGCGATCACCCGGTAGCTCTTCGCCAGCTCGGGCATCACCTTGCGGTACTGCCACCAGGTCTGCGGCCACCCGGGCAGCAGGACGAGCGGTTCCCCCTTGCCTCCGGCGACGTAGTGCAGCCGCGTGCCGTTGACCTCGGCGTGCTCACTGCGGAAGTCCCCGGGCAGCGAGCGGGCGAGCGCGCTGTCCGACAACGGGTCCGGCGTGCCCGCGCCGGTGCCGAGCAGCAGCACCACTGCGACGAGCCCGGCCTTGAGCCGTGAGGGCCAACCCATGCGTGTCTCCTTTTTAGATCGAGCGTTCCAGTTAAAGGGCAGCACAACAGCGGCGTGCGGGACATGTCAGTCGAGCAGCGTCAGCGCCTGCTCGACCGCATCGGTCAACCGGCGCCGGTGGCCGGTCCTGGCGATCACCTGGAGGCCCTGCAGGAACGTCACCAGGAACCGGGCGATGGCCCGCGGGTTACGGTCCTCGGCCAGCTCCCCCTGGTTCTGCGCGCGGATCAGCGCACCGGCCAGCGCCGTCTCGATCGCGTCGTGACTGGCGTCGACGCGGCGCGCCGCCTGCTGGTCCCGCGGCAGGCACTCGACCGCCGTGTTGGTGACCATGCACCCTTTGCGCTCCTCGTCGGCGAGGGACCTCTCGGCGAAGGAGCGCATCACCGCGCGGACCGCGGGCAGGGCGGGACCGGGCTGGGACAGCGCGGTCAACGCGCTGCCGTCCATGCTCTCGCAGTAGCGGTCGAGGGCGCTCAGGTACAGCTCGTGCTTGCTGCCGAAGGTGGCGTAGATGCTCGCCCTGCCGATGCCCAGGTGGTCGACGAGGTCCTGCATCGAGGTGGCCTCGTAGCCGCGCCGCCAGAACAGCTCCATCGCCGCGCGCAGTGCGACGTCGGGGTCGAACTCCTTGGTCCTGCCCATGCGGCAGACCGTAGCAACACTGGAACGCTCGGTCCAGTAACCCTGGGCCGGCCCCGCCGGGGTCAGACGGCGTGGGGGTCGGGGGCGCGGTGGCGCGAGCGGCGGGAGGGGCGGGTGAGCTGCTCGGGGATGGCGTCCTGCCACAGGGCCGCGACCGAACGCCGGGAGCGGTCGGTGTGGCGGTGTTCCTGCAGGCTGCCCAGCAGCTCGACGAACCGGTCGTGCGCGGTCTGCGGGTCGAAGCCGTCGGCGACCAGGGACGCGCGGGCGGCGCGGACGGCGATCGCCACGGGGCCGGAGTCCTGGGTGACGGAGAGTCGCGGCTCGGCCTGGGTGGCCGCCGCCTCGAACTCGACGGCGATCATCGCGGCCGCGGCGAGCGGCAGCGGTTCGGACGGCAGGCGTTCCAGTCCGGTCAGCGCCCGTTCAACCGCTCCCGTCAGTGCCTGAAGTGCGTCGTTCGTGACCACCCCGGCGATCCTAGGGGTGGCTGCCGCGGCATCGGGGGCCGCGCCGGGCGATGATCACCCGTCCTCGACGAGCGGCCACCGGATCAAGGTATCCGCGCGAGCGTGATCACGCTGCGTTATCGAGGCGGGCGATGGTGCCCTGGGCGATCGCGCACAGCCGCTCGATCCCATCAGCGTCCACTGTGGACAGATCGCAGCGGCAGACGACGCGGGTGCGCCCGGCCCGGACCACCTGGGCGTGCGCGCGGAGCAGGACGCCGTCCGCGGGCCGCAGGTAGTCGATGGTGAACCCGGAGGTCATCAGGCCCGCTCCGGCCGCGGCGCCCGCGGCGAAGGTCAGCGCGTTGTCGGCGGCGTAGCCGAGCACACCGCCGTGCAGCACGCCGTTCTGCTGGCGCAGCTCGTCGCGGATGTCCAGCTCCAGCGTCGCGGCGCCGTCGCCGAAGGCCGCGAGCCGGGTGCCGAGCAGCGCGCTGAACGGCTGGGCCGCCAGCACGCGCCGCGCGGTCTCCAGGTCGGGGATGTCGTGCACCGGACCACCTCACTTCGATAGTGAAGTGAGCATCGCCAGCGCGCCCGGATCTGTCAAGATCGACGCATGCCCGAGCCCGACCAGCGCCTGTTCTTCCTGCTCCAGCGGGCGGCGCACCAGCTGCGCACGGTGGCCGACCGGCGCTGCGTCGCCGCGGCCGGGATCACCACGGCGCAGCTCGGCGCGCTGTTCGCGGTGCGGGAGCGGCCGGGCATCACCCAGCAGCAGCTCGCCGCGACGCTCGGGCTGCGCGAGTCGGCGGTGACCGCACTGGTCGGCAGGCTCACCGCGGCGGGCCTGATCGCCAAGGACCCGCACCCGAGCGAGTACCGCGCCGTCGTCCTGGAGCTGACCCCGGACGGGGCCGCCGCGCTGCGCGCCGCGCGCCCGGAGATCGAGCGGTTCAACGCGGAGATGCGCGAACTGCTCGGCGAGGACGGGTTCACCGGGACCGCCGCCGCCCTCGACCGGCTCGCCCGCTGGCGGCCCTGACCGGCCCCGCTACGGTGGGTCGGTGGACGATGATCTCGCGGGTCTGCCGATCGAGCGGAAGGTCCGGCTGCTGACCGGGAAAACCATGTGGCGCACGCATGCCGACCCCGCGCTCGGACTGCGCGAGCTGGTGCTCTCCGACGGTCCTATCGGGGTGCGCGGGGAGAAGTGGGACGAACGCGACCACTCGATCGCCCTGCCCTCTCCCAGCGCGCTCGCGGCCACCTGGGACGAGCAGCTGGTGCGGCGGCTCGGCGTGGCGCTGGCGGCCCAGGCCCGGCGCAAGGGCGTGGACGTCCTGCTCGCGCCCACGATCAACCTGCACCGCTCGCCGGTCACCGGACGGCACTTCGAGTGCTTCTCCGAGGACCCGGTGCTGACCGCGCGGATCGGCGACGCCTACATCCGGGGCGTGCAGTCCGGTGGGGTCGCGGCGACCGCCAAGCACTACGTGGCCAACGACTCCGAGACCGACCGGATGACCCTGGACGCCCGCCTGGACGAACGCACGCTGCGCGAGCTGTACCTCGCCCCGTTCGAAGCGGCGGTCGAGGCGGGTGTGTGGGTGGTGATGGCGGCCTACAACTCGGTCAACGGGACGACGATGACCGAGAACCCGCTGCTCGCCGAACCGCTGAAGGGCGAGTGGGGCTTCGACGGCGTCGTGGTCTCGGACTGGGGTGCCGTGCGCTCGGTCGCCGCGTCCGCGAACGCGCCGCAGGACCTGGTGATGCCCGGCCCGCGCAGTCACTGGAGCCTCGGGCTCGCCGAAGCGGTGCGGTCCGGCGAGGTGCCCGAGTCGGCGCTGGACGAGAAGATCCGCCGCCTGCTCCGGCTCGCCTCGCGAGTGAGCGACCCGTCCACCCCGGCACCCGGCGACGACCGCGAACTGCTCCGGGCGGCGGTCACGGCGAGCACGGTGTTGCTGCGCAACGAAGGTTCGCTGCTCCCACTGTCCACTGTGAAGCGGGTTGCGGTTGTCGGCCCCAACGCGGCGGCGGTGCGCTTCCAGGGTGGCGGCAGCGCGGAGGTCTACCCGTCCACCGTCGTGTCCCCTGTGGACGGTCTACGAGCCGCGCTGGATGGTGTCGCCGAGGTGGCGCACTCCCCCGGCGTCCGCACGACCACCAAACCGACGCCGCTGCACCGGGGCAACTCCACCCACCCGATCACGGGCGAGCCCGGTCTGCTCGTGCGCGTTCTGGACGCAGCCGGAGCGGAACTGCTCGCCGAGCACCGGCTCACCGGCAGACTGCCCGAACCGAGCCGCGCCACGGGTGAGGACACCGTGGAGATCCAGGCCGTGCTGCACCCCGACGTCTCCGGCGACTGGGAGATCTCCTTCGGCGCCTGGGGTCCGGTTTCCCTTGCGGTGGACGGGAAGACGCTCGTCGACGAGGTGATCGAGATCGACACGGACGATCCCGCGACGCTCTTCCTCGACCCGACGTGGCGAACGGTCACCGTCCCGTTGGAGGCGGGCAAGCCCGCGCACATCGTCGCGCGCCGCCGGCTCTCCCCCGACGCCAGCCGCGCCTCTGTGCTCTCCGCTGACGCCCCGCGCGGTGACGACGACTTCGCGGAGGCCGTGGAGCTGGCGCGCACCAGTGACGTCGCGGTGGTCGTGGTCGGCACCACCGACGAGTCGGAGAGCGAGGGGTCGGACCGGGCCACGCTCGCGCTGCCCGGCAGGCAGGACGAGCTGGTGCGCGCGGTGGCCGCGGCCAATCCCAGGACCGTCGTCGTGGTGAACTCCGGGGCCCCGGTGCTGATGCCCTGGCGCGAGGAGGTGCCCGCGGTCCTGCTGAGCTGGCTGCCCGGGCAGGAGGCGGGCGCCGGGCTGGCGGACGTGCTGCTGGGCGCGGCCGAACCCGGCGGGCGGTTGCCGACGACCTGGCCCGCCGAGGACGTCTCGGCCGAGTCGGTCACGCCGGTGGAGGGCAGGCTGGAGTACTCCGAGGGCCTGGACATCGGCCACCGCAAGTGGCTCCGGGACGGCGCCGAGCCCGCGTACTGGTTCGGCCACGGGCTCGGGTACACGTCGTGGGAATACGAGGAAGTCGTTGTGGAGTCCGGCAATCGCGTGCGGGTGCGGCTGACCAACACCGGGTCGCGGACCGGACGCGAAGTCGTGCAGGTCTACCTGTCGCGGCCGTCCTCGGCGATCTCCCGCCCCGTCCGCTGGCTCGCGGGATTCGCCGCCGTGACGGCCGCGCCGGGCGAGACCGCCGAGGCCGTCGTCGAGCTGCCGGAGCGGGCGTTCCAGCACTGGGCCGACAAAAAGTGGCAGAGGGAGCCCGGATCCTTCGACATTTTGGTGGGACCCAGCGCGGGTGATGTCAGGTCGCGTGCGCGTTCCTGATAGGAAAGCGCACCATGAGAACGATCCGACTGGTCACGATCGCGGCCGCTCTGGCACTGGCGGGCACCGCGTGCGGCGGAGGCAGCGGGGGCTCCACCTCTCCCGCCGGGACCGGAGGCGGTAACGGCGCAGCTGCCCCGGAGACGACGGAGAAGCCGCAGACCTTCGCCGACCTGCCGGGCGAGGCGCTCACCTTCCAGGGGAGCTCCCGCGTGGGCGTCAACAAGGCCAAGGTCTCGGTGAAGGTCCTCAAGACGGACTGGACCGACAACTACACCGGCCACAGGAAGCCCGCGCCCGCCGGGTCGACCTTCCTCAAGGTGTACTTCGCCGCCGCGTCGGCCGACCCGGCAGTGGAGGTCGAGGACTTCGGTCCGCGCGACCTGAACGTGCGGTGGGCGACGTCGCAGGCACCCTCCGTCCCGTGCCCCACCGGTGCCGCCAACCCCATCTTCGTGACGGGGTACTGCCACGCCAGCAGCGAGCTGCTGCACACGAGCCTGGTCCCGCTCGCCAACGACTGGACCATGCACATCTTCGCCACCAACTACAGCCCCAAGGCGAACCTCAAGCCGGGCGAGGCGGGCGTGACGATGGGGCTTTACGAGATCCCGGACGCGGTCAAGGGAGACCTCGACGTCTGCGCCTCCGGTATGTACAAGACCGGATCGGAGAAGGAGACCGGCTGGCCCTGCCAGAAGTTGCAGCTCCCGCCGCGCCCCTGAGCCCGCTCGACAGGTTCTGACCGCGCGGTCCGTTCTCTGGCCGTGCGGTCAGAACCCACCTTCGTCGAACAGCAGCGGCGCGCGCAGGCATGGCGGGCGCCCACGCGTGCATCGCCGAGGCCATCGCGCCCGTGCTGGACGTCCTCGACCCGAAACCGATCTTCCGCGCGGGCCGGGCTTCCGGGAGTTCCGCGACTTCGCGCCCGAGGCGATGGATCTCGTGCTGCGCCAGGCGATCGACGCTGCCGCCGCCCGGCTGGTCCGCGATCCGGGGTTCGATGTGCGCGGGTACCGCGACGAGCTGGTGGAGCTTTTCGACCACGCGACAAGGAGAACGCCGTGAGCCGGGTCGTGCTGCTGACCACGGGAATCCACGACGACGTCGCCGCCGGTCTACGCGGCGCACTGGTCTGCGCGCGATCGTGCAGCGCGGATGGGCCGCGCTCGACATCTGCGGGCCGGGGTTCCCGCAGTTCCGGTGCCGGTCGAGGCGGACCAGCCGTTCTGGGCGCGTCGGTTGGCGGCGTTCCGCGTGGCCCGTCGGCCCCTCCGGCGAAGCGGTCGCGCGCGGACCGCTTCGCGAACGCGCTCGTGCGGGCCGTCGAGGCGCCGGTCTACCGCGACCGGGCCGCGGCGATCGCCGACCCACTGTCCAGTGAGGATGGTGCGGAGCGGGTCATTTCGGCTCTGGCAGCGGCTCGCCCGTCTCCAGCAGCGTCTTGAGGCTGGACAGCAGCGGCAGCCACCCCTCGCTGACCATGCCGTGCAGGACGCTGTCCGGCGCGAAGCCGTCGTGCAGCACGGTGAGCTTGACCAGCTCGCCCGCCGGCTCCAGGTCGAAGCTCACCTTGGTGCGCGGTTCGGCGGTGAGCCTGGCCGCCAGCTCGTCGTCGATCTTCTGCTCGGCGATGAACTCCGGCGTGAAGGTGTGCCAGGTGTAGGCCAGCCTGCGGTACGGGTCGGACTCCAGCACGACCTGCTCCGGGTCGGACATCCGCACATCGCCCATCACCCAGGTCATCCCCGAGCCCTTGGCCCAGTCCGACTCGAAGGTGACGCCCCAGTACCGGCTGGTGAAGGCCGGGTCGGTGATCGCCTGCCACAACCGCTCCGGCGTGGTCTTGATGTAGGTGGTGTAGCTGAACTCGGTCGCACCCATGGTTTCCTGCTCCAATGCGGTCTTGAGATCGGCCAGCGCCTGGACGCGCTGCCTGGCGTACCGGCCGATCCAGCGGTCGGCGATGGCGTTGATCGGTTCGGCGTTGAGGTAGTGCAACTTCTCCCTCCCCCTGCGCGCGGTGGTCACCAGCCCGGCCGCCTCCAGCAGCGCCAGGTGCTTGCTGACCGACTGCCGGGCCATGTCCAGCCCGGAGCACAGCTCGCGCAACGTCTGCCCGTTGCGCGCGTTCAGGCTGTCCAGCAACCGCCGCCTGCTGGCGTCGCCGAGCGCCTTGAACACCTCGTCCATCGCCTTCCCCCAATATGCAGCCTTTTGGCTGCCTGAAATATAGGCAGCCGTTTGGCTGCATGTCAACCGCGCCGTTCCCGGACCGCGAGCCCGAGCGCCACCAGGACGAGCGCGACCGCGCAGGCCAGGGCCGCCGCCAGCCCGGCCCGGCCGCCCACCACGTGGAAGACCGCCACGAGCAGGGCCGCGCCGATCGCCGTGCCGATCCGCTGGCCCGTCTGCAGCACCGCGCCCGCGACGCCCGCCATCTCGCCGCGGACGTTCTCCAAGGTCATCGTGGTGTTCGGGGAGATCACCATGCCCCCGCCGAGCCCGGCCGCCGCCAGCGGCAGCGCCACCCACACGCCGAGCCCCTGCTGCGGCGCGGTCAGCGCGAGCACCCCGGCGACGGTGAACCCGGCCGCGACCACACCCAGCCCGAAGATCGTCAGACGTCGGCCGAACCGGACCACCATCCGACCGGCGAGGGCGGCGGCCAGCGCGGAGCCGAGGGCGAACGGGGTGACCACGAGCCCGGACTCCAGCGCGGTGTAGCCCTCCCCCGCCTGGAAGAACATCGACAGCACCACGAAGACCCCGGTGAACCCGCAGAAGTAGGCCGCACCGATCGCCGCACCCGAGGAGTACCCCGCGGTGTCGGTGAACAGCCGCGTGTCCAGCAGCGGAACGCGTCCACTGTGGATGGTGCGGCGCTCCCACCGGACGAAGGCCCAGCCGAAGACCGCCACGAACGGGAGCGGCCACCAGACCCCGTCCTCGAACAGCACCAGGGGAAGCAGCACGCACAGCACCGACAGACCGAGCAGGACCGCCCCCACGAAGTCGATCTCGTCGCGGATGCGCGCGGGGCGACGGCGGTCCGCGGGCAGCAGCCGCACCGCGAAGGCCAGCGCCAGCAACCCGATCGGCAGGTTCACGTAGAAGACCCAGCGCCAGCCGTGCTCGGGCCCGAAGGCTGCGATGATCACCCCGCCGAGGACCGGCCCGACCGCCGTCGACACCCCGATGCACGCCCCGAGCAACCCGAACGCCCGTCCGCGTTCGGCACCGCGGAACAGGTCCTGGATCAACCCGGAGTTCTGCGGGTTCAGCAGCCCCGCCGACGCGCCCTGCAGCAGCCGCGCCACGATCAGCGTCATCGTGTCCGTCGCCATCCCGGCGAGGGCGCTCGTCAGCACGAACCCGCCCAGGGCCAGCAGGAACATGGTGCGCCGGCCCAGCGCGTCGCCCAGCCGCCCGCCCGCGACGAGGGTCAGCCCGAAGGCGAGGGCGTAGCCGGAGACGACCCACTGGACCGCGCCCGGGGACGCGTCGAGGCCGGTCTGCATGGAGGGCAGGGCGACGTTGACGATGCTGACGTCGAGCAGGCCCATGAACCCGGCGCTGAGGCTGACGGCGAGGGCTTTCCAGCGTCGGGGGTCGGGCTCGTCGGAAGTCATGATCGCAGTCTGGCGCGGGTCCCCCGGGGGCGCAGCGCTGGGGCGGCTCAGCGCGCCCGGCTGACGATGACCGCCTGCCCGGGGACCAGGACCGCCGGAACCGTCGTCGGCGCGGGGTCGTCGGTGTCGAAGTCGCAGCGCCACCCGCCCTCTCCGGGGTAAAACGGTTGGCTGTGCTCGGTGAGGTTGGCCGCGACCACGACATCGCCGCACCGGTAGGCGACCACACCGGCCGCGTCGTCCACCCAATCGAGGACGGTGCAGCGGCGCCCTGCTGTGGCGGCGCGGGCGGCGAGCATGCGCCTGGTCGTGGACAGGGGCGAGCGCGGATCACTGTGCTGGCACGCCACTGTGTCTTCCGGGACCCGGTCGCCGAAGGGCAGCCACGCGCGGGAGGCCGTGGTGAATCCGAGCCCTGGCACCGGCGCCCAGGGCATCGGGGTCCGCGCCCCGTCCCGGCTCGACCGTCCACCGTCCGCCGCGGCGAGGGGGTCCTGCGACAGCTCCGGCGGCACGACCCCGTCCGCCAGCCCCAGCTCCTCCCCGTTGTAGAGGAACGGGGTGCCCGGGAGCCCCATCATCAGGGTCGCGACCGCGAGCGCGCGGCGCCTGCCCAGAGCTCCGTTGCCGTAGCGGGTCACCGCGCGACGGCGGTCGTGACTGCTCTGCACCCAGCTGAGGTTCGGCGCCGCCGCGCACGCGGAGCGCAGCATCGAGGCGATCCGCTCCGGTGCCCACTCCGACTCCACGACGCCGAACCAGAACGCGGAGTGCAGCCGGTCGTCGCGGACGTACTCCGCCAGTCGCGGCGGGTCGAGGATGTAGACCTCGCCGATCAGCACGGCGCCGTAGGAGTCGGCGATCTCCCGCCACCTGCGGTGGATCGGCTCGGTGGTGGGCTGCTCGATGTCGTAGCGGTGCTCCTGTTCCAGCCACTCCGCGGCGACCCCGCCCAGCTCCGGGATCTCCGATGCCGCGCGGAGCGGGTTGTCCGGCAGTCCGGGGTGCTTGGTCAGGTAGTGCGCGGTGTCCACCCGGAACCCGTCGAGCCCCCGGTCGAGCCAGAACCGCAGGATTCGCTCGACCTCCTCGGCCACCGCCGGGTTGGCCCAGTTCAGGTCCGGCTGGTGCGCGGTGAACAGGTGCAGGTAGTACTGCCCGGTGGCCGCGTCGAAGGTCCACGCCGGGCCGCCGAAGTGCGACAGCCAGTTGTTGGGCGGGCCGCCGTCCGGGGCGGGATCCCGCCAGATGTAGTGGTCGCGGTGCGGATCGGTGCGCGAGCGGCGGGCGGCGGCGAACCACGGGTGGGCGCTGCTGGTGTGGTTGACCACGAGGTCGGCGATGACCCGCATGCCGCGATCGTGCGCCGCCGCGACCAGATCGTCCACATCGGACAGTCGGCCGTAGCGCGGGTCCACCCCGACGTAGTCCGCGACGTCGTAGCCGTGGTCGCGCATCGGCGAGGGGTGGAAGGGGCTGAGCCACACCAGCGTCACGCCGAGCTCGCTCAGATAGTCCAGCCTGCTGAGCACGCCGGGCAGATCGCCCCAGCCGTCGCCGTCACTGTCCTGAAAGGACGGGAGGTAGACCTGGTAGCCAACGGCGTCCAGCCACCACCGGTTCTCGCGCATGCTCCAAGGCAACCCGCGGTCGCCGATCGGGGCCAGAGCCAATCAGGACGCATTGGACGCGGCCAGCGCGGCACCGAGCAATCCCGCGTCGTCGCCGAGGACCGCCGTGCGGATCATGCCGCGGTGCCAGCGCAACGTGCCGGTGGCGGCCAGGTAGGCGTCGCGGACGGGCCCCGGGCGGGCGATGATGCCGCCGCCGAGCACGAGCGCGTGGGGAGCGAGGACCGCGCAGAGGCTGTCCAGTCCTCGGGCGAACTCCCTGGCGTGCCGCTGGATCGCCGCCAAGGCGGTGGTGTCGCCACGCGACGCTGCGGCGGCGAGCGCCACTGCGCCGCTCTTCCCGTCCGGCAGGAGTTCCGCCGCGGTGGCGTCGAGCGCGACACCGCCCGCCAGTCGTTCCCAGCAGCCGTGGTGACCGCAACGGCATGGTGGTCCGTCGGGGTCGAGCACGAGGTGGCCGATCTCCCCCGCGTGCGCGGTACCGGTGTGCACGTTGCCGTCGATGACCAGTCCGCCGCCGATGCCGGTCCCCACCGTCACCATGAGCACGGTGGCCGCGCCTGCTCCCGCGCCCATGCGAGCTTCCGCGAGCGCGGCGGCCCGGGCGTCGTTGAGGACCGCGGTGGGTCGCCCGGTGCTCGCGCGCAGCTCAGCGCCGAAGTCGACCGCGTCCAGCCCCAGGTTCGCCGACCAGGTCAGCACGCCGCCGTCCACGGTTCCGGCGACGGCGAGACCGACTGCGTCGACCGGGTGGCCGGGATGGCGTGCCAGCAGCTCGCCCGCGACGTCGGTCGCCGCCCGGCGCCGGGTGGACGGGTCGGCGGGCAGGACTCGCCGCAGCGCGCCGATGAGTTCTCCGTCCGGCAGGACGATCGCCGCGCGGATGTGGGTCGCACCGAGGTCGATGCCGATGGCGCCGTTCACAGCAGCACCGGTGCGGTGTCGGGCGGCATGGTGCGGTAGCGCTGCCAGGCGGCGGCCAGGCGACGCACACCCTCCTCGAACACCTCTCGCGGCCGGGCGTAGACGACCCGGACGTGGTCGTCGGCGATGCCCTGGGCGGACAGCGCGGAGCCGGGCACGACCGCGACGCCGAACCTGGTCGCCACCTCGCTGAACGCGGTGGCCGTTCCCGCAGGCAACCGCAGCCACAGGTTCATCCCGCCATCGGGCGGGGCGAAGGAGAACTCGGGCAGGGCGGCGCGCACCACCGTGCTCGCGTGGTCCAGGCGGTCGCGCAGCCACGCCACCCGGACGGCGCGGACGTTGTCCTCGACGCACAGCAACCGCACCGCGATGAGCTGGTCGAGTACCGGAGTGCCCAGGTCCACGCGTGCCTTCGCGCGGGCGAGGGCGGCGATCAGCGGTGCCGGGCCACGGATCCAGCCGATCCGCAGACCACCCCAGTGCAGCTTGGTCATCGAGCCGACGGTGATCAGGTTGTCCGCGGAGACGAACGCGGCGAGGGGCGGCGCGGGCTCGAACGCCAGCCCGGCTTGGCTCGCGTCGTCGATGACGAGCACGTCCCGCTCGGCGAGCTTGCGGGCCAGCACGCCGCGGGAGGCGTGGTCCAGCATCCGCCCGTGCGGCCCCAGTGTCGGCATCAGGTAGGCCAGCCGAGGCCGACAGCGATCGAGCACGTCCAGCAGGTCACTGCCCTCGTCGGTGACCGGCCGCGAGCTGCGCACGGTCACCGGCAGGCCGTGCAGGACGTCGAGCATTCCCGGACTCGTCGGGCTCTCCACGACCACGGTGTCCCCGGCCTGCAGCGCATGGGTCGCGAGCAACGACAGCGCCTGTTGGTCCCCGGTGGTGACGAGGATCTGCTCGGGGATCGTCGCCAGCCCGTCAGCTGTCAGCCGCTCGGCGAGCGAACTGCGCAACGCGGGCAGTCCGGCGGGCAGGTAACCGGGGCCGTCGAGCAGAGCGGTGCAGTCGTCGTCGCTCCGGCCCAGGTCGGCGATCAGTTGGCGGACGCGGGCGTGCGCGGGCAGGGCCGCGGTGGCCAGGTCGACCGGCACCTCCGGGTCCCGCAGCGCGGCAAGGCGCAGCGAGGCGGCAGGTCGCTTGGTGGCCGCGGTTCGCCGCGCGCCCGCCACCCACGTGCCGCTGCCCTGCCTGCTGACCACGAGTTGTTCCTCGCGCAGCCGACCGTAAGCCTGCACGACCGTGCTCCGGCCGATGGCCAGCCGCGCGGCCAGCGACCGCTCGGGCGGCAACACCGTGCCGGGTGCGATGTCGCCGTTCTCGATGGCGTCCCGCAGAGCGGCGGCGAGGCGGGCGTAGATCGGGCCGGGCCGGATCGACCACTCCCCGAGCGCGTCATGAACGTTCATCAGCCCCAGACCAATACGACGAGAATTGGCTCTCCCACGCGATGTCAGCTGGATCCATATTGGATCGAGATCGAGGACGAAAAGTCAATCCACCCGAGCAGGAGGGCCGACGTGCAGCTGGGATTGGTCGGATTGGGACGCATGGGCGGGCCCATGGCGGCTCGGCTGGTCAAGGCGGGCCACGACGTGGTGGGCACCGACACCGCGCCCGACGCGGCGGCGGCGAGCCGCCAGGCGGGAGTCCGGGTGGCCGGCTCCATCGCAGCGCTGGTCGACCTGCTGACCCCGCCGCGCGCGGTGTGGGTCATGGTGCAGGCGGGTGCGGCGACGGAAGCAGTGCTGGACGAACTCGCCGAACTGCTGGAGCCGGGCGACCTGGTGGCTGACGGCGGCAACAGCGACTGGCGTGACGCCACCACGCGGGCGGACCGGTTCGGTGCGCGCGGCGTGCAGTTCGTCGACGTCGGCGTCAGCGGCGGGCGGCAGGGTTGGCGGCACGGCTACGGGCTGACCGCCGGTGGTGCGCCCGACGACGTCGAGCGGCTGATGCCCGTGCTCACGTCCCTCGCCGCGCCCGGCGCGGTGGCCAGGGTCGGTGAGCACGGAGCGGGTCACTTCGTGAAGGCCGTGCACAACGCGGTCGAGTACGGCTTGCTCCAGGCGTACGCGGAAGGTTTCGCGATGCTGTCCGCGCGGGACGGGCTGGACGCTCTGACCGCGATGCGCGTGTGGCAGGCGGGGTGCTCCGCCCGGTCGTTCCTGTTGGAGCAGACGGTCGAAGCCTTGTCCGGCGATCCCGCGCTCACCGGCGTCGGCACTGCTGTCGCGGACTCGGGTATGGGCCGCTGGACCGCGGAGGAGGCGATCCGGCTCGGGGTCGCGACCCCTGTGCTGACCGCGGCCCTGCACGCCAGGTTCACCAGTCGTGACGAGCAGCGGCGGGCGGACCGGCTGCTCGTCGCCGCGCGAGGCACGATCGGCGGGCACGAGACGCATGTCTGAGATCCGGGAACGCGCCCGCACCGTGCTGGACGAGCTGAGCCGCACCGTCGACGCGGTCGATCCCGTCGCGCTCGGCGGGCTGATGTCCGCGATCAGCGCCGCGCGCCGGGTGTACTTCGAGGCTAGGGGCCGCTCCGGGCTGGTGGCTCGGGCGCTCGCGATGCGGTGGATGCACCTGGGGCTCCCCGTCCACGTGGCGGGCGAGACCACCACACCCGCCATCGGCCCCGCGGACCTGCTGGTGTGCCTGTCCGCGAGCGGCCAGACGCCGGGCACGCTCGCGAGTGCTGCTGCGGCGCGCACTGCGGGTGCTCGGGTCGCCGCGCTGACCGGCGATCCCGCGGGTTCGCTAGCCGAGACCGCGGACATCGTGCTCGTGGTGCCGGGAGCCGGTTCCGCGCAACACGCGGGCTCGCTGTTCGAGCAGGCATGCCTCGTCCTCGGAGACGCCATGTGCGGTGTTTTCCAACGCACGCAAGGCATTCCGGACGCCGTGCTCAACCAACGGCACGCGAACCTGTTGTGACCGCCGGGCTCCCCGAGGCACCGCTGGCCGCAGCCGCCGGAGACGCCGACACGGCCGCCCGCCTCCTCTCCGCCGGTGTGGACGTCCTCATCGCCTACCACTCCAGCGTGTTGCGCAGGCGTGGTCTGCCCTCGGTCGCCGGACTGCTGCCCTGGGCGAACGCCAACGAACTCACGCTCGGTGTCCTGCCGAGTATCGCCGGGTCCGGCACGCTCTTCGCCACCGTCTGCGCGAACGACCCGCTTCGGCCTGCTTCCCAGGTGCTCGCAAGGCTCGTTGACCTTGGCGTGGCGGGAGTGCTGAACGCGCCGACCGTCGGCCTGCTCACGGGGCCTGTGCGTGCCGCCGTGGAACGAGCCGGGCTGGGCTTCGACCGTGAGGTCGAGTTGATGGCCCTCGCCGCGCGACACGGACTCCGGGCCTGGGGCTATGCCTTCACCCCTGCCCAGGCGACCGCGCTGGTGGATCACGGAGCGGAGGCCGTCGTGGTCCACCTCGGCATCACCGGCGCCGGCTCGCCCACCGCGCGCTGCGCTGCCACGCTCACTACCGTGGCTGATGCGGCGCGAGCGACCAATGCGGACGTGCGAGTTCTCGCCCACGGCGGCCCGTTGACCGATCCTGGGACGTTCGCCGAACTCTGCCGGAGTCTGGATGTCCACTGTGGATTCTTCGGGGCCTCGGTGTTCGAGTGCGCGGAAGACGTCGAAGCGGCCGTCCACGCGTGGCGGACCGTGCTCACACGAAAGGTGGCCGGATGACCGGCGAAGTGCTCACCGTCGACGATGTCGAGTCCTGGACCGGAGCACCGCTCGTGCTCTTCGTCGGCGTGCGGACCGCGGGCTCCCTCGTGCACGCGGTGTTCGACCGCTGGTCGGACGTCCTCGACAGGACATGGGTGCTGCGCGGGGTCGACCTGCCCATCGACACTCCCCCTGCCACGTACCGTCGCCTGCTCACCGCCATGCGCGGCAACCCGGCGGTGGTGGGCGCCGTGGTGACCGCGCACAAGCTCCGGCTGTACCGGGCATGCGCGGACCTGTTCGACCAGCGGGACCGGCTGGTCGAGCTGACCCAGGAGATCAACACCGTCGCCGCGGGAAGCACCGTCGCCTGCTACGCCAACGACGCCCGCTCGCTCGTCGAGATCCTGCCGTCGCTCGGACCGATCGCCGGGCGCGACGTGGTGTGCTTCGGCGCAGGTGGTGCCGCCACCGCCCTGTTGCTCGCCCTGCACTCCGACGGGCCGCGGCCGTCCCGGGTCCGGTTCGCCGACGTCGATCCGGCGGCGCTGACCCAGCTCGAAGCGATGGCCCGGCGGATCGGAGCCACACCGGACCTCGTCCGGCTCACCGGCCGAGCCGATGCCGACCGGCTGGTCGCCGAGCTGAGCGGGCCCGCACTGGTGGTCAACGCGACCGGGCTCGGCAAGGACGCGCCCGGCAGCCCGATCAGCGACCAGGCCCCGCTCGGCCCGGCCACCACCGCGTGGGACCTCAACTACCGGGGTGACCTGACATTCCTGCGACAGGCCCGTGATCGCGACGCGCCGACCGTGGACGGCTGGGACTACTTCGCCGCAGGGTGGGCCGCAGCGCTCGCCGCGCTCGCGTCGACCGAGTTCACCCCCGCACTGCTCGCGCGGTTCACCGCGGCAGCCGAACCGTTCCGGCCTCCGACTGGTGCAGCACTGCGCTAGTCGTCCCACTCCCATTGGATGCCGACGACGCCGGAGGTGCCGTCGGAGACGAGGACGTGGACGCCGTCGCGGTCGTTGAGCTTCAGCTCGCCGGTGATCCGCTTCGGGCTGTAGAGGTCGGCGCGCATGTAGGACTGGCAGCGGGCGGGGCGGCGCTCGGGGTGGAAGCGGACCTCCATCACGTACTGCTTCTCGTGGTAGCGGAAGGCGTGGGCGAACTCGGTGCTGCGGACGGGATGGCTGTTGACCCCCCGGTACTCGAAGACCCACGTGTCACCGGCGCGCAGGGTCTGGCCGAACAGCAGCTCGGCGACCATGACCGGGGAGCCGGGGTGCCTGCGGACGCGGCCGACCGAGCAGTTCTCCAGCGCCTGGACGCCGACCTTGTCGATCTCGGTGTTCTCTCCGCCGAAGTAGCGGATAAGGAACCGGTCGACGCCGTCACGGCGGGCGCGGATCGCGGTGCGGCACAGGTAGTGGCCGAAGCAGCCGTGCTCGTCGATGGCGACGCGGTTGTAGCGGTTGAGCACGGCGAGGTGCTCGGGCTGGGTGTCGTCGATCTCGGACAGCAGCTCGCCGAGCGGGCCGACGTGCTCGCTCAACCGCTGCGGTGTGGCACGGGCGAGCAGGGTCACCAGCGACAACCGCGGCAGGAACAGCACCTCCTCCAGCGCGCGGACCACGTGCTCGGAGTCGGCGCGGCCGGGGCGGCTGTGGCCGTGCTGCCAGTTGCTGAGGCTGGAGAGCCCGATGGAGACGCCGTGCCTGCGCAAATGTGCGCGCAACCGCTCCAGGGTCAGCCCGCGTTCCTTGATGGCCAGGCGCAGTGCCGCGTGGAAGGGGCCGGTGCGCAGGAGAGCGCCGAGCTCGCGAGAACGCCCGGTCTGGGTCACGACCGGAGTGTAAGCCGATCAGGGCCGTCAGATCCCGGTCTGATGCGGAGGCGTGTTCTCTGGATCGAACCGGGTCCGCGCGGGCCACTCGCGCAGCTCGGCCTCGCTGGGGTCGCGCATCTCCGAGTACACCTCGCGGCCGTCCTCGACGGTGTCACCGAGCAGGTCCAGGGTCTGGACGTCGATCAGCTCCCACTGGACGCGGCGACCGTCGGCGTTGAGGTAGCCGTGCTCGTCGCGGCGGGCGATCTCCAGCGCTCTGGCTCGGGCATCGGCCCACAGGCGTTCACCTGTGTCGGGCAGCTCGAAGACCCAGACGGAGCGGCTGATCGTGCTGAGGCCATCGCACTCGACGGTCGAGGCGTACCGCGCGGACGCGCTGAACCAAGGCATGTCCCCAGCATGCCCGAACCCGCCCCCGCGGCGCCCGTGTCCACAGTGGACTAGCGAACCCAACCCGACAGGTACTGGGCCCAGTCCTCGGGAGTGGCGGCGAAGTCCACGTAGACCGCCGCCCCGACGCGCCGACCTGGTGTCACGCCGAGGCGAATGCCCTTCACGGCCGCGGCGACGGTCTCCGCGAGCGTGTGCATGGGGCCGTCGTGGTAGGCCGGGACGCCGATCAGCACGTCCACCTCGGGTGGGACGACCTGCAGGGCCAAGCGGGTCTGCATGCGCAGATAACCGGTGTACGCGGACTCGACGGGAATCCCGGAGTCGTAGGACATCACCGCGATCTGGTCCACCCGCCGGGCGACCTCGCCGATGTAGGTCGCCGACCACCAATGCGGCTTGCCGCGGAGCGTCTGGCCGACGAAGTTGGTCCCGCGCACCGGCTCGATCTGGTTGGCCGAGACCGACAGCACCTTCGCCCGCGACCGCGTCATCTCCCGCGCCGTGGTCAGCACTTCGAGCAGATCGCGGTTTCCCTCCGGAACCGGCTCGAAGTTGTAGTGCACACCGTCGAAGCCGTCGTCGAGCACCTGTCGCCCGCTGTCCACGATGCGCGTGCGGGAAGCGGGGTCTGCGAGGTTCAGGCGGCCTTCGTCGACGACATTGCCCAGCCACGCCTGCACGCGGACGCCGGGCAAGGCCTTGTGCAGCGTGTCGACCAGCCATCGCGCGGACGGCCGCAGCGCGGGATCCAGCGAACCGTCATCGGACAGCGGACCCGAATGTACGTACAGGTCGCGGAACTTCGCCTCGCGGACGCGCGCGACCAAAGCGTCCACATCGGACTGCGTTCGCCGACCGTCCACCCAGGCGTGGCCCATCCACAGCGCGTCCGTGCCGCTCGCGCGCTCCGCCGAAGCCAGGTTCTGCGCCAGGAGCCAACCTCCGCCGCCGGTCACGACGAGGACCGGCGCGAGGACGACGGCCAGCGCGATGACCGCGCGGTGCACTCGCAGCTTGACCACAGCCACCACCCAGAACACGGCCAGCGCCACCAGGAGCGCGACCCACAACACGCTGTCGAAGCCCAGCAGCACTCTGACCTCGAACACCACCCCGGTCAGCACCACGGTCGCCAACGCGAAAACGGCCACCCGCAAGGACTTCGGCATGCGTTCGAAGCTACACGGTGCAGACATAGACAGTGTTAAGCACTGCTTGACGGCCGGGGCGCGCGGCGCGCATCGTGGGTCCGGTGATCGAGGCGAGGCAAGAGATCCGACAGCTGATCGAGAACTGGGCGCTGTGGCGCGACTCCGGCGACTGGGAACGGTTCGCCACCGTGTGGCACGACGACGGACGCATGGAGGCCACCTGGTTCCAGGGCACGGCGACCGAGTTCATCGCCGCCAACCGCCGCGGCTGGGAACGCGGCGTCACCATCCTCCACCTGCTGGGCGGCTCGTCGATCGACGTGGTGGGCACCCGTGCGATCGGCCAGACCAAGATGCAGATCCACCAGCGCGCGGCGGTACACGACGTGAGCTGCGATGTGGTGTGCACCGGCCGCTTCTACGACTTCTTCGAGCACCGCGACGGGCGTTGGGGCCTGGTCTGGCGACAGCCGATCTACGAGAAGGACCGCATCGACCCGGTCGATCCCGCTGCCGTTCTGTCGCTCGACGAGGACCTGCTCGGCCGGTTCCCCGAGGGCTACCGCCACCTCGCCTACCTCCAGACCCTGCTCGGCTACGAGGTGGTGGCGGGCATGCCGGGGCTGCGCGGGCCCGAGGTCGCCGACCTCTACGCGCGCGGTCGCGAGTGGCTGGCCGGGAGCACCGGCCACCCCGCCGGGGTCCACGCGGGGAGCCCGGCATGACCTTGCAGGCGCAGAACACGGTGGTAGCTCGGGTCGGTCCGAGCATCTCACCGGTCAGGGTGGCCGAGGAGTTCGCGCTCACGTGCGTGCTGCTGTTCCTGGTCGTCAGCTCCACCCGCTGGGTGCTCGATCCGGCTTCGCCGCTGCACGTCGCGGATTTCGGGCTGGCCCTGGCAGCCCTCGGGGTGTTCAGCGGCGTGCTCGTCGCCGTCCTGATCCTGTCCCCTCCCGGCCAACGCTGCGGCGCCCACATGAACCCGGCGATCACCATCGCCGTGTGGCTGTTGGACGCTTTCCCAGGTCGGCAGGTCCTGCCTTACGTGGGCGCGCAGCTCGCGGGCTCGGTGACCGGCGTGGGCCTCGCCCGTCTGACCTGGGGCGAGGCCACGGAGAACGTGTCCTTCGCGGCCGTCCGCGCGGCGCCCGGCTGGGAGCCGGCGGCGGTGTTCCTCGCGGAGAGCGGCCTCATGATCGCTGTCGTCGTGCTCGTCGGATTCCTGCTGGCGAGCCCGTCCCGCACGCGGTTGATGCCCTACGCCATCGGTGTCGTCGTCACGTTCGTGATCACCGTGTTCGGCCCGCTCAGCGGCGGATCGGTCAACCCGGCGCGGCAGTGGGGCCCGGCCCTGTTCGCCACCGGGCTCGGCGGAGACCTCTGGATCTACCTCACCGCTCCGGTCCTCGGCGCCGTACTGGGCGCGGGCGTGCACTACTTGCTCGGCGCCAGGGCCACGTCGAAGCGCGCGTAGCGAAACGGAGCGGTGACGCCGTAGCGGGCGGCCTCGGCGGGATCGTCGACGGACTCGAAGTCCACGACGAGATCGCGCTTCACCGCGAACACGGTGTCGGAGTCGATGTACTCGCTCTCGGAGTCGAACGCGTGCGTGGTCACCGCATGATGTCCTTCTGCCGCAACGATGAAGTGCACGTGCGCGGGCCGATAGGGATGCCGCCCGGCCGCGGCCAGCAGCTCGCCGACCGGGCCGTCGACGGGAATCGGGTAGGGCGCGGGACGCACCGTGCGGAACCAGTAGCAACCGTCCTCGTCCGCGGTGAACAAGCCGCGACCGTTGCCCTCGGGCAGGGTTCCGGGTTGCTGCACGTCGTAGAAGCCCTTGTCATCGGCCTGCCACACGTCCACGCTCGCGCCAGGCAACGGATTGCCGTCGGTGTCGGTGATCCGGCCCTCGATGACGCAGGGCGTGCCGTCCGCGACGAGGTCGACGGAGTCACCGAGTCCACGCGGCGGGCTGGCGACCATGTGGAACGGGCCGAGCACCGTGGCCGGGGTGGCCTCGGTGGTCACGCCCTCCGCCTCCAGCGTCTCCACCAGCATCGACACGCCGAGCACGTCGGAGAGCAGGATGAACTCCTGGCGCGTGCCGGTGCACGCCTGGCCGGTGCGGGTGAGGAAGTCGATCGCCTTCTCCCACTCGGCCATGCTCGGGCGGACCTCGCGCACGAAGGCGTGCAGGTGCCGGGTCAGGGCTTGCAGCACCTCGCGGGCGCGCGGGTCCGGGGCGGCGTCGAAGCTGGCGCTGACGATGGCGGCCGACTCCTCGGCGGTGAAATCCACCGGCCAAGGGTCGCCCAGCCGCTCCCGGAGTGTCAAGTAGCGCTTAACACCTGCGCCCGGTAGCGTCGCACCGTGCCCGACGCCCTCCCGCCCCAGACGCTCGGCGAGCGCCTGCGCTCGGCCCGCGCGGCCGCCGGGCTGGGCGTGCGCGAGCTGGGCCGCCGCATCGGCGTGAGCGGCAGCATGATCAGCCAGATCGAGAAGGGGATCAGCCGCCCCTCGGTCAGCACCCTCTACGCGATCGCCAACGAGCTGGGCGTGACCCTCGACGGCCTGTTCACGCCCGCCGCTCCGGCCGAGCCGGTCACCGTGCGGCGCAACGGCGAGCACTCCGTGATGCCGCTGGGCGAGGGCGTCACCTACACCCTTCTCGGCGTTGACCACGAGCGCGCGCTCCGCTTCCTCCGGATCGTCTTCGAGGTGGGCGGGGTGTCGGGCGCTCCGGACTCCGCCATGCGGCACGGCGGCGGCGAGTACGGCTACGTGCACTCCGGACGGCTCGGCGTCACCGTCGGGGACGAGACCCACGAGCTCGGCCCAGGCGACACGGTCACGCTCGATCCCCAACTCCCCCACCGCATCTTCAACGCCGGCGACATCCCGGCCGAGCTGTTCTGGGTGTTCGTGGGCCGCTGAATTCCCGATCCACGGGAATGGGATAGGTCGGCGTTCGGGGCGCTGTCTAGCTTCCCGCTATGGGAACGACAGCCGACACCGTCATCGCCGGGGTGGTCCACACGGCGAAGGGTTCCTTCGAGCGCGGAGCGGTGTTCATCCGCGACGGCGTGATCACCGAGGCGCACACCGGCGACCTGCCCGACACCGGCAGCGCGCGCCTGATCGACGTCGGCGAGTCGTACGTGCTGCCCGGTGTGGTGGACGCGCACGTGCACTCCTACTCCCACGCCGGTGAGGGCCTGCGCGCGTCGACTTCGGCCGCGGCGGCGGGCGGGGTGACGACGATCGTGGAGATGCCCTTCGACGCCTCGAGGCCGATCAACACCGTGGAGCGGTTGAAGACGAAGCTGGAGAAGGTCGACGCCGAGGCGGTTGTCGACGTCGCGCTGCTCGGCACGCTCGAACCGGGTGGTGGCTGGCGCCGGGCCGAGGACCTGGTCGGCGCGGGTGTCGTCGGCTTCAAGGTGTCGTTGTTCGACACCGACCCGATCCGGTTCCCGCGGATCAACGACGGCGAGCTGCTCGACGTCTCCGTGCTGTGGACCGTCTGCGTCTACGCTTTGGTGATCTACCTGCCGACCTACTACCGCGATCCGGCCGCCGGGTTGGGGTTCACCTCGCAACAGTCGTTCCTGGCGTCGCTCGTGGGCAATGTCGTGCTGGTGATCGGCTGCATCGTCGCCGGACGCGCCGCCGACCAGTTCGGTCCGCGACGGGTGTTGACGTGGGGTGCGAGCGGTTTGCTCGTGATTCCTTTGCTGTGCTTGCTGTTGCTGCACGCGGTGCCGAGCGTTCCAGTGCTCGTCGTCGTGCACTCCGTGTTGTGCGCCAACGTCGCGGCGTTCGTCGGTGTCGCTCCGTCCACGATGCCGCGCGTCTTCCCCGCTTCGGTGCGCACGACCGGGCTGGCGCTGAGCTACAACGTCGCCGCGATCTTCTTCGCCGGGTTCACCCCGGCACTGCTGACCTGGGCCATCGCGCGGTTCACCGTGTACGCGCCCGCGCTCTGGGTGACCCTCGGCGTCGTCGCCTGCCTGGCCTCGCTTCCCGCTCTGTTCCGGCACATCGATTCCGTCAACGCCGCGGAGGAGAGCCATGCGTAACTGGTCCGCCGCGCTCGTCGTCCTCCTCGTCGCTCTCGTCGTGCCCGCCTCTGCTGCCGGGCTTCCCGCGCCCGTGACTGTGCAGCTGGACGGGGACCACCTCGACTGGCCGACGATGGTCCGGTTCCTGCACGCGGACCGGGTTTCTGTCCGCTTGACCGACCAAGCGCGGCAGAAGATGGTGGACACCCGTCGTGGCGCGCTGGCCACTGTCGAAGCGGGACAACGGGTTTACGGGTGGAACCAGGCGTTGGGACCGTTGAAGGGCCGCCCGCTCGGCCTGGATGAGCAGCGCGAGTTCCAACGACGGGTGCTGCGCTCGCACGCCGCCGGAGTCGGCCCGGCACTGCCCTTCCCCATCGCGCGGCTGGCTCTGGTGCTGCGGGCGAATGCGATGGCGCGGGCGGCCATGGGTGTTCGGCCCGAGTTGGTGGACCGGATGCTCGGCCTGGTCAACGTGGGGATCGTCCCGGTGATGCCCGAGATCGGCTCGCTCGGCACCGGTGACCTCCAGCCGATGGCAGCGGCGGGCCTGGCCATGATGGGCGAGGACGTCCCGGTTCTCTTCCGCGGCAGGCAGCTTCCCGCGAGTGCGGCCTTCCGGACAGCTGGACTTCCGCAGCAGTTCGCGCTGGAGGCCGGTGAGGCGTTGCCGGTGGTCAGCGGAGGAAGCGTGCTCACCGCGCGCTACATCGACGCGATCGACCGATCCGGGCAGGCCCTCGACAGCTTCGCGGCCGCGTTCGCGCTGTTCCTCGAAGCGACGCGGGCGGAGCAGGGCGCGTTCGACGAGCGCACCCACACCGAGCGGCGCATCCCCGAAGAGGTCGAAGCCGCACGGCAGATCCGTTCGCTGGTGTGCGGAACACGCTGGATGACCGACGAAGGACGCCGCGTCTCCGGGGAGGCCGATCCGCGGGTCCAGGACGCCACTTCGGTACGCGCCGCCCCGCACGTCCTCGGCGCGTTCCGCCAAACCCTGCACACCGCAAGGGAAACCGTGACTCGGGAGGTGAACGCGTCCACCTCCAACCCGTTGCTGTTCGCCAAGCCCGGCGGCGGCTACGAGTTCGTCATGGGCGGCAACTGGGCCGCCGCGCGGATCGGCCACGAGATCGACGCGCTCAACGCCCAGGTGGCCGATCTCGGCGTGCTGTCGGAGAACCTGTCCGGCAGGCTGATCGCGCCGAAGTGGAGCTACGGCCTGCCCGCGAACCTGGCGGGCGGGCCGGTCGGCCTGAACTCGGGCATGGTGCAGGTGGTGACCGTGGCCTCCGCGCTCGTGCCGGAGATGCAGCTCGCCGCGAACCCGGCGGGCACGTTGTCCCGGCCCGTCAAGGGCGGCCAGGAGGACCACAACACCATGGCCATGGCGTCCATGCGCAACCTCGCCGCGAACCTCGAGGCTGGACACGGTGCTCGGCGTACAGGTCATGCTGGGCGCACAGGGCATCGACCTCATCCGGCCGAAGATGACCGCACTGGATCCCGGTCGCGGCACGTCCGCCATCCACTCGCTGGTGCGCCAACGCATCCAGCCGCTCACCGACGACCGGTACATGACGCCGGACGTCGAGGCCGCGACCGCGCTCGTGCGCGATGGCGCCCTGTCCCGCGCGGTTCACGCCTCGACGACAACCCCGTGTGCTGCGTAGCGCGTTGACCTGGTAGCAAGACTCGCCCTAGAACGGTGCGGGTTCGGCGATGGGTTCGAGTTCGGTCTCGATCACCCTGCCACTCGGCGTCGTCCATACATGCGTCCCATCCGGCCGGTTCTCACAGGACCAACGGGAGTGGGTCTTCATCCGGTGATGGTGCCTGCACTTGGGCCGCAGGTTCGCGATGGTGGTGTTGGTGCCATCGAACGGGCAACAATGATCCAGGTCGCAGCGGTGCGCGGGCTGGTTGCAGCCGACCATCGTGCACGTCGGATACCGCGCGTTGATCAACTCCCGTTGCGCCTGGGTCGGCCGGTAGGTGGTGATGTGCTCGGCCATCCCCGTCACTGGGTCTGTCAGGATGCGCTTCCAGATCCCATTCGCCGCGACATCCGCCACGATCTCCGCGGGCAGCGGCCCGTACCCGGCGAGCATGACCGGGTCTGTGGTCAAGCCGAGGATGTTGGTGATCGGCATCGTGAGGTTCACGCACACCTCACCCTGCGGGGCGGGTGTTTCCTTGCCCATCAACAGATCCGCGGCGACATCGGATCGTTTCTGGTCCAGCGTTCGGTCGTCTTTCGGTAGTGCCCGCGCGATGCGGTCGATCCGATCGAAGGCCAAGGCCGCGTCGAGGGCGGGCAGGACGACACGCAGCGAGCACATGCCGTCGTCGAGGTTGAACTTCTCCACCAACCGCTGCTTCCGCTTCTCCTCATGACGCCGCAACGCCGCTTCAGCGTCAAGCTTGAGGACATACCGCCGGGCATACCGTTGAGACGCGGTGTAGTTATGCGTGGCCGCATGCGCAATCAGCACCGGTTCAGCAATCGCCTGGTTGGCCGCGTCCAGGACACTGACCTGATCGATGATCATCAACGCCTTGCCCTCATCGATCCGACCCTCCGACAACGCCTCCAACACCACCCGGTGCTCCACCAGCGACATCGCCCGGTCGACAAGTTTGTTGCCCTTGACCTGGGAGACACGCAGCAGCGGCATCAAGACATCCCCCGCGTACTGCTGCACTTGCGGATCGAGGTCGTCATAGAGCTTCATCAGGGTTAAGGCGAAGTCCGCGACAGCCTTACCGATCGCGGCGTAGGCGGCGACGAGGTCGTCTTCGATATCGGCAGCGGCCATACCCTTATTTTAGCGTCTGCAAATAGTGGATCATGGCTCTACGGAGTGCACTTTCCCTTACGCCCCAACGGTTTCAGCAAACGAAAGCCGGTTCCAGCTGGCGCGAGGTAAAGCTGGGACGGTCGGCTTTACCTGGGGTGCGCGTGCCATACGCTTCCCGCGAGGGCCGGAGTTTCATCCCGTGCCCCCGAAAGGCCCACGGGCACGCGCAAGGGGCCCCAGGTCAAGCCGACCCCCGCTGGAACCAGCCAACCCCGCCGGAACCAGCCGACCCCCTGGAACCAGCCAACGTCACCGGAACCAGCCAACCCCACCGGAAGCCCAGCCCGCGCCGGAATCAGCCAACCAACAAACAGTCAGACCCGATCGAGCTTCCGCCCAAGCACATCACGAACGTAGATCTCGACGAACTCCGGCAACCAAGGCGAACCGGCGATCCTGTCGAAGACCTCGACGATCCGCTCGTTCGGCGCGTCAGTGAGGTGGACGATGCGCCACAGGTTCAGCGGCCGGTCCTCCTCACCGCCCACCGCGTGCTCCACGTGGAAGATCGGCTGGCCGGTGTCGGCGTGCAGCCGCTCGCCGTGCTCGTCGGCGCACTCCGCGGTGCCGATGAACGTCACGGCCTGACGGGCGTGGTCGAGCCGGGTCTGTTCCAGCACGAGTCCGTAGGTGGCCGGGTCCAGCCACCGGCGTTGCCGGGAGCGCCGGACGAACACATCCGCTCCGCCCCAGGCCGCCGCGCTGCCCGGCTCGACGACGAACGGGATGAACAGGTCCGGCCGCCGCGCTTTCCGGACCTCGTTGTCCCACAACATGGTCCGGGTGAACACCAGCGGCTCGTCGAGGCGGTACCGCTCGGCGAGCACCTGGTTGACGTCCACCGGCGGCAGGGTGAAGCGGGTGTTGGCGGGGTCGGCCCACGCCCGCTCGAACACGTCCTCATGGTTCAGCATGATCAGCGCCTTCTCCCTCGGTTGTCGTCGCGGCGCCGGGCCGGACCGCGTCGCGCAGCGCTCGCAGCCCCTGCGCGAGGCCGTCCAGCTCGGCCGGGCTGAGCGGATCGACGACACGCCGCTGGATGACAGCCAGCAGCGCGGGCAGCTCGCCGCGAAGGGCGTCGTGACCGGCGTCGGTGAGCACGGCCCAGCAGCTGCGCCGGTCGGTCGCACAGAAGTCCCTGCGCACGAGCCCCCGGCGCTCCAGCCGATCGACGATCCGGGTGACGCCGCTCGTCGACAGGCCGGTCTGGGTCGCGAGGTCGCTCATCCGCAGGCTCCGCCCGGGCGATCGGGCCAGCCGCAGCAGCGCGTCGAAGTCACTGCCCGCCAGGCCGTGCTCGGCGTGCACCGCGGTCAGCTCCGCGATCAGCCCGGCGTGGACCTCGATCAGCAGCCCGACCACGGTCAGCCGGGGGTCGTCGAACGGCTCGTCGGTCACGAAGCCGACCGTAGCAAACTAGTTGCACGTGGGATATTCCCCGCAGCAACTTCTTAGCGAAGCTGGGCGTTCAGCCGGGCCGCCTGCCGGGTGAGGTGCTCGCATTCGCGCAGGTTGGATGCCGCCCGGGCCGCTTTGGCGTAGAGCCGGGCCGCCGTCGCCCGGTCTCCGGCCCGCTCGTGCAGGTACGCCGACGCGGCGGTGTACCTGGGCAGCCCGGGGTCGAGCTCCGCCAGCGCGGCCAGCCCGGCCCGTGCGCCGTCGGCCTCGCCGACCGCGACGGCGCGGTTGAGGCGGACCACCGGGTTGTCGGTGAAGCGCAGCAGTTCGTCGTACCACTCGACGATCTGCACCCAGTCGGTCTCGTCGGCCGTCTGGGCGTCGGCGTGCAGCGCTGCGATGGCGGCCTGGGCCTGGAACTGCCCCGGCCGATCGCGCGCGAGGGCCGCCTGGAGCACGTGCACGCCCTCGGTGATCAGGCCGGTGTCCCACAGCCTCCGGTCCTGCTCGGCGAGCGGCACCAGGCTGCCGTCCGCGCGGGTCCGGGCCGGGCGCCGGGCGTGGTGCAGCAGCATGAGTGCCAGCAGACCGTCGACCTCCTCGTGCTTGGCCACCGCCGCCAGCTGCCGAGTGAGCCGGATCGCCTCGGCCGCGAGGTCGACGTCGCCGGAGTACCCCTCGTTGAAGACCAGGTAGAGCACGCGCAGCACCGTGGCGACGTCGCCGGGCCGGGTGAACCGGACGCCCGAGACGGTCCGTTTGGCCCGGCTGATCCGCTGGGCCATCGTCGCCTCGGGCACCAGGTACGCCTCGGCGATCTGCCGCGTGGTCAGGCCGCCGACCGCGCGCAGCGTCAACGCGACCGCCGAGGACGGCGTCAACGAGGGGTGGGCGCACAGGAAGTACAGCTGGAGCGTGTCGTCCACGTCCTCGCCCGGGCCCGGCTCGGGCTCGGCGTCCACCAGCTCCTCGCGCCGCCGCCGGGAGGATTCCGAGCGGACGGCGTCGAGGAACCTGCGCCAGGCCACGGCGACCAACCAGCCCTTGGGGTCCCGAGGTGGATCATCCGGCCAGGTGCGCACCGCTTCGACCAGCGCGTCCTGCACGGCGTCCTCGGCCGCCGCGAAGTCTGCTCCGCGGCGGACGAGGATGCCGATCACTGCGGGGGTGAGGGTCCGCACCAGGGCGTCGTCCACCGCGCGTCACTCCGTGATGGTCGGAGGCTCCGTCAGGAACGGACGCACCTCCAGCCACTCGTGGATCGGCTGCCCACCCGCGCCGGGGGCCGCGGACAGCTCGCCCGCCAGCTCCAGCGCGCGGTCGTGGCTGTCCACGTCGATCACCATCCAGCCGGCGATCAGGTCCTTGGTTTCGGCGAACGGGCCGTCGGTGATCGGCGGGCGCCCCTCGCCGTCGTAGCGGACGAACGTGCCCCCCGGGGCCAGCGCCTGGCTGTCGACGAACTCGCCGGTGCCCTCCAGCCGCTCCGCGAAGTCCCGCATGTACTGGACGTGGGCCGAGACCTCCTCCGGCGTCCACTGGTCCATCGGCACGTCGTTGACCGCCGCGGGCGCGCCACGGTAGTGCTTGAGCAGCAGGTACTTGGCCATGGTGATCTCCCTGGGTGCGTCGCGGCCCATTGTGGCCGCTTTCGCACCCGGGACGGAGCCGGCTCCGGGTTCTCGACATCCCCCGCGACTTTTTCCGAAGATCTTCGGCAGGGCGGCTCACCAGGGCAGACTGGTGCCGTGATCGACGATTTCGCGAAGGAGTACCTGCACGGCGAGCTACGGGAGAGCCGGGAGGCGGTGCTCGGGAAGCTGGACGGGCTCGGCGAGTACGACGCCCGGCGCCCGCTGACCGGTACCGGGACCAACCTGCTCGGCCTGGTGAAGCACCTGTCGACCTGGGAGGCCCGGTACTTCGGCGAGGTGTTCGGGCGCCCGTTCCCCGAGCCCCTGCCCCGGTGGGACGACACGTCCGCGCGTGGTACCGATCTGTGGGTGACCGAGCACGAGACGCGCGCCGAGATCGTCGACCGCTACCGGCGGGTGTGGGACCACGCCGACGCGACGATCGACGCTCTGCCCATCGACGCCCCGGGGCATGTGCCGTGGTGGCCACGCCCCGACGTGAAGCTGTTCAACGTCCTTGTGCACATGCTCACCGAGACCAACCGGCACGCCGGGCACGCCGACATCCTCCGCGAACAGCTCGACGGACCTCCGCAGGACGCGTTCTGGGAGAACCACTGCGCGAAGATCGAGCACGCCGCCAGAGCGGCCGGGCATCACATCGCAGGCAGTCCGAGCGACCGCAACGCGTGATGGGCGACGGCCAGGTCCGGGACGAGGCGGAAGTCCCGGGCCACCTGCGCCACCGCGCCCGGCAACGTGGTTGAGCTGGAGGGCGAAACTCCACTCGGGCATGAGGAGCTGTTCCTTCAGCGCCGGTGGTCGCGGACAAGTCACTCGATGCGTTTGGCTTCATCACCGGGATTCTTCGGCGTGCCGGAAACCGTGCTGCGTGACCTGCACGAGCAGCAGATCACCCACCTCCAGCGGTGGCCGTTCTTGTCCGACCGCACATCGCACCCGGAGGCCTGGGCTCGTTCCAGCGCGGCGGACGACTTGATCGGTGGTCGCGGTAGCCGATCGTCCGGGACCGGCTCTAGCGTGCTGCGCATGACCGAGTTCCGCGACCAGGACCTGTCCGGCGCGCGCTTCGTGCGCACCAACCTCCGGGGTGCCGCGTTCAACCACGTGTTCCTCAACGACGCCGATCTGCGCGCTGTCGACTTCCGCGGCGTGCGCATGCGCGGCGTCGAGCTGGTCGACGTCGAGATCAGCGCCGAGCTGCGCAACGTCGTGGTGAACGGCGTCGACATCGCTCCCCTCGTGGAGGCGGAGCTGAACCGCCGCATGCCCGAGCGCGCGAAGATGCGGGCCGAGGACGCCGGGGGTTTCCGCGAGGCGTGGGCGATCCTGGAACGGTTGTGGGAAGGCACGCTCGCGCGGGCTCGGCGGCTTCCCGAAGCCGAGCTGCACCGCAACGTCGACGGCGAGTGGTCCTTCATCCAGACGTTGCGGCACCTCAACTTCGCCAGTGCCGCGTGGGTTGGCCGGATGGTCATCGGCACCGCTTCCCCTTGGCACGCCTTGGATCTGCCGTGGGACGAGGCTCCCGGATGGGACGGCATCCCGTGGGACCGCGAGGCGCGTCCTTCGCTCGACGAGGTGTTGGCGGTGCGGCGCGAGCGCCAGGCCATGGTCCGTTCCGTCATGGAGTCGTTGACCGATGAGCGCCTGGCATCGACGGTGACCCGCACCGAACCCGGTTGGCCGCAGCTGGAAGGCTTCCCGGTCAAGACCTGCCTGCGGATCGTCCTCAACGAGGAGTGGGAGCACCGCCTCTACGCCGAGCGCGACCTCCCTTCCGCGCAACCCGAATCCGGTGCACCAGAACAGGGCCGGCTCGGTGATCGGCTCCGGTGAATTCCCAAGCAAGCCAAAGGAATCTGTGAGGCCCTCCGCAAGCCGAAGAACGCAGGCCCCAGCTCGACCCGCAACCCGGCGAACACCCCTAGAACGCCCGCACCAGCGAGCAGATCCGTGGGAGAAGTCGATGCGACACCTGCGCACCGCGATCCTCACCGCGCTCAGCGCGTGCACGGTGGCCCGTCCCGGCACGCCGAAGGCGGGTCCGTCGACCAGGAACATCGAGGAAGAACTGGACAACACCAAGCGGAGCGACCTCCGCAAGGTGTTCACCAGCAGTCCGCAGCAGGTCAACGGCTACTGGTCCTCGGAGCGCATGCGCAACGCCAAACCGCACCAGCCGCAGCCGGGGCAGACCACCGACGTGTTCAGGGACGAGCCGACCGGCGTGGTCATCCACCCGACAACGGGAGCGGTCGGCCCGACGAGTCCGTTGCCGAGGCATCGGTGGTGAACTCGACGTCGGGTCTGCTGGTGGCGACGACGGCGCACTGCATCTGGGACTACTCGGGCACGAAGGGCGGGGACTGGGCGGACAACGTCCTGTTCATCCCCGGTGACACCAACGGGCAGGCGCCGTACGGCCGGTGGACCGCGGAGATGATGTACGCGCCGACGCAGTTCCAACAGAAGGCGAAGGTGAACGAGCGCGGCAACACCATCGGCGAGGGGTGGTCCTACGACATCGCGTTCCTGCGCATGCGCCCGCTGGGCGGGAAGACGATCCGCGGCGCGCTGGGCGGGCAGGGCATCGCCTTCGACGCGAGGGCGGAGAGCATCCGTTCGCCGGGCTACCCCTCGGCCCCGCCGTTCGACGGCACGACGATGCGCACCTGCTCGTCGCCGACGTGGACGTCCAACCGCGACAACACGATCACCATCCCGTGCGGCATGACGCCGGGGTGCTCGGGCGGTCCGTGGTACACCCGCTTCGACGACGCGAAGGGGACCGGCTACCTGGTGTCGACGAACTCCACGGTCGGCTCGAACCTGTTGACCGGGGTGCTGATGGGCAAGGTCGCACTCGACCTCTACAGGCGCGCGGACTCGGGAACCTGACGCGAGGTCCGTCATCGCTGAGGAACTGTCATCCGGCGTCGATTCGAACTCATTCTTTGCCGGCACGGGTGGGGCTTTGGGCGGCGACCCAGGCGGCGATCTGGGCGCGGGTGTCGAAGCCCAGTTTGGTGAGGATGTGGCCGACGTGGGTGTCCGCTGTGCGTTTGGCGATGACCAGGTGGGTCGCGATCTGCTGGTTGGTCAGTCCCTGGGCGATGAGTCCGGCGACTTCGCGTTCGCGCCGGGTCAACGGCATCCAGTTCACCGACTGCGGTGATGGCTCCGTCGGTTGTGGTGGGTTTTCGTCGAGGGCGTAGGCGATGGCGGTGTCGAGGTCCATGGCCTGGCCTGCGTCGAAGGCAGCCTGGTAGGCCGTGTCACCCAGAGCGGCGCGGGCTTGGTGTTCGCAGGATTCGCGGGCGGCGCGCAGGTCACGAGACCCGGCCTGGGGGGTGCCGATGGTGCGCCAGAGTCGGTCGGCGATGCCCAGCAGTTGGGCGGAACGCTCGGCCTGGCCCGCCGCGGCGGCCAAGGCGAGCGCGTCGAGGGCGTAGGCGATACCGAGGCTGTCTCCCAGCTGGCGTTTGAACCGCAATGCCTCGCGGGCGTAGTACTCCGCGGTGGCTGGCTCGCCCCGGCCCAGTTCCGCCAGGGTACGCATGTAGTCGGCGTAGGACCGCATCCACCGTTCGCCGTACTGCTCGCACACCGCCCGGCATTCCTCGGCGGCGGCAACCGCCCGGTCGGACTCACCCGCGAAGGCCAACGCCATCGCGTGTGCGGCGAGCGCACCGGTCAGGCCGGTGCATTGGACGTCCCTGCTCCGGTGCAGCTCGACTGCTCGTCCGGTCAGTGCTACGGCCTTCGGCTGGTCACCGCGGTACATAGCGCCTATTCCAGCGACACAGGCGATCCACCCAGCGGTCCCGGTGTCACCGTGCTGCCGGGCATGGAGCCGGCATTGGGCAAGCCTGGCTTCCACCGCGGTGAAGTCGCCTTGAGCAACGGCCAACCAGGCGCAGACCCACAGCGCGGTGACCAAGACCGGGCTCGGCGGCAGGTCCAGTGCCAGCGCCCGGTCCAGGTAGTGCCGCCCTTCTCGGACGAACCCAAAGGCCATCCAGAACTCGCACAACGCACCCGCCAGCTCGAGTCCGGCTTGGTGCTCCGCCCGGTTGCTCAGGCAGAAGTCGAGAGCGGCCCGCAGGTTGGTGTGTTCCTGGCTCAGCCGCCGGTACCACATCACCTGGTCCGGGCCGCACCAGTCGGCTTCGAATCGCTTGGCCAGACGCAGGTAGTGGTCCCGATGCCGCCGCCGCAACTCCAGGTGCTCGCCGGACCGCTGCAGTTGCTCCTGACCGAAGGCCCGCAAGGTGTCCAGCAACCGGTACCGCCCCCTACCGGCGGGCTCCTCGCGCAACAGGATCGACTTGTCCACCAGCTCCACCACCAGCCCCAGCACGTCCCCGGCCGGGAGCCGGTCGTCGGCGCAGACCTCCTCGATCGCGCACAGATCCGTTGTGCCGGCGAAGGTCGACACCCGAGCCCACAGCAGGCGCTCGGCCGGTGTGCACAACTCGTAACTCCACGCGATAGCGGCCTGCAGGGTCCCGTGCCGGGCCGGTCCAACCCGGCTTCCGCCGGTCAACAGCCTGAACCGGTCGCCAAGGCGATCCAGCACGCCGTGCGCCGACAGGACCCGCAATCGCACCGCGGCCAGCTCGATCGCCAAGGGGATGCCGTCGAGGCGGCGGCACAACCGAACCACCGCCTCGCGGTTGTCCTCGGTCAACATGAAATCCGGGTCGACCGCCTGCGCCCGCTCGACGAACAGCTCCACGCCGTCGGCGATCTCGGCCCGATTCCGCTGTCGCACGGCCAAGGGCGGCGTCGCGAACACCTGCTCCCCGATGATCCCCAAGGGTTGTCGGCTGGTCGCCAGCACCCGCAGATCCGGGGCGGCCCGCAACAACCGGCCCACCAACTCCGCACAGGCGTCCACCAGATGCTCACAAGTGTTCAGCACCAACAGCATCTGCCGCGCCGCCACGAAGTCGGCCAGCACCTCCTCCAACGGGCGCAACGAGGCATCCTGCAACCCCAGCACCTCGGCCACGAAGTGAGGGAGCAGGCCGGCATCCTCCAACGCCGACAGCTCCACCCACCACACCCCGTCGGCGAAGCCCTTGCGAGTCTCGCTGGACACCCGCAACGCCAACCGGGTCTTGCCCACCCCGCCGACCCCGGTCACGGTCACCAACCGCGACACCATCAGCAGGCGCTTGAGCTCGCCCCGCTCCGCACGACGGTCCACGAAGCTGGACACCTCAAGCGGCAGCACACCCGCTTGCCTGGTCACGTCCCCTCACACCCAACCAACGACTTCAGCTACGCAGTCACAACTCGAACAATTCCCTTCCCGAACCCACTGCCGGCAAACGCACGACCGGAACGGCATGTAGTGCTCGACCGGACACGGATACCCCCGGGCACGACGACCATCACTGTCAAGCACCGCTCGAGCGGACGTTTGCCCGGCGGCGCCAGGACAAACGCGTCCGCTGCCCCGCTCTTGAGCACACGCCCTAACATCGGGTCGGTGGAACCCCTGGTGCCCGCGTACGGGGTGGGCTCGCTCGCCGACGTAGCCCCGTCGTTGCTGGCCGCGCTCGGCGTTCCCGGCGCGGTCGACGTCATCGGGTTCGCCCCGGCGCGGAAGGTGTGCCTGCTGCTGGTGGACGGTCTGGGTTGGCAGCTACTCGAAGAGCACGCGTCCGACGCGCCGTTCCTGACGTCCCTCGCCGGGGCCGGCCGCGCGATCACGTGTGGCTTCCCGGCCACCACCGCGACCAGTCTCGCCTCGCTGGGCACGGGGACTCCTGCCGGGGAGCACGGCGTGGTCGGCTACTCCTTCGCTGTCGACGACGAAGTGCTCAACACCCTGCGGTGGCACCGTCATGGTGTGCCCGAGCGCGTCGATCTCCGCTCGATCCTCGTGCCGGAGGACGTCCAGCCGAACCCGACGGTGTGGCAGCTCGCCGAAGCCGCAGGGGTGGCCGTGCGCCTGGTCGTTCCCCGCGTGCACGAACGCAGCGGGCTCTCCCGCGCGGTGCTGCGCGGAGGTCACTTCCGCGGCACGCACGCGCTCGGAGACCTCGTCAGCCGCGCGATGGACGCGATGCGGGAACCAGGGCGGGTGTTCTGCTACGCCTACCACGCGGACCTCGATGCGATCGGCCACCTCTACGGCCCGGGCAGCGAGCCGTGGCGGCGGCAGCTCGGCTTCGTCGACCACCTCGCGGCCTCCCTGGCCGGTGACCTCCCCAGCGACAGCACGCTGGTGGTGACCGCCGACCACGGCATGGTCGCCGCCACCGACAAGATCGACATCGACGCCGGCGAACACCTGCGGGACGGTGTGCGGCTGCTCGGCGGTGAAGCCCGCGTCCGCCACCTCTACACCCGGGCCGGGGCCACCGACGACGTGCGCGCGTGCTGGGCCGACGTGCTCGGTGACCGCGCCTGGATCGCCACCCGCGAGGAGGCCGTGCGCGACGGCTGGTTCGGCCCCCGCGTGAGCGACCTGGCGCGGGACCGCATCGGTGATCTCGTCGTGGCGGCCAGGGACTCCCTGGTCATGGTCCGCTCGGCGGCCGAGGCGGACACCAGCGGCTTCCTCGGCCAGCACGGGTCGCTCACCGCGCGGGAACAGCTGGTCCCACTGCTCGTCAGGTGACTGCGTTACCGTGTTGGCCACCTATCCACGCATGATTTGCGCTGCACAACGCCAGGAGACCTGACCCCCGATGCTGGACCGAGCTGTCATCGACGCGCTGTTCCCCGCAGACCTCCCCGAGCCGCAGCACTGGGAACAGCAGTACCCGGCTCGCGAGCTGCCCGAAGGCGCCCTGGTCACCCGGTTCGGCCCCTCGCCGACCGGGTTCGTGCACATCGGCGGGATCTACGTCGCCACCATCGACCAGGACCTCGCGCGCCGCACCGGTGGCCGCTACCTGGTGCGCATCGAGGACACCGACCAGTCCCGCGAGGTCGAAGGCGCCCTCGAGCAGTTCGGCCGCGCCTTCGACTACTTCGGCCTCTCCGCCGACGAGGACGTCGACCGCGGCGGCGACTACGGCCCGTACGCGCAGTCGGCACGGGAGCGGATCTACCTCACCTACGTGCGGGAGCTGCTGCGGCAGGGCCGCGCCTACCTCGACTTCGCGACCAAGGACGAGCTCTCCGACATCACCAAGCGGCAGCAGGCGCAGAAGGTCGCCCCCGGCTACTACGGCCGCTGGTCGCTGTGGCGCAACGCCACCGCCGAGCAGGTGCAGGCGAAGCTGGACGCCGGTGAGCCCTACGTGGTGCGCTTCCGCGCCCCCGACGACACCGGCAGGCGGACCCGCTTCACCGACGCGATCCGCGGTGAGATCGAGGCCGAGGCCAACCGCAACGACGTCGTCGTCCTGAAGAGCTCCGAGCAGTCGCCGCGGCTGCCCACCTACCACTTCGCCCACGCCGTCGACGACCACCTGATGCGGGTGAACCTGGTGATCCGCGGCGACGAGTGGATCTCCTCCGTTCCGGTGCACCAGCAGCTGTTCGAGGCGCTCGGGTTCGAGCCCATCACCTACGCGCACATCGCGCCGCTGATGAAGCAGGAGGGCAGCAGCAAGCGCAAGCTGTCCAAGCGCAAGGACCCCGAGGCCGGGGTCGACTTCTACATCGAGGCGGGCTACCCGGCCGCCGCGGTCCTGTACTACCTGCGGGGCCTGGCCAACGGCCGCCTCGCCGAGCTGCCGTTGGAGCAGGCGCTCGCCGAGCCCATCCAGCTCGCCAACTGCGGCGTCGCCGGTCCCCTGGTGGACCTGGTGAAGCTGGACGCGCTCTCGGCCGACCACATCGCGACGCTGTCCGGCCAGGAGATCCTGGACGCGATGCTCGTCTGGGCCGAGCGGTTCGACCAGGACCTGCGCAAGGTCCTCGACGCCGAGCCGGAGCTGGCCCTGCGCGGGCTGGCGGTGGAGCGCGACGGCGTGGACAACCCGCGCAAGGACCTGCGGAAGTGGAGCGATTTCCGCGCCGCCTACGGCTTCTTCTTCCCGCAGCTGCACGAGGCCGTCACCGGTGTCGACGACGAGCGCATCACCGCGCTCGGCGTGCCCGCGGACGTGGTCCGGGCGCTGGTGCGCGACTTCGTCGACGGCTACCAGCACGTGGAAGACGGCCAGGAGTGGTTCAACCAGATCCGCGAGCTGGCCGCGAAGCACGGTTTCGCCCGCAACGCCAAGGAGTACAAGAAGGACCCGGAGAACTTCCCCGGGTCCATCCGCGAGGCGTCGCAGATCATCCGGATCGCGATCACCGGCTCCACCCGCAGCCCCGACCTGCACGCGATCACCCAGGCCATCGGCCAGGAGGAGACGCTGCGCAGGCTCGCCCCGCTCACCGCGTAGCCGTCCCCGCGGGCCGGACGACCACGTGCGTCCGGCCCGTGGGAAATCCCGGTGATGCGCTCACCCGGCCGTGGCATGATCTGGAGGTGCCGGTTGACCCACACCTCCTCGCGCTGTTCACGCTGACGACGATGGTCGCGATGCTCACTCCCGGGCCGGACATGCTGTTCGTGCTGGGCTGCGGCATCAAGGGCGGCCCCCGCGCCGGGCTGTTCGCCACCGCCGGGGTGGCGGTGAGCGAGGCCGTGCACGTCGCGCTCGCGGCGGTCGGCCTCGCCGCGCTGTTCGAAGCCGCGCCGACCGCGTTCACCGTGGTGCGGATCGCGGGCGCGATCTACCTGATCTACCTCGGTGTGCAGATGATCCGGCACCGCGGGGCCGGCACCGCCGACGTCGAGGAGTCCGGCGGCGGGATGACCGCGCGCAAGGCGTTCCTGAACGGGCTGTTCACCAACCTGATCAACCCGAAGATGGTCACCTTCACCATCGCCTTCCTGCCGCAGTTCATCAGCCCGCAGCTGGGCAACGTCTGGCTTCAGTTCGCCATCCTGGGCGCGGTGCTGATCGCGCTGGAGTTCCTGGTCGACGGCACGGTCGGGGTGCTCGCCGGGCGGATCGGCGGCTGGCTGCGGCGGCGCCGCTCGGCCAAGCGCCGCATCGACGTCGCCACCGGTGGGATCTTCATCGGCCTCGGCGTCCGCCTGGCCGCCGACTGAGCCGCGGTCAGCACCCGCGGGCCGGGTTCACCAGCGCGGTGATCTCCTCGATGATCACCTGCGGTTCCGTGACCGGGACGTAGTGCCCGGACTCCGCGGCGATCACGTGACGACCACGTGGTGATGCGGCCGCGCGACGGGCGTGGGCCTCGATCGCTTCCACGCGCGTGGAAGCGGTGAACCCGCCGCCCCGGAGCGCACCGGAGATGACCGTGAGCGGGATGGCGCCCAGGTCCGGCGCTTCGCCGCGCCACGTGGCCAGCTCGTCGAGGAACGTGCGAGCCTGCTCCCGCTGCGTGCGCACCACTCCCGGATGGAACGCCTCGCGTTCGAGGTCCCGGCGGACGTCGTCGGGAATGCCCCGCAGTAGCGGACGGAAGGTGACCCGGAGCAGGCCGAGGCGTGCGAGCACGGCCCCGGTTGCGATGGTCAGCCGCTCGGCACGGCGGAAACCGCTGCTGAACAGGACATCGGCGGCTTCGTCGGTCGGGTCGACCAGGACCAGGCCGGCGATCCGCTCGGGCCGCGTTGCGGCGGCCAGCCGGGTGATGGGCCCGCCCGCGCTGTGCCCGGCCAGGACGAACGGCCCCGGGCCGAAGTGGTCGAGCACGGCGTTGAGATCGTCGGCCATGCGCGCGAGCGTGCGGCCGTTCGGATCGGACGGGCTCCGGCCGAGCCCGGAACGGTCGTAGACGATCGCGCGAGCGTGCCGAGCGACACCGGGCTGGACCCGGGACCACGACGAGCGGGACGCGGCGGAACCGGCCTCGAACACCACAGTCGGCGCCTCTGCGGCGCTCTCCGGGCCGGGCAGCACCATCGCGTGCAGCCGTCGTCCGTCGGGCGTGGGAACCCACTCCGACTCCCCCTGCGTGTGCGTCACGAGCTGATCCGCCAGTCCGCGCTGTCGAGCTGATGCCGCCAGAAATCCGCGAAACGACCGTCCAGAGCCAAAAGCCCGGCCACCGTGCCGTCCTCGACGATCCTCCCGTCTTCGAGGAAGATCACGCGGTCGACGTGTCGAACACCGCCGACTCGGTGTGTGACGATCACCCGCGTTCGCGGCACCGAGTCCGCGCTGAGCGCCCGGACAACGGCCGTCTCGTTCTCGGTGTCCAGCGCGCTCGTGGCTTCGTCGACCAGGAGCACGGGAGCGGGTTTCATCAAGGCGCGTGCGATGGACACGCGTTGGCGTTCGCCGCCGGACAACGCGGCGCCCGCCTCACCAACGAGCGTGTGCTCCCGCTCGACCAGCTCTTCGACGCGGGCGAGTGCAACGACTTCGGCGAACCGCTGCGGGTCCGGGTTCGTTTGTCCCGCAAGGATGTTGTCCCGGATGGTGCCCTCGAACAGGTAAGGCTGTTGGAAGACGACGCTCACCAGGTCCGCGGACAGCTCGGTGATGTCGGTGTCGTCGACGAGAATCTGCCCGCCGGTGGGCCGGTGCAGCCCCGCGAGCAGGGCGAGCACGGTGCTCTTGCCAGAGCCGGACGGTCCGACGATCGCGGTGGTGGTGCCGGGCTCCAGCGTGAGGTCGATGCCGGTGAGAACGTCCTCGGTCGTGTAGCGGTGACTGACGTTCTCGAAGCGGATCCGCGGCGGAATGTGCCCTGTGTGGACATTCGGCCCCCCGGACTCCGTCGGAGCCGTGAGCACTGCGCGAATCCGCCCGAGGGTCGTCGCCGCCGTCTCGATGCCGGGCGCCAAGTCGGCCAGCGCGCTGAACGGCTCCAGATACCGGGCGATGACGACGATCAGCGCCACCGCCTCGGGCGCGGTCAGCCAGTCGTTCAGGCTCAGCATGGTCGTGGTGCCCGCGAACAGGATCAGGGCGAGCTGAGTGGCGAGGCTGAACACCAACTGGCCGGGGATCTGCATGCGCAGCAGCCGCATGGTCGCACCGTGCTGAGCCGCCACCGCCGCACCCGCGTGGCTTCGGGCGGGCTCCACCCGCCGGGCCGCACGCAGGGCCTGCTGAGTACGGGCGAACTCGACGATCCGCTCCGTCAGCGCGCTGTTGGCCGCCGAAGCCGTCCGATCAGCGCTCCGCGTGAGGCGGCCGGACAACCACAACGCCCCGAGCAACACAGGAACCCCACCGAGTGCGGCAACGCCCAGCGGCCAAGCGATCGGCAGCAGCGCCACCGCGATGGCGATCGGGAGAAGCACGGCTCCGAGCAGCGGAGTGAGCAGGTATCCGACCAGTCCGACGAGATCCGGCCCGGTCGCGGCGATCGCCTGACGAGCCGTTGGTGTCGTCTCACTGTCCAACCAGGACAGACGCACCCGGGTGAGCCGGTCGGCGACATCGTGCTGGGCGTGGTCGAGCAAGGCGAACCCGATCTCGAAGCCCAGCCGGGCCACCATCGCGTCCACGCCCCACCCAGCCGCGGTGACGGCGGCGAGAACGCCCAGCCACGGAAGCGCGTCAGCGGGCTCCGGGCCGAACAACGCGGCGACGAGCGGAACGAGCACCACGACTCCGGCCGCGCGCAGCAGCACGGACGCGATCGTGAGACTGACGTGGCGCCGCAAGTGATTTCGCTCAGCGACCGGGATCAGCCGAAGCAGAGTGCGGATCACCGGACTTCCTCCTTGACTCCCCCGGCCCGCCACAAGTCGCTGTACCGGCCTTCGGCCGCGAGCAGTTCTTCGTGGGTGCCGGTCTCGGCGATGCGGCCGTGGTCGAGCACCACGATCCGGTCGGCGTTCGTGATGGTGTGCAGGCGATGGGCGATGACGAGCACGGTCCGCCCCGCGGTGAGCCGGTTCAGCGCCTGTTGCACGAGGTACTCCGACTCCGGGTCGGCGAACGCCGTGGCTTCGTCGAGGACAAGGACCGGCGTGTCGGCCAGCAGCGCGCGGGCGATGGTGAGCCGTTGCCGCTCGCCACCCGAGAGCTGGACTCCGGGGCCGAGCACCGTGTCGTATCCCTGGGGCAGGCGGGAAATCCGGTCGTGGATCTGCACATCGCGGGCGGCCGCGCGCACCTGTTCGTCGGTGGCGTCAGGCACGGCGAGCGCGATGTTCTCGCGCACGGTGCCGTGCACGAGCTGGGCGTCTTGAAGCACGAAACCGACTCGGGTGTACAGCTCATCGGCGGTCAGGGAGCGGATGTCGCGACCACCGATCCGAATGCTCCCGGAACTCACGTCGTGGAAGCGCGCGACCAACGCCGCGAGCGTCGACTTGCCCGAGCCGGATGGACCAACCAGCGCCGTCACCGTGCCGGGCCGCAGGGTCAAGGACACGTGGTGGAGCACCGGAACCCCAGGCCGATAAGCGAACCCGACCCGGTCCAGCTCGACCGTTCCCGGAACGCCGGAGCTGCTGTCCTCGCGCGTGGTCAGCTCCGGCTCGTCGAGCGCGACCTGGATGCGCCGTGCGGCGAGCATTCCTTCGCGGAGCCCGGCGAGCCCGTAGCCGACACCGAGCAGGCGCGCGCCGAACGTGGTGCCCAGCACCAGGAATGGCAGCAGCACGCCAGGATCGGTTCCCCCGAGCACGAGCAGCGTGCCCACCCCGGTGATCAACAGCAGGAACGTCGCCGGGCGGGCGGCGAAGTCGAGCAGGGTCTTCTTGCCGGTGAAGGGCCGCTGCCACGCTCCGAGGAACCCGATGTACTCGTCGAGGCGACGGCGGAAAGTCGAGGCCGTCGCGCCCCCGAACACCCGGATCACCGGCTGGCCCTCCAGGTAGGCGCCCGCCTCCCCCGCCATCCGCTCGGCCCACTGCCGCGCCTGCCTGGTCTTCGGGCCCGACTGCACAACCATGACCGACATCGTCACGAGGTAGACGAGGATCGGCACCAGCAGCACGAGTGCGAGCCGCCAGTCGACGACGAACAGGTAGCCCAGGACAGCGAGCGGCGCGACGATCGCCGCGACAGCGTCCGGCACTGCGTGCGTGACCAAGTAGTGCAGCGACAACGTGTCACCCTGGACCAGATTCGTGATCGCACCCGAGCCACGTGCGGTGAACCAGCCCAACGGCAGCCGCGCCAGCTTGCCCAGCAGCCGCTGTCTCAGCTCGCGCGCGAAGCGGGCGTCGACCGCGTGCAGCCACAGCAGAAGCGCCGACTCCAGCAGCATTCCCGTTCCCAGCAACACCAGGGCGGCGATCCCGATACCCCACAGATCGGACTCGCCCGCGAGCACATGCCGGGCCAGCTCCGCCAGAAGCACGAACGGTGCCAAGCGCACGAGCGTGACGACGGCCTGCAGAACTCCGGCTGCGATCAGGGTCCGGCGCAAGGGTGCGAGCAACCGGCCGGACGCCTGCGCGCGCCACGCTCCCCTTACCGGCTTTTCCTGAACCGGCGGCGGTGTCGGCTCAGCACTGTCCTTATTGGACCGAAGAGAGCCCATAGCTCTGCCGTGGTACCAGTAGGCGCGGCCGTGCACCTCCGCCTTCGGGAAGCCGAACGAGTCACGTAACCGCGTGCGCACGTGCTTAAACGTGCCCGCCTCTGTGGCGATCCACGCGCTCCAGTCCGACCAGTCCCTGGCCTCGATCGCGGCCGCCAACGTCGTCGCGTCCCGGCGCGGTACCCAGTGCACTCGCGCGCGGGGATGCGTGCGCAGCGGGATCAGCCTGTCCTCCGCGACGTGCTCTTCCAGATACAGCTCTACAGGCACGTCGTCCGGGACGACTTCCAGAATCCCGTTGATGGCGGGGATCGATGCCGCGTCGCCGATGAGCAGGTACCCGGCCGGGCGTTCCTCCGCGACCTCGAACACCGTGGAGCCCAACGACATCACCGCGACCGTCATCCCCGGCCGCGCCGTCCGCGCCCAGTGCGAAGCGGGCCCGGCCGGGGTGTGCAGCACAACGTCGATGGCGAACGTCCCGGCGTTCTGGTCGGCCTCGGTGATCGTGTATCCGCGTTGGTGCTCGGTCGGTCCGCCGTCGGGATCGGGGAACCAGAACCGCAACCACGCCGCGGGCCCGGCGATGACGTCCTCGAACAGCGTCGGCGCGGAGAACCTGATCCGGAGGAAGTGCGGCGCGAGCTGTTCGGTGCCCAGCACGGTCGCCTCGTGGTCCCGCGCGCCGAACCCGCGCATCACGGCGCCTTGGAAGCCACGTGCCATCAGACACCCACCCCCGTCGCCGCGAGGTCGGCGATCATCTCGGCCACCGGGCGCCCCGGCGGGCACACCTCGACAAGGCCACGGATCGACGCGGTCAGCAGCAACCGCACGTACTCCGCGCGAGGGATCTGCGGCAACGTGGTCGGCGCCGCGCCCAGGCGTTCGTCCTGCGCCAAGCGGTCGACCACCGCCTCCCGCTCGCGCGTCAGGCCGTCCGCGTCCGCCACTTCCGCCGCCTCGCTGTTCTCCTGCGAAGCGGTCATCGCGATGGCAAGCGACGCCACCGCACCGCTGAGCACGATCGCCGCGTCGGCCGCGTAACCACGGCGGCCCAGGGCTTCGACCTCTGCGGCCAACAGCCGCTGTCCGCTCTCCCCGCGCGGGAACAGCAGTTGCAGGTAGCCGACGAGCCCGGGATGGCGCAGCGCGAACGCCCGCAGCTGCATCGCGAACGAGAGCAGGTGCCGGGGCACGTCGTGCTCGGGATCGTCGTCCAGCCGCAACTCGGCCAGGATGCTCTCGCCGACCAGCCGCTCCAGCCCCCAGCGCCCGTCGACGTGCCGGTACAGCGCTGTCGGCGTGACCCCGAGGCGCGCGGCGACCGCCTTGACGCTGAGCCGGCGCATGCCCAGCTCGCGCCCTGCGCGAACGATGTCGGCGACGGCGATCCTCGCCGGTCGGCCCCCAGCGGCACGCGGCACCCGAACCTCCCCGGTCAGTAAGTTACCGGGCGAAACTAAGGTGACCCTTACTCGCTGTCAAGCGGCACGCGGGCGGACACCGGTCCGGTCTCCGCCCGCGTCGCGATCAGCAGTGGCTGCCCGCCGGGTAGGCGGTGATGATGTCGTTGTTCCTGGTGTTGCTGGTGATCACCCTGACGATCTTCCTGCCCACCTCCTTGTTGGTGTGCAGGTTGACCAGGATGATGTTGCGCGAGCGGCAGGTCTTGCCGCCGGTCTGCGGCTTCGTCCGCTCCGGGGTCTGCATGGTGTGGTGGATGCCGAGGTGGGCGATGTCCCGCCAGTTCTGCGCGGTCCCGAACGCCATCTGCTCGAAGTCCCTGAGGTGCCGCCCGAGGATGTGCCGGTAGCCGGTCGACTCGTTGCCGCAGCGGAGGGCGGCGCCGTTCGGGTACAGCCGGACCAGCTTGCCGGCGGGGTCGCCGATACCGCACGGAGCCCACGGCGGCGGGGCCGCGACGGCCTGCTCGACGACGGCCGTTTCGGCGGCCCAGGCGGTGGCCGCCTCCTGCGGGGCGGCCTGGGCCGGGGCGGCGAGCGCGACGACGGCGGCGGAAGCGGCGCACGCGACTGCGACCAGAGAGCGCACTGCGCTCATGATTATTCCTCACTTCACTCGAACAATGGGACGACTTCGAGAGAAGCAGCGAGCGGGTGCCGCGTCAAAGCAGCACGGGTCGACCTTTCTGTCACCATCGAAATTGTGATTCGAAAACTGGATCACACCGCAAGGGATTCATATTTTCCCATCCGCGACCACGCGGGCACCCTCGGTGGCGAAACAGTAGCGATCCACCCGGGATCGCACATCGGCGAATCGGCGGATTCACCCTTCCGCCGACCCGGTACAGTGGCGGCGTGCCGAGGGTGCCGGTGGGAACGCGGGTCCAGCTGCTGCTGGCCCTCTTCCTGCCTGCCCTCTTCGTGCTGCTGCCCGCGGCGGGCGGACACGGGCCGCTGGGCCTGGCCACCGCGCTGACCGCCGGTATCGCCGCCGCCTTCGTGGTGGCCGCTGTGGTGTTCGGGCGGCTCGAACCGGCGGTGCCCATGCACGTGCGGGCGATCAGCCTGCGCGAGCGCGCCCGCCTCGCCGACTTCATCCGGCTCCGCGATCCCGACGCCCCGGGACGCACCCGGCCACGAGCTCCGTCATTCGGCGCCGCGACCGCCTGACGATTCCTTTTCGACGGCGGTCGCTCCGGCCTGCCCGAAAGAGACTCGTCATCATCGGAGCGTCCCTTGTTCGACTTCATCCTTTACCCGGTTTCCGCCGTGCTCTGGTTCTGGCACGCCACCTTCGGCGCCCTGTTCAGCCCGGACAGCGGAATCGCCTGGGTGCTCGCCATCGTCTTCCTCGTCTTCACCATCAGGGCCGTGCTGCTCAAGCCCGCGCTCAGCCAGCTGCGCTCGGCCCGGCGCAACCAGAAGCTCGCCCCGCAGGTGCAGAAGATCCGCGAGCGCTACCGCAACGACCAGCAGCGCGTTGTCCGGGAAGTGCAGAAGCTGCACGCCGCCGAGGGCACGAGCCCGTTCGGCGGCTGCCTTCCCGCGCTGCTGCAGATCCCCGTCTTCCTCAGCCTCTACTGGGTGCTGCGCGATTTCACCCCGGGCGCCCAGTCCAACCACGCCTTCGACCGCGCGGGCGTGCTGTCCTTCCTCAACGCCGACGTCTTCGGCGCGAAGCTCGGCAACTGGATCAACCAGCCCGTCGCCGAGCTGGCCGCCTTCGGCACCGACCGCGCGCACATGATCACCGTGGGCGTGCCGCTGATGCTGCTCGCCGGGCTGGCGACCTTCCTGTCCATGCGGATGGGCATGCGCAGGCAGGTCAACCCGAACCCGCAGCTCGCGTCGATCACCACGTTCATGACGTACGTGGCGCCGATCAGCATGCTGGTGTCCGGGCTTTTCTTCCCCGTGCCGATCGGCGTGCTGCTGTACTTCCTGGCCAACAACGCCTGGACCTTCGGCCAGCAGCAGGTCCTCACCTGGTTCGTCGACCGGGAGGAGGCCACGGCCGAGGCGGCCACGCCGAAGGTGATCGCGCCCCGCCCCGGCCAGAAACCCAAGCAGCGCAAGCGATGACGCCGCTGGGCCGCCCGCAGGCCACGGGCGGTCCAGCAGCACGGGAGACCCGCCCTCCAGGCGGCCGTGTCGTCGGGCAGCATCGTCACGTTCGGGACGCCTCCAGCGCACTGCCCCGTCGTCGGCGATGGCCAGTGAGACCAAGCGCGCGGTCCAGTTCGCCAGCACGGCGCACCGCGCAGATCACCAGCCGGACGAGTGTTCGCTGCGGCAGGACGAGGAAGACGCCGAGGTAGGCGCCCAGTGCCGTCGAACCGAGTCCCATAGATACGCACTCGCGTTCGTGGCGTGGGCGCCGCCCAGCGCGAGCGAGGCGATCACCAGCCAACGAAAGATCAAGAGCACGCGCGCGTGCTGGCAGTTTCAGCCGGATTTCACCGTCGCTGGTTAGCGTCCCGCCGTCGATCGTCCGCCAGGAGGACATGGTGTTACAGCAGGGTCCGCCCACCCCACCGCAGCCCGCGACCGCGCCGGTCGGGCTGATGAAGTTGATGTTCATGGCCGGCTTCGTCGTCGCGCTGTTCGGGCTGGGCACCTTGCTCAGCGCCGGCCCGTCGGTCGGGGCGCTGATCGCGCTCCCGGCGGGGATCGGCCTGGTCGCCGCGGCGATCCGGCTCCGCAACACCGCCCTCGACCAGCAGCTCTACCGCGCCGTGCGCCCGGCCGACCCGGCGGCCGTGTTCGTGCTGTGGGGCGGGCTGGCCGGACTCTTCGCGGTCGGCGCGCTGTTCGGCTGGTTGTTCGACACCGCGGGCAGCGTGCTGATCGTCGCGGCGTGGCCCGTTCTGGTGGCGTGGTACCGCAGGCGCCGGACCGCGCTCCAGGTCGACGCGACAGGTGTGAACATCGACGGCGTCCCCGTTCCGTGGACCGACCTCGCCGAGATCGTGGTGTCCGATCCCCAGTCAGGACAACCGATTCACATTGGCGCCCGATTGCACTCCCGCTCCCCGATCCAGGTCGTCGCGCAGCCCCAGGGCTTCAACCTGGCCAAGCTGACCGCGATGGTCGCCAAGCACGGTCCGCGCGACGTCCGGGTCGTGGTGACCGGACCGCGCTGAGCGGGTCAGGTGTGCGAGACGGAGAGCTCGTAGATCACCACCTGGCCGAAGTTCGCGGTGCTGCAGGGAGAGGAGTTCTCGCAGTGGGCCAACGTGTAGGCGCCCGCCTTGAAGTAGGCCGTCGAGGTCCGCTTCGGCGGTGATCGTTCGTCACGAGCTTGTACCGCGAGTCGTCGGCGTAGCGCAGGTAGAGGTCGGCCCCGTCCAGCCGGAACATGATCAGGTGCGAGCTGGTGGCGTGCACCTGCCCGGCGATCACCTGCGGCTTCTTCGCGGGGACCGCGGTGGTGGGCCAGGCGGCCTTCTCGGCGCCGTCCATCTCCCGCAGCTCCGACCGCGGGTACTGCGTAGTCCGTGCCGCGGAGCAGTGTCAACGCCTCATCGCGAGCTGCGGGACCAGCGTTCGCGCACTGCCGCCACGGCCTTGGCGACCTTGGCGTTGAAAGCGTCGAGCTGTTCAGCTTCGGCAGCGCTCGCGACGTAGACGCGTCGATCGCAGGCTGTGCCCGCGCGCCATATCCGCTCGATTGCACGCGTCGCGGTGATGTCCGCCAACGGGTTGCCGGACACGAGGACCAGGTCCGCGCGTTGCCCGGGCGCAACGCGTCCTCGGTCTGCGAGGCCGAACACTCGTGCCGGTTCGCTCGTGGCGGCGGCCAGGGCGTGCGTCGGGCTGATTCCGCACCGGACAAGGAGTTCCAGCTCTCGGTGCAGGCTCGTGCCGAACGCGGTCCCCGGGTTCGGGGCGTCGGTGCCCGCCAGCAGAGTGACGCCCGCGTCGGCCAGTCGCCGCACGTTGTCCTCGGCCCGCGAGTAGAGCGGCACCGACTCGCCGAGGGTGTTCTCGAGAGTGGCCAGTGTGGGACCGATCGCGATACCGGCCTCGGCCATGCGTTCGACCAGAGCTTGGTCCAGCTCGGCATCCACGGGAACGTGGGCCACCACGTCGACACCGGCGGACACGACCTCCTCGACGCCAGCCGTGGAACTCACGTGGGCCACGACGACCAGGCCCCGCGCGTGCGCGGCAGCGACCAGCGCCCGGATGGTCTCGGAGTCCAGCGACGGCCACAGGCCCCCGGCGCCAGAGATGATCTTCAGGTAGTCCGAGCCCTCCGCGATCCGTTCCGCGACGAACTGCTCGGCCCGGCCGGGGACGGTCACCGTCGGGAACGGGGCGTACATCATCGACGGGTGCCCGCCGGGCGCGGTGGCACCGACGCCCGCGGAACGGACATCGGCCACGTCCGGGCGGGAGCCTGCCTGCTCCTTGGCCATGGCCAGCAGGTCGGGCTTGCTGAACATGTCGAGGACGGTGGTGACGCCGAAGGTCAGCGACCGCGCGAGGGCGCCGGGAACGAGGTGCACGTGCGCGTCGATCAGACCGGGAAGCACGGTCCCGCCGCCCGCGTCGATCACGTCGTCGCCCTCTCGGGCGGCCGAGGCCACCGAGCACTCGGTGATCACGCCGTCAGCGAACCGGACCGAAGTCCAGTCCTGGGGCTGCGTCCCGTCGAACACCTTCGCGTTCACGATCGTCGTCGCCCTCTGGGACATGGCTCCAGTCCAGCCGGTCCCACGAGGCCCATCAACGACCGATCCGGCCATGGAACAATCACCGAAAGGAATCGGTCGAGGCGAAGAGGACAGCGGCGATGGAGGTCCGGCAGCTGCGCTACTTCGTCGCGGTCGCCGAGCGCGAACACTTCGGCCGCGCCGCCGAGGCCCTGCGCATCGTTCAACCCGCTGTGAGCAAGCAGGTCGCGCGGCTGGAACGCGAACTCGGACTGACCTTGTTCGACCGGTCCCACCGCCGGGTCCGGCTCACCCCGGACGGCCAGGCGTTCCTCGTCCACGCGCGCCGCGCGCTGCGCGGCATCGACCGCGCCGCAGCCGCGGCCGCCGAGATCGCCGCCGGTAACACCGGTCTTCTGCGCGTCGGCAGCAGCATCGTGTTCAGCCCTCGAATCGAAGCTGCTCTTGCCGCTGTCCGTGACGCCCACCCCGGCATCACGCTCCAGGTGACGAGCTCCGCCTCGACGACCGATCAGCTCGCCGCACTCGCCGCCAACGACCTCGACGCCGCATTCGTCGCAGCGCCACCGGATACGCCGGGCGTGCGGATCCACCACCTCTGGGACGAGCCGCTGCTCGCAACCGTCCCCGCGGACCACGCCCGCACTGCCGGCACCATCGCCGCACTCGCCGAACTCCCCCTGGCCCGATCCGCCCGCGCGGACAATCCCGGCGTCTACGACCTGATCACAGCCGCCTGCCGGGCCGCCGGTTTCACCCCTCGTCCAGGGCCGACCCTGACCCGAGTCCAAGACCTCCTTGCCGGACCTGTGGCCTCCGGAGGGTGCTGGACCCTGCTCCCCGCCGGCGTCGTCTCGCACGACTTCACCGCCGTCGCCCTCGTCCCGCCCGACCCACCGATCCTCGTGCCCGCCGCACTCGCGCTACCAGAAGCCACTCCTCGCGCGTCCGCGCTGAGCCTGCTCGCCGCCGTACAGGGCACCAGGAACTAGTGCGATTTCAGGTGTGCTTGAAACCCCGTCGCCATCAAGGCAGATTGCGAACTCCCTGAAATCCCACGTGAAAGCATCCGCGGCATGATCCCGCAGCACGGGCAGAACTGGCCACGACAGCCACAACAGGGGCCGTGGTCCGGGACGCCGTCGCCGTACCCACCTGGGCAATCCACTTATCCGCCGCAGCGGCCACCGATGCCTCCTCAGCCCCCGAAGCGCCGCACGGGTCGGGTGATCGCCCTGATCGCGACCGTGGTTCTCGTGCTCGGCCTTGGCATCGGCGGGTGGGCCGTGTTCGGGCGCGGTGGCTCCGAGTCGGCGGCACCCGGCGCAGCGGCTCCCTCGTCGGCGGCGCGCGCCGGGCTGACCGAGGCCACGCTCGCCACGACCGACCCGAAGAAGCTGTTGGACGACGCACTGCTGGCTTTCCTGACCCAGCCCGTGCTGCACACCCGGATGGAGAAGATCTGGTTCGGCCAGGTCACCCCCTACCTGACGGGGCAGCCCTACTACGGCCAGACCGTCGAAGGCGGTTACGACTACAGTCGGCGCAAGTTCGCCTACCACGACCACAGCGGATACGTCTGCCTCGAGGGTGTCAAGTTCGAGGTCACGCGACGCGGCGACCGGATCGACCGCGGCTCGTGCGCCGTCCCCCATCCGCTCGACTGGGATTCCAAGGTCGGCAACGGGATGCTTCCGGGCGGGCTGACCCCGGAGCAGGCTCAAGCGTTCCTCGGTTACCTGCGGACGGTGCAAGGGTTCCTCGACCCCGGCAAGCCGACCTGGGTGGAGCGCCAGGGCAAACAGTACGTCCGCCTGCCGGTGGTGTTCCGGACGGTGCAGACCAGCATCGGGCGTGCCGGCACGCAGAACTTCATCTGGGCGTTCCAGAAGACGAAGTTGTCCTTCGACGGTCACGTCTACACCGCGGGCGGATCGGGCGACGCTCAGGTCGAGGCCGTGTTCTACCTGGATCCCACGACCCTGCTCCCCGGCTACTCGGAGTCGATCGTCTACGACACGCAGAACGATCCGAGTGGTTCGAAAGGACAGGTGCGGCGTGTGGAGTACGTGTGGGACGGCACTTTGCCCGCTCCGGATCCGGAGACGATGAGCAGACAGCCCGCACCGCTGACGTGGCCCGCGGAGAAGTTCCAGCCCGGCGCGGTGAAGTGACCGCGACCTGACGGGCGGGCTGCCGCTGAGGGCGCCCGCCCGCCGGTGCCGGGTCACGACCGGCTGATGGTGATGTCCCCGAAGCTGGTGCGGGCGCGCACCTCGACCTTGTCGGCCGCCTCCCCCGCGGACGCGACCTCCTCCAGCGTGTTGCTCACCCGCCCGTGCCCGGTAACGAGGTCCAGCAGCGCGGCGGTGCCCTGCCGGATGCCGATCTCCAGGTCGCCGGTCGAGGTCTTGAGCACGACCGAGCCCCTGATCACGTCACCGACCCGGATGGCACCGTTGGACGTGGTGGCCTCGACCCGGTCGCCGACGGCGTGCTCGACGACGATCTCGCCGTTGGCCGCGCGCACCTGGACCTCGCCGGTGACGGTGCCGATCTCGATGTTGCCGTTGGAGCTCTTGACCGTCCCGCTGCCGTCGAGCTCACCGATCTGGACCTTGCCGGTGCCGGTGGTGACCTCGGCCCGGCCCGCGATCCGGTCCACGGACAGGTGCCCGGCCCCGGTCTCCATGCGCAGTGCGCCGGTGCGGTCCAGCCGGACGTGCCCGCAAGAGGTCTTTATCTTGCAGTCGCCCAGTTCGCCCGCGCTGCGCACGTCGGCGAGCCCGGTGTCGCTGTCCACCCGCGAACCGCGCGGCAGCTCGATCGTCACGTCGACGGACCGGGTCTTCTTGGAGAAGTCGAGCACGGGCGACTTCGGGCCGAGGACCGTCAGCTTGCCGTCGGCGTAGTCGATCCGGGTCTGTTCGGCGGCCTTCACGTCGGAGGCGTCGTCGGGGTTGGTCGGCCGCACCTCCACCACGGTGTCGGCGCGGTCGGTCGCGGTGATCCGGACGTCGCCCGCCCCCAGCTCGACGGTGACGGCGATGGGCTGGGGCGTCTGGAAAATGGGCATGGCTGTTCCCCTCAGGTAGTTCGGTGAGCGTCTCCGCAGGTCGGAGACGTGTGAAAGAGAGCGACCGGAGCGGGACTAACGCACCCAGCCGGTGTAGCGCTGCGCGCCTCGACCGCCGCGCGGGTGGGCGCGGTGGTCGCGGTCCGGCTGCCGCAACGCGGCGGAGGTGATCCGGACCAGCCACGCGTTGATCGAACGGCCCTCGGCGGCGGCGGCTTCCTCGATGGCGGACTTGAGCTGCTCCGGCAGGCGGAAGTTGATCCGCGCCGTCGCGGCCTCCTCGGCCCCGGGGCCGGGTTCCTCCGGCTCGAAGGTCTCCCCCAGCGTGCTTTCCAGCGGCTCGTCCGGCGGCGGTGGCGTCACCACGAAGTTCGGGTCACGTCCCCGCATGCGCAGCTCGACGGAGCCCGGCGCCAGGTCCCTGGTGATCTCGTCCGCGGCCGCCGACAGCGCATCCAGGAGCGTCAGGCGGATGGCCGACTGCAGCGACACGGTCACCCGCTCCACCGCCGCCTCGGCATCGCGCCCACTGCCCTCGACGAGCACCGCGAGCTCCCGCCCGAGGTTCTCCACATAGGAGCTCAAGTCCATGACACCACTATGGCACGCATGTGGCGCCACTACAAGCCATCATGGCGCCATAATGGCACCTGATGGCTTTCCGCAGGTGATGCTCGTGACACGTCCATCAACACCGCGTAAGGAGGCGCTCGGGGGCGTCAAGGACGCGTCAGGCCGCCCGGAATCCACGCCCACGCGACTCACCCTCCGGTGACGGCACCCGCCGGGTGCCTGGAGATCAGGAAGGGAGCACGCCCATGGCCGACCTGGCCTACGCGGTGCTGCTGATCGGCGTGTTCCTGCTACGCGCGCTGACCGTGCGCGGACTGGAGCGGTTGTGAGCGGCACGGGCCTGCTGGCCAACACCGTCGGCGGCGTGCTCGCGCTGCTGTTGATCGTCTACCTGTTCGTCGCGCTGATCAGGCCGGAGAAGTTCTGATGTCGTCCACTGTGGCCGGTCTGGCGCAGCCGCTCTGTCCACATTGGAATCCTTGCGGCACGTGGTGTTCGTTCTGAGCCACATGCCCGGCGTGGGCTGGCTGGTTGCACCGTGGGCTGGCTGGCTCCGGCGGGGTGTGGCTGGTTCCGGCGGGGCGTGGCTGGTTGCAGCGGGACGTGGCTGGTTCCAGCGGGATCGGCTGGTTCCAGCGGGACGTGGCTGGTTCCAGCGGGATCGGCTGGTTCCAGCGCGGGTGGCTGGTTCCGGCGTGGGGTCGGCTTGACCTGGGGCCCCTTGCGCGTGCCGAGGGCCTGCCGGGCGGGCACGGTCAGGAACCGGCCCTCGCCGACGAGCGTATGGCACGCGCGCCCCAGGTAAAGCCGACCGTTCCAGCCTTACCTCGCGTGAGCTGGAACTGGCTTTCGTTTGCTGAAACCGTTGGTGTGTAAGGGAAAGTTCACTCCGTAGAGCCGTGATCCACTATTTGCAGACGCTAAAATAGGAGTATGGCCCCTGCCGATATCGAAGACGACGTCGTGGCCGCCTACGCCGCGATAGGTAAGGCTGTCGCGGACTTCGCCTTAACCCTGATGAAGCTCTATGAGGACCTGGATCCGCAAGTGCAGCAGTATGCCGGGGATGTTCTGATGCCGCTGCTGCGTGTCTCCCAGGTCAAGGGCAACAAGCTCATCGACCGCGCCATGTCGCTGGTGGAGCACCCGGCGGTGTTGGAGGCGTTGTCGGAGGGGCGGATTGATGAGGGCAAGGCGTTGATGATCATCGATCAGGTCAGTGTCCTCGACGCGGCCAATCAGGCGATCGCCGAACCGGTCCTGATCAACCACGCGGCCACGCATAACTACACGGCGAGCCAACGCTATGCCCGGCGCTATGTCCTCAAGCTGGATGCCGAGGCGGCCCTGCGGCGTCATGAGGAGAAGCGCAAGCAGCGGTTGGTGGAGAAGTTCAACCTTGACGACGGCATGTGCTCCTTGCGTGTCGTTTTGCCTGCCCTCGACGCCGCCCTCGCCTTCGATCGCATCGACCGCATCGCCCGAGCCCTCCCCAAAGACGACCGAACGCTGGACCAGAAACGATCCGACGTCGCAGCGGATCTGTTGATGGGCAAGGAAACACCCGCCCCGCAGGGTGAGGTGTGCGTGAACCTGACCATGCCGATCACCAACATCCTCGGCTTGACCACAGACCCGGTCATGCTCGGCGGATACGGACCGCTGCCCGCGCCGATCGTCGCCGATGTCGCGGCGAACGGGATCTGGAAGCGCATCCTCACCGACCCCGCCACCGGGATGGCCGAGCACATCACCACCTACCGGCCCACCCCGGCGCAACGGGAACTCATCAACGCGCGGTATCCGACCTGCACCATGGTCGGCTGCAACCAACCGGCTCACCGCTGCGACCTGGATCATTGTTGCCCGTTCGATGGCGCCAACACCACCATCGCGAACCTGCGGCCGAAGTGCCGTCACCATCACCGGATGAAGACCCACTCCAGCTGGTCCTGCGAGAACCGGGCGGATGGGACGCATGCGTGGACCACGCCGAGTGGCAAGGTGATCGAGACCGAACTCGAACCCATCGCCGACCCGGCGCCCTTCTAACGAACAGCGCGGATCCAGTCGGAGATCGCCTCCGCGGTCCGCACAGCGTGCTCGGTGACCACGGTGAAGTGGTTACCGGGAACACCGATCGTCGTCTGGGCCGCGGGCCAGGTGGCGCGCCACGGGACGCCCTCAGCGACCAGGTCGGCGGTCTCGGGCATGCACTCCATGGCCTGCGCGAACAGGACGGGGGTGGACAGGTGGTGGGGGCGCCATTCGCGGAAGAGACGCAGGTAGCCGCCCATCGCGGTGAGCTGGGCGCCGTCCACGGCCATGGTGTCGAAACCGGAGATCTGCCTGCCGTACATGGCGGCGCGGAACCGGCGGTCCAGCTCCTGGCCGGGGGCGTAGGTGTCGATCAGCACGACACCGGCGGCGGGGCGGCCGGCTTGTTCGAGGTGTTCGGCGATGGCATGGGCGGTCCAGCCGCCGGACGAGTGCGCGAGCAGGAGAACGGGCTCGTCGCCGAAGCGGCGGTGGAGGGCGGTGGCGTGGTGCTCGGCGAGGGCGGTGACGGTGGCGGGCAAGGGTTCTCCGGCGCGGTAGCCGGGAGCGTTGAGTGCCCACACCTCGTGCCTGCCGCGGAAAGCGGATGCGAACCCGGCGAACTGCTGAGTGCCAACGGGAGGCACGAGGGACGGGACGCAGACGACCTTCGGGGTGGTGGGACCGGAGGCGAGGCGGACGGGCGGCTCGGCCGGGAACGTCGTGAAGCGGGGGGCGAACTGGGACATGCCCTCCAACAGTTCCACGTACTCGTCGACCCGTCCGAGCTCGTGTGAGCGCCGGTACTGGGCGCGGATCGGATCGTCCTCGGGCGCAGGGGATGTCGCCTGCTCGATGTGCGCGGCGAGCGCTGCGGGCGTGGGGTGGTCGAACACGAGGGTGGCGGGGAGCTTCAGCGATGTGGCGCGGCTGAGGCGGTTGCGCAGCTCCACTCCCGTCAACGAGTCGAAGCCGAGCTCGGCCAGCGGAGCCGCCGGGTCGACCAAGCCACGGTAGCCCAGCACGTCGGCGATGTGGCTCTGCACCACCTCAAGCGTGGTCGCGGGCTCCTCCGCGCGCTGAGCCGGACGGGTGCCGAACTTCGCGGCGATGACGAACGGGCGCGTACCGGCGCATGCGGCGTCGAACAACTCCAAAGCTTCCACAGTGGACAGTCCGAGGAGGCCGTTGCGCGCGAGTCTGGCGCGCTCGACCTCGCCGAGGCCGGCGGTCATGCCGCCCTCCCCCGCCCACATCCCCCACGCCAACGAGACCGCGGGGAGCCCAGCGGCGTGCCGGTGCTGGGCGAGGGCGTCGAGATACGTGTTGGCGGCGGCGTAAGCGGCCTGGCCGGCGCTGCCCGCGAATCCGGCCAAGGACGAGAACAGGACGAATGCCGACAAGCCGCGATCCCGCGTCAACTCGTGGAGGTTGCGCGCCCCGTCGACCTTCGGTGCGAGCACGGCGGCGAGGTGGTCGGCGGCGATCGTCTCCAAGAGGCCGTCGTCGAGGACGCCAGCCGTGTGGACCACCGCGGTGAGGTCGGGAATCGCCTCCAGCACCTCCGACAGCGCCGCGCGATCGGCCACGTCACAGGCCACAGTGGACACTCGGGTGTCGCCGAGATCCAGTGCCGAGGGCTCAGTGCGGCCGAGCAGCAGCACGTGACGCACTCCATGGGTCTCGGCAAGGTGGCGAGCCACCGCACGGCCGAGCTTGCCACCGCCTCCGGTGATCAACACGGTGCCCTCGGTGTCCCACTTCGCCTCGCCCTCGGCAGCCGCGCGAACCATGCGGGGCGCGAGCAGGCGCCCGGCCCTCAGGGCGAGTTCGGGCTCAGACCCGGTGAGCGCGTGCGGAGGGACCTCGTGCGGTGCGCAGTCGATGTCCAGCAAAGCGAACTGCCCGGGCCGCTCCGCCATCGCCGAGCGCACCAAGCCCCACACAGGTGCCGCACCGAGATTCGGTGTGTCCGTGGCGACGGCACCTGACGTGAGCACGACCAGCCGCGAACCGGACCACGCCCGGACCAACTCCAGTGCTTCGTACACATCGTGGACGAAGCGCGTCTCCGGGAGCAGACCTCCACGCTCGCCGGTGACCTCCACCCAGTCCACGTGGAACAACGGTGGCCGCTCGGCACGAAGCGGTCGCAGAACCAGACCGTCCACAGCGGACACAGGGCGGTCACAAGTGTCGGTGAGCAGCATCGAGACGGCACCGTCCTCGAACCGCAACCGCACACGTGCCTCCGACACCCCCTCCGCGTACAACGAGACTCCGCGCCACACGAACGGCAGACCAGCTTCTTCAGAAGCGCCTTCGGCCAAGCTCATCGCGTGCAAGGCCGCATCGGCCAGAGCGGGATGCAGCCGGTGGTCCGAAGCTGGAACGGAGACCTCTGCGAAGATCTCCGGTCCGCGCCGCCATGCCGCGCGGAGACCGCGGAACGTTGGCCCATAGTGGAAACCCGAGCTGGCCAGGCGGTCGTAGAAGCCGTCGAGCGACAGTGGCTCGGCGCCCTCCGGCGGCCAGCACCTCCAGTCGACGGGCGGGGGCTCCGACGCGGGCGCCAAGCTCGCGGTGGCGTGCCGGACCCACCCCTGCTCGCCGCGCGTCTCGATGACGAGTGAGTGCTCAGAAGACTCGACGCGCAGCTCGACATCGCCGCGCTCCGGCAGGACGAGCGGGGCTTCCAGCGTCATCTCCACCAGACGGACGCCCATGCCGGCCTGAAAAGCGAGGTCGAGGAAGCCCGTGCCGGGGAACAGCAAGCGGTCGCCGACACGGTGTTCGGCCAGCCATGGATCACGCTCGGGCGACAACGTCACCGACAACGACGACCCCGGCCAGTACCGCTCGTGCTGGAACGCGTATGTCGGCAGCTCCACGAGCCGCGCTCCCGGGAACATCGCGTCGAGCGACATCGGTACGCCGTTGACGAACAGCTCTGCCACGGCGCGGGCGAAGGTCACGTCCTCGGGCTGTTCCCGCCGCAGGGCCGGGAGAAGCACGCCGTCCGCATCCGTCGAGCTGAGCACGTTGTCCGGCCCGAGTTCGAGGAAGACCGTCGTGCCTCGAGCCGCAAGCTCGGTCATCCCGTCGTGGAAGCGCACAGTCTCCCGGACCTGGCGCACCCAGTAGTCCGGATCGGTGATCTTTCCATCCACAGTGGACACGATGGGGATGGACGGCTCGCGGAAGGTCATCCGGGAAACCACGGCGGCGAAGTCCGCCAGCATGGGCTCCATCAGCTCGGAGTGGAACGCATGGCTGACCTTGAGCCACTTCGTCCTGCGCCCGCGGGCCGTCCACAGGCGCTCCTGCTCGGCGATCACCGAAGCCGTACCGGAGAGCACGACCGACGCGGGACCGTTGACCGCGGCGACCGGAACGCCTTCGATCTCGGATTCGCCGGCCTGCACCGCGAGCATCGCTCCCCCGGCTGGAAGCTGCTGCATCAACCGGCCACGCGCGGCGATCAGCTCGCACGCGTCGGCCAGCGAGAGCACTCCGCTCACGTGCGCGGCCGCGACCTCGCCGACCGAGTGCCCGATGAGCTGTCCCGGCCGTACACCCAGGCTCTCGACGAGCCTGAACAGCGCCACCTCCACCGCGAAGATCGCGGGCTGCGCGTAGCCGGTCTCATTGATCGCCTCGTCGTTGACGACCTCGTGCAGCGGACGGTCGATGTGCTGGTCGAGGTGCGCGGCGACCTCGTCGAACGCCGCCGCGAACCGCGGGTACGCCTCGTACAGCCCCTGGCCCATCCCGATCCGCTGGCTGCCCTGGCCGGTGAACATGATCGCCAGGCCGGGCTCTTCGCGGACCTTTCCGGTGATCAGGTCAGCGCCGACGGCCGCGGCGCGGTACGGCATGCTCGCGCGCCTGCCCAGGGTGAACCCGACATCAGCGGGCTCCAGCCCTTCGGCGGCCACCGCAACGCGGTCGATCTGTCGGTGGAGCGCGGCCTCGCTCCGGGCCGAGAACACCCACGGCACCACACGAGCCGGAGCTGCCACGGCCGCCCGGCTCACGACCGGGGCCTGTTCGACGATCACGTGCGCGTTCGTCCCGCTCACGCCGAAGGACGAGACCCCGGCGCGCCGCGGCCCCGACCACGGCCTGGGCTCGGTCAGCAGCCGGACGTCACCTGCCGACCAATCCACAGTGGACGCCGGTTCGGTCACGTGCAGGGTGGCGGGCAGCACTCCGTTGCGCATGGCCAGCACCGTCTTGATCACGCCCACCAGCCCTGACGCCGCCTGCGTGTGGCCGATGTTCGACTTCGACGAGCCCAGCCACAACGGGCTGGAGCGATCCCGCCCATAGGTCGCGAGCAGCGCTTGGGCCTCGATGGGATCGCCCAGCCGCGTGCCCGTCCCGTGTGCCTCCACGTAGTCCACTTCGGACGGTCGAAGTCCGGCGTCGGCCAGCGCAGCCGTGATCACGCGCTGCTGGGAAGGCCCGTTCGGCGCGGTCAAGCCGTTGGACGCACCATCGGAGTTCGTCGCCGAACCTCGCAGCACAGCCAGGATCTCGTGCCCGTTGCGCTCGGCGTCGGACAGGCGCTCGACGAGGAGCACCGCGACGCCCTCGGCGAAGTTCGTCCCATCGGCCGAATCGGAGAAAGCCTTGCACCGGCCGTCCGCCGCGAGCCCGCCCTGCCGGTTGAACTCCTCGAACACGGTGGGCGTCAGCAGCACGGCGACCCCGGCGGCCATCGCCAGTGAGCACTCCCCGTTACGCAGCGCCTTGATCGCGAGGTGCAACGCCACCAGCGACGACGAGCACGCGGTGTCCACGGTGAGCGCCGGGCCCTCCAAGCCGAACTGGTAGGCGATGCGGCCGGACATCACGCTGCCCGCGTCGGCGGTGGTCAGGTAGCCCTCGGCCGCCTCAGCCATCAAACCCGCGTAGCCCTGCGATGCCCCACCGACGAACACACCGGTTCGGCTGCCCTTCAGAGAGGTCGGGTCGATGCCCGCGCGCTCTACGCACTCCCACGCCGTCTCCAACAACAAACGTTGCTGGGGGTCCATCGCCAGGGCCTCGCGCGGCGAGATCCCGAAGAACGCCGCGTCGAAGCCGGCCACGTCGTCGACGAAGCCACCGATCTCCGGGGTGCTCGTCGAGCCGAGATCCCACCCGCGATCGGCGGGGAAGCTCGTCATCGCGTCAGTCCCGCTGGACACCAACTCCCACAGGTCCTCCGGCGAACGAACCCCGCCGGGCAGACGGCAGCTCATCGCCACGATCGCGATGGGCTCGGTCGTCGCGGTCAGTTCGGGTTCGGGCTCGGGTGTCTCTCCGAGGAGGTGATCGACGAGCGCGGCCGGTGACGGGTGATCGAACACGACCGTCGCGGGCAGCCGGGTGCCGAGCGCGGCGCTGAGCCGTTCGCGCAGGTCGACAGCGGTCACCGAGTCGAATCCGACCTCACGGAACGCCCTGTCCGAGGGAATCTCCGCCCCGGAGGCGAGTCCGAGCACGGTAGCGGCGTTGGCGCGGACCAACTCCAGGAGGTCGCGGCGCGAACGTCTCACCGGCGTCGCGGCGGGTTCCGGCTCGGCGAACCCCTCGAAGAAGGGCCGACGTCTGCTCGCCGAGTAACCGGGGACGAAGCGCTGCCAATCCATGTCGGCCACGGACACCGTGACGTCATCGTGCTCGACGGCCTGGCGCAGTGCGGCCAGCGCGAGATCCGCGGGCATGGCGCGCATGCCGATCCGGTTCAGGAACCGCTTGGCCGCCTCCCCTGCCGCCATGCCGCCGCCCGCCCAGGCGCCCCACGCCACTGACGTCGCGGTCAGCCCGCGGGCTCGTCGGTCCTCCGCGAGGGCGTCGAGGTACGCGTTCGCCGCCGCGTAGGCAGCCTGCCCGGCTCCGCCCCAGACACCCGCGTTGGAGGAGAACAACACGAACGCGTCCAGCTCGCCCACCAGCGAGTCCAGATGCCGAGCGCCGAGAACTTTGGCGGCCATCTCGCGATCGAGAGCCGCACTGTCCAAATCGGACAGAAGTGCGGGCTGGAGCACACCCGCGGCATGGATCACGGTGGTCAGGTCCGGGATCTCGGCCAGCACCGCCGCCAGCGCGTCCCGATCCGTCACATCGCACCGCACCGCGGTGACCCGCTCCCGCGAAAGCTCGGGGGATGCGGACCGGCTGAGCACCACGACCCGCTCCGCACCCTCGCGCAGTGCCCAGTCGGTGATCATCTGACCGATCGCGCCAGTACCGCCCGTGATCAACGTCGTGCCCCGGAGCGTCCACGCCCTCGACGGGGTGGCGTTGCCGAGCGGAGCGCGAACCAGCCGCCGAGCGAACGTGCCGGCCGATCGCACCGCCACCTGGTCCTCAGCACCGGTGAGGGCCGCCACGAGCCGGGTTCGCGCGCGCTCCCCCGTGTCGACGGGCAGATCGATCAAACCGCCGTAAACCTCGGCTCGCTCCAGACCGAACACCCGGCCCAGGCCCCACAGCTGAGCCTGCACCGGCCGGACACCCCGATCCGCGCGCCCGACCGAGACCGCCCCGCAGGTGGCGATCCACAACGGCGCGGTGACCACGGAGATCAGCTCGACCGTGGCGGCCAACCCTGTGTCCTCGTCCAACGCCAGCAGAGACAGCACTCCGCTGTAGTCACTCATCGCGCTGACCTCGGCGAGCGACACCACCACTCCGTGCTCGCCCATCGCGTGCGCGGCGGCGTCGATCCACGGGTGATCCACGTCGGGGGCGACGATGAGCCACCGGCCAGGCGGACGATCCTGTTTGGACTCCAGAGGCTTCCACCGCACGCGGTATCGCCACGAGTCCACAATGGATTGCTCACGACGGGTTCGGCGCCACGCGCGGAGGGCGGGCAGCACCGCCTCGATCGCCTCCCGGTCGGCGCTCGGCAACAGCTCCGCCACGGCGCCAGCGTCGGTGCGCTCGACGGCCTCCCAGAAACCCGGCTCCTCCACCTCCCGGACAACGCCAGAGGGTCGATAGCTGACGTGCTCGAACGGGTACGGCGGCAGCTCGACCACGCGCGCGCCGACCAACTCCGAGGACCAGTCGACCGCGATCCCCCGCACGAACGCCTCGGCGAGCGCCTTCGGGAATCGCGCACCGTCCTCGCGGCGAAGCGTGCTCAACGTGATCGCATCAGGCACGACGGCCTGCACGGATGCCGTCAACATCGGATGAGGCGAGGGCTCGATGAAGACCTCGTAGCCGTCCCGGGCAAGCGAAGCGGCCGCGTCGGCGAAGAGCACGGGCTGCCGGAGATTCCGGTACCAGTACTCCGCGTCGAGCTGCGTTCCGTCGAGCAGGTCGCCCGTGACCGTGGAGTAGAAAGGCACTTCTCCCGCCAACGGTCGCAGATCCGCCACCACGGCAAGGATTTCTTCGCGCACTCGCTCGGTTTGCCGGGAGTGCCCGGCCACGTGCACGCCGCGCACACGTTTGGCTCGAATGCCTTCGGCCTCGCACTCCGCCACGAACTCGTCCACGGCGGCAGGGGATCCGGAGACGGTGACCGAGGCCGGGTCGTTGATGGCCGCGACATCGAGCCGGCCCGCCAGCCGAGCTTCGACCTCCGCGCGCGGCAACGTGATCACCGCCATCGCACCGTGGCCGCTCAGCGCCTGGTAGACCCGCGACCTGAGCGCGACGAGACGAGCCGCCTCCGCAAGCGGCAGCACACCGGCGACGCACGCCGCCGCGATCTCCCCTTGGCTGTGCCCCACCACGGCATCCGGCCGCACTCCGTGCTCGCGCCACAGCGCAGCAAGGCTGACCATGACCGAGAACAGCACTGGCTGGACGACGTCGAGCCGATCGAGCCCGACCCCGTCCCGCAGCACCTCCGGCAGCGACCACGTCACGTGGGGGCGCAGCGCCGCATCACACTCCGCGAGCAATTCGGCGAAGCGCGACGACCGTGCCAGGAGTTCCTTCGCCATGCCGGGAAACTGGCTGCCCTGGCCAGGGAAAACGAAAACGACCTTGCCGGTGGCCGTCGCGATCCCGCGCACGAGCGCGGTGTGCTCGTCCCCCTGGGCGAGCGCATCGAGAGCAGCACGCTCGAACACGACCGCCCGGTGCTCGAAGGTCGTTCTCCGGGAGAGAGTCAGTCCGACGTCCGCACTGCGCAATCCGTCCACAGCAGACAGCTGACGCGCCATCTCCTGCAACGCGGTCGGCGTGCGTGCGCTCAGCGGCCACGGCACGTCCTCGGAGACGGCCGCCGGAGACGCGGCAGAGGGTGCCTGCTCGATGATCGCGTGCGCATTCGTCCCGCTGACACCGAACGAGGACACAGCGGCCCGCCTCGGCCGTCCGCGCTCGGGCCATTCCCGGGTCTCGGTCAGGAGTGCGACCGAACCGGCTGACCAGTCCACGTGCGATGCCGGCTCGGAAATGTGCAGGGTGCTCGGCAGTTCGCCGTGGCGCAGCGCGAGCACTGTCTTGATCACCCCGGCGATTCCCGCGGCGGCCTGGGTGTGGCCGATGTTCGACTTCACCGAGCCGAGCAGAACGGGCTGGTCGCGGTCCTGGCCGTAGGTCGCGAGGATCGCCTGGGCCTCGATCGGATCGCCCAGCGCGGTGCCGGTGCCATGCGCCTCGACAACGTCCACATCGGACGTACTGAGCCCCGCCGCCGAGAGCGCAGCACGAATGACTCGTTGCTGCGAAGGGCCGTTCGGCGCAGTGAGGCCGTTGGACGCGCCATCCGAGTTCATCGCCGATCCCCGCAGCACGGCGAGCACGTTGTGCCCGAGCCGCCGCGCGTCGGACAGGCGCTCGATGACGACGACACCGGCTCCTTCCGCGAAGCCGGTGCCGTCGGCCTGAGCGGAGAACGCCTTGCAGCGGCCGTCCGGAGCAACCGCGCCCTGCCTGCCGAACTCCGTGAACACCGCCGGGTCGGACATGATCGTGACACCACCGGCCAGGGCCATCGAGCACTCACCGTCGCGCACCGCGCGCGCTGCGAGGTGCAGGGCCACCAGCGACGACGAGCACGCCGTGTCGAGCGTGACCGCGGGGCCTTCCAGTCCCATCGTGTAGGCCACCCGACCGGAGATCACGCTGACCGTGCTCCCGGTGGCGATCAGCCCCTCCAGCTCCTCACGTGCCGGACTGGACAGCAACAGGCGCGTGTAGTCCTGGCCGCTCGTCCCGACGAACACACCGGTCCGCGAACCGCGCAGCGAGGCCGCGTCGACCCCGGCCCGCTCCACCGCCTCCCAGCACAGCTCCAGGAACACGCGCTGCTGCGGGTCCATCGCCAGCGCCTCACGGGGCGAGATCCCGAAGAACGCGGCGTCGAAGTCGTAAGCGCCGTCGAGGAATCCGCCCGCCGCCGACACCGGCCAGCCCCGGTCAGCCGGTGGCTCGGTGATCGCGTCGCCGCCCGAGCGCATCAGCTCCCAGAACTCCTCCGGTGACCGAACGCCACCGGGGAAACGGCAGCTCATGCCGACGATCACGATCGGATCGTCGTCGGTCGCGCGCGTCGTGACGACTTCGGGCGGCGCCGTCTCCGCTGCGAGGTGCGCGGCCAGGGCTGCAGGCGTGGGGAAGTCGAAAACCAGCGTCGCGGGCAGGCGCACTCCGGTGGCGGTGGCGAGCCGGTTGCGCAGTTCGACGGCGGTCAGGGAGTCGAATCCGGCGTCACTGAACTTCTGGTCGGCACCGATCGACGACGGTGACGCGTGCCCGAGCACTGCGGCGGCATGCGCCCGCACGAGGCTGAGCGGATCACCGCTTCCCTTACGCGCAACGGCTTTCCGCGGCCGTCTTCGTAGCGGCACGAGCACTGCGGCGCCCGTGGTCAGTGCGGCGTCGAACAGCTCAAGCCCTTGCTGGTTCGTCAACGGCAGGACGTCGGAGTTCTTGACGCCGCTCCCCATGCCGCTTTCCCAAAGACCCCACGCGATCGAAAGCGCAGGAAGGCCGAGAGATCGCCGGTGCCGAGCGAGGGCGTCCAGGGAGGCATTGGCAGCAGCGTAGTTTGCCTGCCCAGGGCCCCCGAGGACCCCGGCCGCCGACGAGAACAGGATGAACTCAGCCGGCCCGTCTGTCAGCTCGTGCAGGTGCCAGGCTGATTCGGCCTTGGCACGCAAGACCTCCGACAGCCGCGACGGCGTCAACGAGGTCACCACGCCGTCGTCGAGCACACCGGCCGCATGGATCACCGTCGTGAGATCGGGAATCTCCGCCAACACCGCAGCGAGCGCGTCTCGATCGCCGACATCGCACGCCACCACGCGCACGGACGCACCGTCGAGTTCTGGCGCTGGGCCACCACTACGGCTGAGCAGAACCAGTTTGCGCCTGCCGTGCCGCTCCACGAGATGCCGGGCGATCAGCCTGCCCAGGGCGCCCGTGCCACCAGTGATCAGAACGGTGCCGTCCGGGTCGACGGGCGCGGGCAGGGTGAGCACGATCTTGCCGGTGTGCTTGGCGTCGCGCATGAACCGCAGTGCCTCGGGGGCGCGTCGAACATCCCAGGTGGTGATCGGCGGCGGCACCAGATCGCCGCGCTCGAACAGCTCGACGAGGTCGCGCAGCATCTCACCGATGCGTTCCGGCCCCGCCGCCTCGAACAGGTCGAACGGGAAGTAGTTCGGCGCAGGGGCTCGGAGGTCGGTCTTGCCCAGCTCGACGAACCGCCCGCCTGGGCGCAGCAGCCCGAACGAAGCGTCGACGAACTCCCCCGCCAGGGAGTTCAGCACCACGTCGACCTTGGGAAACCGCTCCGCGAAGCCAAGATCACGGGAGGAGGCGAGGTGCGACGCGGGCAGGTCGACCGCGTCCCACTTCACCGGACTCGCCGTCCCGTAGACGGTGCAGCCGAGGTGGCGCGCGAGTTGTACCGCAGCCATTCCCACACCACCGGCAGCAGCGTGCACGAGCACGGACTCGCCGGGCTGCACACCGCCGAGGTCCACCAGACCGTAGTACGCGGTGAGGAACGCCAACGGCATCGACGCGGCCTGCGTGAAGTCCCAAGCCTGCGGAACCCTGACCAGCATACGGTGATCGGTCACCGCAGTGGGGCCGAACGAGGCGGGCACGATGCCCATCACCCGTTCCCCCAGGGAGAACCCGGAGACACCGGGACCAAGCTCCACGATCGTCCCCGCGGCCTCACTGCCGAGGACGGATTCGCCGGGATAGGCGCCGAGCGCGGTGAGGACGTCGCGGAAGTTGAGCCCCGCCGCCCGAACCTCGATCCGGACCTCGCCCTCGGCCAGCCGCCTCGGGTCGGCGTCTACAAAGGACACATTGTCCAAGGTCCCGCGTTCGGTGAGGTCGACGCGCCACTCCGAACCGACCGGTCCCGCGTACGGAGCCAGCCGCGGACGGTGCGCGACGCCGTCCCGGAGTGCGATCTCGTCCTCGCCCAGAGCTGCGGCGCGGAGCACCACGTCGTCCGGCTCGTCCGTGTCCACCAAGAGGAATCGGCCCGGGTGCTCGGCCTGGGCGGAGCGCACCAGGCCCCACACGGCCGCCTGAGCCATATCGGTCCCAGTCCCACCGGGCGCGACGACCACGGTCCGCGGGTGATCCTCGCCCAGCGCGGTTTGGACTCCTGCCAACGCTTCCTGGACGTCAGTCGGCCGCAGGACCGGCGCGTCCACTCCCGAGGCAGGCAGGTCCACGGGGTCCCACTGGAGTTCGAGCAAACTGGCTGCCGACGAGGTACGCGAGCGGAAGGTCAGCTCCCCCACTGTGATCACCGGCTGACCGGTGGAATCCGTCGCGTCGAGGGCGACCCCCGAGGAAGTCGGAGCGATCCGCACGCGGAGCGCTGTCGCTCCGGACGAGTGCACGGTGACGTCACGCCACGAGAACGGCAGCCTCACCGTTCCCCCGGAGAACGTCACCAAGCCCTTGGCGTGCAGAGCGCTGTCCAGCAACACCGGGTGCACGTTGTAGCCACGGACGTCCACGGTCTCGGACAGCCCGACCTCGGCGAAGATCTCCTCGCCGCGCACCCAAACCCTCCGCAGACCTCTGAAAAGTGGGCCGTAGTCGAACCCGTGCTCGGCGAAGCGCGAGTACGCCTCGTCCGTGGGCACATTTTCCGCGCCCGGAGGCGGCCACTGCTCGACGACGCGAGGCGAGACAGGGGCGGAGGTGAGCGTTCCGCTCGCGTAGTCGCCGATGGTGAAGGCGCCCGCACGGTCCACCGCGATCTGGATCCGTACCGATCCAGATCCCGGCAGCACCAAAGGCTTCTGGAGGATCAGCTCGGAAACCCGGTCACGCCCGATGTGGCGGCCCGCCTCAACGGCCAGCTCCAGGAACGCGGTACCGGGCAGAATGACCCTCCCGCCAACGGAATGCTGTCCGAGCCACGCGTGAGCCGCGGCCGAAAGGCTGCCTGTGAGCACAAGCCCGCCGTCGTTGGCAATGGCCGCACCGAGCAGCGGGTGATCGACCGGGTCGAGTCCGAGAGCGGACGCGCCGGACGCATCGCGACCGGGGTCGAGCCAGTAACGGCTCCGTTGGAAGGGGTAGGTCGGCAGGTCGGCCAACCGCGCGCCACTGCCGTCGAAGAAGGTCGTCCAGTCCACGGTGGACCCATGCGTGTGCAGCTTCCCGAGCATGCGCACGAAGGAAAGCTCTTCAGAGCGACCGAGCGCGGGGAAGGCATCGACGACCGTGCCCAGCGCCCCCGGCCCCAGCTCGACGAACGCGGTCGCCCCCAGCTCGCGCAGCCTCCGCGTGCCGTCACCGAACCTGACACACTCGCGTGCATGCCGGGCCCAGTAGTCGGGCGAGGCGATGTCGGCGCCGAGCACATCACCGGTCACATTGGACACAATGGGGATGCGTGGCCCGGTGAAAGCCAGTCCCGCGACCACTTCCCGCAGCTCGTCGAGCATCGGGTCCATCCGCGCCGAGTGGAAGGCGTGACTCACCCGGAGACGCTTCGCACGCGGCCACTGGGCCGCGACCTCCTCGACGGCCTCCTCTTCCCCGGAGATCACCACCGCCCGGTCGCTGTTGACGCCCGCGAGGTTCACGCCCGGCCGCAACGTGGCCAGGACCTCCGCCTCCGACGCGGGAATCGCCACCATCGCCCCGCCCTCGGGCAGGCGTTGCATCAAACGACCACGCGCGGCCACGAACGAGCAAGCGTCGGCCAGCGAGAGCGCCCCGGCCACGTGGGCGGCGGTGATCTCACCGAGCGAATGCCCGATCAGGAAATCAGGCCTGACGCCGAAGGATTCGGTCAGCCGGAACAACGCGACGCCGACGGCGAACAACGCGGGCTGCGCGTACTCGGTGCGGTCGAGCGCTTCGTCGACCCACATCAGCTCCAGGAGCGGCCGGTCGAGGTGCTTGTCCAGCTCGGCGCACACCTGCGCCAGCGCGTCCTCGAAGACCGGGAAGCGCTTCGCCAGCTCGCGTCCCATGCCGACGCGCTGCGCACCTTGGCCGGGGAAGATGAACGCGATCCTGGGAGCACGGACCGCCTCGGTGATCTCCAAGGCTTCGTCGCCCAGAACCACCGCGCGACAAGGAAACGACGTGCGAGCCGTCGCGAGGGTGAATCCGACGTCGATGGGATGAGCGGACACCGTCCTCAGGCGCGCGGCCTGTTCTCGCACCGCGTCAGGAGTGCTCCCCGACACCAGCAAGGGAACCACGCGATCGTCGAGCACGCGCTCCTCAACAGGCGGGGTGTGCGCCTCTTCGAGGATGACGTGCGCGTTGGTGCCGCTGAAGCCGAACGCCGAAACGCCCACGCGCCGCGGTCGTTCGCCGACCGGCCACGGACGCGCCTCCGTCAACAGGCGCACGTCACCTGTCGACCAGTCCACATGGGACGAGGGAACGTCGGCGTGCAGGGTCTTCGGCATGACCTCGTTGCGCAGCGCCATGATCGCCTTGATCACGCCGCCGACCCCGGCCGCGGCCTGGGTGTGACCGATGTTGGACTTCAGCGACCCCAGCCACAGCGGTCGATCGCGGTCCTGGCCGTAGGTCGCCAGCAGCGCCTGGGCCTCGATCGGGTCGCCGAGCGCGGTCCCGGTGCCGTGCCCCTCCACCATGTCCACGTCGGACGGTTCAAGTGATGCGTCGGCCAGGGCGTCGGTGATCACGCGCTGCTGCGCGGGCCCGTTCGGTGCGGTGAGCCCGCTGCTGGCCCCGTCCGAGTTCACCGCGGAGCCGCGCAGCACGGCGAGCACGGGGTGACCGAAGCGTTCGGCCTCGGACAGCCGCTCCACGAGCAGCATGCCGACGCCCTCCCCCCACGCGGTGCCGTCGGCCCGGTCGGAGAACGGCTTGCACCGCCCGTCCGGGGCCAGTCCGCGCTGGCGGGCGAAGTCGACGAACGCCACCGGCGACGACATCAGCATCGCCCCGCCGACCAACGCCATCTCGCATTCCCCGCGCCGCAGCGCCTGCGCCGCGAGGTGCAGCGCCACCAGCGACGAGGAGCACGCGGTGTCGACGGTGATCGCCGGGCCGCGCAGGCCCAGGGTGTAGGCGATGCGGCCGGAGGCGATGCTGCCGGAGCTGCCCGCGCCGAGGTAGCCCTGGACCTCCTCGGGCTCCTGCCGCAGCCGCGACCGGTAGTCCTGGTACATGACCCCCGCGAACACCCCGGTGCGGGAGCCGCGCAGCGTGGTCGGGTCGATGCCCGCGCGCTCGACCGCCTCCCACGCCGTCTCCAGCAGCAGCCGCTGCTGCGGGTCCATGCCCAGGGCTTCGCGCGGGGAGATCCCGAAGAAGGCGGCGTCGAATTCCGCAACACCGTCGACAAAACCACCCTCGGCGACGTAGGTCGTTCCGGGGCGGTCCGGGTCGGGGTGGACCAGCCGGTCCAGGTCCCAGCCGCGGTCGGCGGGGAATCCGGAGATCGCGTCCCGGCCGTCGGCCACGAGCCGCCACAGCTGCTCCGGTGTGCCGACGCCGCCGGGATAGCGGCAGCTCATCGCCACGACGGCGATCGGCTCCCTGCTCCGCCGCAACTCCTGGCGGGCGCGGTGCAGGTCCACCGTCACGCGCCGCAGGTAGTCCCGCAGCTTCTTCTCACTCACCGAGCACGCCTCCCTGGGACGTGGTCGAGCAGCCGGCAGTGCGCAAGTCCCCGCGGTGGCGTCGGCGGCCGGGTGCGCGTTGTCCCCGTTGGTCATCCAGCTTCCGCGCAGCGCCGCGTCCAGCGGGTCGCCAGCCCGCGCGCACAGCATAGGCGCGGTGCCCCCGACGGCGGTAACACTTGCCGGGACCTCGGCTGCCGACTAGGCGTTTAACCTGGTCGCGTGCCTCTCGTGGAAGTCACCCATGCGCCCTCCGTCCCCGAGCGCACGCTGCGCGAACTCGGGTCCGTCCTGCCGCACCTGGTGTCCGTGGCCGTCGAGTGCCCGGAGGAGCCCTACGACGGTGACCTGCAGCCCGGTGACGTGGAGATCCGATTCCGGCAGCTCGGGCCGTTCGACCGGTGCGGCCTGCCGGTCGTGGTCGAGGTGCGCTCCAAGTACTTCGAGAGCCGCGCCGCCAACCGCCAGGACCGGGTGGACGGGCTGTACCAGGACATCGCCAAGGCCACCGGCCTCGACGACTTCGGCGTCTACCTGTCACTCCCAGTCGCCGCGTGGGCACAGGAATAGCACGGCGCCGGGTCGCCCGGGGTGGCGAGCAGATCCGGCGCCGCGTCCACCGTGGACGGGCAGCACTTCCGGCAGAGCGGAAACGTCAGGGCAGGAGGAGCCCCCAGTAGAACGCCCAGGGCACGAACAGCGCCCCACCGGCCAACACCACGCCCCGCCGAACTCGCGCGCCCACCCCGGCTCCGGCCAGCTCACGCCCGGTCCGCAGCACCGTCAGCACCATCAGGACCACCACCGCCACCGACAGCACCTGCATCCCGAGCCACGGCAGGGTACGCCCGAACACCAGCGGCCCCAACGGCAGCTTTCCATTGCTCAGCAACAGGAACACGTAGATCATCCAGCCCGTCACCACGGCGAGGCTCGCTGCGGCCAGCCAGTGCGCGCGACTGCCCGCACCAGGTCGCCAGCGCCGCACGAACCCGCTCAGCCCGTAGCCCAGGAACGCCAGCACCAGCACCGCGAGCACGGCGATCTGGACCTTGCCGGTCTCCCACGCCGCCAACGGTTCGAGCGGCCTGGTCGTGACGTCCTGGTGCGGCGCGGGATCGGCGCTGTTGGCAGTGGGTAGCTCGCGGACCCACGAGCCGACCAGCTCGGCGTAGCCCGGCACGAGCTCCGGAAGCCGTTCGAAGCCGGTCACCGTGCGGTGCGCGCCGTGCTCGCCTTCGGGGAACACGCGCAAGGTGTGCCGTGGCACGTTCTCCCGGAAGACCCGCAGGCTCTCACCGGGCGGGGTGAGCCGGTCCTTGGCGCCCCAGATGCCGAGCGTGGGTTGCCTCAGCCGCCGCAGTACCGGAACCGGGTCGTAGTCGGCCTGCGGGAACAGTCCATTGTGGATGATCTGGCGCATCCCCTTGTCCGCGACGGCGTCCACCATCGACCCGGACACGCCCATGCGGACGAGCCGTTCCCGCACCGCCCAGGCCTGCTGCCGGCTCGGGGTGCCGCCGTTGGCGCCCACGGTGATCAGGAAGGCCACGTCGTCGGAGCGCGAGGCGGCCAGCGGCGCGGTCCACCCACCCTCCGACAGGCCCCACAACCCCGCCTGGGCGGGGTCGACCTCAGGCCGCGCGCGCAGCACGCCGAACGCGGTCAGCGCGTCGTTGGCGAGCTGCGAATAGTCGCGCTGCGACTGGGAGTAGCCGACAGTGCGCTTGTCGTAGAGCAGCGCGACGATGCCCTGCCGCGCGAACGCCTCCGCGAACAGCCGGTACTGCGCGCGCTTGCCGGGCCCGGACCCGTGCACCATCACGACGCCGGGGCGTCGATCGGCACCGGGCGGGACGAAGAGAGTGGCGGGCGTGGTGACGTCACCCAGGTCCAGGGTGAGGTCCTTCGTCGTGAAGTCGTCCGCGTGCGCGGCGGGCGGTAAGAGGAACAACGCGGCGAACCCGATCAGGGCCGCGCGTTTGCATCGGAGCAGCACGAAGTGCTCTCCTTTCTGTGGAAGTGCGTACCTCAGGCGTGATCGTGCGGATTTCCGTTCCCGGGACACCGAGCGGCAACTCGGTGTCCCGGTCCCTTTTCTCAGTCCTCCTCGGGTAGCGGCGCCGGGAAGGCGATGAACCTGGTCAGGATGCGGCGCGATCCCGGAGCGGCCTCTTCTTCGGATACCTGGAAGCGCTTGAGCAGCTTCATGTACTCCTCGAAGAACTCCATCAGCTGCTCACCGGTGACCCGGATCGACCCGCGCGAGAACGGCATCGCGTCGGCCCACTCGCCGAGCCGGTCCCGCTGCGCCTGGAACCGCGCGAACAGCTCCAGGTCGGCGGCGAACTGCTGCTGGTGCAGCTCGTCCAGAACCGCGCTCATCTCCGGGGTCTGCTCGCTGCGCCGGGGGAAGCGGAGGTCCTTTGGCGGCGAGCGCCACCACCGCTCCCGCCCCTTGGCCAGCTCGGGAGCCTCCTCGATGAACCCGTGCTCGGCCAGCCTGCGCAGGTGGTAGCTGGTCGCCCCGGTGTTCTCGCCGAGCGCCTTGGCCAGCGACGTCGAGGTCGCGGGCCCGCGCTCGGACAGCAACCGCAGGATGCTCTGGCGCAGCGGGTGCGCGAGCGTCCGCAGCGCCTCCGGATCGGTGATCTCCCTCGGCTCGGCCATAGTTACAAACTAGCCTTTGCAAACCCGGGTTTGCAACTAGCCGCGGGCAAGCCCTATCACCGCTTGCCGAGAACCAGGACGATCACCGGCCCGGAGCGCCCGGGATGTCCTCGTTCAGGCTGCGGACGGTGGAGCACACCGAGGGACCGGGTCAACGCGCTGCCCCACGTCCCGGTTCGCCACGAGCGCCCGCACCAGCTGCCCCGTCCCAGCGCACTGAAAGAACCCAAGCGGTGCACGTGAGATCGGCACGCAGGCACAGCCCTGCCCACTCGGTCATCTGGTTCGAAGGACGACCTCTAGAAGGGTGCGGGTTCGGCGATGGGTTCGAGTTCGGTCTCGATCACCCTGCCACTCGGCGTGGTCCACGCATGCGTCCCATCGGGGCGGTTCTCGCAGGACCAGTTGGAGTGGGTCTTCATCCGGTGGTGGTGCCTGCACTTGGGCCGCAGGTTGGCGATGGTGGTGTTGGTGCCGTCGAAGGGACAGCAGTGGTCCACGTCGCAGCGGTGCGCCGGTTGGTTGCAGCCGACCATCGTGCACGTGGGATACCGGGCGTTGATCAGCTCGCGTTGCGCGGGGGTGGGCCGGTAGGTGGTGATGTGCTCGGCCATCCCCGTCACCGGGTCAGTCAGGATGCGCTTCCAGATCCCGTTCGCCGCCACATCCGCCACGATCGGCGCGGGCAGCGGCCCGTACCCGGCCAGCATCACCGGGTCCTTGGTCAGACCCAGGATGTTGGTGATCGGCATCGTGAGGTTCACGCACACCTCCCCCTGCGGTGCCGGGGTGTCCTTGCCCATCAACAAATCCGCGGCCACATCGGATCGCTTTTGGTCGAGGGTTCGGTCATCCTTCGGCAACGCCCGCGCGATGCGGTCGATGCGATCGAAGGCCAAGGCCGCGTCGAGGGCGGGCAGCACGACGCGCAGGGAGCACATGCCGTCGTCGAGGTTGAACTTCTCCACCAACCGCTGCTTGCGCTTCTCCTCATGACGGCGCAGGGCTGCTTCAGCGTCGAGCTTGAGGACATAGCGCCGGGCATACCGCTGGCTTGCGGTGTAGTTGTGCGTGGCCGCATGCGCGATCAACACCGGCTCGGCAATCGCCTGGTTGGCGGCGTCGAGGACACTGACCTGATCAATGATCATCAACGCCTTACCCTCATCAATCCGCCCCTCCGACAACGCCTCCAACACCACCGGGTGCTCCACCAGCGACATCGCCCGATCAACGAGCTTGTTGCCCTTGACCTGAGAGACACGCAGCAGCGGCATCAGGACATCCCCGGCGTACTGCTGCACTTGCGGATCCAGGTCGTCATAGAGCTTCATCAGGGTTGAGGCGAAGTCCGCCACCGCACGCCCGATGGCGGCGTAGGCGGCGACGAGTTCGTCTTCGATATCGGCAGGGGCCATACTCCCATTTTAGCGTCTGCAAATAGTGGATCATGGCTCTACGGAGTGAACTTTCCCTTACACCCCAACGGTTCCGGAAAACGAAAGCCAGTTCCAGCTGGCGCGAGGTAAGGCTGGAACGGTCGGCTTTACCTGGGGTGCGCGTGCCATACGCTTCCCGCGAGGGCCGGAGTTTCATCCCGTGCCCCTGAAAGGCCCAGGGGCACGCGCAAGGGGCCCCAGGTCAAGCCGACCCCACGCCGGAACCAGCCAACCCCCGCTGCAGCCAGCCACACCCCGCCGGAACCAGCCAACCTCGCCGGAACCAGCCAACCCCCCGCCGCAACCAGCCAACCCCGCCGGAACCAGCCAGCCCCCGCTGCAACCAGCCGACCCCACGCCGGAACCAGCCAGCCCCCGCCGGAACCAGTCGACCCACGCTGGAAAACAGCGCAGCCATGTGTTTCAGACTTCGGCCACAACGGCACGCTTGCGCCGCAACAGCTCCCGCTCCGCCACCTGCTCTGCCAGCTCGATGGCCTCGTCGTAGGCGCGCACGGACTCCGCATCCCGGCCCACGCGGTGCAGCAGGTCCGCGCGGACCGCGTGGAACAGGTGGTAGCGGTCGAGATCGAGCGCTTCGACCAGTTCCAGTCCGACCTGCGGCCCCTCGACCTCGGCGACCGCCACCGCGCGGTTGAGCGCGACGACCGGGCTCGGCGCGACCACGAGCAGCTGGTCGTAGAGCTGCACCACCTGGTGCCAGTCCGTCGGCGCGTCGCTGTGCACGGCGTTGATCGCCGCCTGGATCTGGTAGGGGCCGGGTTGGTTGCGGCGCAAGCACTTCCGCACCAGCGCCTGCCCTTCGGCGATGAGCCCGGCGTCCCACAGCTCGCGGTCCTGGCCGGCCAGCAGGACCACCTCCCCCGTGCCGGTGGTGCGTGCGGCCCGGCGCGACTCGACCAGCAGCATCAGCGCCAGCAGGCCGGTCACCTCCGGCTCGTCCGGCATCAGCGCGGCCAACTGCCTGCCGAGCCGGATCGCTTCCCCGCACAGCCCCGCCCGGCCCGCCGCGTACCCCTCGGTGAAGATCAGGTAGACCACGGCCAGCACCGCGCGCAGCCGGTCCGGCAGATCGGCGTCGCCGGGCACCCGGTACGGGATGCGCGCGTCCCGGATCTTGCCCTTCGCCCGCACCAGCCGCTGGGCCATCGTCGGCTCGGGCACCAGGAAGGCGCGGGCGATCTCCGCCGTGGACAGCCCGCCGAGCAGCCGCAGCGTCAGCGCCACCCTGGCGGCCGGGGCCAGCGCGGGATGGCAACAGGTGAAGATCAGCCGGAGCCGTTCGTCGCGCACGGGCCCCTCCTCCTCCGGCTCGCTCGCCGCGTGCAGCAGCGCGGCCTCGGCGTGCCGCTGGTCCCGCGTGGCCTCCCGGCGCAGGCGGTCGACGGCGCGGTTGCGGGCGGTGGTGATGATCCAGCCGGCCGGGCTCGGCGGGAGGCCGTCCCGCGGCCACGTCCGCACCGCGACGGCGAAGGCGTCCTGGACCGCCTCCTCGGCGATGTCGATATCACCGAAGACGCGGACCAGGACCGACATCGCGCGCCCGTACTCCTCGGTGAAGATCCGGGCTATGTCCACTTTCAGCAGAACCCGTCGTGCATCGGCCGCACCTCGATCGGCAAGGTGATCACTTTCGCCAGCCGCTCGCCCCACTCCAGCGCCTCGTCCAGGTCGGCGGCGCGGATGACGGTGAACCCGCCCAGGTGCTCGCGGCCCTCGGTGAAGGGACCGTCGGTGACCAGCACCTCGTCCCCCTCGGCCCGCAGCACGGTCGCGGTGCCCGGATCGTGCATGCCGCCCGCGAAGACCCAGGCGCCCTTCGCCCGCATCTCCTCGTTGAGCGCGTCCAGCTCACGCATGATCGGCTCCAGCACCTCGGGGGCGGGGGCCGGACCATCGGGCTGGTAGATGCTGAGCATGTACTGCTTCACGGTGTGCCTCCAACGGCTCGTTCGGGCGTTTCCACCCTCTACACGAACGCCGGGGGCGCAAATCGACACGGCAGCCGGGGATTCTTCTTCCTCCCCACCCCGGCCTGGTCGAAGAACCGGGAGTGAAGCGGGCCAGAACAGAGTGGGGCGATGAGTTCCGCATCCGCACCCCGGTCCTTGAGCACCAGCGGCAAGCAGTGGTTCTGGGCCGGCACGCTCGTGTTTCTGTCGTTTGCCCTTCCGGCGGAAGGCTTGAGCGGCCCGTCCTCACCCGCCGCCCGTGCCGCGAGCGTGGACGTCACCTGCACGGGCGCCCTCACCTCGCATTTCACTCCCGGTCTGTCCGTCGACGTCCGCACGATCACCGTGCGCGGCGAGGGCGAGCTGACCCGTTGCCATTCCGGCGACCCGGCGCTGACCTCGGCCACGACCACCTACACCTCGCGCGGCCAGTACAGCTGCACCGGTGGAAGCGCCCGCCGCACGTACACCGTGCGCTGGAGCAACGGCCGGGCCAGCACCATCGAGACCACCACCGGTTACGAGAACGACCCCAAGGGGCAGCGGCTGCTGATGAGCAAGGGATCGGTCACCTCTGGTGAGTTCGCTGGCGGCACAGCGGTGATCATCGCGTCTCTGCCGGTCACCCCTCCGGTGGCCTGCACCAGCTCCGAGGGCATGAGCGAGATCACCGTCCCGGTCGCGGTCACACTCCTCAAGCCCTGACAGGCCGCAGCTGTGCTCACAGCGCGTAGTGGGCGATCATCCGGCTCAACTCGGTGATGTCGGAGCTGCCCTTGAACTCCAGCCGGACCTTGCCGAGGCCGCTGAACCACAGCTCCAGCTCGGCGTCGAGGTCGAAGGTGCCCGCGGTCTCCACCGAGAACGCCTGGATCTTGCCGTAGGGCAGCGAGGTGAAGTCGCGCTTCTTGCCGGTGATCCCCTGGACGTTGACCGCGATCAGCCGCTTGGTGGTGAAGGCCACGAAGTCGCGGACCGACTTGAACGCGGCGACGACCTCCTCACCAGGGATGATCAGGGGGCCGATCGACCCGAGGACGTCTTCCACCCGACACGGGGACAGCTTGAAAACGGACGCCTTCTGGAAGTCAATCATGGGACCACCGTAGCGTTCACGCCGAACCGACCGGACCGACCGAGGAAACACACCGTGCTCACGATGCAGGAAGCGTTGCTCGCGCTGACCAAGTACTGGACCGACCGCGGCTGCATGATGGTGCAGCCGTTCAACACCGAGGTCGGGGCGGGCACGTTGAACCCGGCGACGGTGCTGCGGGTGCTCGGGCCCGAACCGTGGCGGGTGGCCTACGTCGAGCCCAGCGTGCGGCCCGACGACGCGCGCTACGGCCAGAACCCGAACCGGCTGCAGACCCACACCCAGTTCCAGGTGATCCTCAAGCCGGACCCGGGCAACCCGCAGGAGTTGTACCTGGGCAGCCTGAAGGCGCTGGGCATCGACGTGGACGCCAACGACGTGCGCTTCGTCGAGGACAACTGGGCCTCCCCCGCGCTCGGCGCGTGGGGGCTGGGCTGGGAGGTGTGGCTGAACGGGCTGGAGATCACCCAGTTCACCTACTTCCAGCAGGCCGGCGGGATGACGCTGGACCCGGTGTCGGTGGAGATCACCTACGGGATGGAGCGGATCATGATGGCGCTCCAGGGGGTGGACCACTTCAAGGACATCGCCTACGCGCCAGGCATCTCCTACGGCGAGGCCTTCGGGCAGGCCGAGTACGAGATGAGCCGCTACTACCTCGACGACGCCGACGTGGCGACCAACCGCAGGCTGTTCGAGGACTACGCGGCCGAGGCGGAGCGCCAGCTCGAACAGCGGCTGCCGGTGCCCGCGCACTACTACGTGCTCAAGTGCTCGCACACCTTCAACGTGCTCGACTCGCGCGGCGCGGTGTCCACGACCGAGCGTGCGAAGGCGTTCGGGCGGATGCGCGGCCTGGCGCGGCGGGTGGCGAAGCTGTGGGCGGAGCGCCGCGAGGAGCTGGGGCACCCGCTGGGCGTCGCCGAGGTCCCGTCCGCGGCCGTGCTGCCCGCGTCGCTGCCCCAGGTCGACGCCCCCGCCACACTGCTGTTCGAGATCGGCACCGAGGAGCTGCCCGCGGCCGAGGTCGCGCGCACGGCCGACGCGGTCCGCGAGTCGATCACCACCCGGCTCGGCGCGACCCGGTTGGAGCACGGGGAGATCCGGGCCTACGCGACCCCGCGCCGCGTCGTGATCACCGTGGACGCCGTCGCGCCGCGCGAGGCCGACGCGGAGCGGACGGTGAAGGGGCCGCGCGCCTCCGCCGCCTTCGACGCCGAGGGCAACCCGACCAAGGCCGCGCAGGGCTTCGCGCGGGGCCAGGGCGTCGACCCGGCCTCACTGCAGAAGATCGACATCGACGGCGTCGAGTACGTCGGCGTTGTGAAGACCGAGATCGGCCGTACGGCGGTCGAGGTGCTCAGCGAGCAGCTGGCGCAGGTGGTCGCCGAGCTGCGCGCGGACAAGAACATGCGGTGGAACGACCCGAAGCTGTCGTTCACCCGTCCGGTCCGCTGGCTCGTCGCGCTGCTCGGCGACGTCGAGGTGCCGGTCGTGGTCTCCTCGCTCGCCGGCGGCCGCGAGACCCGCGTGCACCGCACCGCCGCCTCGCCGACCGTGTCCGTCCCGAGCGCCGACGACTACCTCGATTTCCTTGCGCAGCACGGAATCGTGGCCGACCCGGTCGCGCGCCACGAGCAGATCGTCGCCGCCGCTGCCGAGCTCGCGGCGTCGGTGGACGGCGTGGTCGAGGGCGAGGACGCGCTGCTCGACGAGATCACCAACCTGGTCGAGCGGCCGAACGCGATCCTGGGCTCGTTCGAGGAGCGCTACCTGGAGCTGCCCGCGGAGATCCTGACCACCGTGATGCGCAAGCACCAGCGGTACCTGCCGGTGCGCGGTGCGGACGGCTCGCTCAAGCCTCGGTTCGTCGCCGTGGCGAACGGGGACTGCGACCCGGACGTGGTGCGCGCGGGCAACGAGGCGGTGCTGCGGGCCCGCTACGAGGACGCCGCGTTCTTCTGGCGCGCCGACCTCGAAGTCAGCCCGGAGACGATGAAGGCCGGACTGGACAAGCTCGCCTTCGAGGAACGGCTCGGCTCCATGGCCGACCGCGCCAGGCGGATCGCGGGCATCGCGAAGGCGCTCCCCGTCGATCTGTCCACTGAGGACAGTGCGACGCTGGAGCGCGCGGCCTCGCTGGCGAAGTTCGACCTCGCCTCGCAGATGGTCGTCGAGCTGACCAGCCTCGCGGGTGTGATGGCGCGCGAGTACGCGGTGCGCGCCGGCGAGTCCCCCGACGTCGCGACCGCGCTGTTCGAGATGGAGCTGCCCAGGACCGCAGGCGGCACGCTGCCGTCGACGGTGCCCGGCGCGGTGCTCTCGCTCGCCGACCGGCTCGACCTGCTCGTCGGCCTGTTCGGGGTGGGCGCCAACCCCACCGGCAGCTCCGACCCGTTCGGCCTGCGCCGCGCCGCGCTCGGGGCGATCGGCGTGCTGCGCAGCGTCCCCGCGCTGCGCGAGGTCAAGCTCAGCGCCGCGCTGGAGATCGCGGCGGAGCAGTTCCGCGCGCAGGGAGTGGAGATCGCGGAGTCGGCCCTGACCGACGCGCGGGACTTCGTGCTCCGGCGCTACGAGCTGCACCTGATCGACGCGGGCAACCCGCACCAGTTCGTCGCCGCCGTGCTCCCGCTCGCCGACAGCCCCGCGACGGCCGACCGCTCGCTGGCCGAGCTGACCCGGCGTGCCGGTGACGCGTCCTTCGGCGAGCTGGTCGCGGCGTTGCAGCGGGTGCGGCGCATCGTGCCCGCCGACACCTCCGCCTCCTTCGACCCCGCGCACCTGAAGGAGCCCGCCGAGGTCGCCGTGCTCGACGCGCTCGGCGACGCCCGCGACGCGTTGCCCGCCGAGGCCCCGCTGAGCGTGTTCGTCGACGTGGCCGAGGTGCTCACCGCGCCGATCAACACCTTCTTCGACGACGTCATGGTGATGGCCGAGGACCCGGACGTGCGCGCCGCGCGGCTGGGCCTGCTCGCCTCGATCCGCGACTTCGCCGGGCGGCAGCTGGACTGGCAGGCGCTGGGCACCGAACTGGTCAGGTGAGCAGCCGCTCCATCGCCAGCTCCAGCACGTCCTGACGGCTTCTCGCGCCGTGGTCGGCAGCCAGGAAGTGGTTGCCGACCACGAGCGAGAAGGCCAGCACGCTGCGGATCTCCACCTCGTCCTCGTCTTCGCAGAACGCGCGGAACAACGTGCGCGCGTACTCCATCCGCCGGTTGTCCACGCGCCGCAACCGCTCCGCGACCGCCGGATCGCGCCGGGCCCAGTCGCGCACGGCCAGATCCACCGGCAGCAGCTCCGCCGAGAAGCTCAGCGCACCCGCCCGCCGCACCTTGCCGCGGGGATCGCCGCCCTCGGTCTCCACCCGCTCGATCACCTCGTCGGTGCCCATCCGCTCCCAGGCGTCGAGCATCTCCTCCAGCAGCGCCTGCCGGTTGGCGAAGTGCCAGTAGAAGCCGCCCCTGGTCACGCCGAGCGCCTTCGCGAGCGGGTCCACCCTGACCGCTTCCGGACCGCCCGCGGCGAGGGCGCGCAGGCCCTCCTCGATCCACTTGCCGCGCGGGGTCAGCGTCGGCGCCGCCATCACTCGCTCCTCTCGTGAGGCGTACCGCGTTGACTCTGCCATCCGGCCGGTCCCGGCCTCCATCCATGCATCACTGTATGGACGGGACGAGCCCATGAAGCTCCCGCGCACGGCGCACACCTCACGCTCCTGGGCGATCCACGGGATCGTCGGCGACTTCGCGCGGCTCGTCGAGCTGATGACCGGGGGCGGCGACCCGTCGGAGAACTGGTCGCGTCCGGCTCGTGCCCTGTGGGCGCTGCGGTGGAAGATCGGCAAGCTGTTCGGCTGGGCTTCCGGTGCCCGTGCGGCGTCGCTGCGCTCGCGTGTGCCGGACTCCTACCCCGTCGGCCCCGACGCGCAGTCCGTGCCGTTCACGTCGCTCTACCTGCTGGAGAACGAGTGGGCGGCGGAGATGTCGAACAGGACGGTGCAGTCGGTGACGCACCTGAGCTGGGTTCCCGACGGGTCGGGCGGCCACCGGGGCCAGATGGCCGTGCTGGTGAAGCCGAACGGACTGTTCGGGCGGCTGTACATGGCGGCGATCGCGCCGTTGCGGCACCTGATCGTGTACCCGACGATGATCCCCGCGATCGGCCGGGAGTGGCGGGAGCGGGTTTGGTCCGTGTCCGGCGAACCCCGGAAGCGTCAGCTCGGCCACGTGCAGGACACGCGCCAGTCCGGCAACTCGGTGGCCAGGTGCGCCGTCGCTCCGTAGCCTTCTGCCGGTGCCCGAGTTGCAACGCCTGCGAGCCGGCCACGCCGCGGCAGTCCTGGCTTTCGAGGTGGCCAACCGTGCCTACTTCGCTGCCTCGATCCCGGACCGGGGCGACGAGTTCTTCGATCGGTTCGCCGAAATGTTCCGCGCCCGGCTAGCCGATCAGGAGGCCAACGGCGGCGTCTACTACGTGCTCGTCGCCGAGGACGGCTCGGTCACTGGCCGGTTCAACTTGATCGTCGACGAGCCCGGCACCGCGGAACTCGGCTACCGCGTCGCGCAGCACGTCGCGGGCCGCGGCGTGGCGACCGCCACGGTCCACGAGCTGTGCCGGCTGGCGCGGGAGGAGCACGGTCTCCGCACCCTCAGGGCAGCCGTCTCCCTGGAGAACGCCGCATCCCAGAGGGTGCTGGCCAAGACCCGGTTCGTCCCCGCCGGACCGGCGGACCCCGCCGCACTGGGTGGTAAGCCGGGCATGTGGTACCAGCGCGATCTCACCGCGGACAACGACCCGGCCAGCAGCTGATCCTGGCTCGTCGCCGCCCCTTGGGGCAGGAACGGGGCTGCGGCACCGGCCGGATGGGCATGCTGGGTCCATGAACACGGACCCGACTGCCAGGCGCGTGCTGTGCTTCGGCGACTCGAACACCTTCGGAGTGCGTTCGGACGCGCCGGACGAGGGGCGCTGGCCCGTCGACGTGCGCTGGACCGGCAGGCTCCAGGAGGAGCTGGGCGAAGGCTACGAGGTGATCGAGGAAGGCCTCAACGGGCGGACGACCGATCTCGACGAACCCGGGCGGCCGGGGCGGAACGGGCGCGCCTACCTGGTGCCGTGCCTGGAGAGCCACCTGCCGGTGGACGTGGTCGTGCTGATGCTGGGGCTCAACGACCTCAAGACCGTGTTCGGCCGCGGACCGGCCGAGGTCGCGGCGGCGGTCGGCGGGCTGCTCGACGTCATCGGCCGCTTCGGGGCGAAGCCGGTGCTGTTGTCGCCGGTGGTGCCCGATCCGGGCAAACCGCTGTTCGCGGACGTGTTCGGGGCGGGCTTCGGCGACACCGTGGTGGAGCGGGCGCGGGGAACGGCCGAGGCGTTGCGCGGACTGGCCGCCGAGCGCGGGGTGACCTTCGGCGAGGCGGGCTCGGTGGCCGAGCCGGGACCGGACGGCGGGCACCTGGGACTTCGGCCCCACGCGGCGCTCGCCACCCTGGTCGCGGGACTCGTCAGGCGGGAGTCCTGAACGGGATCGACAGGCGCAGGCTCGTCGCGGAGACCTTGCCGTTGGACACGACCGCGACGAAGGTGCCGTGGCGGGCGGCGTCCGGCCAGCCCTTGGTCTTCAGGCCGTCCACCATCCGGGTGCACGGCGCCTGACCCGTCCGGCAGATCTGGATCTTCGCGCCGGTGGCGGCGCTGCCGCGGGCGAAGGCGGTGGCGTGGAGCTGGCCGCCCTTGTGCTCCAGGCAGACCCGGAGCCCGCCGTTCCACTCACCGCAGCCCTGGGGCTCGGCGGCGGAGGCGGCACCGGCGACGGCCGGGGCGATCCCGGCGGCGACGAGGAGCGCGAGTGCGAAACGCTTGATCATGGTTCCCTCTCCGAGAGTGCGACTGCGGCACGCAGCCTCGCACATCCGACCGTCCACTGTGGACCACACTTCGCCCTGGGCCAAAGTCCTGCGCCCATCGGGGTTCGAATTCGTGCATTCACCCCCGTCCACCGGTGTCACCCGGGCAGTTGACAATGATCGACATCAGAGTTTTCTTCTCGGCCCTCCCCGATGCTTCGGGTAGGCTCGACGCCCGGGTCGAGAGGCGCTGCAACGGGCTGCTGGGACCACCACCCCAGCCCGCCACGCTCGACCCGTTTTCCGATCCGCAACAAGGGCGCCTCCCACTTGGGGAGGTAGGCCGTGAGCAGGATCCAGGACCTTCGTGCGCTCTTCGACCGCCGCGTGGCCGTGCTGGACGGCGCGTGGGGCACGATGCTGCAGAACGCCAAGCTCGCGCCCGAGGACTACCGGGCCGACTGGCTCGCAGGGCACACGCACGACGTCACCGGCGACCCGGACCTGCTGAACCTGACCCGCCCGGACGTCATCCTCGACGTGCACCGGCAGTACCTGGCCGCGGGCGCGGACATCACCACCACCAACACCTTCACCGCCACGAGCATCGGGCAGGCCGACTACGGCCTGGAGTCCCGGGTGCGCGAGATGAACCTGCGCGGCGCGGAGCTGGCCCGCCAGGCCGCGGACGAGGTGGGCGGGCGGTTCGTGGCCGGCTCGATCGGGCCGCTGAACGTGACCCTCTCGCTGTCCCCCCGGGTCGAGGACCCCGCCTACCGCGCGGTGACCTTCGACCAGGTCAAGGCCTCCTACGCGGAGCAGATCCAGGCGCTGGCCGAGGGCGGTGTCGACCTGCTGCTGATCGAGACGATCTTCGACACGCTCAACTGCAAGGCCGCGATCGCCGCGGCCCGCGAGGTGGCCCCGCAGCTGCCGCTGTGGATCTCGGTCACCATCGTGGACCTCAGCGGGCGGACGCTGTCCGGGCAGACCGTCGAGGCGTTCTGGACCGCCATCGAGCACGCGAACCCGCTGGTCGTGGGCGTGAACTGCTCCCTGGGCGCCGAGGAGATGCGCCCGCACGTGGCCGAACTGGCCCGCCTCGCCGACACCTACACCGCCTGCCACCCCAACGCGGGCCTGCCCAACGCCTTCGGCGGCTACGACGAGACACCGGAGCAGACCGCGGCGCTGCTGCGCGAGTTCGCCGGTGAGGGCATGGTCAACGTCGTCGGCGGCTGCTGCGGCACCTCCCCCGCGCACATCGGGAAGATCGCCTCCGCGGTCAGGGACCTGGCGCCGCGGCGGGTGGCCGAGCCGAGGAACAGCAGCCGGTTCAGCGGGCTGGAGCCGTTCGAGATCGGGCCGGACACCGGCTTCATCATGGTCGGCGAGCGCACCAACGTGACCGGGTCCGCGCGCTTCCGCAGGCTGATCGAGAGCGACAACCACCAGGCCGCCGTGGACGTGGCGCTGGAGCAGGTGCGCGGCGGGGCGAACCTGCTGGACGTGAACATGGACGCCGACCTGCTCGACAGCGAGCGGGCGATGACCACCTTCCTGAACCTGATCGCGACCGAGCCCGAGGTCGCCCGCATCCCCGTGATGATCGACAGCTCCCGGTGGAGCGTGCTGGAGGCGGGCCTGAAGTGCGTGCAGGGCAAGGGGGTGGTGAACTCCATCAGCCTCAAGGAGGGTGAGGAGCCGTTCCTGGAGCAGGCCCGGCGCATCCGCGACTACGGCGCGGGCGTCGTGGTCATGGCCTTCGACGAGCAGGGCCAGGCCGACACCACCGAGCGCAAGGTGGAGATCTGCGCGCGGGCCTACGACCTGCTGACGCAGAAGGCCGGTTTCCCCGCAGAGGACATCATCTTCGACCCGAACGTGCTCGCGGTGGCCACCGGCATCTCCGAGCACAACGGCTACGCGAAGGCGTTCATCGACGCGCTGCCGCTGATCAAGCAGCGCTGTCCGGGCGCGCGGACCAGCGGCGGCATCTCGAACCTGTCGTTCTCCTTCCGCGGCAACGACGTCGTGCGCGAGGCGATGCACTCCGCGTTCCTGCTGCACGCCGTGCGCGCGGGGCTGGACATGGGCATCGTCAACGCCGGTCAGCTCGCCGTCTACGCCGACATCCCGGCCGACCTGCTGGAGCTGGTCGAGGACGTGATCTTCGACCGCCGCGAGGACGCGACCGACCGCCTGGTGGCCTTCGCCGAGACGGTCAGCGGCAAGGGCACCAAGCGCACGGTCGACCTGTCCTGGCGCGAGGGCACTGTCGCCGAACGGCTCTCGCACGCGCTGGTGCACGGCATCGTGGACTTCATCGAGTCCGACACCGAGGAGGCCCGGCAGCAGTTCGACCGGCCGCTCAACGTCATCGAGGGTCCGCTGATGGACGGCATGAAGATCGTCGGCGACCTCTTCGGCTCCGGCAAGATGTTCCTGCCGCAGGTGGTCAAGAGCGCGCGGGTGATGAAGCGCTCCGTCGCCTACCTGGAGCCGTTCATGGAGGCGGAGAAGGAGCAGGCGCGGCTGGAGGGCCGGATCGAGACCGAGCGCGGCCAGGGCAAGGTCGTGCTCGCCACGGTCAAGGGCGATGTGCACGACATCGGCAAGAACATCGTCGGCGTCGTGCTGGGCTGCAACAACTACGAGGTGATCGACCTCGGGGTGATGGTGCCCGCCGCGCGCATCCTGGACACCGCGGTGGCCGAGGGCGCCGACGCGATCGGCCTGTCCGGGCTGATCACGCCGTCGCTGGACGAGATGGTCTCGGTGGCCGCGGAGATGGAGCGCCGGGGCCTGAAGCTGCCGCTGCTGGTCGGTGGCGCCACGACCTCGCGGCAGCACACCGCCGTGCGCATCGCGCCCGCCTACGACCACACCACCGTGCACGTGCTCGACGCGTCGCGGGTGGTCGGCGTGGTCTCGGACCTGCTCGACGCCGACCGCGCGGAGGAGCTGGACGCGGCCAACCGCGCGGAGCAGCAGCGGCTGCGCGAGCAGCACGCGGCCAAGCAGCGGCTGCCGCTGCTGACGGTGGCCGAGGCGCGGGCGAACGCGGAGCGGGTCTGCTTCGACGAGCTGCCCACGCCCGCGTTCACCGGGGTGCGGGTGGTCGAGCCGAGCCTGACCGAGCTGCGGGAGATGATCGACTGGCAGTTCCTGTTCCTGGCGTGGGAGCTGAAGGGCAAGTACCCGGCGATCCTGGAGCAGCCGGTGGCGCGGGAGCTCTTCGACGACGCGAACGCGCTGCTGGACCAGATCATCGCCGAGGGCTCGTTCCGGGCGAAGGGCGCGTACGGGTTCTGGCCCGCGCACTCCGAGGGCGACGACATCGTGCTCGACGGCGGCGGTGGCTTCCCCATGCTGCGCCAGCAGACCAAGAAGCCCGACGGCAGGCCGAACCGCTGCCTCGCCGACTACATCGCGCCCGAGGGCGACCACCTCGGCGGGTTCGCGGTGGCCGTGCACGGCGCGGAGGAGCTGGCGGCGAAGTACGAGGCCGTGCACGACGACTACCGCGCGATCATGGTGAAGGCGCTGGCCGACCGACTGGCCGAGGCCTTCGCCGAGTACATCCACCTCAAGGCGCGGCGGGACTGGTTCGAGCCGGACGCGCAGCCGCTGCTGGAGGACCTGCACGCGGAGCGCTTCCGCGGCATCCGGCCCGCGCTGGGCTACCCGGCCAGCCCCGACCACAGCGAGAAGCGGGAGCTGTTCGAGCTGCTGGACGCGGACGCGCTGGGGATCGGGCTGACCGAGTCCTTCGCGATGACCCCGGCCGCCGCCGTCAGCGGGCTGATCTTCGCGCACCCGGCTTCGCGGTACTTCACCGTGGGCAGGCTGGGCCGGGACCAGGTCACCGACTACGCCCAGCGGCGCGGTCTGGAGCTGGCCGAGATCGAGCGCTGGCTGCGGCCGAACCTCGACTACAACCCGGACTAGGGGTCTCCCGGTGGCCTGAGCAGCGCGGTGTCCGTGCTGAGCCGGACGCCGTCGGGCACCTGGTAGCGGTGGGTGCCCCGGGACCAGTCGAGGTTGCCGCGCATCCACGCCCGGAGCCCGTGCGTAAAGTCGGCGACCGCGGCGCGGCGAGAGCGCGAGGTGCTGGAGCTGCTGGCCCAGTGTCTGTCCAATGCGGACACCGCAGGGCGGTTGTCCACCAGCGAGGCCACGGTGAAGAGCCAGATGACGAAGCTGCTCGGCAAGCTGGAGTGCGCCAACCGGGTGCAGGCCGCGATCCTGGCGCACGAGGCCGGGCTCGGCTGAGCCCTTCACAACCGGTGGTTGTGCGGCGGTTGTTTGCCCCGGTGGGCCTGCGCTGGCTTTGATCTCCCGCTGTGTGGTGGCTCTGGACGGCGTACGCGGTGAGCACGGCGGGCACGTGGCTCGCCTTCGACGCGTTCCCGATGATCGCGATCCTCGTGCTCGACGTGGGTCCGGCACAGGTGTCCACGTTGGCCGCGGCGGGGCTCGCGGTGGGCGCGGTGCTGGCGGTTCCGCTCGGGCCGTGGGTCGAGGTGCGCCGCAAGCGGCCGGTGATGATCGCGATGGACCTGGTCCGGTTCGCCGCGGTGCTGAGCGTGCCGGTCGCGTTCGCGTTCGGCGTGCTCGGTTTCGCCCAGCTCCTGGTGGTGTCGGTCGTCGTCGTGGCGGCCGACATCACCTTCACCGCGGCCAGTGGCGCCCTGGTGAAGGCGCTCGCACGGCCGGAGGAGCTGCTTCGCGTGAACGGGCGCTTCGAAGCGACGATGTGGACCGCCTCCGCGCTCGGGCCGCCGTTGGGCACGGCGGCGCTCGGGATGTTCGGGCCGGTGATCACCGTGGTGGCCAACGGGATCAGCTACGTGCTCTCCGCGTCGGCACTGCGGATGGTCGGCCAGGAGCCCGATCCCGTGCGTTCCGCCGCGTCGCGCTTCCGGTTCGCCGACCTGGTCGAGGGGTGGCGCTTCGTGCTGGCCGACCCGGTGTTGCGCCCGCTGTTGTTCAACACGCTCCTGGTGAACGGCTTGATCATGGCGATCTCGCCGCCGTTCGCGGTGCTGATGCTGGGCGAGCTCGGGTTCGCCCCGTGGCAGTACGGCGTCGCGTTCGGGGTGGCGTGCCTCGGCGGGCTGATCGGCTCGCGCCTGGCCCATCCGCTCGTGGCGCGCTTCGGGCGGCACCGCGTCATGATCACCGCGGGGGTGTTGCGAGCGTGCTGGTCGATCGGGCTGGTCTTCGTCCAGCACGGTGTCGGCGGCCTCGTTCTCGTCATCGGCGTCGAGTTCGCGCTGATCCTGTGCGCGGGCGTGTTCAACCCGGTGTTCGCCACCTACCGGCTCGACCGGGTCCCGAAGGATCGTGTCGTCCGCGTCCTGTCCGCGTGGTCGATCACCGGTAAAGCCGCCACCGCCACGCTGACCGCCCTGTGGGGCGTGCTGGCCGGACTCGTCGGAGCCCGCACCGCGATCGTCGTCGCCGGCTTCCTCCTGCTCGCCACACCACTACTGCTACCTCGACGTAGTGTTTGAGAGTTTCCAGGGGTTCTCCTGGTCAATTCGCGCGGAACTGCCAACACATTCTTCAACGATACGGTTGAAGGCATGGAACTCGTGGACACTGGCTGGCCCCTTGACGACTTCGACCGCGCGCTCGCGAATCTCCTCGGCTCGCTGCCCGCTCGGCCCCGGCTGCTCGGGCTCGGTGAGCCGATGCACCTGGAAGAGGCGTTCCAGCGCCTGCGCAACAGGGTGCTCCAGTACCTCGTGCAGCACGAGGGCTACCGGTGCCTGGCGATCGAGAGCGACTGCGTTGCCGGGCTGCTGGTCGACGACTACGTGACCGAGGGCGTGGGGTCGCTGGACGACGTGCTCCAGAGCGGTTTCAGCCACCGCGTGGGCGAGTACGAGGCAACCCGCGAACTTCTCGTCTGGATGCGCGAGTTCAACCGGGATCGGCCGTTCGCCGACCCGGTGCGCTTCGCGGGTTTCGACGCGCCGCTGGAGATGACCTCGGCCGCCAGTCCCCGGCAGGCGTTGACCGAGCTGCACCGCTATCTCTCCGCGACCGCTTTGCCTTGCGAGATCGAGGAAATCGACCAGCTCATCGGTGATGACGCGCGTTGGACCGCCACCGAGGCGGTGATGGATCCGACGAAGTCGCTCGGCGGCTCAGCGGAGGTGACGCGGCTGCGCCTGATCGCCGACGACATGCAGGCGTTGCTCCTGGCCGAGGCGCCGCGCTTGGTCTCCGCCACCTCGCGGGAACGGTGGCAGCGGGCGGCTTTGCACGCGCGCACCGCCGCAGGTCTGCTGCGCTATCACGCGGGGCTGGCCGATACGTCGTCGGAACGCATCCCTCGGCTCATGCGCCTGCGGGAGGCGATGATGGCCGAGAACCTGGCCGCTCTCCCGAGCCGCACGCTCGTCTTCGCCCACAACCGCCATCTGCAACGCGAGCCGAGCGTGTGGGAGCTGGCGGGGCAGCGCCTGGAGTGGTGGAGCGCCGGGGCGATCACGTCGGCTCACCTCGGCGACGAGTACGCGTTCGTGGCTCTGGCACTGGGTTCCGCGCCGCAGCACGGGCTTCCCGTTCCGGACGAGGACACGTTCGAGGGGGTGCTGTCCGCGCTGCCGGGCGAAGCGTTCCTCTTCAACTCGCACCTGCTCGCTGAAGCCCTTGAGGGACAGAACCTGGCTCTGCGCAAGGACACCGCGACCCATCACACCTACTTCCCCATCGATCCGCGGCACCTGTCGGACACCGACGGGATCGTCTTCTTGAAGCACATCGCGCCTACAGCCAGCCGCTTTCCCGGGCCAGCCGGAACGCCTCAGCCCGACCGCTGACACCGAGCTTCGCCACCACCGCGGCGAGGTAGTTCCGGACAGTTCCGCTGGACAGGTTGGTGCGACGCGCGATCACCGCGACCGGTGTGTCGAACTCCGCCAGCCGCAACACGTCCAGCTCGCGCGGGGTCAGTGGGCACACCGGCGCGGTCAGGGCGTCCGCGGCGAGCGCCGGGTCCACGTACCGGGCGCCGCCGTGGACGCGGCGGATCACGTCGGCGAGCACGCCTCCGGGCGAGCCCTTCGGCAGGAAACCCTTGGCCCCTGCGGTGAGCGCGCGCTGGAGGTGCGGCGGGCGGCCGCGCCCGGTGAGGATCACCACGGCGCACGACGGCGCCGCCTTGGCGAGTTCGGCGGTGACCGCCATGCCGTCGAGCACCGGCATCTCCAGGTCCACGACGGCGACGTCCGGGCGGTGGGTGAGCACCGCGTCGACCGCTGCGCGTCCGTCCGCGGCCTGGGCGACGACTTCCAGATCGGGCTCAAGGCCCAGCAGCGCCGCGAGCGCGACGCGGATCAGCTCCTCGTCGTCGGCGAGCAGGACACGGATCATCGGACCGCGACAGTGGCTTCGAGGACGAACTGCTCGCCCTCGGCGCGGGTGCGCAGGGTTCCGCCGGACTCCGCGAGCCGGTCGGCGAGCCCGCGCAGGCCGCAGCTGTGCCGGTCGGGCCTCGTGCCCGCCGCGCCGTCGTTGGTGACCGTCATGCGCACCTCGTGTTCCTGCCGGGAGACCTCGATCCTGCACCATCCGGCCTTGCTGTGCCGCAACATGTTCGTGCTCGCCTCGCGGAGCACCGGCAGAAGCTGGGCCGCGACCTCCGGCGGCAGGTCCGAGTCCGGCTGGGCGACCTCGCAGCGCACGCCCGAGGACCGCAGTGTCCGCTCGATCGCGGCGAGCTGGTCGCGCAGGTTCACCGCTCGGTACCCGTGCACCGCCTCGCGAACCTCGGTGAGCGCGGAGGCGGCGAGCGAGCGCACCTCCTCCGCCTCCGCCGCGGCTGCTTCGGCATCGGCGGGAGCGAGGCGCGCGGCCAGCTCCGCCTTCAGCGCGATCACCGACAGGCGATGGCCCAGCAGGTCGTGGACGTCACGGGCGAAGCGCAACCGCTCCTCGGCCGCGGCGAGTCCGGCCAGCGCTTCTCGTCCGGCTTCCGCCTGCACGAGCAGGTCCCACAACCACACCTGCAGCCAGCACATGGCGATGACGATGAGCCCCACGCTGACCGTGATCACCAGGTATGCGGTGACCGACGCGCCCACCCACCACGCGATCCACACCGCGGCGCCCACTGTCCCGACTGCTGTCACCGCTGCCGCGACCGGGCGAAGCACGATCGGCGCCGAACCGAGCAGCGATCCGCCCAGCCACGCCCACGTCGCCCACCCGCCCGCGCCGACCGGGGCCACCAGGAACGCCGAGAGCACCGCCGTGGCCACGAACCCCGCCGCCGCGCGCTTGCGGACCTGCTCGCTGAACCGTGGCGTGACCGCCGCGTAGAGCGCCACGGCCTGCGCGACCGTGAACGCGAGAATTCCCAGCGCTCCCAACACGATCCACACCGCGCAGGGCTCGCGGAACAACCCGATCCCCGGCAGGACCAGACTGGTGAGCGAGATGGTGCCGAGCGAGCTCAACGTGGCGATCCGCGCCCAGCGCATCCGCGGGTCCATGCCCGTCATGCTAGACGCCGCTGAGCAGGATCGACGCCGCGACGAGCACATCGAAGACGATGCAGAACTCCGCGTACCAGGCCGGCACCACTCGCCCCGCCCGATGGTGGAGGGCATCCCAGACCGCGTGCCCGAGCCACCCCGCCGCCACGACGTAGCGCCCGATCTCCGGCTCCACCACCAACGCCACGGCCGCCAGAACCCCGAACCCCAGCAGGCCGAGCAGCTGCGTCGTGAGCACACCGGGCTGCCCCAGTTCTCCCCGCGCAGCACCGAAAACGAGGTACGCCAACGCGAGCACGGGCAACATCCACGTGGTGACGCTGGAGGGCACCCATGGGACACCGCCGAGGACGTCGGTCAAGCCTTGGGATAGTCCGAGGACGATTCCGAGGGCGAGTGGCCAGCGGTGGCTGAGTGTTTTTGTCATGGGCTCAGGTTGGGGTGGGCGGCGGGCAAAGCACAGGTGTGCGGTGTCATGGGCGGGCTGTGCGATTCGCATGGGTTGGCCGTGGGGTTTCCAGCTCTCGTGAGCTGGGCTTCCAGCCTTGGGGTCGGCTTCCGTTTGGCCAGGGGTCGCTTTTCGGGCTTGTCGGGCGCCATGCACAGCGTGGCTGATCGCGACTGCCTCCTCGACCAGGTCAGTGTGCTCTCCGCCGCGCACGTGGCAATCGTTGAGCAGGATCTCCTCGACCATGCGCCGACCCGGACCTACCGGATGAAGCACGAAGCCGACTGGACGCGCGAGAGCCTGCCGGACAGAAGGCATGTGCGGACGACGCCGCGTGGTCGGGTTTACGAAACAGAAACGGAGCCGATCGCGGAACCGGCTCCGTTCCGAGTGCGGTCGAAGGCGCTAGCACTCGGTGAGGTCGACGCCCTTCACGACTTCGCCCGCCACGACGGGAATGGGCTTCGGATACCAGCAGGTCTTGTCCTTGATGATGTAGCTGATTCTGACGTCCTGCGTGGCGAGGCCGTTCACCTCGAAGTTGTCGTCATCGTCCGAAGTGTCCCAGGTGATGATGTCACCGGTGCGGGCGTTGTAGGCGTAGATGTAGCCGAACGCCGGTCGGCCGGTGCGGTCCAGGGTCCGGCCGGTGATCTTGGCGGCGGGGACCAGGGTGGCGTTGGAGACGGTGGTGCCACCGGCCCACACGGTGACGGGGACGGCGCTGAAGCGGTCGCCGGCGCCGCCGGACCACTGGGTGGCGAACTTTCCGGTGTCCTGCAAGAACTCCAGAGGCCACGCGTACGGCCCGAGGCCTCGGATGCGGTAGTTCCCGTTGGTGTCGGTGCAGTTCTCCGAGAAGCGGAAGCCGAGGCGCGGGTCGGCGGCGAACGGGAAGACGCAGACGCGCGGGAGGGGCGTGCCGGTGTTGTCCTTCGCGGTTCCGGTGATCGTTCCGGACGGATCGACCGCGATCTGTGGCAGCACAGTGGTTTCGCGGAGGCGTGCGACTCCCTTGTGCGCCTGGCGGAGGTCACCTGTGCCGCCGCGCACGCCGACCCACTGGGAGCCGTAGGTCTTGTCGTTGGGTTTGACGAAGAACTGGTAGGTGTTGGGGTCGAGCGGCCCGACGATCAAGGTGCCGGAATCGTCGGTGCAGTACCAGGAATAGTCGCGGTCGACGACCCCGGCGACGGGCACCGCGTGCGGCTCGACGCAAACACCGGCGAGCGGGGCCCGGGTCCGCGAGTCGACGACGGTCGTGCGGAACGCGGCGGCGGGCCGCAGTGACACGCGCATCTCAGCGGTTTCCCCGGCGACCACAGACGGGCGCAGATCATTGACCGTGTAATGGGTTCCCGCCGAATCCCACACGCTCGCGGAGTAGTAGCCGTTGGCGGGCAGGTCCCGGACCACGAGGGTGCCGTCGCCGGACGTGCACTCGCGGCGGTCCTGCCCTTCCCCGTAGACCCAGGCGCAGGCATCGCGCACCGGGGTGCCGTCGAGTTCATCCGTGACAACGAACTTCACGGCGCCGGTGGCGGAGTTCGCCTTGGCCGGAACAGCCGTCAGCGCGGCGACGATCGGCAGGCAGACAGCAGCAAACAAGAGACGTTTCATGTGTGCTCCCCCAGAGAACGGCCCCCCGGCCGCTCAGTCCTGCTATCGCCGCCGCGCGATCCGGCGTATCACCTCCAGTGAAAATGACTCCGAGTGCAGCAGTCTCCTACTCCGAGTGAAGCCCTGCCAGGACGCTCGGCAGCGGTCCCTGGTGCAGAACGCCGAGGCGTTGCGTGGCGCGGGTGAGCGCCACGTACAGCTCGGCCGAGCCGCGGGGGCCATCGGCGAGAATCCGCTCGGGCTCCACCACCAGGACGGCGTCGAACTCCAAGCCCTTGGTCTCCGACGCGGGCACGGTTCCGGGCACGCCCGGCGGACCGATCACGATGCTCGTGCCGGGGCGATCGGCTTCGTCCCGGACGAACTCCTCGATGGCAGCGGGCAGCTCGGCCTCGGTGACCCGGCGCGCCCACGGTCGCACACCGCACGCGCGCACGGACTCCGGTGGCTTGACGCCGGGAGCGAACTCGGCCAACAGCGCCGCGGCCACGTCCATGATCTCCGCAGGGGTGCGGTAGTTCACCGACAGCGACCGGTAGACCCAGCGGCCGGGAACGTAGGGCTCCAGCATGGTGCCCCACGACCTCGCCCCCGCCGCCGCGCGGCGCTGCGCGAGGTCGCCGACCACGGTGAAGGAACGGCTGGGGCAGCGCCGCATCAGCGCCCGCCAGTCCATTTCGGACAGTTCCTGGGCCTCGTCGACCACCACGTGCCGGTAGGTCCACTCCCGGTCCGCGGCGGCGCGCTCGGCGAGATCCCTGGTGTCGGCCTCGACGAAGCGCTCGGCCAGGTCCTCGGCGTAGAGCAGGTCGTGGGCGAAGAGGTGGTCCTCGTCGTCCATCGAGTCCTCGCGCTTGACCAGGCCGTCCATCACCCCGGCGGCGTACTCCGCCTTCGCCGTCCGCTCCCGCTCGGCGGCCTGCTCCGCGGCGCGGTCGGCGGCCTTGTCGCGCCCCAGCATCGTGTACAGCTCGTCGAGCAACGGCACGTCCGACACGGTCCAGGCATCACCGTCCACTCTGGACAGTGCGGGGTGCGCGCCCGGCGAGGTGTACAGATCCGCCAGCAGTCCTTCCGGCGTCAGGATCGGCCACAGCCCGTCGATCGTGGCGGTGAACTTCTCGTCCGCGGCGAGATCCTTCACCAACCCCGACCGCAGCCGCTCCCACTCGTCCCGGTCCTCGCGGCTCAGCCAGCCCCGGCCGATCCGCGAGATCGCCCGCTCGGTGAGCACGTACGTGACGATGTCGACGAACACCGCGCGGGCCTCGTTGTGCGGCAGGCCGCTGGCACGGGCCTCCTCCCTGGCCCACTCCGCGGTCTCGGCGTCGATCCGCGCGGTGACCTCGCCGAGCTGGATCGGCACCGGCTGCCCGGGCACCCGCTGCCGGTCGGCGATCGCGGCCTTGAGCACGTCCAGGATCTTCAGCGACCCCTTGAGCCGCGCGGTCTCCTCGGCGTCCTCGGCGGTGACGCGCAGGCCGGGCAGCAGGTCGCCGGGGGTCATGAACACCACGTCCGACTCGCCGAGCGACGGCAGGACGCGGCCGATGTGGTTCAGGAACGCGGGATTCGGCCCGACCACGAGCACACCGTGCCGCTCCATCCGCTCCCGGTGGGTGTAGAGCAGGTAGGCGACGCGGTGCAGCGCGACCACGGTCTTCCCCGTGCCCGGACCGCCCTCGATCACCAGCACGCCGGGGTGGTCGAGCCGGATGATCTCGTCCTGCTCGGCCTGGATCGTCGAGACGATGTCGCGCATCCCCTCGCCGCGCGGCGCGTTGACCGCCGCGAGCAGGGCCGCGTCCCCTCGCTCTCCCCCGCCGGGACGGCCGAACACCTCGTCGGTGAAGTCGACCAGCCGCCGCCCGCGCGTGTGGAACTGGCGGCGACGGCGCATGTTCTCCGGCGTCACCGCGGTGGCGACGTAGAACGGCCGTGCCGCCGGAGCCCGCCAGTCGAGCAGCACCGGGCGGTAGTCGTTCTTCTCGTCGAACAGGCCGATGCGGCCGATGTAGGAGGTCTCGTCGTCGAGGCTGTCCAGCCGACCGAAGCACAGCCCGCCGTCCGCCACGTGCAGCCGCTTCAGCTCCTTGCCGAGCGCGCGCACCTCGTCGTCGCGCTCCATCGCGGTGCGGCCCTCCCCCGCCAGAGCGTCCTTGAGCGCGCCCTTCACCCGCGCGCGCTCGGCGTCGAGCCGCGCGTAGAGCCCGGCCACGTAGCTCCGCTCGGACCGCAGTTCCTCGTCATAGCCCAGGTCTGTCACAAGCTCCCCACTACGGTTCAAGCGAACTTCTCGATCAGCAGCTTCGCGGCGGTGGCCGCCCCATCGGTACGGACCTTGCTGGCGACCTCGGCCGCGCGCACGCGGACCTCGGGCATCAGGGCCTCCCTGACCGCTGCCGTCAAGGAGTCGAGGGTCGGCACCGGGCCGTCGTGCGCGGCGCCGATGCCCAGCTCGGCCACCCGCGCGGCCCAGAGCGGCTGGTCCACCAACTGGGGCACGATCACCTGGGGCGCACCCGCGAGCGCGGCCGTGGTCGTCGTGCCGGCACCACCGTGGTGCACGACGGCGGCCACCCTCGGGAACAGCGCCTGCTGGTTGACCTCGCCGACGGCGAAGCAGTCGTCCTGGCCGTCGGTCAGCCCCAGAGCGGCCCAGCCGCGACCGATGAGCACGCGGCGCCCCTGCGCGCGAACCGCCTCGATCGCCACCTCGGCGGCGTCCGTCGCGGCACGCATGGGCATGCTGCCGAAACCGACGTACACCGGCGGTTCCCCGGCGTCCAGGAACTCGGTCAGATCAGCCGGGAGCGGACGCGAGTCGGGCAGGATCCACGCACCGGTCTGGACGACGTCGAGGTCGGCGGGCTCCTTCCACGGCGCCAGGAACGGGTCCGCCGCCACCCAGGGGCTGTGGGTGAAGACGTGGTCACGGACGTTGTCCACCGGTGCCAGGCCGATCGACTCCCGGTGGGTGTTGACCACCGCGCCGAAGGTCTTGTTCATGCGCTCCGCGTCCAGCTCCCACAGCACCCGGTTGTCGGTGATGTCGGTCGGCAGCGGCTGCCCCGGGTACTCGTGCGGCCTGTGGTGGGGTGAGGGGAACAGGGACGGGAAGAAACCCACGAGCACGTAACCCGCGCCCAGCTCGTCCGCCACCGCCCGCACCGCGGCCGCCGCCGGGAACAGGCCGGTCGCCACCAGCACGTCGCAGCCCTCGCGCGCGGCCGCGCTGACCGCGTCGTACTGCGCGTTGATCAGATTCGTCGCGACCTGGTTGAAGTCCAGCTCCTCCGGCCGCTTCTTCCCGGTCACCATCTCGCGCACCGACCAGGCCGCGGGCACCATCGGCACCCCGTTGCGGGCCAGCAGCGCCTCGAACTCCTCGTCCGGCGGCGCGCACACCACCGGCTCCGCGCCGAGCTCGCGCAACCGCACCGCGAGCGCCGCCATCGGCTGGACGTCCCCCCTCGACCCGAAGGTCGACAACAACACGCGCACTCAGCTTCTCCCATTTCCGCAGGTAGATGCGATTAGGACGGGAAGTTTGCGGCATCACCCGGGCCTTGCCGCAAGCCCCCCTGTGCGCTATAAGTTGAATATGGCGGGGGCAAGTGCCCCGCTTTTTCCTGTTTTCCGGGGCAAACACCGGTTTCAGGGCCGGCTCCGCGTGTTGATGACGCGGTCGGGGGTGATCCCGGCGGCCTCCGCGCGGGCGCAGCCATAGCCGAGCCAGTCCAGCTGACCGGGCGCGTGCGCGTCGCTGTCGATGGCGAACTCGCAGCCCGCCTCGACGGCCAGCCGCAGCAGGCGCATCGGCGGGTCCAGCCGCTCCGGCCGTGAGTTGATCTCCACGGCCGTTCCGTGCTCCGCGCACGCGGCGAAGACGGCCTCGGCGTCGAACTCCGACTCCGGCCGCTTCTTGCCCACCCGCAGCCGTCCCGTGCAGTGACCGAGCACGTCCACGTGCGGGTTGGCCACCGCGGCCAGCATCCGCCGCGTCATCGCGGCGCGCGGCATGCGCAGTCCGGAGTGGACGCTCGCGACCACGACGTCCAGGCGCGCCAGCAACTGCTCGTCCTGGTCGAGGGAACCCTCGTCGAGGATGTCCACCTCGATCCCGGTCAGCACCCGGAACGGCGCCAACTCCGCGTTGATCTGCGCGACCACGTCCAGCTGCTTGCGCAGGCGGTCCGCGCTCAGCCCGTTGGCGACCTTGAGCCGCGGCGAGTGGTCGGTCAGCGCGATCCACTCCCGGCCGAGCTCCCGCGCGGCCTCGGCCATCTCGCGCGGCGGGCTGCCGCCGTCGGACCAGTCGGAGTGGGTGTGGCAGTCCCCGCGCAGCGCGGCCAGCAGCTCCTCACCCCCGCTCACCACCGGCGCGACCCGGCTGAGGAGCTTGGTCAGGTACTCCGGTTCCTTCCCGTTCACCGCTTCGGTGATCACCGATGCCGTGGTGGCCCCGATCCCGGGCAGGTCCTTCAGACCGCCCCGCCGCACGCGCCGCTCCAGCTCCTCCGGCGGGAGGCCGGCCACCACCTCGGCGGCTCGGCGGAACGCGCGCACGCGATAGGTCGGTTCGGCGGCGCGTTCCAGGTGGAAGGCGATCTGGCGCAGAGCCCACACCGGGTCCATGCCCTCTGCCTACCCCATTCACCGCCCCATCGCACCTCGTTGGTGCTCCACGGCCTCGGCCATCGTGTAGCGGTAACGGCGGCACGCGCACTCCATCGAGCCCAAGTAGGGTTCGAGACCGAGCCGCCGCGGCGTCTGCCCGTCGCACTGCCGCCAGTTCTTCCCGGTCTCCCCCGCCGCGGCGTAAGCACGCGCAACGGTGTCGTAGGCGAACCCGGAGGTGCTGTACTCGGCGATGACCCGGTTGCCGAGGATGTGCATGGGAACGTTGTGCGCCAACGCGAACTGCCGCAGCAGTTCCCTGCGCCGCGCGTGCCGCCTCGGCGCGATCTTGGAGACGTCGTCCCGGCCGCGCGTGATCGAGATCTGACGGACGCTGTTCGCGACCTCGCTCGGATGGAGCCAGTACCCGGGACGTTGGCAGTGGCACAACCTCGGCCTGCGGAGGAATCGCTCGCGATCCATCTTGAAGTACTCGTTGTACACGCCGTCGCAGGAGCGGTACTCGTGCAACCGGTCGCGGACTTCCAGGTCGACGACCGCGTACTCGAGGAGTGTCAGGATCCCCGAACAGTGCGACAGATTGTCAACGGTGACCCGCTCGGCGCTCTTCCTGTCGAGGCCGTGCGCGCACACGAACGCGACGCACATCTCGTGCGCGCTCTGGTGATCGGTCAGCGCCTCGCCCGCCTTGTGCGCCGCCTCCTTCGCGAGGTGTCCAGCAGCGTGCTTGATCAGCTCTTCGAAGAAGCCCATGCCGGTTCGATCGAGGCGCCGATCTCGGCGTTAGCGGCCGTTTCCGGCTCGTTGCAAGGGAAAGACTCAACCGAGTTGTTGGTCCACGAAGCACCAGCGCCACGTCTCGCCCGGCTCGTGACTGCGCATCACCGGGTGCAGCGTGTCCTTGAAGTGCGCCGTCGCGTGCTTGCCCACGGACGAGTCGCAGCACCCGACGTGGCCGCACGACAGGCACATCCGCAGGTGGACCCAGGTGTGCCCCTCCGCGACGCACTCCGCGCAAACGTCAGCGCTCGGCTCGACGGGTTTCCTTTCCTTCACAAGGTGTTTGCAGCTGCCCGCCGTCGCGGTGGGGGTGCTCAGCTCGCCCTCGGCGGCCTCCTGCTCTTCGGCGGCCTGGTCGAGCATCGACTCCTCGATGTCCAGGGTTTCCAGCACCGAGCGCAGCACCGTGTCGTCGACGCGCCCCGCGTCCCGCGCTTCGAGGAACACCTCGCGCTCGGCGTTCAGCATCTCCAGGCGCAGCCGCAGGTACGCCTCGCTCGGGGTCTCGGCGAGCGCGCCCTGCCTGCCCAGCCGCTCCCACGCGGAGTCGGCGCGGTGCCGCACGCGGTCGCGCAACCGCTCGACGATCTCCGGCGGGTCGTCGGGTCCGGTGATCTCGTCGAGCCGGGTCAGCGCGGCGTCGGTCATGGACTGCAGCAACGCGGCGCGCTGCAACGCGTCCTCGGCCGGATCGGGGGCGGGCAGCTTCAGCCGACGCACCAGTGCGGGCAGCGTCGTCCCTTGCAGGACAAGGGTCCCGGCCACCACGACGAACGCGGCGAGCAGCAGCACCGGGCGGTGCGGGGTCTCCGGCGGCAGCACGAACGCGGCGGCCAGCGTGACCACCCCGCGCATGCCCGCCCACGCGACGACGGCCGTGTAGCCCCACCGCCAGGCCTTGAGCCGCAGCACCCGCCGCACGGTGGCGATCACGACCATCCACACCATGCGCGTCAGGATCGTCGCGGCGAACACGGCCGCGCAGATCACGGTCAGCGTGGTCGCGCTCAGCCCGCTCTCGGCGACATCGCGCAGGATGGGCCGGATCTGCAGCCCGATCAGCAGGAAGACCACGTTCTCCAGCAGGAACTGCACGGTCTGCCAGTTCAGCCTGCTGGCCAGACGGGACGGCCCGGACAGCAACGTCGGCGCGCGGTGGCCCATGATCAATCCGCAGAGCACGACGGCGAGCACGCCCGAGCCGTGCACCGCTTCCGCGGGCAGGTAGGCGATGAACGGCAGCGAGAAGGACAACGCCGTGTCGGTCACCGAGTCGGTCAGCCGGGCTCGGATCATCGACGCCGCGACGCCGACGAGGAGCCCGACGAGCACGCCCGCACCCGCCGCGAGCAGGAAGTCCGCCCCGACCTGCCACAGGCTCACCGATCCGGCGATCGCCGCGATGGCCGTCCGCAGCGCCACCAGGGCCGCCGCGTCGTTGACCAGGCTCTCGCCTTCCAGGATGCGGACGATCGTGCGCGGCATCCCGACCCGCCGGGCGACGGCGGTGGCCGCGACCGCGTCCGGCGGAGCCACCACGGCGCCGAGCGCGATGGCCGCGGCGAGCGGCAGGCCCGGCACGACCAGCCACGCGACCAGGCCGACGCCGAACGTGGTGAACACGACGAGCCCCACCGACAGCAGTGCGATCGGCCCGCGGTTGGCCCGGAAGTCGCTCACCGAGGTGGAGATCGCCGTGGCGTAGAGCAGCGGCGGCAGCAGCCCGACCAGGACCACCTCCGGCGGTAGGTGCACCTCGGGCACACCGGGCACGAACGAGGCCAGCACCCCCACGCCGATCAGGCACAACGGCGCGGGCCAGTCGAACTTGCGGGCCGCCGAGGTGACCAGGAGAACGGTCACCACCAGCGCCACGATCTCCGCAGCGATCACCACCCGGTGATTATGGGCGTAGGTTGCCCCGGTGGCTGAACTGAACCTGTGGCGGCAGCGGCTGGGCGCGGTGCCGGAGTCGGTGTGGGAGCACCGGGACCTCGACGTGGTGATCCTCGCCGACAACGACCTCACGGAGCTGTCGCCGCGGATCGCGGAGCTGGGGCGCCTGCGCACCCTCGACCTGGGCCACAACCTGCTGACGGCCGTGCCTGACGAGCTGCCCCAGGTGTCCGGCTTCCTCTACCTGCACGACAACCGGCTCACCGAGCTGCCGAAGTCGCTGGCCCACCTGGAAGATCTCCGCTACCTCAACGTCGGTGAGAACCAGCTCACCGCGCTCACCGCGCCGACGGGACTGCTCGAACTCCGCGCCCAGCACAACCACCTCACCGAGCTGCCCGAGGACATCGGCCGTCTGCGCGAGCTACGCGAACTGTGGTTGGGCGGCAACTGCATCACCCGCCTGCCCGACTCCTTCGCCGAACTCGGCCGGCTCCGGGTCGTCGAGCTGCGCGACAACGAGCTGACGGAGTTCCCCAGCCAGCTCGCCGGGCTTCCGCGGCTCCGGCACGTCGACCTGCGCGGCAACCGCGTGCGCGAACTGCCGGACTGGGTCACGCGGTTGCCGTCACTGGAGAAGCTGGACCTGCGGTGGACCGGGGTTGAGTCCTCTGACGTCCTGGAAACCCTTGAGCGGCAAGGGTGTTTCACCTTGAGGTGAGCAACCCGTCCGGCATGCCCTCCACCTCGACGGCGAGCGCGCACGGCCGCCAGTCCGGCACCTCGTGGAACCGGCGCAGCTCGGCGACACCGCTGAGCCAGCCCATCCACGCGTCGTACGGCGGGTTGCCCTCGTCGAACCCGCTCTGCACGAACGTCAGCCGCGTGCGCCCCTCGGACCCTTCCAGCTCCCAGTCCGCGACCATGCCGTTCGGCCAGCGCATCGCCATCCGCGCGCCGGGCTCCAACGCGACGATCCGCGCCGGATCGGTGTCCATCTCGAAGCCGCCCATCGCCCACCGGCCGCCCACGTGCGGCTCGACCTCGATGTTCGCCCCGAACCAGCGCGCGAAGGTGGCCGGGTCGATCAGCGAGTCGTAGATCGCCTGCGGTGACGCCGCGACGGTGACCTGCTCGCGCATCACGGGAGTGGTGAAGTCGCACTTCGGGGTCAGCTCGCGCCCCTCCACGTACTCGCCCAGGTTGGCCACGGCCAGCGCCCAGAACGTGTGCATCCAGCCGAGCGAGCTGTTCTCGGTCAGCATGTCGGGGAACCCGGGCAGCTCGGTCTGCGACAGCGTCAGGATCGTTGCCCCCTCGGCAGTGTCATTTTCGGACAGCGAGATCGTGACCGTGGTGTCCTTGCCCGCCAACGGCCAGACGAAGCTGAGCCCGGAGTCGTCGGCGCGCAGCAGGCGCTGGCGCGGCTGCTCGCCCTCGGGCGTGTGCCGCCCCCAGAACCGGAAGTGGTGCGGCAGATCCACCTCGACGTGCTCGGCCAGCCAGGTGCGCAGCGCCTCCGGCTCGGTCAGCGCGCGCCGCACCTCCGCGATTCCGGCCTCCAGCCGGGCCCGGTGCACCATCGGATCACTCATCGGTCTCTCCCTTCGGGTAGCAGGCGAGGGCCAGCTTGAACGCCTCCCCCTCGGCTCCGCCGTAGCGGGCGAACAGCTCCTGCAACGTGGTCTTGAGGTCCTCGAAGAACTCCTGGCGCCGCTCGGCCGGGACCCGGATCTCGCCGGAGACCCCGATCGAGGGCCGTTCGCGGTCCGGGTCGAGGGCCGCCACGTCCGCCTGGACCTCCTCCATCAGGTCCAGGAGGTGGCCCAGCCCCAGCTCGTCGCGCGCGGCCCGGGAGCCGATGCGCCCGACCAGCCGCGGCGAGAGCCAGTAGGACCGGGCGGTCGCCTGGTAGTGCCCCTCGGTGATGCCGCGCACCCTGCGCGAGCCCACCTGGGCCACCAGACCGGCCTCCACCAGGCGTTTCACGTGGTAGTAGACCCGCTGCGGGGTCTGCCCGAGCGCCTCGGCTATCTCGGTGCAGGACCTCGGCTCGGCCAGCTGCCGCAGCACCTCCACGCGCTGCGGCTTGAGCAGGGCCTCGGCCTGCTCGATCTCTTCGAGGTACTGGACGTCTCTCATCGCAAAACTGAGTTTTTACGTAAAAACTCGTTTTGTCAATGGGCGCAGGCCCAGCACCACGCCCCCGGCCGCGGCCGCGGCGGTGATCAGGAACGCGACCTGGAAGTTCCCGTGGCCGGGGGACGCGCCGAGCGCGAGGGTCAGCACCGCCACGGTCATCGCCCCCGACAGGTACTGCGACGTGGTCAGCAGCGCACCCGCCGTGCCCTGGTGCGCCGCGGGCACGTCGCCGGTGCCGATGGTGAACATCGAGGTGTAGATGACGCCGTGCCCGAAGCCGCTCAGCAGGATGCCCGGGAGCAGGTGGAGGACGTAGGAATCTCCCTGCAGCGCAAGGGAGATCCACAGCAGACCGATCGCGGCCAGCGCGAACCCGGCGACCAGTGCGGCACGCGCGCCGAAGCGCTGCGCCGCCCGCCCGGCCGCGGTGTTGCCCGCGGTCACCATGATCGCCAGTGGGAGGAAGGCCAGGCCCGCCTCCAACGGCGTGTAGCCCTTCATCTTCTGCAGCAACAGCGTCAGCAGGTAGAACTCCGCGCCGACGCTGGCCATGTAGAGCGCGGTCGCCAGTGCTCCGGCGCGCAGCGAGGAGGTGCGGCGCAGCACCGGCTCGATCAGCACGGCGCGCGCGGTCCGCTCGTTGCGGATGAAGGCGGCCAGCAGCACCACGCCGAGACCGAGGCTGATCACCGTGAGCGTGGAGCCCCAGCCCTGCTCCGCGGCCAGCGTCAGCCCGAGCACCAGGGACAGCACCGCGCCCGTGCCGAGGACCGAGGCGCCGACGGGGATGCGCTGCGTGCTGCGGTCGGTCGCCGGGGCGAACCAGGCCAGCGCACCGGCCGCGCAGAGCAGGGTCAACGGCACGTTGATCATGAAGGTGAGCCGCCACGAGACGACCGTGAGCAGGCCGCCCAGGATCGCGCCCGCGGCCAGGCCGGACGCGCCGACCGAGCCCCACACCACCAGCGCCCGGCTGCGCGCGGGCCCGGCCGGGAAGGTCGTCCCGATCAGGCCGAGCACCGCGGGCTGCAGCAACGCCGCCCCGAGTCCCTGCGCGGCGCGCGCGGCCAGCAGCACCCCGCCGTCCTCGGCGAGCCCGCCCGCCGCGCTGGCCACGCCGAACCCGGCGATGGCGAGGATGAACAGCGGTTTGGCACCGACTCGGTCGGTCAGCCGCCCGCCCACCACGAGGAAGCCCGCGAACAGCACGGCGTAGGCGCTGACGATCCACTGCGCGGTGGCGGGCGCCAGGGCCAGCTCACCGGCGATGCTGGGCAGCGCGATGAAGATGATCGAGTAGTCCAGCGCGATCAGGAACTGCGCGAGGGACAGCAGCGCGAGGGTCATGTGGCCCATGCTCGAACCCTCACACTAGTGTGAAGGAAAGCCCGGATCGGAAGGTGGTGTGCCGTGCGCATCGGAGAGCTGGCCGACCGCACCCACGTGCCCGCGCGCCTGCTGCGCTACTACGAGGAGCAGGGGCTGCTCTCCCCGCAGCGCGAGGCCAACGGCTACCGCGACTACCCCGAGGCACTGGTGGAGCGGGTCATCCAGATCCGGGGGCTGCTCGACGCCGGAGTGCCCACGAGGATCATCAAAGACATCCTGCCGTGCCTGGACACGCCGTGCTCGATCACGGTCACCGACGCGTCCGCGGAACTGCTCGCGACGCTGCGCCGCGAACGCGACCAGCTCGACGCCCGCGTCAGCTGCCTCGCCAGGAACCGCGACGCGATCACCACCTACCTCAACACCGTCAGCGAACGGCCGCCGGTGCTGCCCGAGCACCTGGCCCAGGCCGTCGACCTCGCGGTGCGGACGCTGCGGGAGGCCCCGGCCGACGCCTGGGACGCCACAGCGGGCGGGCTGGAATGGGACTGTTGGGAGACCGTCGAACACCTCAGCGACGACCTCTTCGCCTACGCCGTCCAACTCGGACCGAAGTCGCCGCCGCTGACCGGGAACGTGCCGTTCTTGTGGGAGGCGCGCAGGCCCGGCGGTCCGCGCAACGCCGTGCACGCCGACCGCTCGGCCGGTCCCGAAGGCTTGTTGCAGGTCTTGGAGGCCAGCGGCGCACTGCTCGTCGCGATGGTGCGCACCGCCCCGTCGGGGAAGCGCGCCTTCCACAGCAACGGCGTCTCCGACCCCGAGGGCTTCGCCGCGATGGGGATCGTGGAAACCCTCGTGCACACCCACGACCTCGCCGAAGGCCTTGGCCTGCACTGGGATCCGCCGAGCGGACTGTGCACCCGCGCCCTGGCCCGGCTCTTCCCCGAAGCCCCCACCACGACCGTGCCATGGCCGACCCTGCTGTGGGCCACCGGACGCGGCGAGCTGCCCGGCCGCCCGCGCCGCGCCTCGTGGACCTGGCGCAGCGAACCCCTGGGCTGACCGTTGTCGTCGTGATCGCGTACGGCGAAGGGCGCCCACCGGTGGTGGACGCCCTTCGCGGAAGTGCTGTGCCCTCGAACGGGCACGCTGTCAGACGGGGCTGACGGCGGTGGCCTGCGGACCACGGTTGCCCTGGGTGACCTCGAACTGCACCCGGGCGTTCTCGTCGAGACTGCGGTAACCGCCCGCGTTGATCTCGGAGAAGTGGACGAAGAGGTCCGCGCCGCCGTCGTCCGGGGTGATGAACCCGAAGCCCTTGTCGGCGTTGAACCACTTCACGGTGCCCTGAGTCATGCTGGTGAATCCCATCGCGTCAAACTTGCGGCGGCGCTCGATCGAGCGGGCCGGGCGGCAAGCGCGCAAACCAGGAAATTCGGTGAACCCAAGACATCCTGACACGCTCGCTCAAAAATCCTTGCGAGCGTCGGAAGAAAAGACGGACACAAAAACCTTCAACCAAAACCAGTAGAGCACGCATCGCACACCCCGTCAAGCGAAGCGAAAAACGCGGCGCGCCGCGGGATGGCGTACAGTGAGCGGAGACGAGCAGCGCAGGACGGTACCGAACACCGGTACCCGCATCCCCTGCTCCACCCGCGACGCGGAGCCCTTCTTCCCCTTGTACCAAGGGTTTCACGGGTCAACAGCGTGGCGCGGCCCTCATGCTTCCCAAGGAGTTCTCATCACTGTCACCCGTTATCCGAACCGTGGCGCCACCGTCGCCACACCCGTTTTCAGCCACCCGGCCTCCGGGGAATCCGCGGCCCGCCCGCTCCCCCGCGGCACGGCCCGGCGCGTGACCTGCGTTCGTTTTTCCGGCGATGCGGCCGTCCCGGCCCGGCGCCGCTCGCACTGATCCGTTTCCGGCGGTCGACCGATTACCGTGCTCGCACATAACCTGGCGGGCATGGAAGACGTCGCAGCCGCCGGAATTCCGCTCGACCGCGGATTGGCGGGCTATCTGAACGCCGTCGCCGACGCGGTCGGGATCCCGGCCGAGGCGACCTCCTTCGAGATCAGCGACACCGCGACGGCCTACCTGGGCCTGCCCCACCGCTCCCGCGAGCGCCCCGCGAGGGACCTGATGCTGGTGTGGAGCGAGGGGCACGGGTGGGCCGTCGCCGTGGAGACCGCTCCCGGCGAGCCCGCCGCCGTGATCGCCCACCTCGCCAGCGAGCACGTGGCCCCGGCCCCCGGTGTCGTCGCCCGGTTCGTCGCCGAGGTGATCGCCGGGCGCGGGGCGGGCTCGGCCGAACCGGTCTTCCCCACCACCACTGAACGCGACCAGCTGGCCCTGCACCTCGCCCGCTACGCCCGGACCTAACGGCGCCCGACCGTGGTGACCCGCTCCGCGCACCGCGAGCACTTCCGGCCGCGCGGACGACGGGCCACCACGTCGACGTCCACGTCGTGCAGCGACGCGCCGCAGCACATCCGCGCGTAACGCTGCCCGGCGTTGGTCACGGCGTGCCAGACGTCGTCGGGGGCCGAGTCGGCGCGGCGGGCCCACCTGGTCGAGTGCCCCGTCCCGAGGAGCACATTTTCAAGAAGTCGAAGTGCACCGCACAACAGGCAGTGCACGCCGGTCCTTCTCTCGAATTTCCGATGCCACCATTCGGACGAACCGACTACGGCGATAATTGCCAGGCAGAAGACGAGCAAACCGGTGTGGTCAGCCATGGCCGATCAGCCGACCACCGGAGGAAAGACACGGCACCCCGGGGCGGGTATCGTCATGATCGGCCGAAAACCGGGTGAGCCGAAAAGGCAAGAGTTCAACCACATGTATCCGTCCATGACGCTGCTCGACCCCGCCAGCGGGTCTTCGGCGACGCTGCTCGACCCCGCAGGCGGGTCTGGGGTGACGACACTCACTCCCAGGATGGCGCGCGGGCGCCCGGCGGCATACCCCCGGCGATCACCGCGGGCGTACCCCCGTTCCCACCGCGCTGAACAGCGCGTTCTCCGCGACGGACGGCGTGGATTACCCCAATTCCCCGCGGAGCGGCCCGCGCCGTGGCCGACAACCGCCCCCTGCCGACAGGATGTGCCTTCACGAGTTCAGGCGCGGCCACGGCCGGAAGGAGCGGGAGGTGCCGGTTCTGATGGTCGCGGCTAGCCCGAACAACAGCGAGACCGCGCGCGCCCAGCTCCGCGCCCGGGAGCTGCGTGAGAAAGGCTTTTCCTGGGAGCAGATCGTCGACGTGCTCGCATTCGACATTCCGTCGAGCCCGTTGCGGCTGTACCGCATCGCCCACAACCGCAGTGCCGCGCACGTGGTGGACGAGTTCAACCGGCTCGATCCCGCGGCCACCGCGACCTTGCGCGTGCAGCGCCTCTACGACTACGAGATGTGGCCCGACGGCGGGCGGCGGCCTTCGGTGTGGGTCCTGCCGGTACTGGCAAGGATGTACTGCGCCGCCGCGCGCGCCCTGGTCACCGAAAGCACCTACGCCAGCTACAGCGCCGAGGACCAGGCGCGCATCGACGCCGCGGACTTCGGCTACCTCGACCCGCACCGCCCGCGCCCGTCGCCGCTGCCGCCCGCACCCGCGGAGTCCCCCGGACAACGGCTCGCCGACGACCTGTTCCTCCCGGAGCCCGCCCAGCCCGACGGGCTGGACCAGCTGCTGGTGCCGACCCGCGACGAGTCCTTCGAGCTGTTCCGCGCGGTCACCAGGACCGAGCCCGACCCCGGGCGCCAGGAGACGCTGTTCCGCCTCGCCCAGGTCTTCGGCGGGGTCTCGGGGCTGCCGGTGGTCCGCAAGCTGCGGCTGGAGGAGCGGGAACGCCTGGCCAACGCCACGTTCTCGCCGCACCGGCCGGACGCCACCACCATCGAGATCTTCAAGAGCGTCACCGGCATGTGCCGCCACCTCGACGACTCCAAGGGGCCGGAGCCGGTGCTCAAGGCGGTGCTGCGGTACCGGTCGGTGGTCGGCGAGATGCTCGGCACCGTCTCCCGCTCGGCACTGGAGCGGGACCTGGTCCAGGTCTACGCGGAGCTGTCGCAGCTGGCCGGCTGGCTGCTCTACGACGTGGGCCGGTACCCGGCGGCGGACCGCTACTTCAAGGAGGGGCTGGCCGCCGCGCAGGAGATCAAGGACATCCGGACGATCACCTTCATCCACTGCTGCCTCGCCCACATGGCGGTCTTCCGGGAGCAGATCCCGAAGGCGCTGGACCACGTCTTCGCCGCGCGCGGGTGGGCAGCGCAGTCCGGAAGCGGGCTGCTGGCCACCTACGCCGAGCAGATCGCGGCGTGGGGTTACGCCACCGACGGCCAGGAGGTCGCCACCAGCCGGGCGCTGAACCGGATGGAGAACCTGCTGCCGGACCGGCTGGCCGACGACGACCCCGAGTACCTGTACTTCGTCGACCGCGGGTTCACCGTGGGTTTCCAGGCCGGCTCGTGGGTGCGGCTCAACCAGTCCAAGCGGGCGCTGCAGGCCTCGGAGAGCGCGCTGGAGCTGACCGCGCCGGACCTGGTGCGCAACCGCGGGTTCCGGTTGATCGACCGGGCCAAGGCCCTGGTGCTGCAGAAGGAGATCCCCGAGGCCGTGCGGGTGCTGGAGGAGATCGCCGAGATCGCCGCGGGGCACAGCTCGGTCCGGCTCGGCGAGTGGATGTTCGACGTCCGGCGCAGCCTGCAGCCCTGGGCCCGCTCCCCCGACGTGACGCAGTTCGACGAACGGCTGGTCCACCTCGGCCTGTCCCCCCGGAAGCCGGCGAACCGGAAATGACGACAGAGGAGTCCACGCGCGTGGAGACGAGCCTGGTGCTGCGCGGCGTGCGGTTGGCCACCGGCGAGACGGTCGATGTCGGCCTCAGCGGTGACCGGATCGCCGAGGTCGGCCCCGCCGGGTCGCTCGCGGCCGGGTCGCAGGAGCTGGACCTGAGCGGCTACCTGCTGCTGCCCGCACCCGCCGAGCCGCACGCGCACCTGGACAAGGCGCTCACCACGGAGCGGGTGGAGAACCCGGCCGGGGACCTGGTCTCCGCGATCGAGCTGTGGCGCGGGTTCAGCCCGTCGATGCAGCACGAGGACATCGTCGGGCGCGCGACCGAGGCGGCGCTGATGTCGCTGGCCAGCGGGGCCACCGCGATCCGCAGTCACGTCGACGTGGGCGGGGTCGCGGACCTGCGCTGCCTGAAGGCCCTGCTGGAGGTGCGGGAGTCCCTGCGCCACCGGCTGGACCTCCAGCTCGTCGCGTTCGTCGACGTGCCGCTCAGCGGTGCGGCCGGGGAGCACAACCGCGCGCTGATGCGGACGGCGGTGGAGATGGGCGCGGACGCGGTCGGCGCTTTCCCTTACGCCGACCCGAATCCCGAAGAGTGCCACCGGGTGTGCCTGGCGATCGCGGACGAGCTCGGCGTGCCGGTGGACCTGCACACCGACGAGACCACCGACCCCGGCGTGCTCTACCTGGAGCACTTCGCGGAGTTGGTGCGCACGACCGGGTTCACGCGCGGAGCTGCGGCGAGCCACTGCGTGAGCCTGGGCATGCAGCCACCGGAGGTCGCCACCCGCGTGGCGGAGAGCGTGGCCGCGGCCGGTATCGCGGTGATCTGCCTGCCGCAGACCAATCTCGGCCTCCAGAGCCGCGAGCACAACGGCGCCCCGCCGCGCGGCCTGACCGCGCTGCGCGAGCTGCTGGCCGCCGGGGCGACCGTCGCGGGCGGTGGCGACAACGTCCAGGACCCGTTCAACCCGATCGGCCGCGGCGACCCGCTGGAGGCCGCGGCGCTGCTCGTCTCGGCGGGCCACCTGAACCCCAGTGTCGCCTACGACGCGGTCAGCTCCGGTGCGCGCGCCGCCATGGGCCTGCCGGAAGTCCAGGTGCGACAAGGGTTTCCGGCCGAGTTGCTGGCCATCCGCGCGACGAGCGTGGCCGAGGCCGTTGCCGAGGCGAGCGCCGACCGGGTCGTGATCCACCGTGGCCGCGTGGTCAGCCGGACCAGGCTGATCCGCGAGTTCCCCCCTGTCTCCGGAGAAGGCACGTGACCATGCTCGGCTTCACCGGTGTCGGCAAGAGCTTCGCGGACGGCACCACCGCACTCGCCGACATCGACTTCGACGTCGCCGCAGGCGAGTTCGTCAGCGTGGTGGGCCCCTCGGGCTGCGGCAAGACCAGCCTGCTGCGCATCGCGGCCGGGCTCAGCACGGCGAGCGAGGGCACCGTGCGGCGCGCGACCGAGCGCGTCGGCTACGTCTTCCAGGACCCGACGCTGCTGCCGTGGCGCACCGTTCAGTCCAATGTGGAGCTTCTGGCCGAGCTGCGGCACCTGCCGAAGCAGGAACGCCGCAGGCGCGCCGAGGAGGCCATCGAGCTGGTGGGGCTGTCCGACTTCGCCGGGCACCGGCCGGGGCAGCTCTCCGGCGGGATGCGGATGCGGGTGTCGCTGGCGCGCTCGCTCACGGTCGAGCCGGAGCTGTTCCTCTTCGACGAGCCCTTCGGCGCGCTGGACGAGATCACCCGGCAGCGCCTGGGCGACGAGCTGCTGCGGCTGTTCCGGCTGCGCGGGTTCGCCGGGCTGATGGTGACGCACTCGGTGACCGAGGCGGTCTACCTCTCCACCCGCGTGCTCGTGCTCTCCGGCCGCCCCGGACGGGTGATCGGCGACTTCGCGGTGCCCTTCGGCCATCCCCGGTCCCCGGAGCTGCGGTTCGAGGACGACTTCACCCACCTCGCCGGGAAGATCTCGGCCTGCCTTCGCGGAGGTGCCGGGTGATCCGCCGATTCGCCCCGCCCGCACTGGTCCTCCTCGCCGCGGTGGGGTTGTGGTACGCCGCGAGCCTGCTGTTGCTCGGCGAGCAGGAGCGGTTCCTGATGCCGCTGCCGCACGACGTGCTCGCGGTCGGCTTCGGCGATCCGGACAACCTGACCGAACTGCTGACCGCGCTCGCCTTGTCCGCCCGGGTGGCCATGACCGGGCTGGTGATCGCCTTCGTGGTCGGCGTGGGGCTGGCCGTGGCGATGAGCCAGGCCAAGTGGGTCGAGCGCTCGCTCTACCCGTACGCGGTGCTGCTGCAGACGATCCCGATCCTGGCCCTGGTGCCGCTGTTCGGGTTCTGGTTCGGTTTCGGCTTCGGCAGCCGGGTGCTGGTGTGCGTGCTGATCGCGCTGTTCCCGTTGATCGCCAACACGCTGTTCGGGTTGCGGTCGGTCAACAGCGCGCAGCTGGACCTGTTCGCGCTGCACGGCGCGGGGCGGTGGACGCGGCTGTGGAAGCTGCAGTTCCCCGCCGCGCTCCCGGCGATCTTCACCGGCCTGCGGATCTCCGCGGGGCTGTCGGTGATCGGCGCGGTGGTCGGCGACTTCTTCTTCAAACAGGGCGAACCCGGGATCGGAATCCTCATCGACCTCTACCGCTCGCGGTTGCAGTCGGAGCAGATGTTCGCCGCGGTGCTGCTGGCCTCGGCGCTGGGGATCGCCGTGTTCTGGTTCTTCGGATTTCTGGCAAGACGAGTGGTGGGTCCGTGGCACGAGTCCGTGCGCGATCCCGCGGCGGCTTCCTAGCCGCGAACGTGAGGAGTCGGATGTACAGGGGCAACAGGCTGGTGCTCACCGCGGGAGGGCTCGTGGCCGCACTGGCGCTCTCCGCCTGCGGCAACACGCGGGACGACGTGCCCGCCCAGCTGTCCTCGGCAACGGGTGACCAGGTGCTCAAGGGCGTCTGCCCGGAGACGGTGGTGCTCCAGACCGACTGGATCCCCGAGGCCGAGCACGGCGCGAGCTACCAGCTGCTGGGCCCGAACCCGACCATCGACGCCGACCGCAAGCGGGTCACCGGGCGGCTGGTGTCCGGCGGCGCCGACACCGGCGTGAAGCTGGAGATCCGCGCCGGCGGACCGGCGATCGGCTTCCAGACCGCGACTTCGCTGATGTACCAGGACCCGGCGATCACCCTCGGCCAGATCAACACCGACGAGGCCGTGATGCTCTCGGGCACGCAGCCGACGACCGCGGTGGTGGCGCCGCTGGACATCGGCCCGCACATGATCATGTGGGACCCGCAGAAGCACCCCACCTGGAACACCATCGCCGACATCGGGCGCACCGACACCAGGGTGCTCTACTACTCCTCGGCCACGCTGATGGACTACCTGACCGGTTCGGGCGTGCTCAAGGCGAGCCAGGTCGACGGCGGCTACGACGGTTCCCCGGCCGCCTTCGTCGCGGCGGGCGGTTCGGTCGCCCAGCAGGGCTTCGCCACGATGGAGCCCTTCCTCTACGAGAAGCAGCTGGCGCAGTGGCGCAAGCCGGTGAAGTTCCAGCTGCTGCACGAGGCGGGTTTCCCGATCTACCCCGAGGCGCTGTCCGTCCGCTCCAACCGCAAGGCCGAGCTGGCGCCCTGCCTGAAGAAGCTGGTGCCGATGATCCAGCGGGCGCAGGTGGACTACGTGCGTGCGCCGGAGCCGGTGAACAAGCTCATCGTCGAGCTGGACCGCAAGTACCGGGTCGGCGTCTCCTACACCGCCGAGCAGGCCGCGTTCAGCACCGAGCAGCAGAAGAAGCTGAAGATCGTCGGCAACGGGCACAACGCCACCATCGGCGACTTCCAGGCCGAGCGGGTGAAGCGGATCATCGAGGTGGTCTCGCCGATCGCGGTCACCCAGCGCAAGCCCCTGCGGCAGAACCTGACCGTCGAGGACATCGCGACCAACGAGTTCGTCGACCCGACCATCGGCCTGACGTCGTGAGCGCGGCCGTGACGGACCTCGCGGCGCTGATCGGGGACCTGGAGGACCTCTTAGGCCCGGAGGCGGTGTCGGTGGACCCGACCGCCCGCCGCGTCGCCTCCACCGACTGGGCGCACATGTCCCCGATCCTCGCCGCCAAGCTGCCCGCGGGCCTGGCCGACGTGGTCGCCTACCCCAGCACGCCCGAGCAGATCGCGGGCACCGTGCGGCTGGCGCACCGGCACCGCGTCCCGGTCACCCCGCGCGGCCAGGGCACCGGCAACTACGGCCAGGGCATCCCGCTGCGCGACGGGTTGGTGATCGACACCAGCCGGTGCGCGCGCATCCTGGACATCGGCCCCGGCTGGATCCGCGCGGAGGCCGGGGTGTCGCTGGCCGCGATCGAGGCCGCCGCGCGGCGCGAGGGCCAGGAGATCGCGATCATGCCGTCCACCGTAGGCAGCGCCATCGCGGGCTTCATCGCGGGCGGCTCCGGCGGCACCGGCTCGGTGGAGAACGGCTTCACCTGGGACGAGTACGTGCACAGCATGGACATCGCGCCCTGCACCGACGAGGGTTCGCTGATCACTGTCGACAGTGGACAGTGCGCTCCGCACATCCACGCCTACGGGGTGACCGGGGTGATCGCGACCGCGACGGTGGCCCTGGTGCCGCGCCGGGACTGGATCGGGTTGTTCGCCTCCTTCGCCGAGGAGGAGGCCGCGCTGGCCGCGGCGCACGAGCTGCTGCGCCTGGACCCGGCGCCGCGCATCCTCTCCGTGGACGAGCCCGGCGTGCTGGAGACCTACCCGAAGGACAAGGCCATCCCGGAGGGGCGGTTCAGCGTCCGCGCCGTGATCGACCAGTCGTGCACCACGTCGGCGAGCCAGACCGTGACCTCACACGGCGGCATCGTCGAGGCGGTGCGGGAGAAGGGCGCGGCGTACCTGGCTTCGTTGTCCTTCAACCACGTCACGCACCGCGCGCGCAAAGCCCGCCCGGAGCTGTGCCACCTCCAGGTGCACGGCGAAGCGCTCACCACGCGACCGGACGAAGTGCGCGCCGTGCTCCCTGGAACCCTGCTGCACCTGGATGGCTTCCGCGTCGACCGCACCGCCGGTGTGGACGGGCGCGGGCTCGTGGGCATGCTGCTGTGCCGCTTCGACGGCGCGGACGCGCTCTACGCGGGCATCGAGGGCCTCAACGCCGTCGGGGTCGAAGTGCACGATCCGCACACGTGGTTGCTGCACAACGACAACCTCGACGAGATCCGCGAGGCGGCGGAGCGCTTCGACCCGGAGGGCCTGCTCAACCCGGGGAAGCTGCCGTCGCGCTGAGGTTGCGGATCCGGATCGCCGACCGGGGCTAGTCGGCGATCCGGACCTGGTCCCGTCCCAGCCGCTTGGCGGCCAGCAGCGCGGAGTCGGCGCGCAGCAGCAGGTCCCGCAGGTCGCCCCCGTGCTCCGGGGAGGCGGCGAGGCCGATCGAGGCGCTGTGCCGCCCTATGGTGGTTCCGTTGAGCCCCAACGGGATCAGCACGCTCAGCCCGCGCACGGCGGCTCCGACGCGTTCGGCGACCGCGACGGCCTCGTCCAGGGAGGTGTCGGGCATCAGCACGGCGAACTCGTCGCCGCCGAGCCTGCTCACCACGTCGCCCGCGCGCGTGCTCTCCACCAGCACCTTGCCCATGGCGGTCAGCACCGCGTCCCCGGCCAGGTGCCCGTGCAGGTCGTTGACCTGCTTGAAGTGGTCGAAGTCGATCACCAGCAGCGCCGCGCCCCTGCCGCGCTCGCGGGACCCGGCCAGCGCGCGCGGCGCCTGCTCGTCCCAGCCCCAGCGGTCCAGCAGCCCGGTCAGCTTGTCGGTGGCCCAGAACCCCACCGGTTGTCCGCACGCGTGGCAGCGCGGCTTGGCATGGGCTGTCCCGTTCCCGTTCCGGCTCGCCGCGGTCACGCCGAGTTCATCGCCGCAAACGGTGGTCGCACCCCTGTCCTGCTGCTGCCCCTGCATGTGGTCCAGGTTCGCCCCCTTCCGAAGTGTGGCGTACCTCCGCCTTCCTGCCCCCCTTTACCCCCGTTTCCCCGCGTTCCCACCTGCGCTTTTCAGCCGAGAACGGCCTCGTTTTACCCCGCTGCCCGCCACCCGGTCCCCCCACGCGGAACCCGCGGGGAGCGGAGAACGCACCGAAATCGACGAGTAACTGACCGTAGTCGTTTTCCATTCTGCAACGTGCACACGGCGGACATGGCCGATCACCCCACCCGCCCAGCGCCGACTACCGTTCGCACCGAACGGGGCATTGGCGGGCCGTCTCGTCACCGACCACGGGAACCGAGGTAGTCGTCCAGCCGCGTGGCCGCACTGAGCATCGCCAGCCCCCGCGCGGTCAGTTTCCCCTGCCATTCCTGCAAAGCACGGGACAGCGCCTCGGTGCTCCCGGCCGTCCTGATGTGGTGGACCACAGTGGACACCCGGTCGAGCGGATAGCCACCGCGCCTGAGCAGGTGGGCGAGTTCGGCATCGCGGACGTCGTCGGGGTGGAAGACGCGGTAGCCGGTGGCGCGGTCGCGCTCGGGGGTGAGGATGCCGACGTCCTCCCAGTTCCGCACGGTCGCCGGGGTGACCCCCAGCTGGCGTGCGAGTTCGCCGACGGTCCAGGTGCCGGAGCGCGTCGAGACGGGCGGAGCCGAAGACGTCAGGTGGTCGACGGCCTTCCGCACCGCGGCGAGGGTTTCACGGTCCCGGAGCACCTGGCTGTGACCGCGGTCGATGATCGTCAAGGCCAGGCCGATCTCGTCGGAGTGGATCGCGTTCATGATCTGACCGCTCGCCGCGTGGCCGTGGGCCGGGATCAGCGCGAGGAAGGCGCGCAGCGCCGCCGCGTGCACCTCGGTGTAGACGCGGTAACCGCTCGGGGTCCGGGACGCGGGCGGGAGGAAGCCGTCGCGCTCGTAGTTGCGGACCGCCTGGGTCGAGATGCCGTGCTCCCGCGCGAGGTCGGCCGGGCGCAGGGTTAGTCTTGCTTTGATACTTCACCTGCCATGTTCCGGGCTCATTCGAGGAAAGTTTACCTCGAACTTTCAACGATACGCTTGAGCCTCATGAGTCAGGACATCACCGCATTCGTGCCCGCCTCGTGTGAGCTGCTGGGCCTGGGCGAGCCCACCCACCAGGAGCCCGCGTTCGCGCGGCTCCGCAACGACCTCCTCCCCCGGCTGGTCGACAGGGGCTTCCGCTCGGTCGCCCTGGAGACCGACCGGGTCGCCGCGCTGGCCGTGAACGACTTCGTCCAGAAGGGCGTGGGAACCCTCGACGAGGCGATGCGCGAGGGCTTCTCCCACGACTTCGGTCAGCTCGACGGCAACCGGCGGCTGGTCGCCTGGATGCACGAGTACAACGAGAACCGGCCGGCGCAGGACCGGCTGTCCTTCCACGGCTTCGACGCTCCAATGGAGACGATGAGCGCGCCCAGCCCGCGCCCCTACCTCGAATACGCCCGCGACCGACTGAAGCTCGACGTGGACCTCGCGGACCTGGTCGGTGAGGACGAGCGGTGGAGCCGCACGGAAGCGGTGATGGACCCGGCCATGTCCGTCGGTGCCACTGCCGAGGCCGAGCAGCTGCGGGTGATCGCCGACGACATGCTCACCAAGCTCCACGCCCGCGCGCCGGAGATGCCGCTCGACGAGTGGCACAGGGTGAAGACGCACCTCGTCGCCGCGCTCGACCTGCTGCGCTACCACAAGCAGTGCGCGCAGCGGATCGACCCGGCCGAGCGGCTTCCCCTCCTGACCGAGACTCGGGACGCGCTCATGGCGCAGCACCTCATGGACATCCGCAGCATCGAGGCCAGGCGCGGACCGACCCTGGTTTACTCGCACAACATCCACTTGCAGCGGAGCCCGAGCACGATGGGCATGGGCGCGACGGACGTCACGTTCCACTCCGCGGGCGCCATCGTGGGTTCCTTGCTGGGCGAGCGGTACACCGTCATCGTCTGCAGCCTGGGCACCAGCGCGACCATCGAGCTGGCGCAGCCCGAAGCGGACACCTATGAAGCCCACCTGCAGAGCCGATTCCCCACCTGGGGCCTGACGAAGGAGGTCGCTCCGGGCCGCAAGCGGACCGACATCAATCCGATGCGGGGCTACTTCCCCATCGACCGAACTCTTCTCGACGGCACGGACGCGGTGCTGCACATCAACACCGCCTAGCCGTTCCAGGACCGCCAGAGCATCGCGCAAGTTCCTTGTGCGGCAAGCAGATCCGCATGTCCGCCGAGTTCGGTGATCCCGCCCGTTGTCCAGCACCGCGATGCGGTCGGCGTCGTGGTCGGTGTGCAGCCTGTGCGCGATCGCGACGACGGTCCTTCCGTGGAGCACCGCGGCGAGTGCTCGCTCCACCGCCCGTGCGGCGCCGGGGTCGAGCATCGCCGTGGTCCTGTCGAGCACCACCACGTCCGGGTCGGCCAGCAGGACGCATGCGAGCGCGACCTGCTGCGCCCGCGCGGGATCGAGGCGTTCCTGCCCGTGGCCGACCTCGGTGTCGAGCCGCTGGGTCCGCTCCGCGAGCCCGGTCGAGGTGGTGGACGCCTCCTCGTACTCCAAGTGGTACCACCGCTTCGACGACGCGTCCTTCACCGTGATCCCGTACGCCTCGGGCTTGTCGGCGATGGGCGCACCCTTGAGCCGACGGAACGTGCCCAGTTCCAGCGAACGCAAGCCACCGCTGGAACGGCCGGCTTCACCTGGGGTGCGCGTGCCATACGCTCGTCGCGACGGCCGCAGTTCATCCCGTGCCCCTGAGAGGCCCAAGGGCACGCGCAAGGGGCCCCAGGTCAAGCCTGCCCACGTTGGTACCGGCGCAAGCCGGAAGCCCAGCCCGCACCAGCTTCCTCACTGATCTCGACAAGGTCGTAGTCCCGTCGATAGCTGCCCATGTCCCCGAGGTACCACCCCCCATCCTCAGGGCGATACTCCGCAACCCGCAGCCCGCCCGACTCCTCCCGTACTCGCACAAGCAGCCGCGGAGCATCGCGACCGTCGAAGCACGCGAAGTACCGGACGCGGGTGCCTTCGGGCCGGGGCGTCCAGCTCTGGACCAGACGTGCGGCGCGTTCCGCCTTGACCGGGGTCAACTCACCGTTCACAAAACCGTTGCCAACGCTGTAGATCGCGTTCGAACCGATCCATCCGCCGTTGTAGTGCTCGTGGTACTCGCTGCCCCAGCCGATGCGTTCCCGCGCGATGAGTGCCGGATTGTCGACGTCCGGCTCGAACGGGTTCGTGATCACGTAGTAGCGGTGCGTCGCGTCCCCGGACACGCGCATCGCCACGATGTCCTTCACCTTGTCGGCGTCGGCCGTGCTGATCCGAGCGCGTCTGCCTTCGACCGAACCGCGCTCCCAGCGCAGCTCAGTCGTGTAGTGCATCTCTCGGTCGGTCAGCCAGTGCCGTCGCAGCACGGTCAACGGGTTGTCGAACGGGTACTCGTCAGTCTCGATCGCGTAGTAGTAGGTGTCCTCGTGATAGCCCTCGTGGGCGTACATCCTGAGTTCGGAGCGCTCCGGGTCCCTGTCCTCCAACGGCCCCGTCGGTTCGAGGTTCGGCAGCAGCGCGAGCGCCTGCTCCTCGGTGATCGCCACGTTGATGAACCAGGTGCGGCACAACGGATCGCACTGTTCCCAGCCACAGCCAGGGACATAAGCCTCTTCGCGGCCGTCGTCGACGCGCACGACCATCAACGGGTTCTCGATCGGACGATTGCTGTCCAGCAGTGCGATGTACCTCACGCATCCCCCATTTGGTCCTTTGTGGACAGAGATCAGGGCCTCTCGAAGCGCTCGTACGCACGCTTCTCGAGACGGTGACGGAGGGCCTCGGTGAGTTCGACCGCATCGCCAGCGGGTCGCCCCCTCCTCGGCTCCCACTTCCCGTAGCCCGAACCGCGCACGTACTCTTCGATTCGTTCTCCGTCGACGGTCGGCCAGATGCGGACGAATGCCACCGGGTCTCGCAGCGAGTGAGTAGCGTCGGTGATCGCGTAGTAGGTGTACGCGTTCAGGGCTGTCTGGAACCGCTGCCAGCGCGCGACGAGCATGTCCTGCACCCGCGAGGTCTCCGCCTCGGAGACCGCGATGAGCTCGACCTCTTCCTTGCCGTATCGGTAGTCCTCCCGCACATAGCTCGTCGACCAGGAGCGGTCGACGGAGCTGAACCGCTCCTCGCGCTCACGCTTACCCTCCGACCAGACGCGGATGAGGCCGGTGAACGGTGCGGGACGCGGGACGTCGTCGGAGGTCAGCGCGTAGTAGGTGTACTCGCGCACCGGCTCAGGCTCGGGCGTGTCGTGGTTGCCCTGCGCTTCGAAGCGCCGAACCGCGTCGATGCCGATCGGATGCACGCGATGCGCCGTGTCCGAGCTGCTGTAGAACGAGGCCTCGATGTCGTTCCATCTGCCATTCCTGAAGTACTGGGCGCAGATGTTGCCGAGGTCGTCCCAGTAGCGGGTGAGCGTTTCCGGTGTGTCCTGGGAAGGGTCGCTCAGCCGACCCCGGTAGTAGTACAGCGGTTCGGTCCGGCGCGCATCGCAGATCTCCCTCAGCCGCGGGGCTTTACCGGCGGAGACCGGCACGAGTGCGCGCTCGTCGGGCCAGGGAACGTGAGTCCACTGCCCATCGGGACTGTAGTTCTCCTTGAGCACCACGCCCAGGTCGTCGGTCACGGAGCGGACGACGGCGGCCGGGTCGTCGGGGTCCGGGTGGAAGACGTTCACAGCCACGTAGTACTGGAAGCGGACCTCACCGAACACGCGACGGAACTGCGTTTCCTCGAATCGGAGCGCGGCGCTCGCCGAGATCGGAACCCGCTCCCCCGCCGGTGTCGCCCGCTCCCACCACAACGTCGGGGTGTACGCCTCCTCGATGTCGTCGCGCACGCGCACGACCGTCAGCGGGTCATCTACCGGCTGGTCGTCCGACACGACGGCGTAGTAGCGGTACACCGTTCGCGGCGCCGGCTCGCGCTCAAGAACAGGCTTGGGCGTCCGCGTTTCGCGCAGCGCGGTCGCGACTTCCTCACTGATCGGGACCACTCTGCCGGGACGCTCGCCCGCCCTGATCTGCATCACCGCGTTCGTCGCAACCCAGCGTCCGCCCGGGCGGTACACCTCCTCGGCGTGCAGGCAGCGCGGGCAGATCTTCTGCCGCACCACTGCGTCCGGGGCGGTGACCTGGGCGTGGTCGCCGATCAGGATCGCGTAGTAGCGGTACGGCTTTTCCTCGCGCACGCGCTCCGGCATCGTGCTGTCGGTGAACTCCCTGGCCGCCAAGGCGGTGATCGGCACGCGCTTGCCCGGAGTGCCACCGGGTTCCCACTTCAGACCTGCCGTGTACGTCTCGATCTCGCCGGTCGCCGGTCGTTCCCGTACAACTGTCACCGGATCGTCGACGTCGTGCTCGTCGTTGACGATCGCGAGGTAGTGGTAGAACTCGAAGCCGTTGCGGCGTTCCTCCATGACGGAGGCGAGGCGGTCGACCTCGGCCGCGTCGATCAGTACGGCGTCGAGGCCGTCCTGCGGGAACGGAACGCCAGGCGTCCACTCCCGCATCGAGACCAGCATGTCCTCCTGGTCGCCGTGCTCGTCGGCCCACCTCCGCACGACGGCCACCGGGTCCTCCGGCGGGTGTTCGCCGTCGGTCAGGGCGAAGTACCGGAACGGCCGGTCCAACGGCATGAACCGGTTCCCCGTGTTCCAGTCGATGATGAGGTGGGCCCGCCGCTCGTCGATCTCGTGCTCCGAAGCACCCGAACGGTCGCTCGCACTGCGCGGCCGCCACCCCTCGAGCGCGATGAAGACCTCTTCGCGCTCGCCGTTTTTCCGGAGCACGTCGTAGCTGTTCGCGGTCAGCTTGTGGTTCGAGAGTGCGAAATAACGGTACTGGCGCCCCATGTAGTCCCCCCAAGAACTCCGCGGCCCGGCACGAACATCTACCACGCCTCGCCGATCTTGGCTATGAGCGCCGTCACCTGGGCCTTATGACACATGTCAGTGCCAGTGAGCCGCGTTCCGCAGAACCAGCTCATGATCGCGCTCACTACCGCCGTGCCACGCGTGCGCAGCACGCTCGTGGCGCAATGTTCTCTGGTGAACCAGGAGTACCTGTGGCGTACCAACGAAAACTGTCCGTGGTGGTGGGCGCGCTGTCGCTCGTCACGCTGATCCCGGTGCCCGCGTACGCCGAGCCGATCACCTGGGGCAGCTGCGCCGACTTCCCCGGCGCGCCAACCGGTGCGGCCATCGAGTGCACGCGGGTGCCGGTGCCGCGCGACTACGCCGAGCCGCGGGGCCCGAAGATCACCATCGCGGTCAGCCGGATCCGGGCGACCGACCCGGCGCGGCGCCGCGGCGCCATCCTGACCAATCCCGGCGGCCCCGGCGCGGACGGCACCTTCGCCTGGGTCGGGGTGTGGCAGGGCTATCCCGAGCTGGCCAAGCAGTTCGACCTCATCGGCTTCGCGCCGAGGGGCACCACCAACGGCACACCCGTCGACTGCGGCGGCACCGTCGGCGCGCGCACGGCTCAGCGGCCGTACGCGCCGGAAGAGGATCTGGCGCGCAACTGCGCCACGGGCTCCGGCGACCTGCTCCGGCACGTCAGCACCGCCAACACCGCGCGCGATATGGACCAGGTCCGCAAAGCGCTGGGGGAACGACGAATCCACTACTGGGGCGCCTCGTACGGAACGTACCTGGGCGGGGTGTACGCCACGCTCTTCCCGCGCTCGCTGGACAAGCTCGTGCTCGACTCCTCGATCCACCCCGACTGGGCCTGGCGGCGCAGCCGGTTCGGCCAGGCCGAGGCCAAGGAACTGCGCACCCAGGACATGTTCGGCTGGATCGCCGAACGCAACGCCACCGCGGGCCTCGGCGCCACCGCCAAGGAGGTGACGGCCACCTGGGACCGGCTGCGGCTCAAGCTCAAGGACGCGCCGATCGCCCACCCGCAGCGCCCCGGGGTGTTCGCCACCGACCGCACGTTGTTCAACGCGACCGGGTTCTACGTCAACTACCGCGCCACGTGGCAGTTGGTCGAGGCCGTGCTGGTGGAGCTCAACCGCAGCGGCACCGCGGACGCGCTGTTCAAGGCGACCGAGCAGTTCGGCCAGGAACTGCCCGGCGGCGGTGGCGAGCACAGGCCGGTGAACATGATCTCGGCGTTTCTCGCGGTCACCTGCGGCGAGGACGCGTGGCCCCGCGACGTCGCCGTCTACGAACGTGATGCGGCCACATTGGCGAAGCGGTTCCCGACCTACGGTCGCGAGTTCATGCTGGGCGACCTCGCTTGCGCGTTCTGGCCGAACCAGCCGAGCCCGCAGGTGCGGATCGCCGAGCGCGGGCTGGCCACGCCGCCGCTGGTGATCCAGTCCCGTCGCGACCCGGCCACGCCCTACGTCGGCGGTGTCGCCATGGCCGAGCGCCTGCACGGGCGACTGCTCAGCGTCGCCGGAGGTGAGCACGGACCGTCCGCTTCGGGCAACCCCTGCTCGGTCGCCGCGGTGAACGCCTACTTCCAGACCGGCGCACTGCCCGCGCCCGGAACGGAATGCGCCGAAACGCCACCGAAGACCGGCCAGCCCAAGGCTCCTGTCGTGCGCTGAGAAAACCGTCCGCCGACACTTCAGTCCACTGTGGACACAACGGTTCCACGCGTAGCGTCTGACATCACCTTCGCGCACTGCCGAATTGTCGGCCGCAGGAAACTGAAGCCGGTGGAGTTCGGCCAGCATGGCGGAGTGGCCCTTTCTCGCTACCGGCACGTGTTCGCCCTGCCGGGCGCGCGAAGCCTGCTGCTGATCGCCCCGTTCGCACGCATTCCCGGCGCCGCGGTCAGCGTGGCGGTCACGCTGCACGTGGCGCTCACGCTGATGGAGGGCTACGGCGCGGCCGGGCTGGTGATCGCCGTCATCGCGGTCGGCATGACGCTGAGCGGTCCGCTGTTCGGCCGCCTCGGCCTGCGTCTGATGCTGGCGATCACCACGGTCGGCGAGGCCGCGTTCTGGTTCGTCGCGCCCTCGCTGCCCTACGTCGCACTGCTCGGAACCGCCCTCCTCGGCGGCTTCCTGACGTTGCCGGTCGGAGGAGAACTCCGGCCCGATGCGCCCGGTCCCGCGTGCGGAGTGGCTGATCGGCGCGCTGGTGATCACCGCGGGCGCGACACCGGCGATATCGCGATCATCGCCGGTCTCCAGCACCACGGGCAGGCTCCCTGGGCCGGAGCCGTGGTCGTCGTGTGGCGCCTGGTCTCGTTGCTCGGCGGATTCGTCTACGGCGCGATGACAAGGGCCATCTCGCCGTTGGCGTTGGTGGGCACCATGGGGCCGCTGACCGTCCCCATTGGACTCGCCACCGACTGGTGGTGGCTGTGCCTGGCGATCGTGCCCGCGGAGCGCTGTGCGCGGTGAGGTGATGCGTCTCCAGCAGTCCGCGCTCACCCTCGGCAGCGCGTTGGGTGCGCCGGTCATCGGCGCGGTGATGGACGCGACCACACCGGCCTTGGGCTTCGTGGCGGCGGGCGGGCTCGCGGTGCTTGTCGCCGTGGTGCTGCTGGTGCGACGTTCGCGCGGCGGCGTCATCCCTCGGCGACGATCTCCTGGGCGAACGTCCGGGCCCGGCCGACGCCGTGCTCCGCGTGCCAGACCACGCCGAGCACCGACTCCGGCAGCCCGGTGACCGGCACGAAAACGACCGAGCCCCGCTGTCCTTGGTGCTCAGCCGTCGAGCGGCACAGCAGCATTCCGCCTCGGCCCGCCGCGGCGAGGCCCATGCCTTCCTGCAAGGTGCCCGCGGTCGGCCCGCGCGGGATCCGGCGACCACCGGGAGTGGTGTCGGGGGCCTGAGCCCGGCGCCAGTACGCCGGTGCGGGGCCGTGGATCCCGATCAGCGGAACGTCCGCCAGCTCCTCGGCGGTGACGACTTCCTTGTCAGCGAAAGGATGCCGGGGCGAGACGGCGAGCATCTGCGGCTGTCGCGAGAACGTCGGGCCGAGCACGAGGTCCTGTTCCTCCGCAGGCAGCAGCACCACCGCGGCGTCGACCTCACGCCGGTGGAGTGCACCGAACGGGTCAGCTAGCGGGATCTCGGTGAGTTCCACCACGCAGCCCGGATTCCGCTTCTCGAACGCGGCGATGGCGCGCGCGAGGTGGTCGTCGATGACGCCCTGGAAACCGATGCGCAGCACACCGCCGGCTCCCCGCGCGGTGGCGCGCGCGTGATCGACGGCGGCCCGCAACGCGCCGTAGGCCGGGCGCAGCTCGGCGAGGAACTTCTCCCCCAGCGGTGTCAGCTCCGCGCGCCGGCTCGTGCGTTCGACCAGCGGCGCGCCGATCCGGCCCTCCAGCGAACGGAGCAGCTGGCTGACCCTGCTCTGCGACACGTAGAGGCGTTCTCCCGCGCGACCGAAGTGCAGTTCGTCGGCGAGTACCAGGAACGCCTCCAGCTCGCGGATCTCCAGGCCGCTCATCGCTCTCCCTCCACCGCGGATCAAGTAGCCCAGCTAATGGAAGGATGAGACATCGGCCGTTGTTCCCGGCCGAGCCCGGCGGTTGCCTGGAACACATGGCACTCAAGGAAACAACGCACAGGGCGGGCGGTTGGCCCGCGGTGAGCGCGGTCGCCGGGGCGACCTTCACCGTGGTCACCTCGGAGATGCTGCCGGTGGGGCTGCTGACCCCGATCAGCCGCGACCTGGGCGTCACCGAGGGCGCGGCGGGCCTGACGCTCGCGGTCACCGGCCTGGTCGCGGCGATGTCCGCGCCCCTGCTGGTCCCGGCGCTGGGCAGGCTCGACCGGCGGAGCGTGCTGTGCGCGCTGATGGCGGTGCTGACGGCCGGGAACCTGCTGGCGGCGTGGTCCCCCGGCTTCACCGTCATGCTCGTCGCGCGGGTGCTGGTGGGCATCGGCATGGGCGGGGTGTGGGCGATCGCGGCGAGCCTGGCCGCACGGCTCGTCCCGCCGCGGTCCGCCGCGTCCGCGACCTCACTGATCTTCAGCGGTATCGCCGTGGCATCCGTGCTCGGCGTCCCCGCGGGCGCTCACCTCGGAGAACTGGCCGGATGGCGGGCCGCATTCGCCGGTGCCGGTGGAGTGTCCCTCCTGGTGCTGGCCGCGCTGGCGGTGTCACTGCCGCCCCTGCCCGCGGAGCAGGCCATCCGGTTGGGCGCGATGCTGCGGCTGGCCGGTGCACCTCGCGTGCGCACCGGGCTGGTCGTGGTGGCACTGCTCGTCGTCGGGCATTTCGCCGCGTACACCTACGTGCGGCCGGTGCTGGAGGAAGTGTCCGGGGTGGGCGCCGGGCTGATCGGCACGTTGCTCCTGGTCTACGGGCTCTTCGGCGTCGCGGGCAATTTCGCCGCGGGTGCCGGAGCGGCGCGGTCGCCTCGGGTGACGCTGCTCGTGCTCGGCGGGACGCTGTCGGTGACGATGGCCCTGGTGCCGATCTTGGGCCTGACCACTCTGGCCGCGGCGGCGTTGTTGGTGGTCTGGGGCCTGGCCTACGGCGGCGTCTCGGTGGCCGCGCAGTCGTGGATGCTGGCGTCCGCACCGCACGCCCGAGAAGCGGCTTCGGCGCTGTTCGCCGGGGTCTTCAACGCCGCGATCGCACTCGGCGCGCTGACCGGAGGGCTGGCCGCCGACGCCGCCGGAACCACCGCGGTGATGTGGCTCGGCGCGGCGTTCGCGGCCGCGGCGGCACTGGTCCTCGGCACCGCCGCGGCGGCTACGGGCCGAGCCACTCGATGAAGTCGGCGGAGATGCTTGACCTTGTCCCTGGGGCAAGGTTCGAGCATGGGGCCATGACAGCCCTGAACCTCGATCGTGAAACGCTGCGCGCCCTCGCCGACGAGGGCAACGAGACCGCGCTGGACCGCCTGGCCGACCTCGCCGACGCCAGGGCGGATCTCCAGGAGTTGAGCGACCTGCTCGACGAGGGGTGCATGCACGCAGGGCGCCTGCTCACGCGGCGCGCGGTCGCGGCGGGTGACGCGCTCGAACTGCAGCGGATTTCCGACGCGGGATGTGTGGAGGCGGAGCAGGAACTGGAGCGGCTGTTGCGATAGTTCGTCCTACGAACTGATCGCTGTACCCTGGGGCCGTGAGCAAGCAGGGTGACGGACAGATGGGGATCGTGGCGGCTCTGGTGCGGTCGACCTTCCTCGTCGACGCCGTGTACGCCGAATCGGCCCGCGAATACGGGATCACGTCGCAGCAGGGCCAACTGCTGTGCGTGCTGATGGCGAGACCGTGCGGCATGAGCGAACTCGGCGCGATGCTGCGACTGGCCAAGTCCAGCCTGACCGGCCTGGTGGACCGCACCGAGCGCAACGGCCTCGTCCGCCGCGAGCCGGATCCGGACGACCTGCGGGCGGTGCGGGTGGCGCTGACCCCGCGGGGCAGTGAGGTCGTCGAGGACTTCTACACCGAGACCTGCAGGCGGATCGAGGAGCTGGCGGCGACGCTCGGCACCGAGGAGCGCGACACGCTCGCCGGGCTGCTCAGCCGGGTGGTGCTGGACAACAAGGTGCCGGAGGTCTTCCTCGGCCCGGACGCGGGTTCCACCACCGACAAGTCCGTGTGACCCACGCGACAACGGTTGAAGTTCGTAGTACGAACTAATATGGTTCGTACTACGAACTTCAACGTTTATCCGTGGGGTGTGAGAAACATGAGTCGTACCGTCGCCGTCATCGGCGGAGGATATGGGGGCGCCGCGGTCGCCAAGGCGCTGGAAACCGAGGCGGATGTCGTCCTCATCGACCCGAGGGACGCGTTCGTCAACGCCGCGGGCTCCCTGCGGGCCGTGACCAGGCCCGACTGGGCGGGGAACATGTTCTTCCCCTTCGACACGCTGCTCACGCGGGCCACGGTGGTCCGCGACCGCGCGGTCTCGGTCGACCCCGCCGGGGTGACCCTCGCGTCCGGGCGGCGCGTCGCGGCCGACTTCCTGGTGCTGGCCACCGGATCCAGCTACGCCTACCCGGCCAAGCCCGCCGCGGACTCCGTCAGCGAGGCGGTCGAGGACTTCCGCCGGACCCACAAGGAGCTGGCCGGTGCCGACCGGGTGCTGATCCTCGGCGCGGGCCCGGTCGGCCTGGAGCTGGCCGGGGAGATCAAGGACGCCTGGCCGCACAAGCAGGTGACGATCGTCGACCCGGCCGAACGGCTGCTGCCCGGCTTCGAGCCGGAGATGGTGGAGGAGCTGCACCGCCAGCTCGACGAGCTGGGCGTCCAGGTGCGCCTCGGTGCCGGCGTGACGCCGCCGGCCGAGCCGGGCCGGACCGGGACGTTCACGGTCGCCACCACCGGCGGCGACGAGATCACCGCCGACATCTGGTTCCGCGCCCACGGTGTGCGCGTCAACAGCGACTACCTCGCCGACGGCCTGCTCACCACGCGCACGCCGGAGGGGCTGGTCCCGGTCACCGAAACGCTGAACGTGCGAGGGCACGACCACGTGTACGCGGTCGGCGACCTCACCGACGTGGCCGAGGCCAAGCGAGCCGGCTACGCGATGCAGCACGCCGAGGTGGTGGCGCGGAACATCGCCGCCCAGCTGCGCGGCGAACCGCCGGTGGCCACCTACGAGGCCGCGGTGGACCCGATGATCCTGCTCCCGCTCGGCCCGCGTGGCGGAGTCGGTCAGCTGCCCACGCCCGACGGGCCGTCCGTCGTCCCGACCACGACGGTCTCGGCGTTCAAGGGCGCTGACCTCTTCACCGGCCGCTTCACCGAACAGTTCGGCCCCACCGCGGCCTGAAAGGCTTTGGCACACATGGATTACACACAGCTCGGCCGCTCCGGCCTCTCGGTGTCCCGGCTCGTGCTCGGCACCATGAACTTCGGGAACGAAACGTCCGAGAAGGACAGTCATGCGATCATGGACCGCGCGCACGAGCACGGCGTCACCTTCTTCGACACGGCCAACGTGTACTCGGGCGGGACCACCGAGGAGATCATCGGCCGGTGGTTCGCCACCGGCGGTGACCGGCGCGAGAAGACCGTGCTGGCCACCAAGGTCTACCTCCCGACCGGCGACCGGCCGAACGGGAAGTTCTTGTCAGCGCTGAACATCCGGCGCGCGGCGGAGGCATCGCTGCGGCGGCTGGGAACCGACTACATCGACCTCTACCAGATGCACCACGTCGACCGGAACACGCCGTGGGAGGAGATCTGGGAGGCCTTCACCGTCCTGCGCCAGCAGGGAAAGGCGCTCTACTTCGGCTCGTCGAACTTCGCGGGCTGGCACATCGCACAGGCGCAGGAGGCGGCGCGGGCGCGGCAGCTGCTCGGGCTGGTGGCCGAGCAGTCGATCTACAACCTGATGAACCGCTGGATCGAGCTGGAGGTGCTGCCCGCCGCGCGGCACTACGGACTGGGCGTGATCCCCTGGTCGCCGCTGCACGGCGGGGTCCTCGGTGGCGTGCTGCGCAAGGAGAAGGAGGGGCGCGTCGCCCGGGGCAACTCCGGCCGCTCCGCCGCCGTGCTCGCCAGGCACCGGGAAACCATTGCGGCGTATGAGAAGTTGTCCGCCGATCTCGGCGAGGACCCGGCCGATGTCGGGCTGGCGTGGCTGCTCGCGCAGGACGGTGTGACCGGCCCGATCATCGGGCCGCGCACGGTCGACCAGCTCGCCGGCTCGTTGCGAGCGCTGGAGATCACGCTCGATGACCACACGCTGGCCGAGCTCGACAGGCTGTTCCCCTCTCCCGGGCCGAACGGGAGCAAGCCCGCACCCGAGGCGTACGCGTGGTGACCACGCAGGAAGGCAGCACAGTGCTCAACACGGACATCGTTTTCGGCTTCGGCGCGCACAGCGGCTTCGCCGAGGGACCGGAACTGCTGCGCATGGTGGAGCAGGCCGACCGGGAAGGGCTCGACCACTTCTCGCTCTCGGACCACCCTTACCTCGGCGAGCGCCTGGACGCCTACGCCACCATCGGTTTCGTCCTCGGGCGCACCGAGCGCATCGCGGGCCTCGCCAACGTCACCAACCTGCCGACCCGGCCCGCGCCCATGCTCGCGCGGGCGGTGACCTCGCTGTCGGCGCTGTCCGGCGGGCGCGTCGTGCTCGGCATGGGCGCGGGCGGCCTGTGGGACCGGATCGCCGACATGGGCGTGCCCCGCCTGTCCCCCGGTGAGGCCGTCGACTCCTTCGAGGAGGCCATCGTGCTGATCCGGAAGCTGTCCGGCGGCGGCGAACCGGTCACCCACCACGGCCGCCACTACCGGGTCGACCGCATCGAGCCCGCACCGGTGGCCGCGCCGCCGGTGTGGACGGGCTCGGTCGGCAAGAAGTCGTTGGCCGCCACCGGTCGCGTCGCTGACGGCTGGATTCCCGGTCACGCGGCGGACTGGCGCAGTCAGCGGTACCGGGAATCCCGACCGGTCGTCGACGCGGCCGCAGCCGCAGCGGGCCGCGATCCCCGGGACGTCCGCACGATCTTCAACTTCCCCGGCCGCATCACCGACAGTCCGCTGTCCGCCACCCGGGACCGAGACGGCCGCTGGATCGGCGGCTCGGTCGACCAGTGGGTCCAGGAGCTGACCGAGGCCGTGCTGGACCACGACGCCTCCGGCTTCACCCTCTTCTCGCCCAAGGGCGGCACACCGGACGCGATGTCCCTCGGCCGCTGGGCAGGCGAGATCGTGCCCGCCATCAGGGAAGCGCTGTCGGCCCGAGGGTGAACTCGCCCAGGTCGCGGTGGAGCCGACGCTCGTGCAGCTCGACGCCACCGGGCCCGCGGTCGAGCTGGGATCGTCCGGTGTCCGTCCAACCGTGGCTGCGGTAGAAGCACAGCGCGCGCTCGTTGCTGTCGAGAACCCACAGGCCCGCGTGCGTGAACCCGCAGGACCTCAACCCGTCGAGGGCTGCCGCGTGGAGCTGGCTGCCGATGCCGCAGTGCCAGACGTCGGGCGCGAGGTAGAGCGCGTAGAGGTCGCCGAGGCTCGGATCGACCCGGTCGGCCTCCACCAGCGGCGGGCCGAGCGCGGCGAACCCCACGACGTCGCCCGCGCTCGTCGCGACCAGCATGCGGGTCCGCGGCGGGCGGGCGGCGAGGAGGTCCGACCAGAACTGCTCTCGCTCGGAGATCGACAGTGCCGCCAGGACTTCGTCGGGAAGCAGACCTCGGTAGGCCGCTCGCCAGGATCGCACCAGCACCGTCGCGATGGCGTGAGCGTCGTCCCGCGTCGCGTCTCGCACCTCGACCACACCACCGATGCTGCCACCGGGCGCACCGCCAGACCACCGCCTAGAACGGCGCCGGTTCGGCGATGGGTTCGAGTTCGGTCTCGATCACCTTGCCGCTCGGCGTGGTCCACGCATGCGTCCCATCCGGCCGATTCTCACAGGACCAACGGGAGTGCGTCTTCATCCGGTGGTGATGCCTGCACTTCGGCCGCAGACTCGCGACCGTGGTGTTGCTGCCATCGAACGGGCAACAATGATCCAGATCGCAACGGTGCGCCGGTTGGTTACAGCCAACCATCGTGCACGTCGGATACCGCGCGTTGACCAACTCCCGCTGCGCGGGTGTGGGCCGGTAGGTGGTGATGTGCTCGGCCATCCCGCTCACCGGGTCGGTGAGGATGCGCTTCCAAATGCCATTCGCGGCCACGTCAGCGACGATCGGCGCGGGCAGCGGCCCGTACCCGGCGAGCATGACCGGGTCTGTGGTCAGGCCCAGGATGTTGGTGATCGGCATTGTGAGGTTGACGCACACCTGGCCCTGCGGGGCGGGTGTTTCCTTGCCCATCAACAGGTCTGCCGCAACGTCAGATCGTTTCTGGTCCAGCGTTCGGTCATCTTTCGGTAGTGCCCGCGCGATGCGGTCGATCCGATCGAAGGCCAAGGCCGCGTCGAGCGCGGGCAGCACGACGCGCAGCGAGCACATGCCGTCGTCGAGGTTGAACTTCTCCACCAACCGCTGCTTGCGCTTCTCCTCATAACGCCGCAACGCCGCCTCGGCATCCAGCTTGAGGATGAAACGCCGGGCATACCGCTGGCTCGCCGTGTAGTTATGCGTCGCGGCGTGGTTGATCAGCACGGGTTCGGCGATCGCTTGGTTGGCTGCGTCGAGGACACTGACCTGATCAATGATCATCAACGCCTTGCCCTCATCAATCCGCCCCTCCGACAACGCCTCCAACACCACCGGGTGCTCCACCAGCGACATCGCCCGATCGATCAGCTTGTTGCCCTTGACCTGGGAAACACGCAGCAGCGGCATCAGAACATCCCCGGCATACTGCTGCACTTCGGGATCGAGGTCGTTGTAGAGCTTCATCAGGGTCGAGGCGAAGTCCGCCACCGCACGCCCGATGGCGGCGTAGGCGGCCACGACGTCGTCTTCGATATCGGCAGGGGCCATACTCCCATTTTAGCGTCTGCAAATAGTGGATCATGGCTCTACAGAGTGAACTTTCCCTTACACGCCAACGGTTTCAGCAAACGAAAGCCAGTTCCAGCTGGCGCGAGGTAAGGCTGGGGCGGTCGGCTTTACCTGGGGGACGCTTCCCGCGAGGGCCGGAGTTTCATCCCGTGCCCCGTAAGGCCCACGGGCACGCGCAAGGGGCCCCAGGTCAAGCCGACCCCACGCCGGAACCAGCCGGGATCACTAGCGGTAAGTCCACAGTGGACACCGAAACCGGCAAGGGAGTCAGTCGGTGATCGGCTGCCAGGCGGGGCCGTCACCGCCGGGGCGGACCCGGCCGAACACGACGTCGGCGAAGTGGACGCCGAATCCGATGGTGCCGGGCTCGGCGAGTTCGGCGACGAGGCGGCGGCGGAAGTCGGCGGACAGGCCGTGGTCGTGGTCGGAGGCGGCGGACCACTCGGGGTGGTCGACCTGGATCGGCGAGTGCAGGGCGTCCCCGAAGGCGATCAGCCGCCGGCCGCCCGCGGTGACGACGTAGGCGGTGTGGCCTGCGGTGTGGCCCGGCGTGAGCATGACGTGCACGCCGGGGAAGATCTCCTCGCCGTCGGCCACGGTCCGCACCCGCGGTTGCAGCGCGTCAAGGATTTCCCTTGTCGTGCCGTGTGCTTCGACGAGGTGGCGCTGCGACCACTCGGGCTCGGCCACCAGGTAGTCGGCGCCGGTGAAGGCGGGCCGCGTGCTTCCGGGCGCGGGGTGCCACGCCCAGCCGAGGTGGTCGACGTGCAGGTGGGTGAAGGCCACCGCCTCGATCTCCTCGGGCTTCCGGCCGAGCACGGCCAGGTTGTCCAGCAGTGCGCCGCCGCGGATGGCGCCGTGCGGATTGCCGGGCTGCGCCGGGACCGACTGCGGACCGAAGCCCGCGTCGATCAGCAGCGCGCGATCGCCGTGCTCCACCAACAATCCGCCGATGCTGCCGACGAGGTTGCCGGTCTCGTCGAGGTATTCGGGGTGCGCGGCCCACACCTCGTCGCTGGTGCCCGGAAGCCAGCCACGAGGGGTGAGCTGCACGACCCCGTCCGGCACGTAGGTCACCTTCGTTTCGCCGAGCCGCAGTGAGCGCGTGCTCGCCGGTCTCCGGAGCCGTTCGTCCTGCTTCGACACAACGTTCGTCATCGTTTCCCGTCCCTCGTCGGCGTGCGCCAGCGGGGCGAGCGTAAAGCATATGACTTGAACCTTTCAAGTCATAACTATGATGACTTCACGTTCTTGCTAGACTGCGGCCATGACGACGCCGGAGCCGCAGGTGACCGCGGAGCGGGAACTGTGCGGGCTGGTGAACGGGCTGGCCCGGCAGATCGGCGAGCACGTCCGGGTGCGGGCGGCCAAGCTCGACCTCACCGCGGCGCAGGCGACCGCGCTGCGCGAGATGACCGGGCCGATGACCTTGAGCGAGCTGGCCGAGCGGATGAGCTGCGAGCCGTCCAACGCGACCTACGTGATCGACCGGCTACAGCGGCAGGGCCTGGTCGAGCGCCGCCCGCACCCCACGGACCGCCGCGCGAAGCAACTGGTGCTCACCGCGGAAGGCACCGCGCTCCGGGGACGGCTCATCGAACTGCTCATCGAGGAGTCACCGTTGGCGGGCCTGACCGAGCAGCAGCAGAGCGCCCTGCGCGACCTGCTCAACCGCGCCATCACCCGCCAGTGAAGCCGAACACCGCGTCGAGGACCCTGAAGGCGATCTTGAAGTCCCTCCAGTCGGTGTTGGTGTGCACGACGACCGCGCGCTCGCCGTCGGGCTCGCCCACCCCGATGCTGCCGGTCCCCCAGAACGCGCCCGCCATGCCGCGGAGCGTGCGACCGCCGGCCAGCTCCTCGTCCACCTCGAACATGCCGAGGCCGTAGCGGGTGCGCGGAATCCAGCCGCTGCCCTCGGTGGACACGGTGGTCCACATCGCGCGGTGCTGAGCGGGCGGCAACAGGCTGCCGCTCGCCATCGCGTCGACGAAGCGGATCAGGTCACCGGTGGTGGAGATGACGTTGCCTGCCGACCAGAACAAGGACGTGTTGAACTCGGTGACGTCGAGCGGCGGCGTTCCGGGACCTTCCATGAGCGACACCCAGTTCTCCGGGGTCAGCGAGGCCGGATCGGTCCCGTCCTTGAGGAACATCGACGAGTACGCCCGAGGATGCGGGTCCGGATATCCGGTGTCCGTGACGGCACGGACGTAGGTGTGCTTCAGGCCGAGCGGCCGGATGACCGTGCGATCGACCTCCTCGGCGTAGCTGTTGCCGGAGACCTTCTCGATGATCGCGCCCGCGAGGTAGTAACCGCCGTTGGAGTAGACGAAGCGCTCCCCCGGCTCGCCGATCGGCGGCTGGGACAGCCCGAGCCGGAGCAGGTCGGAGGTGGACCAGAGGTCGAACCGGTGCTTCTCCAGGCCCGCGCGCGTGGCGTAGTTGTCCGTCGTCTCCGGTGCGAGGCCGGTGGAGAACAACCCCCCGGTGTTGCTGAGCAAGTGATGGATCGTGATCTTGTCGCCGTCGTAGCCGCTGCCGTTCATCACCCCGGGCAGCCACTTCTCCACCGGGTCGGCGAGGCTCAGCCGCCCCTCGGCCTCCAGCTGCAGCACCGCCGCGGCCGTGAACGCCTTGCCGCCGCTGCCCGCGTGGAAGTGCTCCCCGGGGCGACGCCGCGCCCCGGTCCTGATGTCGGCCACACCTGCCGTGCCGAACCAGGTTCCGTCGGCGTCGTGCACCTCGGCGACGATGCCGGGCACGCCGGACTCGGTGACCGCCCAGTCCAGTGCCTGCTGCACCTTCTCGCGGTCCGCGTTGCCTGCCACGTCGAAAACCCCCTGCTCACATAACCTTCACGACTTGGCGAAAGTTACGTTGCACCCGCAGGGCGGTCAATCAGCGATCCGTAAAGCAACGACCATATGCGCAGATGGCTGCACTGAATTCGTTGCACGACCGCTGCTCGATAATGCAACAGCACGTTGCATTAAGCTGGCCTCGACGACGACGGCGAGGGGCACCCATGCCTGGTGAACGACTCACCCAGCGGGACCGGCGGCAGATCGCCACAGGACTGCGCGACGGGCTGACCTACGCCGCCATCGCCCGCCTGCTCAGACGGCCGACCTCCACCATCACCCGCGAAGTCATGCGCAACGGCGGCCCCGGCGACTACCGCGCCGACCAGGCGCACTGGGCCAGCAAGCGAAAGGTGCGTCGGCAGCCTGCCGCTCCGCCCACGTCCGCACCGCGCAACACAGCCCTCGGTGGGCGCGACCCACGGATCGTGGAGGAGGTGGTCGCGCACATCGCGGCCCTGTTCATCCGGACCGGGCTCCCGCAGATGGCGGCCCACGTCCTCGCCGCGCTCCTCACCACCGACAGCGGCAGCCTCACCTCCGCCGAACTCGTGCGGCGCCTGCACGTCAGCCCCGCGTCGATCTCCAAGGCCGTGGGCTACCTGACGGCACTGGAGATCATCAAACGGGAGCGCGACCCCCGCGGCCGCGCCGAGCGCTACGTCGTCGACGACGACGCGTGGTACCAGGCGATCATGGCCAGCGCGCGCATCGACACCGAGATCGCGGCCGTCTCCCTGCGCAGCGCCCACGCGCTCGACCCCGGTACGCCCGCCGGTGCCCGGCTGGAGAACCTGAGCCAGTTCCTCCACCACGTCACCGACGACCTGGTCCGCTCGGCCGAGCACTGGCGCCGGGTCTACTTCGCCCGGTCAGCGGCTGACTGATCGCTCGGCGAGCACAGCGGCACCTTCCCGCTGGAGCAGGACCAGCAGTTCGTCGACGTGCCCGGCGCGGGTCAGCACGCTGTTGACGTCGATGCGCAGGACGCGCCGCCCGCGCAGCACGGTCGTAGCCAGCCAGGCTCGGCCGTCGCGCTCGATCCGCTGCTGCACCCGTTGCTGCACCTCGTCTTGCAGCGGCCCGGGCGCGTCGCGCAGTTCGCCTGGCAGGAAACGCGCGCAGCACACCGCGCTCTGCGCCTCGCCCCACACCTCGAAATCCTCCCCCCGACCTGGCATCGGGCACCCTGGTCGAACCCCGCGGTCCGCGCGCTGCACGAACATGTGCTCCTCCCTGACAACACCGGGATCTTGCGGGGGCGCCGCTAGCGTGGGGCCGTGACCATCTCGACCGCGTTCCTGGCGACCATTCCCAGCCCGGCGCAAGGGGTGTGGGAGATCGGTCCGATCCCGATCCGCGCCTACGCGCTGTTCACCATCATCGGGATCGTCGTCGCCATCTGGTGGGGCGAGAAGCGCCTGATCGCCAGGGGCGGCCCGGCCGGAGTGGTGAACGACGTCGCGGTGTTCGCGGTGCCCTTCGGCATCGTCGGGGGCCGGATCTACCACGTGATCACCGACAACCACCTGTACTTCGGCGAGGGCAAGGACCCGATCCGCGCCCTCTACGTCTGGGAGGGCGGGCTCGGCATCTGGGGCGCGATCGCCCTCGGCGCGGTCGGCGCCTGGATCGGGTGCAGGCGCAAAGGGGTTCCGCTGCCCGTGTTCGCCGACGCGGTCGCCCCGTGCATCGCCGTCGCACACGCGATCGCCAGGATCGGCAACTACTTCAACCAGGAGCTGTACGGCTCGCACACCACACTGCCCTGGGGACTGGAGATCTACCACCGCGTCAACGCCGACGGCGTGGCCGACCAGCTCAACGGCATCTCCAACGGCATCCCGCTGCCGGGAAGCCCGGTGCACCCGACGTTCCTCTACGAACTGCTGTGGAACCTCGGGGTCGCCCTGCTCGTGGTCTTCGTGGATCGCAGGCTGCGCCTCGGCCACGGCCGCGCGTTCGCCCTGTACGTCGCCGGGTACACCCTGGGCCGGACGTGGATCGAGCTGATGCGCACCGATCCGGCGACGCTGGTGTTCGGTGTCCGCGTGAACGTGTGGGTCTCGATCCTGGTGTTCCTCGGCGCACTGGCCTGCTTCGTCTGGACACGCCGGAAGGGCCCGCGCGAAGTGCTCGGCGCGGCAGGCGAACCCACCGAGGCCGTGCCGCGGTGAGGTGTCGCCGGCCTCAGGAGGATTCGATCTCCATCCGCGGCGTCGCGCCGCCGGTGATCTGGTGCTGGGTGATCGCGTGATCGAGCTGCTTGGCCAGCCGCGGGATGGTGGTCGAGCTCAGGTAGGTCTCGGCGCCCGCCTCCAGCATGCGGCGGACCGGGCCGCGATAGCTGACACCGAGGACGTCGTCCTCGATCTCGGTGATGATGACGCGCGCCTTCGGGAACAGCATCTGGAGGCTTCCGATCAGCTGCGGGCTGGACGGCGGCACCAGCAGCACCTCGGCGGTCTTCGGCGCCGAGTGCAGGTCCAGCACGATGTAGTCCGCACCGAGCTCGGCGGACAGTGAGGCCCGGGCCTCGGCCGACAACTTCATCGCGGTGGCCACGACAGTCACGTCGTCGTAGTCCGCCTGTGGTTGTCCGGCAGCCTCGTCCGGCGAGCCGGGGTCGACGACGGCGCCGCGCGTGCTGGAGATCGCCGCGACCGGATCACCGTCCCGCGTGATGATCAGCTCCTCGCCGGGCCTGAGGGCGTCGATGAGGTCCACAACGTCCTCAGGCAGCCGTGTCACGTCGAGCCGCCATCTCGGCGACGATGAAGTCGATCTCCCCACATACGTCAGGACGCCCGGCGGCGGCCCCGGTTGCCCGGCGGCGAGGTGGTCCGCTGCGGAGCGCGGCGTCGCGGAGGATGCAGGATTCGAACCTGCGCGGGCGCTCGTCACGCCCGACCACCGTTTTCGAGACGGATGCCTTCCCGGACTCGGCCAATCCTCCTGGTACGCGTGCGGGAGTCGAACCCGCTGCTCCGGGTTGGAAGACCGACGTGTCCGCCGAGTCCACCTCGACCCCGTGGTGGAGGAGGGAGTCGAACCCCCTGTGCCTGGGTACCGGCACCCGGGTTACAGCCGGGCGGGGCTCCTACAGCCCCATCTCCACCGTGGATGGGTCCGGCCGCGCCCACGGGAGCGCGCGGCCGGACCCGGGTGCCCGCGTCGGCCGCACAACAGGCGATCGAGACGGGCATCGGGAAAAGTCTTCTCCGCTGCGCACTTGTCAATGAATCGCACCGATGGAGGGAGTCGAACCCCCGGGACACGGTTTTGGAAACCGTTCCGCTTCCACAAGCTCATCGGCAGAAAAAGAATTCCGGGCATGCGAGAAAAAGAAAGCCGCCCGGATCGGTTCCCCGATGGGCGGCTCCCTGGTCATGACCCGAACCAGGTCATGGTGGGGAGCCCGCGCAGCCCTGATACGCCTGCTCCTGCCAGAGCAGGGGCTTCCGGCCAAGACATGAGGGACATGCGCCAGCGACCGCGGCGGACAGGTACCGCCACTGCGTCCCTCGCTTCCACATGTCCATCACGTACTCCTCAGCTCGTTTGTGCAGATCCATCATCACCGACAGACCGACGCGCGTCAACGACTTTATCGAAAACGAGTACAGCCCTTCTGCCGTGCAGAATCCAGATATCTTTTCTCTCGAACAGCTCAACGCCGACGGCATGACGACGTCCACACCGGGGCTCGACCGGCGCCGACGTGCTGCCGACCATCCGGGCGGAGGTGCACCGCCGAGAGGCGCTGGAACCCGGCGGCAAGGGTGCTCCTGTCGGGATCGGCGGGCCTCTCACCGACCTAGCATGGAGGCGGTGCGACAGGAAGGAACCGCGATGCGATCCCAGACCTGGCAGGACCTCAGCCCAGGACGCAAGAGGACGGTCATCGCCGCCGGTGCCGTGCAGGTGACGCTGGCCCTGACCGCGTGGGTCGACCTCTCCCGGAGGAGCCCGGAGCGGGTGAACGGCCCGAAGAAGCTGTGGGCGGCCGTGATCGCGATCAACTTCGTCGGCCCGCTGGCCTACTTCTGCTTCGGTCGCCGTCGCGACTCGTGACGCGTCGTCCGGAGTTCGGCGCGACGCGCGCGTCCTGAGGACACACCACGGCGACCGGGCAGGACGCGTGCCGGAGCACGTCGCGGCCGACCGACCCGAGCACCACCGCGGCCAGCGCTCCCCTGCAGCGCGAACCCAGGACCACCATGGACGCGTCGCGGGAACGCCACACCAGCTCCTCCGCGGGATCACCGCCGGAGAGCACCGGGATCACGTAGACGTCGGGGAACTCCTCGGACACCCCCGCCAACGCCTCGGCCAGCACCCGGCACTCCTCGTCGCGGACCAGCGAGCGCTCCGCCCGGTCCAGCGGCGTGGGCCAGCAGTGCACGGCGTAGAGCCGCCTGCCCGTGCGGGAGGCTTCGGTCAGGGCGAACCGCAGCGCCTCCTGCGAGACCTCGGTGCCGTCCACCCCGACCACGACCGGTCCGTCCACGCACGGGCGCTCCAGGTTCGGCACGGTGATCACCGGGGCGGCGGAGCGCCGGACCAGCTCCCTGCTGACCGATCCCAGCACCAGGTCGGCGAAGCGGCCTTGGTCGTGGGTGCCGACGACGACCAGCTCCGCCGCACGCGACTCCTCGACGAGCACCTCGGCGGGATCACCGTCGGCGATCCCGCAGGTGACCTCCAGCGCGGGGTGCGCCGCCCGGACCGCGGCCTCCACCTCGCGGAGCACCTGCTCCCCCTGAACCCGGGGGCCGAAGAGCGCGTCCACGCCCGAGGTCCCGAACCACTGCAGTTCCTGGCACACGTGGACCAGGCGCACCGCCCGCCCGCGCAGCACGGCCTCGTTCGCCGCCCACGAGACGACCGGCCTGCGGTCTGCGAAGGGAGAAACCCCGATCACGATCGGCGCGTTCACCGCACGCCCCCCTGCCACGCGTCCTGGTCGGCCTCCAGCTCGTCGACCACGTCCGGCATCACCGCGTCCGGCAGCAGGTCGCGCCGCGTCACCACGCCGGCCAGCCGACCACGCTCGTCCACGACGAAAAGGCGGCCGCACCCGGACCGGGCCACCAGGTTCGCCGCTGTGCTCACCTGCAGGTCCGCGCCGGCGGTCTCCGGTCGCGGGGTCATCACCTCACCGACCGTGCGCATCCCGGCGCGCCGCCTCGCGTGCCGGTGCAACCAGCCGTCGAGCACGGAGCCGGGCTCGCCCCGGCGGGCCTGCCTGACCAGCAGATCGACTTCCGTGACCACACCGACCAGAGCCCCGGCGGCGTCGACGACGGGCAGGGCGCTGATGCCGTGCTCGACCACGAGGCGCGCGGCGTAGGTGAACAGGGTCCGAGGGGTCACCGTGATCACGTCGGTGCTCATCACCGATCGCACGGTCCGATTGCGCATGTCCGGCTCCCGGTGCTCGTCTGTGCGTCCGCGTTCAGCAGACTCCCGCCGCGAATTGACTGCGAGAGACCGAGTTCTCCACCCGCTGAGCCGAAAGTCCCTGCCGGGCAGGGCCGGTGGACCATGTGTCCACTGTGGAGAGTCCGCGGGAAGTCCCTCGCGCGCTAGCGGAGGACGAGAAGGTCGAGGGCGTCGACGACGGGCCCGCGCTCGGTTCGCGCGGCGCTCCGCAGTCGGGCCAGACCGGCCGCGTACTCCTCGTCAGTGATCAATTGGAGGGGTGTGTGCGCCTCTCGGCGGAGGTTCGCGAGGACTTCGCGCAGCGACGGCGAGGTGGTCTGCGGGACCGGTTCGAACGAGACCGTGGTGAAGCCCGCGGTGGCGAACGCGGCTTCGACGTCCTCGACGCTCGGGTAGGTGTCCAGCACGCGGACGGCCTCCCGGAAGAACCGGAACAACGTGATCGAGTCGTGCCTGCCCGCGAAGGCCGAGCGGATCAGGACCTGACCGCCGGGACGGAGCACGCGGCGCAGCTCCCGCGCGGCCGCCGTCGGGTCGGGCACGTGGTGGATCATCGTGGACAGCCACGCCGCGTCGACGCTGTTGTCCGCCAAGGGAATGGTGCTCGCGTCTCCGGCCAGCGCCCGGGGGTGCGGACACCGGGCGCGCATGGCCTCGGACGGCTCGACGGCGATGACATCGACGTCGTACCAGGCCGCGAAGGCGCGCGACCACATGCCGGTGCCCGCGCCGAGGTCGAGCAGACGAGTGCCCGGCCGCGGGTCGAGGTGCCGGGACACCGCCTCCCGCCAGGCGACGAGTCCCTGTTCGGGCAGGTGGCGGGCGGCTTCGAACGCCGCCGCGTCCCGGCTGTCGTAAGCGATGCGAGCCATGCCCCCGACCCAACCACATCGGTTTCGCTTGTTGAAAGTCCAGGTTTCACCGGGCAGTCCTGGGGATACCGGCGGTAGGTGGTGCCTGATCCCGACACATCGCACAGAACGGCGGCCGGGCGGTCCGAACCTGATCCTGCCGAGGTCAGGCGCAACGTCCGCCTCGCGGTCCGTCGGCTCCGTGCACGTCTTGCCGTGATCCGGACCACAACGGAGACCGCAGCCGCCCCCGAAGACGAACCGGGTTCGCCGCAGCAGCGGTGAGCGCGATCAGTTCACGTCCACGTCGTCGAGGTTGTCCAACAACCGGCTCAGCACGCGCAGGCAGGCAGTGACCTCCTCGTCGGTGAGGTCTTCCCCTGCGCGGAGCAGCGCCGCGTGCTCGCGGGCGAGGACGGCGTCGATGACGGTGGTGCCCCGCTCGGTCAGCCGGATCAGGGAGGACCGCTTGTGCGCGGGGTTGGGCGTGACCTCGACCAGCTGCCTGGCCGCCGCGTCGTTGACCATGCGCTGCACGAACTGCCGGCTCAGCGCCTGGGCTCGTCCCATGTCGGGCACGGTCATCGGCCCGTACTGGCGGAGCAGGTGCAGGACCGCCCGCATACCGACGGACAGGGGCCCCGTGGACCGCCGCGTCGTGTCTCGCGGGCATATCGAAAACCGCATACGCCATCGCAACAGTCGCGCGACTTCCATGGAACACCAGGGGAGCCGCATTGGACTGGAGCGGAGTTCGGGTGCTCGACAAGTGGCAGGACTGGGTAGGCACGTTCACCGGCGTGGTGGCAGGCACCGTGGTCGCGCTGCCGGTGGCCGCGGTGGTCGTGTGCGGACTGGCCTACCGCCGCAGGAACACCGGCGCCACGACGGGCTGGGCGTGGCGCCGGTCCCTCGCCGAGGTCGGGTCGGTCTACGGGACGGTGCCGTTCGTGTGGATGACCCTGATGCCGGGCAGCGGAGCGGGCATCGTCCCCGGTCGGGTCAGCCTGGTGCCGTTGCAGGACCTGCTCGCGATGGACCGGGGCCAGGTCATCGGCAACCTGCTGGTCCTCGCGGCGCTGGGCTGCTTCGCCCCGTTGAGGTTCGCGGCACTGGCTTCGCTGCCGAGGATCCTGGCGCTCGCCGCGGGCTGCTCGGCGTTGATCGAGACCGCCCAGTACGTCCTCCAACTGGATCGAGTGTCCTCTGTGGACGACATCCTGCTCAACACCGCCGGAGCCGGGCTGGCCGCACTGGCCTCGCGCCGCTGGTGGCTCGCCACGGCCACGGGTTCGCATATGCCCGCGATACGCCGTGCTGGCTAGGCTTCGGGGTGTGCGTGTGCTGATCGTGGAGGACGAGCCCTACCTCGCCGAAGCAGTCCGGGACGGTCTCCGCTTGGAAGCGATCGCCGCCGACATCGCCTGCGACGGCGACACCGCCCTGGAACTGCTCAGCACCAACACCTACGACCTCGCCGTCCTCGACCGCGACATCCCCGGCCCCTCCGGCGACGAGATCGCCCGGCAGATCATCGCCTCGGGCAGCGGCATCCCGATCCTCATGCTCACCGCCGCGGACCGGATCGACGACAAGGTCTCCGGGTTCGAGCTGGGCGCCGACGACTACCTCACCAAACCGTTCGACCTCCGGGAGCTGGTCATGCGGCTGCGCGCGCTGGACCGCAGGCGCGCGCACCTACGCCCGCCGGTCAGCGAGATCGCGGGCCTGCGGGTCGACCCCTTCCGCCGCGAGGTCTACCGCGACGGCCGCTACGTCGCGCTGACCAGGAAGCAGTTCGCCGTGCTCGAAGTCCTCGTCGCCGCGGGCGGCGGTGTCGTGAGCGCCGAGGAGCTGCTGGAGCGGGCCTGGGACCAGAACGCCGACCCCTTCACCAACGCCGTTCGCATCACCGTCTCCTCGCTGCGCAAACGGCTCGGCGAGCCCTGGCTGATCGCCACGGTGCCCGGCGTCGGCTACCGGATCGACACCGCTGGAGCGGACGGTGGATAGGGCGCCCGGGTGGAGCGTTCGCCTCAAGCTCACCCTCAGCTACGCCGGGGTCGTCCTCCTCACCGGCGCCGTCCTGCTGGCCGTGGCGTGGCTGTACCTGCTGCGCCACGTGCCCGACAAGGACCAAGGCCTGCTCGGGATCAGCCCCAACCGGTACCTCCTCACGCGCATCTTCGGCTCGGCCGCGGTCACCGCCCTCGCCGTGCTGCTCGTGCTCGGCCTGCTGGGCGGATGGATCCTCGCCGGGCGGATGCTCGCACCGCTGACCCGGATCGCGGAGGCGGCGCGGCTGGCCTCGAAGGGGTTCCTGTCCCACCGGGTCCGCATCGACGGGCGCAAGGACGAGCTCCGGGAACTCGCCGACGTGTTCGACGCCATGCTCGACCAGCTCGAATCGCACGTCGCCGAACAGCAGCGGTTCGCCGCCAACGCCTCCCACGAGCTGCGCACCCCGCTGGCGATCTCCCAGGCGCTCCTGCACGTGGCGCGCAACGACCCCACGTTCGACCACGCCGAACTCATCGAACGCCTGCAGCACGTCAACACGCGGGCGATCGATCTCATCGAAGCCCTGCTGCTGCTCAGCCGCAGTGACCGTGGCGGCTTCACCCGCGAGCCCGTCGACCTCTCCCTCGTCGCCGAGGAAGCCGCGGAAACCCTGCTCCCGCTGGCCGAGAAGCGCGGGATCACGCTCGAAGTCACCGGCGAGGCGACCCAGGCCGTGGGCTGCGGGGCGCTCATCCTGCGGATGGTGACCAACCTCGTTCAGAACGCCGTCGTCCACAACCTGCCCGCGGGCGGCACCGTCACGGTCCACACCGAGCCGGACTACGACATGAGCGTGCTCCGGGTCGAGAACACGGGCCAGGTGCTCCCGCCGGAACTCGTACCGACGCTCATCGAGCCCTTCCAACGCGGAACCGAGCGCGTCCGCACCGACGAGCACGCCGGCGTCGGCCTCGGGCTGGCCATCGTGCACAGCATCGTCCGCGCCCATGAGGGCACTCTCGACCTGGCCGCCCGTCCCACCGGCGGTCTCCTCGTCACCGTTCGGCTTCCGCGAAGTCGCTGACGCGCGCGGGCGCGGTCGGGTACTCGGCCGGGCAGTGCGTGTTCGGCGGTGGCGGGGACAACGTGATCAGGTAGTCGGTCATGTGCTTCCAGGCGCACTTGCTGTTGGCGCGCTGGCCGTGCCCGGCACCGTCGTAGTGCAGCAACACGGAGCCGGGGATCTGCCGGTGCACCGCGAGGTTCCACGACAGCGGCGCGGCCACGTCGAAACGCGAGGTGGTCACCAGCACCGGCGGAACGTGCTTGATCTTCAGCTGGTGCTGCGGGTTGTTCACCGGCCCCGTCCAGCCCAGGCACCAGCCGACGTCGGTCCAGAACGGGGACAGCTTCGCGTGCGGGGCGGCCTCGCGCTCCACCCGCTTCACGTGGGCGTCGAACTCGGCGAAGCTGCTGACGTTCCACCGGAAGTCCGAACACCAGATCGCCTGGTGGCTGTTCTGCCTGGTCTGCTCGGCCGGAGCCGTCACGGCAGCCGACTGGGCGCCCTTCGTGCCGTCCAGCTTGGCGAGGTAGGCGGCCAGCGTGAACCAGTCACGGGAGGGCGTGTACATCCACGCGTCCAAGTTGCCGCGCAACGACTCCGGCCTGACCACGCTACCGCTGTCCGGATCCACCAGCGTCCCGGCCACCGCCCGGCTGTGCAGGCCGTCCCAGACGGCGACGACGTCACGCCCGTTCAGCGCACACGCCGCCGTGCGCGCGCACCAACCGGCGAACTCGCCGAGCGACCGCTCCAACTCCTCCGCCGTGGTCCGCAGGTACTCGTAGGCCGAAGAGATGCTGTGGTCCACATTGGAATCCAGCACGCTCGCCCGAATCTGCCTCGGGAACAGCTCGGCGTACTGCTGGCCGAGCATCGTGCCGTAGGAAGACCCGTAGAACGAGATCTGCTTCTCGCCGAGCGCGGTGCGCACCGCGTCGATGTCGCGGACGGCGCTCGCCGTGTCAACGTGGTCGAACAACGGACCCGTGTGCTTGCGGCAGTCAGCGGCGATGGCGGCGTTGAGGTTCTTCAACGCCTGGAACTGGGCCTCGGTCTTCGGAACCTCCCACCGGGGCTTGTCCAGCAGCTCGGAGCTGCAGCGCACCTCGTGGCTGCGTGAGACACCGCGCGGGTCGAAGCTCACGATGTCGAAGTACTGGCGCAGCGGGCTGTCGTCGGCGATACGGCGTCCGGTGATGTAGCGATCGATCCCGGACAAACCAGGACCACCGGCCCCGGCGAACAGCACACCGATGCGCTTTTTCTGATCCAGTGCGGGCAGTCGGCCGATCGCGAGCTTGAACTTCTCACCGCCCGGCTTCGCCCAGTCGATCGGAACCTCGATCGCGGCGCACTCACCCTTGAACTCCGTTCCGCACTCGGTCCAGGTGATCGGCGCGGGCGAGGCTTCCGTCGCCCCGGCGACGTGCGCCAGGAACGGCAGCGCGACGACGGCAGCGAACGCCGACGAGAGGAATCTGTTCTTCACAGACAAACCTTCCCCAAAGCAGTCCCCCCAAAGACTGTGGAGCCGCGGATTCGCGGCGGAGCGAAGGCTAACAGCGGGTGAATCCCAGGACATGTCCGCGAATTCAGGGACTTGCCGCTTCCGCTCGGAAGCAGTCCGACAGCAGTCGCATGCCCTCGGTGATCCCGGTCGCGGCGCCGAAGCCGAACGCCAGTCCGCGCTCGCCGCTGCCGTATGCCGCCAGGTTCTCGACCACGACACCGCGCTCCCCTGCCCGCGCGAGCACCGCGTCGAGATCGACGGACACGGCGGGTTTCAGCCTTGCGGCCAAATGCAGGCCCGCGGCCGAACGCACCGGCTCCACCCATTCCGCGAGATCACCGCGCAGCGCGGTGAGGATGAGGTCGCGGCGCTCGCCGTAGACGCGCGTCGCCCGCCGGACGTGGCGGGACAACTCGCCGGAGTCGATCAGCTCGGCCAGCGCCGCCTGCCCCACGTGCTCGCTGTGCCAGTCGGTGAGTCGCTTGGCCTTGCCCAGCGCGGGCAGCAGCGATGCCGGAGCGATGAGAAAACCCAAGCGCAGCAACGGGAGCAGCGTCTTGGAGAAGGTGCCGACGTAGACCACGCGACCGGTGCGGTCCAAGCGCTGCAGCGGGTCCAGCGGGCGGTCGCCGTAGCGGAACTCGCTGTCGTAGTCGTCCTCGACGATCACGGCTTCGTGCGCCTCGGCCCAGTTCAGCAGGGCCGCCCGGCGCGCCGGGGACAAGGGCATCCCCAAGGGGAACTGGTGCGACGGCGTGACGTACACCAGCCGGGCCGAGGTCGGCAGCGCGTTCACCACCAGGCCCTCGTCGTCCACCGGCACGCCCACCACGCGAGCGCCGAGCGACTGGAACAGCAGCCGCGCGGCCGGATAGCCGGGCTCCTCGACGGCGACGACGTCACCGGGCTCGATCAGCACCCGGCCGATCAGGTCGAGCGCCTGCTGCGCGCCGTTGGTGATGAGGACGTCATCGGCACCGGCGCGCACGGACCGCGACACCCCGAGATAGCGCGCGATCGCTGCACGCAGCCCCGAGTGCCCGGCGGCCTCGGTGTACCCGCCGGCCGCCCGCACCGCGGAGGCGCGGACCTCGCCGGAGAGCAGCCTGCGCCAGGTGGCGAAGGGGAACAGGCCGGGCTCGGGCGTGCCCAGCCGGAAGTCGTGCGGCGGTGGCGCGGCGGGCGCGGCGTCGTCGACCGCCAGCTCAGTCCACAGTGGACGAGGCCGGACCCCGCTGCCCGACGGCGCTTTCCTGGGGCGCGGGCGCATGGCCGTGGACGCGACGAACGTGCCCGCGCCGACCCGCGCGGTGACGAAGCCCTCGGCGGCCAGCCGGTCGTAGGCGATGGCCACGGTGCTGCGGGCGACCTTGAGCCGGCTCGCCAGTTCCCGGGTCGGCGGGAGGCGATCGCCCGGGCGCAGGCGACCGTCCAGCACCGCGTCCAGCAGCTGGTGGTAGATGCGGGACGTGAGGTCACCGGAGCCGGAGAGCGAGACGTGCACGTCCACGGGCGGACGCTACATTGGCCTGGTCAGTTCGACAAGAATTGGCGCCTCCGCGAACCAATCGCGGATGGTTGAATCCTCTCGTGACTACCGCTGACCTGTGGTTCGACCCGAAGTGCCCGTGGGTGTGGAACACCTCCCGGTGGCTGCTGGAGGTGGAGCGCGTGCGCGAGGTGCGGCCGCGCTTCCACGTGATGAGCCTGTGGCTGCTCAACGAGGGCCGCACCGGGCTGGAGGAGTGGTACGAGCGCTGGCTGGCCGACACTCTCGGTCCCGTCCGCGTTCTCATCGCCGCGCAACAGAAGTACGGCGACGAAGTGCTGCGCGATCTGTACACGGCGTTCGGCACGCGCATCCACCACCGGAAGGAGCGCATCGGCTCCGACCTCTACGCCGGGGCGCTCGCCGAGGTCGGCCTGGCAGAGGAGCTGGCCGAGGCCGCCGACGTCACCACCTACGACGACGCCTTGAAGGCCAGCCACCACGCCGGTCTCGACCCCCTCGGCGACGACCTCGGCACTCCCGCGCTGCACATCACCGATTCCGGTGGTGCGCGCACGGCGTTCTTCGGGCCGGTCGTCAGCCCCGTGCCCCGCGGTGAGGCGGCCGGTCGGTTGTGGGACGGCGTCGTGGCTGTCTGTGGCACGCCCGGGTTCTTCGAGCTCAAGCGCGGCCGCACCGAATCGCCCCGGGTCGACTGATGTCCCGCTTGTTACCTCAGGGACCGCTGCGCGTGCTGGCCATCGCCCAGCTGGCCAACTCCGTTGGCGACGGCGCTTTCTACGCGTGCTCCGCGCTGTTCTTCACCCGTGTCGCCGGGCTCTCCCCCACGCAGGTCGGGCTCGCTCTGACGCTGGGCTGGGCGACCGCGATGGTGGCGGGTGTCCCCCTCGGCGCCCTCGCTGACCGTTGGGGACCGCGTCGCACTGCCGTGGTGCTGTCCGTTGCGGTCGCGGGGACGCTGAGCGCGGTGCTGTTCGTGCGCTCGTTCCCCCTCGTCGTGCTCGTCGTCTGCGGCTATGCCTGCTGTCAGGCGGGTTTGGGCTCGGCTCGGCAGACGCTGCTGGCCGCGCTCGTACCTCCGGCGGAACGCACCGCGGCGCGGGCGCACCTGCAGTCCACGCTGAACGTGGGCTTGGCGCTCGGCGCCGGACTGGGCGCGCTGGTGCTGTGGTCGGGCACCTACACGGCCTACGTCGCGGCGTTTTCCCTTGACGCGGCGAGTTTCCTGCTTGCCGCCTTCGTGCTGCGCAAACTGCCGCCCACGCCGCCGCCTCCTCCGGTGACGTCCACGCCCGAGCCTCGGCTCGGCGTGCTGCGCGATCGGCCGTACGCGGTGGTCACGCTGCTCAACGCGATCATGTGCTTGAACATGCCGTTGCTGAGCCTCGGCCTGCCGATGTGGGTCGCGCAGCGCACCGACGCCCCCGCGCCCGTGTCGGCGATGCTCCTCGCCCTCAACATGCTCGGCGTCGTCGCGTTCCAGGTGCGGATGGCCCGCCAGGTCACCGGTTTGCGCACCGCCACCCGGGCCACCGGCCGCGCGGGTTGGCTCATGCTCGCCGCCTGCGCGGTGTACGCCTTGTCCGGCTTCGATCTCGGCGCCGGTGTCGCCGTGGCGGTCCTGGTCGTCGCCGCGGTGATCCAGGTGTTCGGCGAGATGCTGCACGGCGCGGGGAGCTGGGAGATCGGCTTCGCCCTCGCCCCGCCCGATCGGCAAGGCCAGTACCAGGGCTTCTTCGGCATGGGCCCGCAGATCGCGCGGATGCTCGGCCCGGTCCTGCTCACCGCGCTGCTGATCGGCGGCGGCGCCGTCGGCTGGCTGGTGCTCGGCGGACTGTTCCTCCTCGCCGGCCTCGCCTTCGCCCCCGCCGTCCGCTCCGCGCAGCGGCGGCTGTCAGGTCGAGCCGAGAGCGTGGGCGTGCTCGGCGAGTAGCGCGAAGCCCGTCCGGGTCGCGGCGGTGACGCGAGACCGGTCCAGGGCGCTCAAGTGACCGGCGAGCAGGACGGGAGCGGGATCGGCAGGACTGCGCCGGACGTCGCGCAGGACAGTGGTGAGCGCCTGCCGGTACTGGTTGTCCAGTTCGCGCTCATGAGCCCGGAGTGCAGGGCTGTCGGCGACCATCCGCAGCAGGGTTCGGGTGCGCTCACCCGCGTCCGGCGTCGTCAGGAAGCCGATTGCGCGGTCGTGCCAGTCACGGAAGGCTGCCACCACCCCGTGGCCCGGTGGGCGATCCCGGACGGTGGTCACGATGTCCTCGATGAGTTCGTCGGCACGGTCGAACAGGATGGCTTCCTTGCTGGGGAAGTAGTTGCGCGTCCACTGGGACATCCGCGGCAGAAGGTGGCGACTCGTCGACGGCGACACCGAACTGGCGCCCGGCGTCGCGCTCATCGAGTGCGGCGGTCACGTGCCCGGGCACCAGGCCGTGCTCGTCGAGCTCCCCGACACCGGGCGAGTTCTGCTCGCGGGCGACGCCTGGTTGCCCGGCAGCGACCCGGAAACACGACCTCGACGGACTGCAAACCCACGCCGGCCAAAGGAAACTCATGAACCTTGCCGAGCGACGCCAGGTCTCGGTCGTCATGCACAACCACGACACCGAGCAATGGCGCACGCTCCGGCTCGGCCCAGAGCACCTGGGGTGCACCTGGACGTCAAGAAAATCCCACCCGGCGGTGGGTACCGAGCCCGCAGTCCAGTCACCGACGTGACGGCCAAGTGCACCTAGGTCCTGTCCTGTAAGTCATCGCAGCCACAGCACGATGGCGGCGATGACCAGTTCGGCTTGGTAGTAGGCGGCGTGTTTGGCGTAGCGAGTGGCCAGGTCGCGAAACTGCTTGAGCCGGTTGAAGCAGCGTTCGACGACGTTGCGCTGCTTGTAGGTTTCGGTGTTGAAGCCGGGTGGGCGGCCGCCGTGTGAGCCCTGGGCTTTGCGGTGGGCGGTCTGGTCATCGCGTTCGGGGCAGAGGAACCGGATCCGGCGTGCCCGCATCGCGTGGCGCGTGCAGGGATGCGAATAAGCCTTGTCAGCGATCACGGCACCCGGCCGGGTGCGGGGACGTCCCGGTCCGCTCCGGGCAACCCGGATGCCGTCAAGCAACGGGATCAGTTGCGGATTGTCCCCGGCCTGGCCGGCGGTGAGGATGATCCGCATCGGCAGTCCGCGCCCGTCCACCGCCAAGTGGATCTTGGTACTCAGTCCTCCGCGGGATCGCCCGAGTCCTTCCCCGGCGACCGCGAGGGCCTCGATTTCCTCCCCGCAGCCCCCTTTTTCCGGGCTCCAGCAGCGTGCTGGTGAGCCCGGACGACGCTGGAGTCCACGCTGATGACCCACTCCACGGCGCCGACCGAGTCGTCCTTGACGATCACCTCGTCCAGGATCTTCTGCCAGGTGCCGTCCTTGCTCCACAACCGCAACCGCTCGTGCGCGGTCTTCCACGGCCCGTACCGCTCGGGCAGGTCGCGCCAGGGGGCGCCGGTGCGCAGCTTCCACAAGATCGCGTTGATCACCTGCCGATGATCACGCCACCTACGGCCACCACCAGAGACCGGCGGCAACAACGGCTCGATCGCAGCCCAGGCTCGGTCAGTCAGCTCACCACGGCCCACCCCACACCAGAACTACCAGACGACCCGATCAACGACTTACAGGACACGGCCTAGAACGGTGCGGGGTCGGCGATGGGTTCGAGTTCGGTCTCGATCACCTTGCCACTCGGCGTGGTCCACGCATGCGTCCCGTCGGGGCGGTTCTCACAGGACCAACGGGAGTGCGTCTTCATCCGGTGGTGGTGGCGGCACTTCGGCCGCAGGTTCGCGATGGTGGTGTTGGCGCCATCGAACGGGCAACAATGATCCAGGTCGCAGCGGTGAGCCGGTTGGTTGCAGCCGACCATGGTGCAGGTCGGATACCGGGCGTTGATCAGCTCGCGTTGCGCTGGGGTGGGTCGGTAGGTGGTGATGTTCTCGGCCATCCCGGTCACCGGGTCGGTGAGGATGCGCTTCCAAATGCCATTCGCGGCCACGTCAGCGACGATCGGCGCGGGCAGCGGCCCGTATCCGGCCAGCATCACCGGGTCCTTGGTCAGGCCCAGGATGTTGGTGATCGGCATCGTGAGGTTCACGCACACCTCACCCTGCGGGGCGGGTGTTTCCTTGCCCATCAACAGATCCGCCGCAACGTCGGATCGTTTCTGGTCCAGCGTTCGGTCATCTTTGGGGAGAGCGCGGGCGATGCGGTCGATCCGGTCGAAAGCCAGGGCCGCGTCGAGGGCCGGGAGGACGACGCGCAGGGAGCACATGCCGTCGTCGAGGTTGAACTTCTCCACCAACCGCTGCTTGCGCTTCTCCTCATGACGCCGCAGGGCTGCTTCGGCGTCGAGCTTGAGGATGTAACGCCGGGCATAGCGTTGGCTCGCCGTGTAATTGTGCGTCGCGGCGTGGTTGATCAGCACGGGTTCGGCGATCGCTTGATTGGCGGCGTCGAGGACACTGACCTGATCAATGATCATCAACGCCTTGCCCTCATCAATCCGCCCCTCCGACAACGCCTCCAACACCACCGGATGCTCCACCAGCGACATCGCCCGATCAACGAGCTTGTTGCCCTTGACCTGAGAGACACGCAGCAGCGGCATCAGGACATCCCCGGCATACTGCTGCACTTGCGGATCCAGGTCCTCATAGAGCTTCATCAGGGTTGAGGCGAACTCCGCCACCGCACGCCCGATCGCGGCGTAGGCGGCCACGACGTCGTCTTCGATATCGGCAGGGGCCATACTCCTATTTTAGCGTCTGCAAATAGTGGATCATGGCTCTACGGAGTGAACTTTCCCTTATCTCCCAACGGTTCCAGCTCAAACGCAGGTCCCAGCAAACGGAAGCCGGGAACCCAGCCGAGGCTTTACCTGGGGTGCGCGTGCCATACGCTTCCCGCGAGGGCCGGAGTTTCATCCCGTGCCCCCGAAAGGCCCACGGGCACGCGCAAGGGGCCCCAGGTCAAGCCGGCCCCACGCCGGTACCGAGGAAACCAGGAAGCCCTGACCGAACATCACGCTGTACGGGATGGGATCGGTGAAAGAAGCATGCCTCAAGGGGAGGCATATCGTCAGCGTATCGAGAATCGGATACGCGTTGACAACACCTCGCCGCGTTGACTGGCGGCCATGGTGGCTGACGACGGGAAATGGGATCGGCGCTCAGTGTTGCGCGCCGCGGCCGTGATGACCGGTACCGCCGCGACCGCCCCGCTGCTGGGCGGGCCGGCCATGGCGCAGGACGGCCGCGGCGGGGTCGCGGACGCGTTGTTCAAGGCCGGGAACTTCGAGCAGGCCGGTCGCGCGTACGAGGAAATCCTCCGAAGCGACCCCAAGAACGTGCACGCCGCACGCCAGCGTGGCTACGTGGGGCTCCTGGCGAACAGGTTCCCCGACGCCGAGAAGTACCTCACCACGGCCGTCGCGCTGGCGCCCGATGACAAGGAAGCCAACCAGTTCCTGGCCGACTGCTACACCCGGCAGGACAAGTTCTCCCGCGCCGTGCCGCACTGGAAAGCTGCCGGGGAGGACACCTACGCCAAGCTGTTCGCGGCCTTCCGCGGCGAGCCGTACCAGATCCACGGCGACTTCGCGCGGCTGCCGTGGAAGCACGTGGACCCCGCGCCCGCGGTGGAGATCTCCCTCAACGGCGGGCCGCTGCGGCAGTTCTCCTTCTACACGCGCGTCGCATCGCTGAACGTGTCAGCGGAAGCGGCCGCGGAGGCCGGACTGCGCGCCGTGACCCAGCAGAAGATCGAGTACATGGGCAAGACGATCTGGTCCTTCTCCGGCGTGCTCGACTCCCTCAGGCTGGGCGGCATCGAACTGCGCAACATCCCCGTCGGCTGGTCGGACACGCGGGTCGGCCCGAACCTCGGGGACGGGCTGATCGGAACGTGGATCTTCTACCACTTCCTGACCACTGTGGACTACGCGGGCCGCTCGCTGATCCTGCGCCGCAGAACCCCTGAAGCGGCAGGGCAAGCACGCGCAGCGGCCCTTCGCGCGGGCGCCGAGCCGCTGCCGCTGTGGCTGGCCCACGAGCACCTGTTGTTCAGCACGGGCAGCGTCGCCGACTCCGGACCACGCGTCGTGGCACTGAACATCGGCGGCACCGGCGAGATGGTCACCGGCATGCCCGGGGAAACGGCCAAGCGGTTGGGCGTCCGCACCGACTACGACCGACCGGTGGAGACGTGGGCAGGCGGCAAGCCGCTCATCACCTACCCCTGCTACCCGAAGGAGGTCCGCCTCGGCAACGCCGCCGCCACGGACGTCTACTGCTACGCCAACAACCAGCCCGCGATCGGCCGCGAAGGCTTCGACGTGCTGGCGCACTTCTCGCACTGCTTCTTCAAGCCCTACAACATCACCCTCGACTTCACCGACATGAACGCCTACATCGCCCGCGGCAAGGCGGACTGACCCGGTCAGCCCAGCTCCGGCTCGGTGATGGACAACCTCAGCCGGACCAGGCCCCTGGTGGAGCTGATGCGCGGGAAGTAGCCGAGGTCGCGGCGGGCCGCGGAGATGTCGAACCAGTGGGCGGTGCCGAGGTGGTCGGTGACCAGCCTGGTCAGCGGCGGCTCCGCCCGCAGCCGCAGCGCGCGGTAGGTGAACTCGAGCACCGAGGCGACCCCCTTGGCCAGCCCGTGCGGCACCCGGCGCGTCACCGGCGGCAACCCGACCGCCCACAGCAACGCCGCGAGGGTGTCCTCTGTGGACTGCGGGTTGTCCTGGGTGATGAAGTACGCCCTGCCCGCGATCGGCGAGCCCGGCTCCAGCCGCTCCAGCGCGAGCAGGTGCGCCTCCGCGGCGTTGTCGACGTAGACGGTGTCGATGCGCTTGTCGGCCGGGCCGACCAGCCGCAACCGCCCGGACTTCGCCGCCGCGATCACCCGGGGCACGAAGTGCGGATCGCCCGGCCCCCAGATCAGGTGCGGGCGCAGCGCCACGGTCGCCAGCTCCGGCGAGTTCGCGGCGAGCACGATCCGCTCGGCCTCCGCCTTCGTGCGCGGGTAGGCGGCCGGGAAGCGCGTCGCGTACGGCACCGACTCGTCGACACCGTCCAGGTCCTCGCCGCCGTGCACGACGCTGGGGCTGGAGGTGTGCACCAGCCTGCGCACCCCGTGCTCACGGCAGGCCCTGATCACGTTCTCCGTGCCCAGGACGTTGACCTCGCGGTACTCCCGTTCCGGCCCCCAAGCTCCCGCCTTGGCCGCGCAGTGCACCACGGCCTCGTGCCCGGACACAGCCGCGGACACGTCCTGGAGGTCGCGCAGGTCTCCCCGGTACTGCTGCACGCCGAGCGAGGCCAGCTCGGCGTGCAGGCTCCGGGCGAAGGAGGACACCTCGTGCCCCGCCTCCGTCAGGCTCGCGCAGACCGCAGCACCGAGGAAACCCCCGCCTCCGGTGACCAGAACCCTCATCGCCGCCTCCTCGCGCCTTGCGGCGGGCGACGGTAGCCGAGCCCCCCTGTCATCACATTGAGCGACCCCGCCCTGTCAGGCGCTCGCCCAGATCTCCTTCGGCGCGCGGGTGAGCAGCCCCGTCTCCACGGGGGCGAAACCCTCGGCCCAGCGCAGCCCGGGCAGCGCCGTGAGCAGCTCGCGGACGCCGATCTCGGTCTCCATCCGGGCGACCAGCGCGCCGAGGCAGAAGTGGCGGCCCGCCCCGAACGCCAGGTGGCTCGCGGCGGCGGTGAACTCGCGGTCGACCGGGCCACGGACGCGGTGGATGTCGAAGCGGTCGGGGTCGCCGAACCGGCGGGGGTCCCGGTTGGCCGCCCCGACCAGGCAGGCCACCGTCGCGCCCGCCGGGATGGTCCGGCCGCCGAGCGCGACGGCGCGGTCGGTCTGCCGGAGGACGACGAGCACGGGTGGGTTGCGCCGCAACGACTCCGCCCACGCCTGCGGGATGAGCCCTGGGTCGTCCCGGACTTCGGCGAGCTGGTCGGGGTGGTCGAGCAGGTTGGCCAGGAACGACGACAGCGCCTTGTCGGTGGTCTCGCCGCCCGCGCCCAGCAACGTGCCGCAGAACCCCTTGATCATCTCGTCGTCCAGCGGGCGCCCGTCGACCTCGGCCGCGCACAGGGTGGACAGCAGGTCCGCCCCCGGCCTGGCCCGCCGACGCTCCAGGTGCGGGGTGAGGTAGTCGTAGAGCTCGTCGCGGGAGACCATGCCGCGTTCGAGCCGCTCGGGGTCCTGGCGGTAGTTGCCGAGGTAGGAGAAACCGTCGCGGTACCAGCGCTGGAACAGGGGTGTGTCCTCGCGGGGCAGGCCCAGCGCGGTGACCACGACGGTCACCGGCAGCTCGTGGCAGAACTCCGCGACCAGGTCGAAGCGCTCCCGCCCGCGCAGCCGCCCGACGAGGTCCCGGGCGGTGGTCGTGACGACCTCGCGCAACGCCTCCAGCGCCTGGCCGCGGAAGGCCGGGGAGACGACGGAGCGGTGGGCCGCGTGCTCCCGCCCGTCCAGCTGCAGCACGGTCTCGCCGTACATCGGGGCCAGCTGCCAGGAGTAGTTGCGGGAGGTGAAACCCGGTGCGGTGAGGGCGAACCGGACGTCCTCGTACCGGCTGACCAGCCAGGCGTCCAGGGGCTCGTCCCAGACCACCGGGAACTCCTCCCGCAACAGGGCGAAGTACCGGTGCGGATCGCGCTCCAACCGCGGCCAGAGCAGGCTCGGCGGCGTCAGCTCGGTCCGGACGGACTCGCGGCCCGGCTCGCCGGAGAGCCGGTACCGGCTCGATTCCCGGTGCCAGTCCTGGGAAACGCGCATCGCGTGCTCCAGCAGGCCCGGCAGCGGACCGTGCGGCGCGTCCGCTTCGGCCAAGCGGAAGTCCTCTGCTCGCTTCTGGATCAGCGTGTGCGCGGTGTCGACCGCCAGCTGCCAGGACGAGTTGTCCTCGGCCCGCAGCAGCACCACGAGGTTGGCAGGCTCCCCGAACGCGAGGTCCTTCTCCAACGAGTAGACGTCGTTGGTCCAGGCGATGACATCCGCCGCGCACCGGCGCACCTCGTCGAACCGGTCGGTCACGGCCACCGGGCCGTCGAGCACCTCGATGAGGTCGAAGAAGACGTCGGCTCCGAAGAGGTCGCGCCGCAACTCCAGGTAGTGGGCCAGCGCCGGCAGCCGGTCCGCGTCTCGGTGCTCGACCGTCAACCGCTGCGCCCGCAGGTGTGCCGCCAGGTGGCGCGCGAACCGGTCGCGCCAGTCCGGACCGGCCAGCTCGGCGGTGCGGGGCCACAGGTCCTGGTGCAGCGCGCGAAGCATCGGGTCGGCGTCCGGTGCCAGGTCGGCGACTGCGCCGGTGACCACCTCGGTGACGGTCCGGCAGAACTCGTCGAGGTCGCCCTCCAGCGCCCAGGTGCCGTTGTCGATGCGGTCGTCGAGCCCCAGCATCCACAGGAACCAGCACATCAGCACCGCGGCGCGCTCCCGCTCAGTCGCCCCGGTGAGGTCGATGCCGAGGTCGAGCAGGGTGGAGCCCAGCAGCCGCGCCCTGCCACGGGGGCCGATCACCCGGTGGCGTTCGCCCCAGTCACACGTCTCGGACGCCAGCTCCGCCGCGTCCGCCCGACGAGGTCGGGCGGCGAACGGCAGGTCGAGGGTCGGGATGCGGAACTCGGGCACGGACAGCACTCCATGGATTCTGGGGAGCGGTGGGACAGCACAAGCCTGTCGTGCGTTCCTGTCACTTCCCTGTTATCCGCGCTCCGCGAGAACTGCCAGGTCAGCACCGCGGAAACTGTCCGAGTACTGCTTCGGTCCGGTCGGCGGTCAGCAAGAGGCCTGCGGCTACAAGGAGCGGAGGCTTGGCCACAGGGCCGACCACGGCGAGCGACGGCCTTCGCACAGCCAGACGGGCATTCCCTGGGAGCTGTTGCGGACCCCGAGGCCGTTGTCCACGGTCGCCACCTGGCGGACGCGGTCGAAGTGCCGCATGAGTTCCGCCTGGGAACCGCCGACGTAGAGGGTGGCGGCGGACTCGGGGGGTGTGCCGAAATACCAGTAACCGCGGTGCGGGCTGTACACCTCGGGAAGGCCGCGCGAGGGGCCGTGGAAAGCCAGAGCGCTGGCGGGCCAATAGGTGTGGGCGACGATCGAGGTGCCTGCGGGGGCGGCGCGGTAGGCGGCCGCGACGGTGTCGGCGAGCTGGGGCCAGCCCACGCTTTCGGCGTTGACGGTGTTGGCTGTGCCGGCCTTGTCGGCGAGGCTCTGCACGGGCTGGACCGGGAGCAGCACGACGACCATCGCGACGGACAGAACCGCAGCGGGCCACGCCGCCCAACGCACCCATCGGTACTCGTCGAGCGCGACGGCGCCGATCGCCCAGAGGGCCGTGAACATGCCCGCCAGGTAGTAGCCGTGGCCGAAGGCGAAGAACACCACGACACCGAGGATCAGGAACGCGGCGCCTAGGAACCTGTGCTCCTGCGAGCGCAGGGCGCACCACAAACCGTAGCCGAGCAGGGGGACGCCGAGGATGCCTGCGGACGCGAGGAGGAGCACGAAGAACCCGGGGTCCTCCTGACCGGCGAGGACGGCGCGCATGCCCAACTGCGGCCACCCGTTGCTCGCCTGCCAGATCAACGCGGGAACCGACGACAGCACGGCGATCCCAGCGCCGAGCCAGAAGTGCTTGCTCCGCAACGGCTCCCGAGGCCCGAACAGCACGACCGCCAAGCCGACGGCGAGCCAGAAGAAGACCACGAGGTACTTCACCTGGAGGGCAACGGCGGTCGTCAACCCCAACCACAGCAGCAGACTTCCCGAGCGCACGCGGAGCCACCGCACCAGCAGCCACGTGATCACGATCCACAGGAACGAGTCCACGACGGTCGTGGTCAGCACGTGACCGCCTGTCGCCAGCACGGGTGAGCCGACGACGGCCGCGGCCGTCAGAACCTGGGCCCGGCGAGAGCCGCCCAGCTCCCGAGCCACCGATGCCGCCACGAGGACGCTGCCGACTGCGAACGCGAGAGCGGGAAGCCGAAGGGCCACAAGCGAACCAGGGAACAGCGTGTCCATGGCGCGTACGAGCAACGGCAGCAAGGGGGGCTGGTCCGCGTAGCTCCAGTCGAGGTGCTGACCGGCCGCCCAAAAGTACAGCTCGTCGCCGTGATAGCCGTAGCGTCCGCTGGTCAGCAGCAACAGCAGCCCGAGGCCGCTCGCCAAAAGCACCGCGAACTTCATCGATTTCCCTTACGCGCCAATGGAACCGCCGGAACCAGGCACAGCGCGACGAGGACGAACGCCACCGTGAAGGCCGTGCCGAAGGCGTCGGCGGCCGTCCCGAGTGCCGCTGTGCGCGTGGCCGGGTCGGCGATCGCGTCGGTGGCGGCGAGCTGCCCCTGTGCGGTGGGCACGCCGAAGCCGGATGCGAGCAGCCCGGCCAGCACCATCGACATGACGGCCGAGCCGATCGCGCCGCACACCTGTTGGAGGATGTTCAGCGCGGTGGACGCCATCGCGGCTTTGGTGCTGGCCAGCGCGCGCAGAGCCTCGGACATGAGCGGGATCATGGTCGCGCCCATGCCGAGTCCCATCAGGAACTGCGCGAACAGCAGCGACCAGTACGGCGTGTCCGGGCCGACTGCGGTGAACACGCCCATGCCAACGAGGATCAGCACGAACCCAGGAAGCACGACGCGGCCGACACCGAAGCGGTCGGCGAGCCCGCCGCACACCGGAACCGTGAACAGCGCGGCGAGACCGCTCGGCACGAGCAGCAACCCTGCTTGAAGCGTGCTCTCCTCACGCACCACCAGGAAGTAGGCTGGGAACAGCACACCCGAACCGAGGAAGCCGATCACGAACAACCCCAGCGCGATCACCGAGAGCCGGAACGCGCGGTCCCGGAACAGCCCGAGATCGATCAGCGGGGACTCCATCCTGGTGGCGCGCCACACGAAACCCGCGATGCACAGCACTCCGAAAGCACCCATCGGCCACCACGTGACGCCGCCCGCGGCGAGGAACGCGGTGAAGATCAGCGCGGCCAGGCCGGGCGAGAGCAGCAGCATGCCGAGGAAGTCGAAGCGCCCGGCGGGCCGTGGCGGGTCTGCGGGCAGCACGCGCCCCGCGATGACCAGCGCGAGCACGCCGATCGGCACGTTGACCAGGAACAGCGAACGCCACCCGGCGAAGTCGACGAGCCAGCCGCCCAGGATCGGGCCGCTGATCGGGCCGAGCAGCATGGGCACGCCCAGCACGCCCATCATCTTGCCGACCTGGTCCTTGCCCACCAGCCGCACCAGGATCGTGGTGCCCGCCGGACCGAGCACCCCGCCCGCGAACCCCTGCAGGACGCGGAAGAACACCATCGACCCGACGTCCCACGCGAGCCCGACCAGCGCCGAGCCGAGCGCGAAACCGGCGAGCGCCACCAGGTAGACCCGCCGCGCGCCGAAGCGGTCGGCGGCCCACCCGGTCACCGGGATCGCCATGGCCAGCGCCAGCAGGTAACCGGTCACCACCCACTGGATGGTGGCGAAGGAGGTCTGGAACTCGATGGTGAGCCGGGGCAGGGCGATGTTGACGACCGTGGAGTCCAGCACCGCCATGAACGAGCCGATCACCACCGCCCCCGCCGCCCGCCACGCGGCGCGGTCCAGTGCGGCGGGGGCCGTGGACGCGGTCACGCTAGTTCCCCTCCGCGCGGGACTTGAGCGCGGTGAGCAGGCCGTCGATGCCCTTGCGGGACATCTTCTCCAGCAGCCGCTTGGGCATCGGCCACTTCAGTGCGATCTCCTGGCTGGCGGTGACCTCGCTGCCGCTGCCGGTGGCGGTGACCGCGCAGGTGAAGTCGTACTTCGTGGTGACCTCGCTGGAGTCCAGGTGGAACTCGTAGGCGTGCTCGGCCGGGTAGGAGTAGCGCAGCAGGTGCGAGGCCTTCTGCCCCATCGCCGAGACGTGCCACTTGACCAGCACGGGCCTGCCGCGCTCGTCGGTCTCCTGGATGTCGACCTTGTCGTAGCCGTTCTGCCAGGACGGGTACTGGGCGACGTCGAGCAGGATGCCGAGTACGGCGTCGGGGTCTGCGTCGATGGAGATGGAGCCGGTGACGGGCGCCATGGGCGTGCCTTTCAGGGTCGGGTGATCAGATCGCCGAGCGGGCGGCGGGGGTCGGCGGCGACGGCTTCGAGCAGCCGGACGAACTCGGCCAGCCACCCGGCGACCACGCCGTCCGGGAAGCGGCCCGCCCGGTGGTTGAGGTTGACGTGCATCAGGTCCCCGGCCAGGACGACCTCGACCCGCAGCGGGTGCTCGGTCTGGGCGAGGAACTGCAGCGGGAACGCGCCCAGGACGGAGAAGAACCGGCCGAGGTTGGAGGCCATGCCCGGCACCGACTCGCTCACCAGGTAGCTCTCCACCAGCGGCGCGTCCGCCGGGGCCCCGGCGAGTTCGTGCAGCCGCGCCTGCGGCAGGTACTCGTGCTCGGTGATCGCCGAGATCTTGTCCTGCAACGCCGCCAGCCACGGCAGCAGCTGCTGCGTGCGGTCCACCGTCACCGCCACCGGCAGGATGTTGAACAGCAGGCCGACCGCCTGGTCCACGTCGACCGAGGTCGTGCCGCGACCGGAGAAGATCGTGCCGCACACCACCCGGTCCGAGCCGGTGATCGTGCTGAGCAGCAGCGCCCAGGCACCGTGCGCGAGGCTGTTCACGCTGAGCCCGTGCGCCCGCGCCAGGTCCGCGAGGGCGACCGCGGTCTCCGGCGCGATCACCGCCGTCTCCTGGAAGATCGGCGTGGACTCATCCGCCGGACCGGGCGAGGTGATCGACGGCGTGGGGAAAGCCAGCTCCTGGCGCCAGAACGCCTCCGCCGCGCTCATGTCGCGCCGGCTCTGCTCCACGCAGAAGTCGCCGAAGGCCGTGGTGGGCGGCAGCTCCGCGGGCTCCCTGCCGGAGGCGAACACCTGGTAGGCGTCCAGCAGCGTCGTCACGAGGATCTGGTAGCTCCACCCGTCCTGCGAGGGCAGCGTGAACATGTGCACGTACTCGTAGGTGTCCTCCCCGACCCGGAACAACGCCAGGCGCAGCTGCGGCGCTGAGCCGTCGAAGCCCTTCCTGCGCTCGGCCTCGATGTACGCGCCGATCCGCCGCTCCTGCTCCACCGGCTGCACCGCGCGCAGGTCGCGCAGGTCGATGCGCAGCTCCACGTCAGTGCGGACGACCTGGACCCACCGGCCGTTGTCCTCGCGGACGTAGGCCGTGCGCAGCGTCGGGTACCGGTGCGCGGTGTGCTGCCAGGCCCGCTCCAGCGCCACCGGGTCCAAGCCCTGATCGGCGAAGCGGAACCGTTGGTGCACAACGTAAACACCAGATCCGGGCTCGCGGAGCATGGCGTCCAGAGCGCGCTGCTGCATCCCGGTCGCGGGGTAGGCGTCCTCGGCGTCCGGGTACCGCGTCCGAGCCCACTCCAGCAGCTCCGGATCGCGCTCCACCGCGACGGCGGCCCGAGCCGGACCGCGGGACTCCACCAACGCCGCCAGCGCCGCGATCGTACGGCTCTGGAAGACGTCCTGCGGGCTGAGCACCATCCCCCTGGCGTTGGCCCGGCTGACCATCTGGATGCCGAGCAGCGAGTCACCGCCGAGCTCGAAGAAACCGCGGTCGACGCTGACCTCCTCCAGGCCGAGCACGTCGCACCAGACCTCGGCCAGGCGCCGCTCCAGGTCCGTGCGCGGGGCCAGGACCTCGCCCGTGGGCGCGGCACCGCGCAGGGGCAGCGGCAGCGCGTCGCGGTCGAGCTTCCCGTTGGCGCTGACCGGGAACTCCGGCACCGCGACGACCGCCGTCGGCACCATGAACTCCGGGATGCTGTCGCGCAGGAAGCGCGGCACGTCCGTGCTCAGCCAGCGGCTCAGTTCGAGCAGGCGGGGGTTGTTGGTCAGGGGCTTGCCCTGCTGCACGGGGTCGGTCCAGTCGACCAGGTGGCCGCGGCCGAGCACCACGCGGTAGGAGCCTTCCGAGGTCCCGCCTTCCCAGGACACGTCAGCGCTGTAGCCGAACTCGTCGGCCAGCAGCCACCAGTCCTCCGGCTCGACACCGCCATCGCCGGAACGGAGTTCGCGCACGGGTGTGTCCGCGGCGGCCTCGGCCAGCTGGGCCAGCACGCCGTTGATCGAAGCCACGCGAGCGTTCGGCACGCCGTCGACCACCAACACCTCCGGGCGGTCGTCGGTGAGCACGCGCCGCACGTCCTCCCACGAGGTCCACGCCACGTGCTGCGGCTCCGCCTGCTCCTCGACCGGGGTGCCGACGTGCACGGCGACGTCGTAGCGGTAGCGGGTCAGCTCGTTGTGGTGGTCGCCGCGCTTGAGCATCACCTCGACCCGGCTGATCTCCGGGATCTCCGCGCGCAGGGCGGTGAAGTACTCCGGCGCGATCACCAGCTCCTGCTCCTGCGCGGCGCGCTGGTGCACGCGGTCGCGGAGCTTTCCGACGGTGAGCCCGTCCTCGGCGCGGGCGAGTTCGACCTCGACGTGGAAGGTGTTCAGCATCGCCAGGCTGCGCAGGTCGCCGAGGAACAGCGTGCCGCCGGGCCGCAGGTGGGCGATCGCCTGCTTGACGACTTCCGTCAAGTACTCCGGTCCGGGGAAGTACTGCGCGACGGAGTTGATCACCACGGCGTCGAACCGCTCGGTGATGCCGGAGAAGTCGTTGGCGTCGCGCTGGAACAGCCGCACGTCGACGCCCGAGGACAGCGTGGGCGCGACGACCCCGCGGACGTAGTCCAGTGCGGTGGCCGAGATGTCGGTGCCCCAGTAGCGCTCGGTGTCCGGGGCGATCCTGGCCAGCAGCAGGCCGGTGCCGCTGCCGATCTCCAGGACGGAGCGCGGCCGCGTCGCCCGGATCCGGTCCACTGTGGACTCGACCCAGATCCGCATCTCCTCGGCGGGCAGCGGCTCGTCGGTGTAGCTGCTGTTCCACCCGACGATGTTGAAGTCGGGCGCACCACCGTCATCACCGGAGCGGTAGTTCTGGTCGAACAGGTCCTGCCACTCCGAGACCCGGTCCTCCTCGCTGGCGGACGGCGCCATCGCTCCGGGCTCGGGGACGACGTAGGCGACGAGCTGCTTGTCCTCGGCGTCCTGGGTCAGCGAACGCGCGAGCACGACCACGTCGCGCACGGCGTCGTGCTCGGCGAGCGCGGCCTCGATCTCGCCCGGCTCGATGCGAAGGCCGCGGATCTTCACCTGGAAGTCGGTGCGACCGAGGAAGACGATCGTGCCGTCCGGCTGGTACCTCGCGAGGTCACCGGTGCGGTAGAGCCGCGCGCCGGGCTCGTCGCTGAACGGGTCCGGGACGAAGCGCTGCTCGGTCAGCTCGGGGCGGCGGTAGTAGCCGCTGCCGACGCCGACGCCGCCGATGTAGGCCTCACCGGGCGTGCCGATCGGCACCGGGTTGCGGTGCTGGTCGAGGATGTGGATGCGGGTGTTGGCGATCGGCTTCCCGATCGGCACCAACGCGGAGTTGGTCTCGCGCGGGCACTCCCACGCCGTGCTGTCCACACTGGACTCCGTGACGCCCCACAGGTTGTGCAGGGTGGCACCCGGCAGCGTCGCGTAGAGCGCGCGCACCGACGCCTGCGGCAGCGCCTCGCCACTGGAGATCACGCGTGTGATCGACTCGCAGTTGCCGACACCGGGGTGCTGCAGGAACACGCGCAGCATCGGCGGGACGAAGTGCAGCGTGGTGACGCCCTGCTCCTGGACCAGGCTCGACAGGTACTCGGGATCCTTGTGACCCTCGGGCTTGGCGATCACCATGCGCGCACCGGTGATCAGCGGCCAGAAGAACTCCCACACCGACACGTCGAAGCTGAACGGGGTCTTCTGCAACACCCGGTCGGCGGCGCTGAGCCGGAAGTGGTCCTGCATCCACAGGAGTCGGTTGACGATGGCGCGGTGGGCGTTCATCGCGGCCTTCGGCTGCCCGGTCGAGCCGGAGGTGTAGATCATGTAGGCGATGTCGTCCATGCCGACCGCCACGCCGGGGCGCGTGTCCGGCTCGGCGTCGAGCTCGCCCGCTCGGTCCAGCGGGACCACGACCGCCCCGTGCGCGGGCAGGTCGTCGATCAGCGCCTGCTGGGTGAGCAGGATGCCCGGTTCGGCGTCGGCGAGCATGAACGCGACGCGCTGCTTCGGGTAGGTCGGGTCGATCGGCAGGTAGGCGCCGCCCGCCTTGAGGATGCCGAGCAGGCCCACCACCATCTCCGGTGACCGCTGCACGCAGATGCCGACTGGTTGGCCCGCGGTGATCCCCATGCGCAGCAAGCGGTGCGCGAGCCGGTTGGCCCTGCGGTCGAGCTCGGCGAAGGTGACGTCCTCACCCTCGAAGTGCAGCGCGACCGCGTCGGGGGTGGCGTCGACGGTGTCCTCGATGAGCGAGTGCAGGCAGCGCCACCGCTGCTCGGGCCACACCACGTCGGTGGCGTTCCACTCGCGGAGGATCTTCTCCTCGGTGGCGGCGGGCAGCACCGGCAGCTCCGAGACGCGCCGCTCCAGGTCGGTGGCGATGGCCTCCAGCAGCACGCGGTAGCCGGCGAACACGCGCTCGATGGTGTCGCGGTCGAAGATGTCGCTGTTGTACTCGGCGTCGACCAGCAGCGAGTCGGGGTTCTCGGTCACCGAGATCTCGACGTCGAACTTGCTGGTGTCGGTGTGCACCTCGGTGATGTCGGAGAAGGGCGAGTCCTCCCCCTCGGCCACCGGGATCGGCAGCTGGTCGATCTTGTGCCGCTTCATGTCGAAGAGCACCTGGAACAGCGGGGTCGCGGTGAGCGCGCGTTCCGGGGCCAGCTCCGAGACGACCGCGTCGAACGGCACGTCCTGGTGGTCGGCCGCGCGCTTGACCACGGTGTCCACCCGGCTGACCAGCTCGGCCACCGTGGGGTCGTCGCCCAGGCTGGTCTTGAGGACCATGGTGTTGACGAAGAAGCCGATCAGGCCCTGCACGGCCTCGTGCTGCCGGTTGGCCATCAGCGTGCCGACCACCACATCACCACCGCCCTGCGTGTCGCCGGCGTAGCGGTAGAGCACGACCTTCAACGCGGAGAGCACGGTGGTGAACAGCGTGACGCCACGGTCGTTGCTGAACGCGCGCAGCCGCGCCAGAAGCTCCTCGCCCACCTCGAAACTTGTGCTGGCGCCGCGAAACTCCTGCAACGGCGGGCGCGGGCGGTCGGGCAGCAGCTCCACGCCGGTTCCCGTGGCACCCAACAGGTCCCGCATGCTCGCCACGCGCTCAGCGAGCCGGTCACCATCAAGGCGCTCGCGCTCCCACAGCGTGAAGTCCGCGTACTGCACGGGAAGCTCCGGCAGTTCCGGCCTGCGACCGTTGGCGAAGGCGTCGTAGGAGGCCGCCAGCTCCGCGCCGAACACGCCACCGGACCAGGCATCGGCGACGATGTGGTGCATCGTGAAGAGCATCCGGTGCTCGTGCGGGCCGAAGCGGTAGAGGGTCACGCGCATCAGCGGGCCGATAGCGAGGTCGAACGGGTCGCGCGCGGCGGCCTTGACCAGGCGCTCGCACTCCTGCTCGCGTTCGCCCTCCGGCAGGTGCTCCATGTCGACCACGGGCACCGTCATCGCCATCTCGGGCGCGATCTCCTGCCACGGCACGCCCTCCACGCTCGGGAAGGTCGTGCGCAGGATCTCGTGCCTGCGTACGAGTTCGTTGACCGCTTGCTCCATGGCGCGCGGCTGCAACGGTCCATAAAGGACGACGGACATCGACATGTTGTAGGCGGGGCTGCCGGGAACCATCTGGTCCACCGACCACAACCGCTGCTGCGCGAAGGACAGCGGAACCCGGATGTTCTCGGCGCGGCGGCGCGCGGCGATGGCCAGCAGCTCCTGGTTCGCGTCAGGCCCGGAACTCGACCCGTTGACGCACTCCGAGAGCACGCACTCGGCCAGCTCCATCGGCGTGGGGTGGTCGAAAACCTTGCTCACCAACAGGGTCAGCCCGATGGCGCGGTTGATCCGGTTGCGCACCTCAAGCGCGGTCAGCGAGTCCATGCCGAGTTCGAGGAACTTCGCCGACGGGTCGATCTCCTCGGCCGACTGGTGGCCCAGCACGCCCGCGACCAGCCGGCGGACGAGGTCGAGCGCAGCGGCGCGCGGGTCCTCGGCGCCGAGCAGGTCCACGTGGTCGTCAGCGGCCGAGGTGTCCTGGGGCAGGTGTGCTTCAAGGGAATCGCCTTCGCCCGAACCGGAGGCACTGGTGTTCATCCAGTAGCGCTGCCGCTGGAAGGCGTAGGTCGGCAGGTCGGCCGCGGATCCCTCTGGCAGCGCTGCGCGCCAGTCGACCCGAACTCCCGCGACGAAGGCTTCGCCGAGCGAGGTGAGGACGCGACGACGGTCACCGTGGCCGCGCCGCAGCGTGCCGATCGAGCAGAACGACCGGCCGCTGGGCTCCAGGTTGTCCTGAACTTCGCGCATCAGGACCGGATGCGGGCTGACCTCGATGAAGGAGTCGAAGCCCTGCTCGGCGAGCGCGGTCAACGAGGCCGCGAGCCGCACGGGGCGGCGCATGTTCTCGAACCAGTACCCGGCGTCCATCTGCTCACCGTCGAGCCAATCCCCGGTGACCGTGGAGAACACACGCACTGCAGCGCGCTGGGGACGAACCGGCTCCAGCTCGCTCGTCAGGCGGTCGCGCAGGGAATCCACCTGCGGTGAGTGAGTCGCGACGGACGCGGGCACCTTGCGGGCGCGGATACCATCGGCCTCGCAGCGCGTCAGCAGCTCGTCCACGGCGTCGTCATCACCGGCGACGACCGAGGACATGGGGCTGTTGTAACCGGCGACGGTCAGCCTGCCGCCCCACGGCTCCAGGTACTCCGCCAGCGTCTCGCCCGCCGCTTCGATCGCGACCAGGCTGCCGCGACCGGCCAGCAGCTCCACGAGTTCCTGGCTGCGCAAGGCGATCACGCGCGCGGCGTCACCCAGGCTGAGCGCGCCCGCGACGTAGGCGGCGGCGATCTCGCCCTGGCTCTGCCCGACCACGGCGCCCGGCTCGACGCCGTACGAACGCCACAGGGCCGCAAGGGAAACCGCGACGGAGAACAGCGTCGGCTGCACGACGTCGATGCGGTCCAGTTCAGATGCTTGACGGACGACGTCAAGTACCGAGAAGTCCACGTACCGGCGGAACGCCTCGTCGCAGGCCGCCATCTCCGCGGCGAAGGCCGGTTCGGTGTCCAGCAGCTCCGCGCCCATGCCGACCCACTGCGACCCCTGACCGGGGAACACGAAGACAGTGCGCCCCGTCGTGCGCGCACGACCCTGGACGAGCTCGGGCGCGTCCTCGTTGTCCGCCAACGCCTTCAGCCCGGCAAGCAGATCTTCGCGGTTCTCGCCGACGACTGCTGCGCGGTGCTCGAAGACCGTGCGATCCGCGAGAGCCCGGGCCACCGCGTCGAAGCACTCGTCTTCCACGTGCGCGGCCAGCTTCGCGGCCTGCCCGCGCAGTGCGGCTGCCGACCGACCGGACACCGGCCACGTCAGCGGCCCGGTCACCGGCGCGTGTTCCACGATCGGCTCGTCCGGCGCCTGTTCGAGGATCACGTGGGCGTTGGTGCCGCTCATGCCGAACGACGACACCGCGCCCCGCCTCGGCCGGTCGACCTCCGGCCACGGCCGGTTCTTGTCCACCAGCTCGATCGCACCGGCGGACCAGTCCACGTGCGGGGTGGGCGCGTCCAGGTGCACGGTCGCGGGCACGGTGCCCTTGCCGAGCGCGAGCACCATCTTGATCACTCCGGCGACACCGGCGGCGGCCTGGGTGTGGCCGATGTTGGACTTCACGGAGCCCAGCAGCAGCGGCGCCCGCTCCCCCGCCCCGTAGGTCGCCAGGAGTGCTTGGGCCTCGATGGGATCGCCGAGCTTCGTGCCCGTGCCGTGCGCCTCGACCACGTCCACGTCGGTGGTGGTCAGGCCCGCGTTGGCCAGCGCGGCGCGGATCACCCGCTGCTGCGACGGGCCGTTCGGGGCGGCGAACCCGCTGCTCGCGCCGTCCTGGTTGACGGCGGACCCGCGCACCACGGCCAGGACCCGGTGCCCGAGGCGGCGCGCGTCGGACAGGCGCTCCAGGACCACGATGCCCGCGCCCTCGGACCAGCCGATGCCGTCGGCGGTGGCCGCGAACGGCTTGCACCGGCCGTCGTCGGAGAGCACACCCTGCCGGGTCAGCTCGACGAGCACGCGACGGGTGATCATCACGGTCGCACCGCCCGCCAGCGCCAGCGAGCACTCGCGCTGCCGCAACGCGGTCACTGCCGTGTGCAGGGCGACCAGCGACGACGAGCACGCGGTCTCCAGCGTCATCGCCGGGCCCTCCAGCCCGAGCGTGTAGGAGATCCGGCCCGCCGCCATGCTGCCCGCGCTGCCGTTGCCCAGGTACTCGTTGTACGCGAGTCCCATGTAGACACCGGACTGGCTGCCCGCGAGCGCCTTCGGGTCCACCCCGGCGTTCTCCAGCGACTCCCAGGCGCACTCCAGCAGCAGCCGGTGCTGCGGGTCCAGGGTCAGCGCCTCGCGCGGGGAGATCCCGAAGAACGCGGCGTCGAACCCGGCGATGTCGTCGAGGAAACCGCCCTCGCGCACGGTGATGTCATCGTCCAGGCCGTCCTCGGCCCAGCCCCGGTCGCCGGGCATGGGCGTGATCGCATCCACACCGTCGGCCATCAGCCGCCAGAAGCCCTCGGGGTCGCTCACCCCGCCCGGCATCCGGCACGCCATGCCCACGATTGCGATCGGTTCCGTCGCGGCGGCGGTCAGCTCCTCGGCCTGCCTGCGCAGCCGGTCGTTCTCGATCAGCGACGCCCGCAACGCCTCGACGAGCTGCTCGGAAGACGTGTCCATGCCGTTTGCCACCTTCAGTTCATCTCAAGCTGTTCGTCGAGCAGGGCGAAGATCTCCTCGGCGCTCTCGGTCGTGACCGCGGGCGCCCATTCGCGGGCGAGGTCGCGCAGCCGCCGCGCCAGGTCCGCGCGCTCCGACTCGCCGAGGCCACCGGCGACCGAACGCAGGTGCGCCACGGTCGTCTCCACCGCGTCGGCGGGTTCGGCCACCAGCTCCGAGCGCAGGTGCGCGGCCAGGACCTCGGGCGTCGGGTAGTCGAAGACCAGCGTCGCGGGCAAACGCAGCCCGGTCGCGGCGCCGATCCGGTTGCGCAGCTCGACCGCGGTGAGCGAGTCGAACCCGAGTTCCTTGAACGGCCGGTCCGGCTCGACCGCCGTGGCCGAGTGGCCGAGCACGGAAGCGACGTGCGAGCGGACCAGCTCCAGCAGTTCCTGCTCGGTCACTCCGGACAGGTCCAGGGCCTTCTGGGGCTCCTGGCGCGTCGTTCGCACCAGTGCTCGCAGGACCGGCGGCAGTTCGTCGTTGGCCGCGATCGCGCGCAGCACGGACGTGTTCAGGCGCGCCGGGATCAGCGTCGCACTGTCCACAGCGGAAGAGGCGTCGAACAGTGCGAGCCCCTCGGCGTCGCTCAGCGGGAGCAAGCCCGCCGCGGACAGCCTCTCCTGGACTCCTCCGGCAAGGCCGCCCTCGGCCTCCCATGAACCCCAGGCGAGCGACCGCCCCGGCAGCCCGTGAGCGCGCCGCTTCGCGGCGAGAGCGTCGAGGAACGCGTTGGCGGCGGCGTATCCCGGCTGCCCCGCGCCACCGAGCACGCCCGACAACGACGAGTACAGGACGAAGTCGGTCAGGTCTCCGGTCAGCTCGTGCAGGTTCACCGCAGCGTCCACTTTGGACCGCAGAACGCGGTCGATCCGCTCCGGGGTCTGTTCGGTGATCACGCCGTCGTCCAGCACACCCGCCGCGTGGATCACCGCGGTCACCGGGTGCTCGGCGAGGACCTGGGCGAGCGCGTCGCGGTCGGCGGCATCGCACGCGACGATCGCGACCTCCGCGTCGAGCCCGGCCAGCTCCTCCGCTCCCGGCGTAGACGCTCCGCGCCTTCCCAGCAGTACCAGTCGTTTCGTGCCGCGCTCGGCGACGAGGTGCTTGGCCAGACGGGAACCGAGAGCGCCGAGACCGCCGGTGATCAGCACCGATTCCAGGGGTTCCGGGCTCGTCGTGGGCGGGGGCACCGGGACCAGGCGGGCGACGTGAAGGCTGCCGTCGCGCGCCCACACCTGGGGCTCACCGTCTGGAAGCGCCACAGGACCGCAATCGCTGTCCAGCAGGACGAATCGACCCGGGTGCTCCGACTGCGCCGAGCGCACGAACCCCCACACCGCCGCGCCGACGGGATCGGGGTCGTCGCCCAGCGCACCTGAAGTCATGATCACTAGGCGTTCGGGGCGGTCCTCGGTGAGCCAGGACTGCACCCGCTCCAGCACTTCGCCGAGCACGACCCGAAGATCGCGTGAGGTGTCGATCGCCGCGAACTCCAGCTCGCTCGCCGAACCCACGTCGGCGACCTGCCAGTCGAGGCGGAACAGGGCGTCGCCCACCGGCGACATCGGCCGCGTCACCAACGAGGCGACCGAAGCGACGGGTGCTCCGGCGGAGTCGGTGACCAGCAGAGCGATCTCGTCCTCACCACGCCTGATGATCCGCACCCGGAGCATGTCACCGGTAGCCCTGTGCAATGAGACCCCCTGCCACGCAAAGGGAAGGCGTGGCCTGGTGTCCGATGACCCGCCAACGACCAGCAGGGCGTGCAGGGTCGCGTCGAACACGGCGGGGTGCAGCGTGAAGCCCGACGCCAACGACTCGACCTCGGCGAAGACGTCCTCTCCACGCGTCCACGCGCCGCGCAGCCCTCGGAACGCCGGACCGTACTGGTATCCGAGGTCAGCGAGCTTCTCGTAGGCGCCGTCGACATCGACGGGCTCAGCGCCCTGCGGCGGCCAGGCTCCGCGGAGATCGGTCCAATCAGCTTCGACCGCGGCACCGAGCGTGCCGGTCGCGTGCCGCACCCAGGGCTCATCGGTCTCGGCAGGACGCGAGTACAGCTCCACGCGACGGTCACTGATGAGCGCCTGTACCGCGACATCGCCGTCCAGAACCAGCGGCGCGTGCAGGGTCAACTCCTCGACCGCGCCCAGTCCGCAGTGGGCAGCCAGCTCGACCCATGCGGTTCCGGGCACGAGCACGTTCCCGGCGACGGCGTGGTCGGCCAGCCAAGGGTGGGTCGCGAGCGACAAGCGTCCGAGCAGCAGCATGTCGCCGTTGTCCGCACGGTCCACGGTGGCACCGAGCACGGGATGTCCTGATGGAGCCAGGCCCACCGCGCGGACGTCTCCAGGCGCGGCGTCGAGCCAGAAACGTTTGCGCTGGAACGGATAGGTCGGCAACGCGACACGCTGGGCACCGCTGCCGGAGAACGCCGAGGCCCAGTCCACGTGCAGACCGCGCACGTACAGCTCAGCGAGCGAATGCAGGAATCGCGCGAGCCCGCCGTTCTCCCGGCGCAGGGTGCCCGTGACGAGCGTCGCGTCCATTTCGTCGATGCCGTAGGTCAGGACCGGGTGCGCGCTGCACTCGACGAACGTGTCGTGGCCGTCAGCCACCAGAGCTTCCACCGCGCCCACGAAATCGACCGGGGAGCGCAGGTTCGCCCACCAGTAGTCCTCGGTGAGTTCAGCTCCGTCCACCGCGTGCGCCCGCGCGGTCGAGTAGAACGGGACGCTGAGCTCGGCGGGCTTGACCACGCCGATGGCCGCACGCATCTCCGCTTCGACCGACTCCACCTGCGGCGAGTGCGCCGCGTAGCCGATGTCGATCCGCCGGGTCCGCGTTCCGTTTACCTCGCACGCCGCCTCCAGCTCGGCCAGCACGTCGAGGTCGCCGGACACCGCGGTGGACGACGGGCCGTTGAGTGCGGAGACGGAAAGCTTGTCACCCCAAGCAGAAATCAGCTCCGCGACCTCAGCGGCGGGCCGCGCGACCGCCAGCATTCCGCCCTGCCCGGTGAGATGCTGTTGGATGAGACGACTGCGCAGCGCCACCATGCGCACCGCGTCGGTCAAGGACAGCGCGCCCGCGACGTGCGCGGCGGCGATCTCGCCCTGGCTGTGCCCGACAACGGCCGTCGGCTCGACACCGTGCGCCCGCCAGACCTCGGCCAGCGCGACCATCATCGTGAACAGCACCGGCTGCACGACTTCGTCCTCGTCAAGGCTCCGCCCGCCGCGCAGCACATCGGCGACCGACCAGCCCAGGTGCGGCAGGAAAGCCTCCTCGCACTCCGCGACCTTGGCGGCGAAGACCGGCGAGTCCGCCAGCAGGCCCGCGCCCATCCCTGCCCACTGGTGCCCTTGGCCAGGGAAGACGAACACCGCGCCCGGCTTACGGGGAGTCGCGGTTCCTTGAACGAGGTTGGGTGCGGTGTCGCCGTTGGCGAGTGCGGCGAGGCCGTCATTCAGGTCACCGCCCACAACCACGGCGCGGTGCCGCAACGCCGATCGCCCGGTCGCTAGCGAGAAACCGACATCGATTGCATTGTCCATAGTGGACATCAGTGCGGCGGCGCTCGCGCGGAGGGCGTCCGAGGACTTCGCGGACAGGACCAGGGGCACGGTTGCCGGAGCGCTTCCGGTGTCTGCTGTGGACGGCGGCGCCTGCTCGATCACGACGTGGGCGTTGGTGCCGCTCAGGCTGAACGAGGAGATGGCCGCGCGGCGCGGCTCACCGGTCTCCGGCCACGGAACCGCCTCGGTGAGCAGTCGCATCGTCCCCGACGACCAGTCGATGTGCGGACTCGGCGCGTCCACCCCGATGGTCGGCGGCGCGATCCCGGCGCGCAGCGCGAGCACCATCTTGATCACGCCGGCCAGGCCCGCGGCGGACTGCGTGTGGCCGATGTTGGACTTCACCGAGCCCAGCAACAGGGGTTGCCCGTCGCGACGCCGCGCCCCGTAGGTCGCCAGCAGCGCCTGACCTTCGATCGGATCGCCGAGCGTGGTCCCGGTTCCGTGCGCCTCGACGACGTCGACCTGGTCCGGGGTGAGCCGCGCCACGGCCAACGCGCTCCGGATCACCAGCTCCTGCGCGGTGCCGTTCGGCGCGGTCAGCCCGTTGGACGCGCCATCGGAGTTCACCGCGGAGCCCCGGACCAGTGCCAGCACTTCGCGTCCGTCCTTCACCGCGTCGGACAGGCGCTGCACCAACACCATGGCGACGCCCTCGGAGAACGACGTCCCATCGGCGGCAGCGGCGAACGGCTTGCAGTGCCCGTCCGCGGCGAGCCCGCCCTGGCGCCCGAACTCCTCCAGCAGCGCGGGCGTCGACATCACCGAGACACCGCCGACCAACGCCATCGAGCACTCCCGGCGACGCAGCGCCCGGCAGGCGTCGTGCAGCGCGACGAGGGTGGACGAGCACGCGGTGTCCACGGTGACGGCGGGACCGTGGAGCCCGAGCGCGTAGGCGATGCGGCCGGAGGCGATGCTGCCGCCGTTGCCGTTGAGGAAGAACCCCTCGAAGCCGGAGTGGGCGAGGCGGTTGGCGTAGTCGCCCGCCATCATTCCGATGTAGACACCCGTGTCGCTGCCGCGCAGGTCGGCGGCGGCGACCCCGGCGCGCTCCAACACCTCCCACGAGGTCTCCAGCAGCAGGCGGTGCTGCGGGTCCATCGCGGCGGCCTCGCGCGGGGAGATCTCGAAGAAGTCGGCGTCGAAGTCCGCGGCGTCGTGCAGGAACCCCCCGCGCAACGACCGGCTCTCCGGTGACCAGCCGCGGTCGGCGGGGCCCTCGGTGATACCGCTGCCGCCGCGCAGCACCAGGTCCCACAGGTCCTCCGGCGAGCGCACCCCGCCGGGGAAGCGGCAGGCCATGCCCACGACGGCGACCGGCTCGTCGTTCTCGACGGCTTCCAGTCGCCTGCGCGTGTCCAGCAGCTCGCCGGTCACGCGCTTGAGATAGCCGCGCAGCTTCTCCTCAGCGCTCACCCCGAACGTCCTTCTCTCTCCTGGAAACCCGTCCGCCATGATTGGCCCGGCCACGGGCGGCGGACCAGGCAGAACCGCTGGCGGAAAGCCGATTCCGCCGCCGGTTCTGCCTGGTGGGAAGGGTGCGCGCACGGCGATGCTGCGCGCTGGAGGAGACCTGCCGCTGGAGGTAGACCCGTGGTTTTCCACCCCACCCGTGGTGACCTGCCCGCCCGCTTCGGACCGGGCGTGCCCGCCGCCCCGCCCATCGGGCCCGCGACCCTGGACGCCGACGTCTACCGCGACCCGGCGCGCTACGAGCTGGAACGCGAGCGCGTGCTCAACCGCAGCTGGCAACTGATCTGCCGCTCCGACCAGATCGCCGACCCGGGCGACCACCACGTCTGGGAGGGCCACGGCGAGAGCGTCGTGATCACCCGCCGCGAGGACGGCACCCTCGCCGGTTTCCACAACGTGTGCCAGCACCGCGGCGCGCGGATCGTGCGCGAGAGCGGCACCGGCGCGCGGCGGTTCACCTGCCGCTGGCACAACTGGTCCTACGACGTGGAGGGCAACGTCCGCGGCGTGCCGGACCGCCCCGACTTCGGCAAGGACCTGCTCACCGGGCTGTGCGCACCCGGGCTGGACCTGGCCGAGTGGGGCGGCTGGGTGTGGGCGGTGCTCGCGGGCCCCGGGGTGGCCGGGTCGCTGGAGGACTGGCTCGGCAAAGAGATCGCCGGCGACCTCGGCGCCTTCAGGATGCAGGACATGCGCCTGGCCGAGAAGGTCGAGTGGGTCGTCGACGTCAACTGGAAGGTCTGCGTCGACGCGTTCAGCGAGTACTACCACGCCCAGGCGCTGCACGAGGTCCCGTCCACCGATGTCAAGGACGCGCGGCACTCCACCATCGACGTGTTCGGCCGCAACGGGATGATGGTCGTGCCCGTGATGGGCGTGCTGGAGGAGCTGCGCGAGACCCTGGACCACAACGCGCTCGCCACCTGCAACTACGTGCTCTTCCCGACCACCGTGGTGAACAGCACCCACCTGCACACCCAGGTCTTCCGCGCGGTTCCGCTGGCCGTGGACAAGACCCGCTTCGAGGCGTGGGAGCTGCAGTACGTCACCGACGACGAGGAGTACCTGGACTACGTCGAGATGTCCTGGGAGCTCTACAAGAGCATCGTCGCCCAGGACGTCGAGGAGTGGACCGACGTCGCCGCCGTCGCCCGGTCCTCGGCCTACCGGCGCAGCATCCTCAGCGAGCGCGAATGCCTGATCACGCACTTCCACCGGGTCTGCGAGGACATGATCTCCGGTGGCGACGGCCTCGGCCTGCGACCGTGACCGACACCCAGACAGGAAGAACCGCGATGACCACGTCCACCTCACCGTCCGGTGTCAGCCCGGCGCCCGTCACCGGGCACCGGCTGCCGTCGCTGACCGGGGTCCGGTTCTACGCCGCGCTCGCGGTCGCCCTGGTGCACCTGGTGTCCACCCAGGTGATCTTCGCCGACCCCACCCTGCAGATCGCCTTCGGCGCGACGATCCCGCTGGCCACCTCGGCGGTGTCGATCTTCTTCGTGCTCAGCGGCTTCGTGCTCACCTGGTCGGCGCGGTCGGCCTCCGGTGACACAGCGAGGAGCTTCTGGCGCAGGCGGCTGGTCAAGATCTTCCCGAACCACGTGGTGATGTGGGCACTGGCCATGCTGTTCCTGGTGACCTACGGCGCGCAGGCGCAGATGGTCGGCACCACACCCGGCCCGATCCGGTGGGACGCCGGCATCGCCAACCTGTTCCTGGTGCACGCCTGGGTCCCCGACCCCGCCTACATCTCCTCGGCGAACTCCCCCGCCTGGTCGCTGGCCAACGAGCTCTTCTTCTACATGCTCTTCCCCGCGCTCTACCTCGTGGTCAAGCGCATTCCCAGCGCCCGCCTGAAGTTCTTCGCGCTGGGCGCCGTGCTCGTCAGCATCGCCGTCCCCTGCGTCGCCCTGCTGTTCCGCGGCGCGCACCTCGCGCCCGAGATGCCGATCCCGGTGTGGCAGCTGTGGTTCGGCTACCTGTTCCCCGTGAGCAGGCTCGCCGAGTTCGTGCTCGGCCTGCTCCTGGCCCGCATCGTCGCCGAGGGCCTGTGGCGCCCGCAGCGCATCGGTCTCGCCGTGCTGGCGCTGTTCGGCTCCCTCGTGGTGTCCCTGACACTGCCGCCGATCTTCTTCTTCGGCCCGTTCTACGCCGCCCCCGCCGGACTGCTCGTGGCCACGCTCGCCTCCCGCGACCTCCAGGACAAGCCGACGCACCTGCGCAGCCGGGTCATGACCTACCTCGGCGACCGCTCCTTCGCGCTGTACATGAGCCACTTCGTGGTGATCGCCTTCGCCCGGCAGCTGCTGCTCCCCGCGGGCGGCCAGGACACCGGCCAGGCCCTGATGTGGTTGTTCTTCGTGGTGCTGCCGCTCGTGCTGCTCGTGCCCGTCGCGCTCTACGCACTCGTGGAGCGCCCGCTGTACAAGCGATTCGCCCGGCCGTCCCGATAGGCAGTTTCCCCGGCAGTTTCAAGGGGTTCTCCGGGTGCTTCCCGGTCACTGGCACGTGGGCTGGGGTTCCTGGGCGGGCCGGTACAAGTGGGGGTGGCTAGTTCCAGCGGAGGGTCGCTGGTTCCGGCGTGGGGTCGGCTTTACCTGGGGCCCCTTGCGCGTGCCCCTGGGCCTCACGGGGGCACGGGATGAAACTCCGGCCCTCGCCGACGAGCGTATGGCACGCGCACCCCAGGTAAAGCCTCGGCTGGGTTCCCGGCTTCCGTTTGCTGGGACTTGCGTTTGGGCTGGAACCGTTGGGAGATAAGGGAAAGTTCACTCCGTAGAGCCATGATCAACTATTTGCAGACGCTAAAATAGGAGTATGGCCCCTGCCGATATCGAAGACGACGTCGTGGCCGCCTACGCCGCCATCGGGCGTGCGGTGGCGGACTTCGCCTCGACCCTGATGAAGCTCTACAACGACCTCGATCCCGAAGTGCAGCAGTACGCGGGGGATGTTCTGATGCCGCTGCTGCGTGTCTCCCAGGTCAAGGGCAACAAGCTGATCGATCGGGCCATGTCGCTGGTGGAGCACCCGGTGGTGTTGGAAGCCTTGTCGGACGGCCGGATCGACGAGGGCAAGGCGTTGATGATCATTGATCAGGTCAGTGTCCTCGACGCCGCCAACCAAGCGATCGCCGAACCCGTGCTGATCGCGCATGCCGCATCGCACAACTACACCGCCTCTCAACGCTATGCCCGGCGTTACATCCTCAAGCTCGACGCCGAGGCGGCGTTGCGGCGTCATGAGGAGAAACGGAAGCAGCGGTTGGTGGAGAAGTTCAACCTCGACGACGGCATGTGCTCCCTCCGCGTGGTCCTGCCCGCCCTGAAGGCGGCCCTCGCCTTCGACCGCATCGACCGCATCGCCCGGGCACTACCGAAGGATGACCGAACGCTGGACCAGAAGCGGTCGGATGTCGCGGCGGATTTGTTGATGGGCAAGGAAACACCCGCCCCGCAGGGTGAGGTGTGCGTCAACCTGACCATGCCGATCACGAACATCCTGGGCTTGACCACGGACCCGGTGATGCTGGCCGGGTACGGCCCGCTGCCCGCAGAGATCGTGGCGGATGTGGCGGCGAACGGGATCTGGAAGCGGATCCTCACCGACCCCGCCACCGGGATGGCCGAACACATCACCACCTACCGGCCCACACCCGCCCAGCGAGAACTCATCAACGCCCGGTATCCGACGTGCACGATGGTCGGCTGTAACCAGCCCGCGCACCGCTGCGACCTGGATCATTGTTGTCCCTTCGATGGCAGCAACACCACGGTCGCGAATCTGCGGCCCAAGTGCAGGCACCACCACCGGATGAAGACCCACTCCAGCTGGTCCTGCGAGAACCGGGCGGACGGGACGCATGCGTGGACCACACCGAGCGGCAAGGTCATCGAGACCGAACTCGAACCCATCGCCGACCCCGCGCCCTTCTAGCTCGTGCCGAGGTGCCCGTGATGTCGAAGTGGAAACGTCTGCAACACCCGGAAGTGGTCGGGGCCGGTCTCCGTCAAGGCGATCTCGTCGATGACCACCGGTAGGTCCATCCGCGTGCCACGCAGTGCACGGTATGCGGCGGGGCCGCTCTTCGAGGTGCGGGGATGGACGAGCGTCACATGGGGCGGGTATCCGCTGCCGCGGAACGGCGGGCGCAGCAGCCCGAGGCGAAGCCCGGCCCAGCCCCGCTGAGAATCATCGACGGCGACGAAGACTCCTCCGCGGCCCTCATCGTCAGCGACCACCGACGTGAGCCGGATCGCCATTGGCGCCGTTTCCTGGGCCAGCGCGGTCGTTCTCCGGACCAACAGGTCGACGTCTGGGACTTCCTCCGGGTAGGCGACTGTCACGTGCGGAGGGACCAAGGCGGCCATCACCGGATCCCACCGCAGCCGCAACGCCTGCACCTCGGGACAAGCCAACAGCCCCGCGAGGTGAATCCGCACTTTCGGCGGTGCACCAAGCAAATCGGCGACCATCGAGGGCAGACGGTCGTCGACGAAGCTCAGGGCGTCCACCTGGGCCTGTGAGAACCAGCCGATGCTGTCGTGTTCGGACGACGCGGCGTTCCGCACTTCGCCGACCCACGTGTCGACCCGCCACACGGTCAGCTCGAACGCGTCCGTGACCACGCGGCGGACAGGCGATCCGGTCGGTGGCTCGATCTCGACGCCGAGTTCTTCCCGGAGTTCCCTTACCAAGGCCGCGGCTGCGCTCTCCTCGGCTTCGACGTGACCGCCGGGGACATCCCACGCGTCCGGAAACCAAGCGCGGGAAGGTGATCGGTGGCAGAGGAGAGCCCGGTCCTCGCGGACCAGGAGCGCTGCCACCAGGCGCCGTCTCACCACTGCGACGTCATGAACCGGCCAGGGCCAGCCGGTTCACCGCGGCCACCACGGCGCCCGCGCCGTCCTCGGTGGCGATGCGCCGACCCAATTCCCGTGCACGATCGGCGAAAGCGGGCGCGGAGGCGATGGCATCGGCGAGGCGTCGCGCGGTGAGCTTCTTGTACGGCACGGGGGTGGGACCGGCGCCGAGCCCGGCGACGCGGCCCGCCCAGAACGGTTGGTCGCCGAGGATCGGTACGCCCACGGTCGGTACTCCGGCGCGCAACCCCGCCGCCGTGGTCCCGGCACCGCTATGGTGCACCACTGCAGAGACCTGCGGGAACAGCCACTCGTGCGGCGCCTCGCCGATCGTGATGGTGTTCGACGAGGACGTCGTGAGATCGGCCCAGCCGGCCTGGATCACGCCACGCACTCCGGCCAGGCGCAGCGCCTCGTCGACCAGCCCGGCGATGCGCGGCGCGTCGGCGATCTTCCGGCTGCCGAAGCCGACGAACACCGGCGGCGGCCCGTCTGCGAGGAAGTCCAGCAGCTCCTGCGGTGGCGTCCACTCCGGGCGCGGCGCGGGCCAGAAGTAGCCGCACACCTCCAGTCCCGGTCGCCAGTCGGCGGGCCGGGGCAGCACGCTCGGGCTGTAACCGTGCAGCACCGGCCAGGCCGCGTGCTGCTCGGCGAGCTGCGCCCGGGTGCGGGTGGGCAGCCCGAGGCGGGAGCGGAGCTCCATGGTGGTGCGGCTCATCAGCCTGCCCATCACGCCCATGACCGCGCGGGCGGCGGCGCGGTTGCCCCATCCGCCCAGCGATCCGCCGACGCCGAGGAACGACGGCGGGTGCTCGGTCGTGGGGAACAGCGGTTGCAGGAACACCCCGATGCTCGGGATGCCGAGGCTCTCCGCGACGTGCACGCCCGGCTGCGCGGCCATGGACAGCAGCAGCACGTCGGTGCCCTGCTTCGCGGCGGCCAGGATCGCCTCGCCCAGCTCCAGTCCCTTGCTCGCGGCACCCCGCGCGGCCTGGGAGGAGTTCTCCGCCTGGGTCCACTCGCCCCGCGCGGCGGGATCGCCGGGGATGTCGCGGAACTCCGCCCCGCAGGAGCGGATCAGCTCGGCGAAGCGCGGGTACGCCGCGATCGCCACCTCGTGCCCGGCCTCGACGAGCCGAGGCACCAAGCCGGTGTAGGGGGCGACGTCGCCCATCGTCCCCACGGCGACAATCAGCACTCTCACGCGTCGAACTCCTGGTGTTGGGCGGTCAGTTTCTCCAGCGTCACAACGACTTCAGCCGGGCTCGGATCGTTGGTCATCTCGCGGCGCAGCCGGTCGGCGCCCTCGGCGAAGCCCGGCTCCCCCAGCAGGCGGAGCAGGCCCTCGCGCAACGCGGCCGGGGTCAGCTCCTGTTGCGGGACCGCGATCCCCGCGCCGATCTCGGCCGTGCGGCGCGCACGGTAGGCGTTGTCCCACACCGAGGGGAAGATCATCTGGGGTACGCCGGAGGCCACGGCGGTGGACCACGTCCCAGCTCCTCCGTGGTGGGCGATGGCCGAGCAGGTCGGCAGGAGCGCGTGCAGCGGAACGAAGTCCACGGCGCGGACGTTGTCCGGCAACGCCGCGACCTCGGCCCGCTGCGCGGCGTTCAGCGTGGCGACGATCTCCACGTCGAGGTCGCCGATCGCGTCGAACAGCCCGCCGAGGTTGCCGACGAGGTAGTTCGCCCCGCCGCGCGCCGTCAGGCCCACGGTCAAGCACACGCGAGGCCGCGTCGGCGGTCGGCGGAGCCAGTCCGGGACCACGGCGGTGCCGTTGTAGGGCACATACCGCATCGGAACGGTCAGTTCCTCGGACGGCAGGCGGATGCTCGCGGGCATCATGTCGATGGTCCACTGGCCGCGCACGGCGGTCTCGTCGAAGAACAGCCCGTGGCGGTCGAGCACCCCGCCGAGCCAGTCGGCCAGCGCGTCGGAGCCACCCCGCGCGGCCAGCATCCGCAGGTACGCCACGCGCTGGTTGAGGAACAGGTCCGCGCCCCACAGCAGACGCGCGTGCGCGGCCCCGACTGCCTTGGCCGCCACCGCACCGGCGAGCGTGAACGGTTCCCAGATCACCAGGTCCGGCCGCCAGTCCCGCGCGAAGTCCACCAGGTCGTCGATCATCGACTCGGTGTTGGCGCGGGCGAAGAACATCGACGGCAGCCGGTCGTTGAGCGCTTCCAGGAACGGCCACGAGCCGACCTCCGGCCGCGCCGGGTCCAGGTCGACGGCGTTCCACGGGGTCTCGCCGGGCTGGGCGGCGCTGGCGGCCATGGCCTCCAGCAGCCGGTGGTCCTCGCCGACCGGGACCGCGGTCAGCCCGGCCGAGGTGACGGTGCCGGTCAGCGCGGGCTGGCTGGCCACGCGGACCTCGTGCCCGGCCGCGCGCAGCGCCCAGGCCAGCGGCACCGACCCCAGGTAGTGGGCGTCGAGCGCGAACGAGGTGAACAGGACTCGCACGGTCAGGCTCCGATCTCGCTGTCGATCAACGCGAACATCTCCTCGTCGCTGGCGTCGGCCACGGCCTGCCTGCCGTCACCGCCGTCGCCGGAGTGCCTGGCCAGCAACGCGCGCACGCGGGCGATCAGCGCCGCGCGCCCGGAGTCGCCGTCGTCCAGTGAGCCGAGCACGTCGTCCAGGCGGTCGAGATCGGCAAGCGACGCCTCCGCCGCTCCCGGCGCGGAACCCACCAACCGGTCCAGCAGGAACGCCGACAGATCCGCGGGCGTCGGCCGCTCGAAGACGAGCGTGGCGGGCAGCCGCAGCCCGGTCGCCGCCGCGAGACGGTTGCGCAGCTCGACTGCCGTCAACGAGTCGAACCCGAGGTCCTTGAAAGGTTTCTCGGGATCGATCGCCGCGCCGGACTCATGCCCGAGCACCGCCGCGACGTGGGTGTGCACGAGGTCGGTCAGCACCTGTTCCCGCTTGGCAACGGGCAAGCCGGACAGGTCCTGAGCCATGTCCGCGACGAGCGCGCGCCTGCGCACGAGGCCGCGCAGCAACGGCGAAGACGCCACGCCGAGGTCCAGTCGCGCCGGGACGAGCACGGCCTCGTCATGGGCGAGGGAGGCGTCCAGCAGCGCCAAGCCCTGCTCCGGCGACAGCGGCAGCACTCCGCCCCTGGCCATCAGTCGCCGCGAGTCATCGCTGCCGAGATCCCCGGCCATGTCGCTGGCCTGGGCCCACATGCCCCACGCGAGCGAGACCGCCGGCAGACCGGCCGTGCGCCTGCGGGTGGCCAAGGCGTCCAGCGCCGCGTTGGCCGCGGCGTAGTTGCACTGTCCCGGACCACCGAACACACCGGCCGCCGACGAGAACAGCACGAACGCGGCGAGGTCCTGGTCCCTGGTCAGCTCGTCCAAGTGCAGCGCGGCGTCCACTTTGGACCGGAACACGGTGTCCAGGCGCTCGGGCGTCAGCGACTCGACAACTCCGTCATCGAGCACACCAGCCGCGTGGACGACCCCAGTGAGCTTGACTCCGCTCAACAGAGCCGAAAGCCCATCCCGGTCCGCCACGTCACACGCGGCGAACGTCACCGCGTCGCCCAGTTCGGCAGCCAGCTCCGCGGCTCCTGGAGCATCGGCACCGCGCCGAGAGACGACCAGGACACGTCGCACGCCGTGCTCGGTCACCAGGTGACGCGTCACCAGTCGCCCGAGCCCCCCGCTGCCGCCGGTGACCAGAACCGTTCCCTCGGGATCGAATTCCGGCAGCCGCGCGGCCGCACCGGCTCGGGCCAGCCGCAGCGCGAACAGCTTCCCGTCACGCACCGCGACCTGCGGTTCCCCGGTGGCGACGGCCGCACCCACCAGCGTCGAGTCGCCGTCGGGCAGATCAACCAGGACGAAGCGGTCCGGGTGCTCGGTCTGGGCAGACCGCAGCAGGCCCCACACCGCCGCAAGCGCGGGATCGTCCTCTGCCCCTCGAGTGAGCACAGCGAGCCGTGATTCGGCATACCGCGCGTCCGCGAGCCACCGCTGCACCAAGTCGAGCGCAGAGACCACTGTAGACACTTCGACCGCAACGACCGGCGACGTCTCATCGGGCAGATCCCTGCCGACGACGACCTCCGAGCTGCGCGCGGGAGTCGCCACGGGTACCCAGTTCAGGCGAAACAGCGAATCCGTAGTCCGCAACCCGCTCAACAGGTCCTCGCTCAGCGGCCGCGCGACAACCGAGGCGACCGACGCGACCAGCGCTCCGCTCGCGCTGTACAGATCGACCGAGAGAGATTCCGGCCCGCTGGGAGCAATCCGGACGCGCACGGCATCGCCGGCGGGCGCGTGCAGCGCGACACCGCTCCACGAGAAGGGCAGCTTCGGCGTCGACGGGCCGTCTTCACCCACCACAGCGGCGTGCAAAGCGGCATCGAACAGGGCGGGGTGCAGGCCGTAGCTGCCCGTCGCCTCACCCTGCGGCAGAACAGCCTCGGCGAAGACCTCCTCGCCACGCCGCCACACCGCGCGCAAGCCCTGGAACACTGGACCGTACTGGAAGCCCTTTTCAGCCAAGGACTCGTAGAGCCGTGCGATGTCCACTTCGGACGCTTCACGCGGCGGCCACTCGTCCAGCTGCTCAGCGCGCTCAGCTCCGATGACCAGGGTGCCGCCGGCATGTAGGACCCACTCCGAGTCCTCAGGTAGGCCGTCCGGCAGCGAGTACACGCTGACCTGCTGGTCGGCTCCCACCAGGACGCGGACCCGAACGCCTCCTTCGGCGGGGAGGACGAGCGGCGCGTGCAGCGTCAGCTCGTCGAGCACATCCGCGCCGGCGAACGCGCCTGCCTGCACAGCGAGCTCGACGAAGGCAGTACCGGGCAGGAGCGCTGCACCGTGGACGGCGTGATCGGCCAGCCACGGATGCGTGTCGAGGGACAGCCTGGACGTGAACAGGAAACCACCCGTCCCCGGCAACGCCACCGCCGCTCCGAGCAATGGGTGCTCAACGGACGTCATCCCCAGTCCTGCCGCGTCAAGGCGGGTCGACACAGGATTGTCGAGCCAGTAGTGCCGACGCTGGAACGGATACGTCGGAAGGTCGACGCGCCGTCCACCGCCGAGCAGGGCACGCCAGTCCACGTGGACACCGTGCACGTGCGCTTCGGCCAGCGAGCGGACGAACCTGTCCATGCCGCCTTCATCTCGGCGCAACGTTCCGACCGCGGCAGTGTCCAACGCCGGGATCAGCACCGGATGTGGACTGCACTCGATGAACACGTGCCCGTCCAAGGCGTTGACCGCGTCGTTGAACCGCACCGTCTGACGCAGGTTCTCGTACCAGTACTCCGCGTTCAACGCGCTGCCGGGAAGGTACTCACACGTCACGGTCGAGAAGAACGGGGTGCTCGTCTCCTGAGGCGCGATCGAGGCGAGTGCGTCGAGGAGTTCATCCCGGATCTCCTCCACCTGAGCCGAATGCGACGCGTAATCCACCGGAATCCGCTTCGCCCGATCCCACCGCGCCAACACCCCATCCAAAGCCGCAGGATCACCCGCAACCACCGTCAACGAAGGACCATTCACCGCAGCAATCGACACATCACCGCTGATCTCCGAAACAGGCACCGGAACCGACACCATGCCACCACGACCAGCAAGCGACGACCGAATCGCCTTACTCCGCAACACAACCACCCGAGCCGCATCACGCAAACTCAACGCCCCAGCAACACACGCCGCCGCGATCTCACCCTGCGAATGGCCGATCACAACCGCAGGCTCAACGCCATACGACCGCCACAACGCCGCCAACGACACCATCACCGCGAACAACACCGGCTGCACAACATCGACCCGCTGCAGAGCCTCCGCATCCGACAAGACCTCAAACAAATCCCAATCAGCGAACTCCCGCAAAGCAGCGGCACACTCAGCCATCCGAGAAGCGAAAATCGGCGACTCCAACAGCTCGACAGCCATGCCGACCCACTGCGAACCCTGACCAGGGAACACGAACGCAGCACCGCGGTCAGCAGCCCGGCCGCGCACCACAGCGGGGCTCTCCGAACCATCGGCGAGCGCGGTCAATCCGGCCTGTAGGTCACCGAGAACCACCGCCCGGTGCTCCATCACCGAACGCGTGGTGGCCAACGACCACGCCACATCCGCAGGCTCAGCCTCGATCTCCAGCAGTCGACGCGCCTGAGCTCGCAACGCGACAGCATCCCGCGCCGAGACGGGCCACACGTGCTGGGAGCGCTCGACGACAACGCTCGCAGGCTCTTCGTCGGCGTGCTCAAGGATGACGTGGGCATTGGTCCCGCTCACGCCGAACGACGACACACCAGCACGGCGCCGCGCCGACGACGGCCAAGCGGCCTCCTCGGTCAGCAACGACACGGCGCCCTCGGACCAGTCGACCTCAGGCGTCGGCTCGGTCACGTGCAGAGTCTTGGGCAGCAGGCCGTGACGCATCGCCTGCACCATCTTGATCACGCCACCGACACCCGCGGCAGCCTGCGCATGACCGATGTTCGACTTCAACGACCCCAAGTACACCGGGGTCGCACGATCCTGGCCATAGGTCGCGATCACCGCCTGAGCCTCGATCGGATCACCCAACCTCGTGCCGGTGCCGTGCGCCTCGACAACGTCGATGTCCGAAGTAGACAGACCGGCATCGGTCAACGCGGCCCGGATCACCCGCTGCTGCGAAGGACCATTCGGCGCCGTCAAACCGTTGGACGCGCCATCCTGGTTCACCGCCGAACCGCGAACCACCGCGAGCACGGGGTGTCCGTTGCGGCGCGCGTCGGAAAGGCGCTCCAGCAAAAGCATCCCGACGCCTTCGGAACCCGCCGTCCCGTCGGCTCCCGCCCCGAAAGACTTGCAGCGCCCGTCGGGGGCGAGACCGCGCTGCCTGCTGTACTCGACGAAGAACGACGGAGTGGACATCACCGAGACGCCACCGGCCAATGCGAGGGAGCTCTCGCCACGCCGCAGCGACTGCACCGCGAGGTGGATCGCCACCAGCGACGACGAGCACGCCGTGTCCACGGTCATCGCGGGGCCTTCGAAACCGAACGTGTAGGAGATCCGTCCGGATGCGACGCTGACCGAGCTGCCGTTCGCGAGGTAGCCCTCGTGTTCACCGGCCCCGCCAGGGGTGATCATCTGTCGCAGGCCGTACCCGCCCGCCATGACGCCGGTGAACACACCCGTGCGACTGCCCCGCACCGAGGCCGGGTCGATACCCGCCCGCTCCAGCGCCTCCCACGAGGTCTCCAGCAGCAGGCGCTGCTGCGGGTCCATCGTCACCGCCTCGCGCGGGGAGATCCCGAAGAACTCCGCGTCGAACTCCCCCGCACCGTCGAGGAAGCCGCCCACGCGCACGTAGCTCCGGCCGATGTGCTCCGGATCGTCGTCGAACAGCTCCGCCAGGTCCCAGCCGCGGTCGGTCGGGAACGGCCCGATGGCGTCACGTCCCTGGCTCACGAGCGACCACAGGTCCTCCGGTGAACCGACACCGCCGGGATAGCGGCAGCTCATCGCCACGATCGCAATCGGCTCGTCGGTGGTGGCGCGCACCTCCTCCTGCTCGGCCGGTTCGAACCCGCCCAGCAGGAACTCCACGAGCGCGTTCGGCGTGGGGTGGTCGAAGACGAGCGTCGCGGGCAGCCGCAGCCCGGTCAGCGCGGACAGCCGGTTGCGCAGCTCGACAGCGGTCAGCGAGTCGAAACCGAGCCGCTTGAAATCGCGATCCGCCTGAACCTGGTCGGGCCGGTACCCGAGCACTGCGGCCGTTTCGGCAAGGACCGCGGCCAGCAGCATTCCACGGCGCTGTGCCGCAGGAACAGACGCGAGCCGCCCCTCACTGGCGACGCGGCGCGCACGGGGAACAAGCCCTCGCAACGGAGCAGGCAGGTTCCCCGCTTCAGCACGGGCACGCAGAACCGACCGGTCCAGCCGGACCGCCACCACCGTGGGCTCCCCCAGCGCCACCGCGGCGTCGAAGAGGGCCAGCCCCTGCTCCGTGGTGAGCGGCAGCACGCCGGATCCGGCCATGCGCCTGCGGTCGTTCTCGGACAGCTGCGCGGTGAGTTCGCTGGTCTCGGCCCAGAATCCCCACGCGATCGACGTGGCGGGCAGCCCCCTCGCGTGCCGCTCGGCCGCCAAGGCGTCGAGGAACGCGTTGGCGGCGGCGTAGTTGCCCTGCCCCGGCGTCCCGAACATGCCCGCAGCCGAGGAGAACAGCACGAACGCCTTGAGATCGCTGGTCAGCTCGTGGAGGTGTACCGCCGCGTCCACTTTGGACTGAAAGACCGCGTCGATCCGTTCTGGCGTCAGCGACTCGATCAGACCGTCGTCGAGCGCACCCGCACAGTGCACAACCGCGGTCGCAGGATGAGCTTCCAGCAGCGCGGCGACTGCGTCCCGATCTGCCAGGTCAGCGGCCACCACGGTGACCTCAGTGCCCTCCAGGTCGGCGACCAACGCCTCCGCTCCGGGTGCCGCCGGGCCACGGCGGCTCACCAGGAGGAGGCGACCCACGCCCGCAGCTGCCAGGTGCCGGGCGACCGCGGCGCCGAGGGTTCCGGTTCCACCGGTCACCAGGACCGTGTCCTCCGACCCCCACTCCGGGGCGATGAGGTTGTCCCGCACCGGATCCACGCGCTGCGCGAAGACCTTGCCATCGCGCAGCGCGAGGACCGGCTCGCCCACCGAGCACGCGCGCACCAGCGCGCCGACGTCCAGGGGACCGTCGTGCTCGATGAGCAGAAGCCGCCCGGGGTGCTCGGCCTGGGCCGAGCGGGCCAGTCCCCGGACAGCAGCTCCAGCGGCGTCCGATCCGGTCACGAAGACCAGGCGGGCGGTGGCGAACCGCTCATCGGACAGCCAGGTTTGCATCAGGTGAAGTGCGTCGGCCGTCGCCTTGCGCGCCGACTCCTCGTCAACCCGTACAAAGACCAGATCAACACCGACGACCTTCGACAGGTCGCCGTCGAAGACCATAGCGGAAGGCGATTTGCCATCCACAGGGACAACCTCGGTCCACACAGGACGATACAGGTTGTCTGGCGCCGTGGTGCGCGAGATGTCGACCTGGCGCACGGACAATGAGTCCACCGTGAGCACAGGAAGCCCCTGCGAGTCCGCCACGAGGACGGCGAACGAGTCGTTGCCGAGCGAGGTGATCCGCACGCGCACCGCCGTGGCACCGGTGGCGTGGAGCGTGATCCCGCTCCACAGGAACGGCAGCTTCGGCGCCCCGAGCTCTGCGGTCAATCCAGCCGCGTGCACAGCCGCGTCCAGCACCGCCGGGTGCAGACCGAATCCTGCCGCAGTCAGGTCACTGCCGGGCTCGACATCCACGAAGAGGTCATCCCCTCGCTTCCACGCCGCACGGACCCCTTGGAAGCTCGTGCCGTAGGCAAGTCCCGTCGTCGCGAGGCGACCGTAGAACCCCTCTGTGTCAACGTGATCAGCGTCGCTCGGCGGCCACGGGACGAGGTCGTCGACGACAGGATCTGACGCGGGGACCAGGGTCGCCGTCGCATGCAGAACCCAGTCCCCCACACCACTCCTGGCGTGCACTGTGAGGTCGCGGCGCCCCGTCCCGCCGGGCGCGGTCACCGTCACCTGGACTTGGACTGTTCCCGAGGACGGCAGGACGAGGGGTGCGACCAGCACCAGCTCCTCGACGAGCTGGCACCCTGTCTCGTCACCCGCTCGCAGGGCCCACTCCACGAAAGCCGTGCCCGGCACCAGGATTTCACCCCGCACCACGTGGTCGGCCAGCCAGGGATGCGTGTGCACGGACACCTTCGACGTGAACACGTAACCGGCGGAGGCCGCGAGGGGCACTGCGGCTCCGAGCAATGGGTGGTCAACGGATTCGAGCCCGGCGGAAGCGACGTCGGCCGCGTTTCCACCGTCCAGCCAGTAGCGACGGCGCTGGAAAGGATAGGTCGGCAGGTGCACCCGGCGCCCGCGAACGACTGTCGTCCAGTCAGCCGAAGCACCCAGCACGTGAGCTTCGGCGACAGACGTCAAGAACCGCTCGGTCCCGCCGTCATCGCGGCGGAGCGTCCCGACAACAGGCGCATCCAGGGCCGGAACCAGCACCGGATGCGGGCTGCACTCGATGAACACGTGTCCTTCGAGGGCATTGACAGCGTCGTTGAACCGGACCGTCTGACGCAGGTTCTCGTACCAGTACTCCGCGTTCAACTCGGAACCGTCGACGTAGTCCCCGGTGACCGTGGAGAAGAACGGAATCGACGCCGTACGCGGCTCGATCCGCGCCAGGGCCTCAGCCAACTCCTCGCGGAGCGCTTCCACCTGCGGCGAGTGAGACGCGTAGTCAACGGGAATACGCTTCGCCCGATCCCACCGCGCCAACACCTCATCCAACGCAGTCTGATCGCCAGAGACCACAGTGGACGAAGGACCGTTCACCGCAGCGATGGACACATCACCCGTGATCTCCGAAGCAGGAACCGGAACCGACACCATGCCACCACGTCCGGCGAGTGATGCCCGAATCGCCCTACTGCGCAACACAACTACACGAGCCGCATCACGCAGACTCAACGCCCCAGCAACACACGCCGCCGCGATCTCGCCCTGCGAATGACCCACCACCACGGCGGGCTCGACACCACGAGAGCGCCACAGCGAAGCCAGCGACACCATCACCGCGAACAACGCCGGCTGCACAACATCGACCCGCTCCAACGCCTCCGCATCCGACAGGACCTCGAACAAATCCCAGTCAGCGAACTCCCGCAACGCAGCGGCACACTCAGCCATCCGAGAAGCGAAGACCGGCGACTCCAGCAACTCGACAGCCATGCCGACCCACTGCGAGCCCTGGCCAGGGAACACGAAGACGGCGCCGCTCGCTTCAGCAACACCCTTCACGACGGCGGCCGAGGGCTTGTCCTCGGCCAACGCACGCAGCCCCTCCACACCCATGGCGACGGCCCGGTGCTCCATGGACGACCGGCTGGTCAGTGTCCACGCAGCATCCACTGCGGACAGACCAGCGTCCAGCGCGGTCACCAAACGAGCAGCCTGCTCGCGCAGGGCGGGAAAGCCCCTGGCGGACAGGACAAGCGGGACCGGACCGTCGTGCTGCTCGACGTCCTCCACCGAAGCATCCGGTGCCTGTTCAAGGACAACGTGCGCGTTGGTGCCGCTCACACCGAACGACGACACACCAGCGCGGCGAATCTCCGCGTCCCAGGGAAGCTGTTCGGTCAGCAGCGTGACCGCGCCCGCCGACCAGTCCACCTGCGGTGTCGGCTGCTCCACGTGCAAGGTCTTGGGCAGGATGCCGTGACGCATCGCCTGCACCATCTTGATCACGCCGCCGACCCCCGCCGCGGCCTGGGTGTGCCCGATGTTCGACTTCAGCGAACCCAGGTAGAGCGGGGTCGAGCGGTCCTGGCCGTAGGTCGCGATCAACGCCTGAGCCTCGATCGGATCGCCGAGCCTGGTCCCGGTGCCGTGCGCCTCGACCGCATCGATGTCCGAAGTGGACAGGCCAGCATCGGCCAACGCGGCGCGGATCACGCGCTGCTGCGAAGGACCGTTGGGTGCGGTCAACCCGTTGGAGGCGCCGTCCTGGTTGATCGCCGAGCCACGGATCACCGCGAGCACGGGATGACCGTTGCGCTGGGCGTCGGAAAGGCGCTCCAGCAATACGATGCCCACGCCCTCGGAGCCGTTGGTGCCGTCGGCGTCCGAGCTGAACGACTTGCAGCGGCCGTCCAGGGCCAACGCACCCTGCTTGCTGTACTCGACGAACAGCGCGGGGATCGCCATCACCGACGCTCCCCCGGCCAGGGCGAGCGAGCACTCACCGCGCCGCAGCGACTGGATCGCGAGGTGGATCGCCACCAGCGACGACGAGCACGCCGTGTCCACCGTCAGCGCCGGGCCTTCGAGGCCGAACGTGTAGGAGATCCGGCCCGAGGTGATGCTCCCGGCGCTGCCGTTGCCGATGTGGCCCTCGTACTCGCCCGCGGCGCCGGGAACGCTGATCTCGCGCATGCCGTAGCCGCTGACCATGATCCCGGCGAACACGCCGGTGCGGCTGCCCCGCACCGAGGCCGGGTCGATGCCCGCTCGCTCGAACGCCTCCCACGAGGTCTCCAGCAGCAGCCGCTGCTGCGGGTCCATGGTCGTCGCCTCGCGTGGGGAGATCCCGAAGAACTCCGCGTCGAACTCGGCGGCCTCCTCCAGGAAACCGCCCTCCCGCACGGCACTGCGACCGGGGCGGGCGGGGTCGTCGGAGAACAGGCCGTCGAGGTCCCAACCCCGGTCGGCCGGGAACCCGCCGATGGCGTCGGTCCCGGTGGACACCAGCCGCCACAGGTCCTCGGGTGAGCGAACACCGCCGGGGTAGCGGCAGCTCATCGAGACGACGGCGACCGGCTCAGCGGCCGCGGCGATCTGCCTGCGCAGGCGCTCGGTCTCCTTCACCGACGTCCGCAGCGCGTCGAGCAGACGGCTTTCCTGGTTGCTCATGCTGGAGCCCTTCACGATTCGCCCCCGAGGGCCATGGCGATGAGGTCTTCGGCGTCCATGGAGTCGATCTGCTCGTCGGAGCGCTCCTCGGCGGGCGCGGGCCGCCGGGCGAGCCGGAGCAGCTGGTCGAGCAAGCCGTTGTCCCGCAGGTCCTCCAGCGGGATCGACGCGAGCACGGCGCGCACGTCGGCGTCGTCGGGCCCGGCGGGCGCGATCTCGCCGAGCAGGAACTCGCCGAGCGCCTGGGCGTTCGGGTAGTCGAACACCAGGCTCGCCGGCAGCCGGAGCCCGGTGAGCGCGGCCAACCGGTTGCGCAGTTCCACGGCGGTCAGCGAGTCAAAGCCGAGCTGCTTGAAGTCCTGCACGCCCGCGGACGAGCGGTGTCCGAGGACCGCTCCGGTCTCCGCTACGACCGCGGCCACCATCGCCGGGAGACGGCGCTCCTCCGGCAGCCGGAGGATGCGCTGCGCCAACGTCTCCCGCTGCGCCGTTGCTTCAGTCTGTTGGACCGTCGTCCGCGCCAGGGCTCGAAGCGGTTCGCTACCCGCGCCCGCGCGGACGGCGCCAAGGTCGAGCGGCATCGCCACGACCACCGGTTCGCTCTGTGCCACAGCGGCATCGAACAGCGCCAGCCCGCGTTCACCGGACAACGCGCGCCCGCCAACGGCTTCCAGCCGCTCGCGGTCCCGATCGCTCAGGCCAGCCGTCAGGTCGCTGCTGTCCTCCCACAGTCCCCACGCGATCGAGGTCGCGGGGAGCCCGCTCGCGTGCCGGTGCGCGGCCAGAGCGTCCAGGAACGCGTTGGCAGCGGCGTAGTTGCCCTGCCCAGCGGTCCCGATCGTGCCCGCTGCCGAGGAGAACAGCACGAACGCCTTGGCGTCCGTGGCCAGCTCGTGCAGGTGCACCGCGGCGTCCACCTTGGACTTGAAAACGGCGTCGATCCGCTCGGGGCTCAGCGACTGGACCAGCCCGTCGTCGAGGGCTCCCGCGCTGTGCACGACCGCGGTCACCGGGTGGGATCGGAGCAGGGCAGCCACGGCATTCCGATCCGACATGTCGGCGGCCACCACAGCGACCTCGGCACCTTCCAGTTCGGCAACCAGAGCCCCCGCGGCGGCAGGTCCTCGCCGACTGACGAGCACGAGCTTCCGCACACCGTGGGACGTCACGAGGTGCCGTGCGACCAGGCGGCCGAGCACACCCGTACCCCCGGTGATCAACACGGTGTCGTCAGGACCGAACAACGGTCCATCCACAGTGGACTGCGCGCGGCCGATTCGAGGCACGAGCGCCACGCCGTCCCGCAAGACCACCTGCGGCTCGTCCAGTGCGGACACCTGCTGCAGCAGTGCGAGGTGGTCGTCGGGCTTGTCGACGTCGATCAGCTGGAAGCGTCCCGGGTGCTCGGACTGGGCCGAACGGAGCAGCCCCCACGCCGCGGCACCGGGGAGGTCTTCGAGATCCTGCCCGCTCCTGACGAACACGAGCTTCGACTCGGCGAACCTCTCGTCGGCGAGCCAACCCTGGACCAGGCCGAGCACGCGGTTGGTGACCTCGCGCGCCGCTGCGGGCAGGCCAGCCGCGGTCGACGCTTCCACCTGCACAAACACGATCTCGGGCACAGAAGCATCGAGTTCCGCGAGGTCCCGGATCAGCGCGGTCGGCACGGGCGCACCACTGGGAACCGGCAGTTCCACCCAGCGCACACGGTGAAGCTGCTCGCCACCGGCCGCCCGCGACAGGACCGAGTCGACGGAGAGCACCGGGCGCCCCGCCTCGTCGGCGACGAGCACCGCGACGGTGTCGTCCCCGCGCGGCGAGATCCGCACACGCAGCGCCGAGCCGCCGCGCTCCCACAACGTCACGCCGTTCCACGCGAACGGCAGCTTGGGCTGGTCGAGGTCGACACCGAGAACGGCCGAGTGAACCGCCGCGTCGAGCAGCGCGGGATGCACCCCGAAACCGCTGGTGGCCAGGTCAGCCCGCGATCGGATCTCCGCGTAGACCTCCTCGCCCCGGCGCCAGGCCGCTCGGACGCCCTGGAACGCCGAGCCGTACTCCAGTCCGGCGTCACGCACGAGGTCGTAGAAGCCGTCGACGGCCAAGGGCTCACCTCCCGGAGGCGGCCAGTCCACGAGGTCATCGGCGTGCTCTTGTCCCTGCGGTGCAAGCACTCCGGTAGCGTGCAGCGTCCAGTCGTGAGTGCTGTCGATGCGCGCGTGGACCGAGAAGCGGCGGTTGCCGGAGTCCTCACGTGGCTCGACGGTCACCTGGACCTGGACGGAGTCCGAGCCGGTGAGCGCCAACGGCTCCAGGATCATCAGCTCGTCCACGCGCGGGCACCCGGTCTCCTCACCGGCGCGCACGACCCAGTCGACGAAGACCGCCCCGGGGACCAGCACGGTTCCCTGAACGGCGTGGTCGGCCAGCCACGGGTGCGTGTGGGTCGACAACCTCGCCGTGAACACGAATCCCCCGGACGCGGCGAGGGGCACGGCCGCACCGAGCATCGCGTGGCCCGAGGCGTCCAGCCCGGCCGACGACACGTCCGTGCCGGTGCCCGCCTCAAGCCAGTAGCGGTCGCGGTGGAAGGCGTAGGTCGGCAGGCTGACCCGCTGGCCACGCCCGGCGAAGACCTGGCCCCAGTCGACCGCGATACCCCGGACATGAGCCTCGGCCAAGGACTTCAGGAAGCGGTCCGTCCCGCCTTCGTCCCGCCGCAGCGAGCCGAGCGCGGGCACGTCGAGCGCGGGCATCAAGACCGGATGCGGACTGCACTCGATGAACACGTGCCCGTCCAAGGCGTTGACCGCGTCGTTGAACCGCACTGTCTGACGCAGGTTCTCGTACCAGTACTCCGCGTTCAACGCGCTGCCGGGAAGGTACTCACACGTCACGGTCGAGAAGAACGGGGTGCTCGTCTCCTGAGGCGCGATCGAGGCGAGTGCGTCGAGGAGTTCGTCCCGGATCTCTTCCACCTGAGCCGAATGCGACGCGTAATCCACCGGAATCCGCTTCGCCCGATCCCACCGCGCCAACACCCCATCCAAAGCCGCAGGATCACCCGCAACCACAGTCAACGAAGGACCATTCACCGCAGCAATCGACACATCACCGCTGATCTCCGAAACAGGCACCGGAACCGACACCATGCCACCACGACCAGCAAGCGACGACCGAATCGCCTTACTCCGCAACACAACCACCCGAGCCGCATCACGCAAACTCAACGCCCCAGCAACACACGCCGCCGCGATCTCACCCTGCGAATGGCCGATCACAACCGCAGGCTCAACGCCATACGACCGCCACAACGCCGCCAACGACACCATCACCGCGAACAACACCGGCTGCACAACATCGACCCGCTGCAGAGCCTCCGCATCCGACAAGACCTCAAACAAATCCCAATCAGCGAACTCCCGCAACGCAGCGGCACACTCAGCCATCCGCGCGGAGAAAACCGGCGACTCCAGCAACTCGACCGCCATGCCGACCCACTGCGAACCCTGACCAGGGAACACGAACGCCGCTCCCCCATCGACGACTTCCCCGCGCACCACCTCGGCGGACGGGGCGTCCTCGGCGAGGGCCGAAAGCCCAGCGACCAGCGAATCGCGCGCGGAAGCCAGGACAACGGCACGATGCCGCATCTGGTTCCGCGTCGTCAGCGCCGACCACGCAACATCCACAATGGACACTTCTGACCGCAGGTGCTCAGCGAAACGCCGAGCTTGCGCGGCAAGGGAAACCTCATCCCGCGCGGACACGGCCATCGGCACAGGCCCCAACCAGGAAGATTCCCGCGCTGGGACGGGCGTCGGAGCCTGCTCCAGCACGACGTGCGCGTTGGTCCCGCTCACGCCGAAGCCCGAAACACCCGCGCGGCGACGACGGCCGACCTCCGGCCACGGCATCTGCTCGGTCAGCAGCTCCACCGCACCCGCCGACCAGTCAACGCGCGGAGTCGGCTCGGTGACGTTCAGCGTCTTGGGCAGGATGCCGTGGCGCATCGCCTGCACCATCTTGATCACGCCGCCGACACCCGCGGCGGCCTGGGTGTGCCCGATGTTGGACTTCAGCGAACCCAGGTAGACCGGGGTCGAGCGGTCCTGGCCGTAGGTCGCGATCACCGCCTGCGCCTCGATCGGATCACCCAACCTCGTGCCGGTGCCGTGCGCCTCAACGACATCAACGTCCGAAGTGGACAGGCCAGCATCAGCCAGCGCGGCGCGGATCACCCGCTGCTGCGAGGGACCGTTCGGCGCCGTCAAACCGTTCGACGCACCGTCCTGGTTGATCGCCGAACCCCGCACCAGCGCGAGCACCGTGTGCCCGTTGCGCCGGGCGTCGGACAGGCGCTCCAACAGCACCATGCCCACGCCCTCACCACCGGCGGTGCCGTCGGCGTCGGCGCTGAAGGACTTGCAGCGGCTGTCCGGAGACAAGGCGCCTTGACGGCTGTACTCGACGAAGAACACCGGGGTAGACAGAACGGTGACTCCACCGGCCAACGCGAGCGAGCACTCGCCGCGTCGCAACGACTGTGCCGCGAGGTGAATCGCCACCAACGAAGCCGAGCACGCGGTGTCCACGGTCAGTGCGGGCCCCTCAAGCCCGAGGGTGTACGAGACGCGTCCGGAGGTGATGCTGCCCGTGCTGCCGTTGCCGAGGTAGCCCTCCACGTCCTCGGGCACCTGACGCACCCGCGTGGCGTAGTCACCGGCCATGACCCCGGCGAACACACCGGTCTGGCTGCCGCGCAACGTCTCCGGGTCGATCCCCGCGTGCTCCAACGCCTCCCACGAGGTCTCCAGGAGCAGCCGCTGCTGCGGGTCCATCGCAATGGCCTCGCGCGGGGAGATCCCGAAGAACGCGGGATCGAACTCGACGGCCTCGTGCAGGAACCCGCCCGCTCGCGCGTAGCTGTGGCCGTGGCGCTCACGGTCGTCGTCGAACAGCGTCCCGAGGTCCCAGCCGCGATCGGTGGGGAACGGCGTGATCCCTTGCCCGCCCTCGGCGACCAGGCGCCACAGGTCCTCCGGCGACCGCACCCCGCCCGGGTAGCGGCAGGCCATCCCGACGATGACGATCGGGTCGTCGTCGGTGCTCGCGGCGGCCACGGGAGCCGCGGCCGGAGCCGCCCCGGACAGCTCGGTGACGAGCCGATCGGCCAGCGAGGTCGCGTTCGGGTGGTCGAAGACCAGCGTCGCGGGGAGCGCCAGACCGAACTCCGCGTTGACCCGGTTTCTCAGCTCCACCGAGGTGAGCGAGTCGAACCCGAGTTCCTGGAACGGCCTGCCCACGTCGATCGACCGCGCGTCGGAGTGACCGAGCACTTCCGCCACCGCCGCCCGAACCGACCTCAGCACCGCAGAGGGGAGGTCATCAGCGGCAACGGGTTTCCGCGCCGGCCGCACGGTGTTCTTGGGCAGCTGACGCGACGCCACGTAGACGGGCTCCGGGCCCGCAACGGCCGCGTCGAACATTGCTAGTGCGTCCACAGTGGACAACGAAGCAAGCCCGGACCTGGCCAGCCGCGCGCGGTCGGCGGCACTGAGCCCTTCGGCCATGCCTCCGGCCTCGGCCCACATGCCCCACGCCACCGATGTGGCGGGCAGTCCCACGGCGTGGCGTGCGCGGGCGATCGCGTCGAGAGCCGAGTTGGCAGCGGCATAGTTGCCCTGCCCCGCCGTCCCGATCACACCGGCCGCCGAGGAGAAGAGCACGAACGCGGTCAGCTCGCGGTCGCGGGTCAGCTCGTCGAGGTGCTGCGCGCCCAGGACCTTCGGCGCGGCCACCCCGGCCATCCGAGCGGGCGTCAGCGACTCGATCACGCCGTCGTCGAGCACGCCCGCGGTGTGCACGACGGCTGTGATCGGGTGCTCGGCCAGCACAGCGGCCACCGCGGCCCGATCCGTCACGTCGCACCGAACAGCCGTCACATCGGCGTCGAGCGAGGCAACGAAGTCCGGATCCACCTCGCTCCGCGCGATCAGCACGAGCCGCCGGACACCGTGCTCGGCGACCAGGTGCTTCGCGACCAGGTGGGCCAACGTTCCTGTGCCCCCGGTGATGAGCACGCAGTCGTCCTGTGACCACACAGGCGCAACGCCGACCGGGACCGGCTGCAGTCGCGGAACGGTGACCTGGCCCGAGCGCACGACGATCTCCGGCTCGTCAACCGCGCGGACGGCCGACAGGTCGTCGGTGTCAACGAGGAGGAAACGACCCGGGTGCTCCGACTGCGCCGATCGCACGAGCCCGGCGATAGCGGCCTGAACCGGATCGATCTGCGCGTCCTGAACCATCACGACCACGCGGGAATCCCCGGTCAACGCCTGCTGCACCGCGGCCAGCGCATCGTCGACGCTCACCGGAGCGACCACCTGCACCGAACCGTCCACTTCGGACAGCTCGACGGGAACGTGCTGGACAGTGAGCAACGACACCGAACGGCCGCCGGGCACAGCGCGCATCACCACGGACTCGGCACTCAGTACCGGTTGACCGCTCGCGTCGTCCACGCGCACGGAAAAGCCCTCGCCGGACTTCCGCAGCCGCGCTCGAAGCGAGGTAGACGCCTTGCCGTGCAGCGCAACCCGCCGCCAGGCGAAGGGAAGCTCCGCGCCTCCGGTCAGCGTGAGCACGAGCGGTTGAAGCGCGGTGTCCAGCAACGCCGGGTGCACCAGGAGGCCATCGCTTGCGAAGCCTTCCGGCAGCTCGACCTCGGCGAACCACTCCGCGCCGTCGGACCACGCCGCAACCAGGCCGGAGTAGGCGGCACCGTAGTCGTATCCGCGCTCCACCAGCGCGTTCGCGATCTCGTCCAGGTCGCGCTCGGTGCCGGTCGGCGGCCACTGCACAGGCTGGGCGATCACGGTGCCAGTGCCCAGCACGCCCGTCGCGTGCCGGGTCCACTCCGAACCTCGGCGGGAGTGCACGGCGAATTTCATGTCCTGCACGCTGACCTGGATCTCCACCGTCTCCGAGCCGTCGAAGACCAGCGGCGCTTCCAGGGCGATCTCGTCGACCACCGTGTGGCCGACCTCGTCAGCGGCTCGAAGCGCCAGCTCCACGAACGCGGTTCCCGGCAGCAAAGTGGTACCGAGTACCCGATGGTCCGCGACCCACTGCCTGGTGGCCGCCGACACCTTCCCGGTGAGCAGCACGCCGTCCGCGTGCCTGGTCACAGACTGGATCAAGCCCTGGTCGGCGTCACCGAACCAGTAGCGGCGCCGCTGGAACGGGTAGGTGGGCACCTCGACCAGCGGTGCTCCCGGGAACACCGCTGCCCAATCCGGCGAAACACCGTTGACGTGCAGTGCGGCGAGCGCTGCGACCGCCGTGTCCAGCTCCGGCCGATCGCGCCGCATCATCGGCACCACCACCGGCGCGTCCACGGTCGCCGACAGCACGGAATCGGGACCGAGTTCCACAAACGCCGTGACGCCGTCCGCGAGCAGCCACTGCACAGCGTCGTGGAACAGCACCGGCTCACGCACCTGGCGAACCCAGTAGTCCGCCGAGCACGGCTCCACCGGAGCACCCGTCACCGTCGACACGATCGGGATCGTCGGGGGCGCATAGGACACGGACTCCGCCACCGCGCGGAAGCCGGCGAGCATCGCGTCCATCCGGGCGGAGTGGAAGGCGTGGCTGGTGCGGATGCGCCGAGTCTTCTCGAAGCGCCCCGCGATGGCCTCGACCGCGTCTTCATCTCCGGAGATCACCACGGACTCCGGGCCGTTGACCGCGGCGATGCTCACCCCGTCGACGAGCAGCGGCACGATCTCGTCCACAGTGGAGCGAATCGAGATCATGGCTCCACCGGGCGGAAGCGCCTGCATCAGCCGCCCACGCGCCACGACCAGCCGCGAGGCGTCGGCCAGCGACAGCACCCCGGCGACGTGCGCGGCAGCCAGCTCGCCGACCGAGTGGCCGACCAGGAAGTCCGGCCGCAGCCCCCATGCCTCCAGCAGTCGGAACAGCGCCACCTCCACCGCGAACAACGCGGGCTGGGTGTACTCGGTCCGCTCCAACGCCTCGGCGTCATCCGAGATCACGTCGAGCAGCGACCGGTCCAGGTGCTTGTCGAGCTCGGCGACCACCTCGGCGAACGCGTCCTGGAACTCGGGGAAAGTCAACGTCAGCCCCATGCGACTGCGCTGCGAACCCTGACCGGAGAACAACGCGGCGAAGCGAGACGCGGTCGCGGTCCCGCGCACGATCTTCGCGCTGGTCTCGCCCCGAGCGAGCACATCGAGCTGGTCAAGCAGATCATCGCGGCTGGTGGCCAGCACCACGGCCCGATCCGGCAACCCGGCGCGACCCGTGCCCTGCGACCGAGCGAGCGCCGCCAGGTCACCAACGGTGCCGCGCAACCGCACGGCCTGCGCGCGAAGCGCCTCCTCGCCTCGGGCCGACAACGGCACCGGAACAAGCGCCGGAGTCTCCGAAGCGGAAGTCTCCACAGCCGGAACGTGCTCGATGATCACGTGTGCATTGGTTCCGCTCACACCGAAAGCGGAGACACCGGCACGGCGCGGGCCCGACCACTCCACGGGCTCGGTCAGGAGCTGCACCGCACCGGCCGACCAGTCCACGTGCGGGCTCGGCTCGTCGACGTGCAGGGTCTTCGGCAGCACGCCGTGCCGCATCGCCTGCACCATCTTGATGATGCCGCCGACCCCGGACGCGGCCTGCGAGTGACCGATGTTGGACTTCAAAGTGCCCAGGTAGACCGGGGTCGAGCGGTTCTGGCCGTAGGTCGCCAGCAGCGCCTGCGCCTCGATGGGGTCGCCCAGCGTGGTGCCGGTGCCGTGCGCCTCGACCGCAGCGACGTCCGAAGTGGACAGACCAGCGTCGGCGAGTGCAGCCCGGATCACCCGCTGCTGCGAGGGGCCGTTCGGGGCGGTCAGCCCGTTGGAAGCGCCATCCTGGTTGACCGCGCTGCCCCGAACGACGGCGAGCACAGGGTGCCCGTTGCGGCGCGCGTCGGACAAGCGCTCCAGCACCAGCATTCCGGCGCCCTCAGCCCATCCGGTTCCGGACGCCGACGCCGAGAACGACCGGCAACGGCCGTCCGCCGACAACCCGCGCTGACGGCTGAACTCCAGGAAGACACCCGGGCTCGACAACACCGCGACGCCACCGGTCAGCGCCATCGAGCACTCACCGCGCCGCAACGCCTGAACCGCCAAGTGCAATGCCACCAAGGACGACGAGCACGCCGTGTCCACAGTCATGGCAGGGCCTTCCAACCCCAGTTCGTAGGCGACGCGACCGGAGATCACCGCGTCGAGACCGCCGGTGAGGAAGTGGCCCTCCAGTCCGGCAGGCGCCTCGTGCAGGCGCGGACCGTACTCCTGGGCACTGGCACCGACGAACACACCCGTACCGGTGCCACGCAGGCTCGTCGGGTCGATCCCGGCCCGCTCGAACGCCTCCCACGCGGTCTCCAGCACCACCCGCTGCTGCGGGTCCATCGCCAGCGCCTCGCGCGGCGAGATCCGGAAGAAGCCGGCGTCGAAATCCGCTGCGCCATCGAGGAAACCGCCGTGCCGGGTGTACGTCGTGCCCGGGTTCGCAGGGTCGGGGTGGTAGAGCGCGCCGATGTCCCAACCACGGTCGGCGGGGAACTCGGTGATCGCGTCGACGCCGCGCTCCACCAACCGCCACAGGTCATCCGGCGACGCGACCCCGCCGGGGTACCGGCAGCTCATGCCCACGATCGCGATCGGATCGTCCGACACCGGCGCCGCACTGGCCGTGACGACGGCCGCGGTCCTGCCGTAGAGCCGGTCGAGCAGGTGCGTGACGAGCGCTTCGGCCGTGGGGTGGTCGAAAACGAGGGTGCTCGGCAACTTCAGGCCGGTGGCCGCGGACAGCTTGGTCCGCATGTCCACGGCGGTCATCGAGTCGAAGCCCAGCTCCTTGAAAGTCCGCCCGGCCACGGCTTCGGACTCGTGCCCGAGCACGGCCGCGACAGCGGAGCTCACCAGCTCCCGCACCACGCGGCGCCGAACGGCCACCGGGACCGCGGCGAGCCCCGTCGTCTCCTCCGGCTGGGCCGGTTGCGCTTCGGGCAGCTCCGACAGCAGCGGGCTGGGCCGGTTGATGGTGAAGGTCGGGGCGAACTTGGCCCAGTCGACGTCGGCGACCGCGAGGAACGTCTCGTCGTCGGCGATCGCCTGCATGAGCGCGGCGACCGCGCCCGAGGGCCGCATCAGGTTCAGGCCCAGCCGTTCGAACCTGGCACCTGTGTCCCCCGCGGCCATGCCCTCGCCCGCCCACGAGCCCCACGCCAGCGACACCGCGCGCAGTCCCCGAGCACGCCGCCGTGCGGCCAGCGCGTCCAGCATGGCGTTGCCCGCCGCGTACGCCCCCTGCCCGCTACCGCCCCACACCCCGGCGTTGGACGAGATGAGCACGAAGGCGTCGAGATCGTGGTCGAACAGCTGGTCCAGGTGCTCCGCGCCGCGTGCCTTCCCCGCGATCAACTCGGCGAAGTCGTCCGCCGTGATGTCGGCGAGATCGCCCCAGTGCGCGACGCCTGCCGCGTGCACGACCGTGCGGACCGGCTCGATGCTGGCGACAACGGCTGCCAAGGCATCCCGGTCGGCGACGTCGCACGCCGCGATGGTGACGCGAGCACCGAGCGCGGTCAGCTCGGCTTCGAGTTCCCCGGCCCCAGGGGCCTCCGGGCCACGCCGCCCGGTCAGCACCAGGTGTTCGGCACCGTTGCGGGCGAAGTGACGCGCGATGTGAGCACCGATCGCCCCGGTGCCACCTGTGATCAGCACAGTCCCCGTGGGCTGCCAGGTGTTCCGCGCGCGGGGGCGCGGGGCCCGGACGAGCCGGCGGCCGAGGATTCCCTCCGCACGCAGCGCGACCTGGTCCTCAGTCCCACCCAAGACCGCGACGAGCCGCCGGTGAACCTGCTCGTCGGCCGAGGCGGGCAGGTCGATCAGCCCGCCCCACTGCTTCGGGCGCTCCAGCGCGGCCACCCGTCCGAGGCCCCAGACCGCCGCCTGCTCGGGCTCGGTCTCCACACCTCGGGTCACAGTCCACAGTGGAGCGTCAATGTCCTTCTGGATGAGTTCCAGCGTCGCGGCCAACGGATCGTCCGCCGTGAGCGCGACCAGCGAGACGATGCCCGCGATGCCCTCGCTCGGCACGGCGTCCGGCCCGACCACGACCGGAGTCGCACCGGCGGTCGTCAGCGCCTCGACGATCAGCTCCGCGGGCTCACCGGCAGTGACCACCGCCCACGTGCCGGACAGCACGGCGGGCCGGTCCGGCACTCCGCGCCACTCCACCCGGTAACGCCAGGAGTCCACGGGCGTCGCCTCAGCGCCCAGCCAGAAGTGCTTGCGCTGGAACGCGTACGTGGGCAGGTCGACAACGCGGGCTTCCGCACCGAAGGCAGGGGTCCAGTCCACCGCGACGCCCTGCGTGTACGCCTCGGCGACCGAGGTCAGCATGCGGCGAAGCCCACCGTCCTCGCGGCGCAGTGAGCCCACGATGATCGCATCGTGCCCGGACTGCTCGGTCGTCCCCAGGATCGCCGGGGCCAACACAGGATGTCCGCTCGACTCGATGAACGCCGTGATGCCATCAGCCAGGAGCCGTTCCGTGGCGAGATCGAAACGCACAGTCTCGCGCAAGTTCCGGAACCAGTAAGCGGCGTCGAGACCGGAGGTGTCCACGGGCTCACCGGTCACCGCCGAGTAGAACGGGATCTCCGACGAGCGCGGCGAGATCGGCGCCAGGAGATCCATCAGCTCATCGTGCAGCGCCTCGACCTGCGCGGAATGCGACGCGTAGTCCACGGGAATGACCCGAGCCTGCGTCCTCTCCGCGAACTCCCGCAACGCGTCGGGTTCGCCGGAGACCACAGTGGACGAAGGACCGTTCACCGCCGCGATCGAAAGCCGCGAGTCAAGCTCCACATCAGCGGCAGGCAGCGCGACCGACACCATGCCACCGCGCCCCGCCAACGACGCCGCGATCGCCTTGCTCCGCAACACCACGACACGCGCCGCGTCCTCAAGCGACAAGGCACCGACCACACACGCTGCCGCGATCTCGCCCTGCGAGTGCCCCACGACGGCCGCGGGCTCCACGCCGTACGAACGCCACAGCGAAGCCAGCGACACCATCACCGCGAACAACGCCGGCTGCACAACGTCGACCCGCTCCAACGCCTCCGCATCCAACAGGACCTCGAACAAATCCCAGTCAGCGAACTCCCGCAACGCAGCGGCACACTCAGCCATCCGAGAAGCGAAGACCGGCGACTCCAGCAACTCGACAGCCATGCCGACCCACTGCGAGCCCTGGCCGGGGAACACGAACGTCACGCGGCGCTCAGTGCCACCGTCACCCACGACCACGTCGTCACCCAGCACGACCGCACGGTGCGCCAGGCGGGCTCGTGTAGTAGCCAACGAATAGCCGATGTCCTCAGTGGACACTTCCGGATTACCCGCGGCGAACTCGCGCAACCGCTCGATCTGAGCGGACAGGGCGACCGCGCTCCCCGCGGAGAGCACCCACGGCAGCACAGACGGTGCCGGACGGGTCGCAGGAGGAGCCTCGGGCTCGGCCTGCTCCACGATCACATGCGCGTTGGTCCCGCTCACACCGAAGGACGACACGCCAGCACGACGCGGACGACCCGCTTCAGGCCACGCAGTCGGCTCGGTCAGCAGCGACACAGCGCCCGTCGACCAGTCCACCTCAGGCGTGGGCTCGTCGACGTGCAGCGTCCTGGGCAGCAGGCCGTGGCGCATCGCCTCGACCATCTTGATCACGCCGCCGACACCCGCGGCGGCCTGGCTGTGCCCGATGTTGGACTTCAGCGACCCGAGGTAGACCGGCGTCGAACGGTCCTGACCGTAGGTCGCCAGCAGGGCCTGGGCTTCGATCGGATCACCCAACCGCGTCCCGGTCCCGTGCGCCTCGACCGCGTCCACGTCCACAGTGGACAATCCGGCATCGGCAAGCGCCGCGCGGATCACCCGCTGCTGCGAAGGACCGTTCGGCGAGGTCAGCCCGTTCGACGCGCCGTCCTGGTTGACCGCCGTGCCACGCACCACTGCGAGGACGCGACGCCCGTTGCGCCGAGCGTCGGACAGGCGCTCCAGCACGAGCATGCCCGCGCCCTCGGACCAGCTCGTACCGTCCGCTCCGGCCGCGAAGGACTTCGAGCGGCCGTCCGGGGACAACCCGCGCTGGCGGCTGAACTCGACGAACAGCGCGGGCGAGGCCATGACGGTGACGCCACCGGCCAAGGCCATCGAGCATTCACCACGCCGAAGCGCCTGCACAGCCAGGTGTAGCGCCACCAAGGACGACGAGCACGCCGTGTCCACGGTCAACGCCGGGCCTTCAAGCCCGAACGTGTAAGAGATCCGGCCGGAGGCGACGCTCGCCGCGGTGCCACTGGCGAGATAGCCCTCGGTCTCCCCCGCCCCGTTCGACGTCGCCAGCTGCTGGGCGCCGTACCCGCCGTTCATCACCCCCGCGAACACGCCGGTCTGGCTGCCGCGCAGGGAATCCGGGGCGATCCCGGCCCGCTCGAACGCCTCCCACGCGGTCTCCAGCAACAGCCGCTGCTGCGGGTCCATCGCCAGCGCCTCGCGCGGAGAGATCCCGAAGAACTCGGCGTCGAAGCCGGTCGCGTCGTGGAGAAACCCACCCTGCCGGACGTAGCTGCGCCCCGAGCGCTCGGGGTCGAGGTCGAACAGGGCTTCCAGGTCCCAGCCCCGGTCCTCGGGGAACCGGCTGATCGCGTCGGTGCCGGAGACGACGAGGCGCCACAGGTCATCGGGGGACTCGACGCCGCCCGGGTACCGGCAGCTCATGCCCACGATCGCGATCGGCTCGTCGACGCGGGCAGCCACGGGCGCGGCGGCAAGACGGCCGGATCGCCCGGTCAGCTCCGCCAGCACGAAGTCGGCGACGGCGCGGGGCGTCGGGTGGTCGAAGACCAGCGTGGCGGGCAACCGCACGGCGAACAAGGCGTTCATCCGGTTGCGGAACTCCACGGCGGTCAGCGAGTCGAAGCCCATTCCCTGGAAGGCCGTGTCCGGTCCCACCGTGCTGCCGGAACGGTGTCCGAGCACGTCGGCGACCTGGTCGCGCACCATCGTGAGCACGGAATCGCCGCTGACCTCGGCCTTCCTGCGGGCCGGAGTTCCCGTGAAGCCGCGCAGCACCGCAGGGAGGTCGGTCCGCGCGCGCAGTGCCGCCCGATCCAGCCGCACAGCAACGGTGTTGGCACGAGTGCTGGCGTCGAACAGCGTCAAAGCGTCCTCTGTGGACATTCCTGCGACACCGAACCGGCCCAGCCTCGCGCGGTCCACGTCGGACAGGGCGCCGGTCAAAGTGCTCGACTCCGCCCACAGGCCCCACGCGATGGACGTCGCGGGCAGTCCTTCGGCCCTGCGCACCTCGGCGATCGCGTCGACGGCGCAGTTCGCCGCCGCGTAGTTGCCCTGGCCCGCCGTACCGAAGACCCCGGCAATCGAGGAGAACAGGATGAAGGCGGTCAGCTCCCGGTCCCGGGTCAGCTCGTGCAGGTGCCACGCGGCCCCGGCCTTCGGCGCGTGCACGGCGGCCATGCGCTCGGGAGTCAACGACTCGATCACGCCGTCGTCCAGCACGGCAGCCGCGTGCACCACAGCGGTGATCGGATACTGCTCGAACAGCGCTGCAAGGGCGTCTCGATCGGTGACGTCACAGGCCACAGCCTCGGCGCCGTCCAGGTCGGTGAGCCCGGACCGGCTCGCCAGGACCACGCGTCCGACTCCGTGCGCGCGCAACAGGTGCTCGGCGATCGCCCTACCGATGGTGCCCGTGCCCCCGGTGATCAGCACGCAGTCCTGCGGTGTCCACTCCGGACGGTCTTCAGGGGTCTCCGCGACGGTCAGGCGCGGCACGGAGACCACGCCTTCGTGCAGCCACAACTCAGGCTCGCCGGACGCCACGATCCGCGCGAGCTGTGCTTCGACGGCGTCCACGTCGTCGGTGTCGACCAGGACGAACCGGCCGGGGTGCTCCGAGATCGCCGACCGCATCAGCCCACGCACAGCGGCCTGAGCGGGGTCGGTCGCCGCGTTGCGGGTGACCACCACCAGGTCGGCGCCGGATTGCACCGCCGCCAGAGCCTCATCGGCGGTGTTCGGGAGCAACACCACCGCGTCCGTGGTGGGTGCGTCGGTGGGAAGGTTGAACCGGACCGGGCGGACCGCGAAGCCCTCGGCGCGACGACGCCCGTGCAGCCGCTCCGGCACGGGCCGCATCACCAGCGACCGCGCGGTCAGCACCGGGTTCCCGGCAGTGTCGGCCACGACGACCGATACCCCGGCGGACGATCTGGTCAGGCGGACGCGGGTCGCAGTGGCGCCAGTGCTGTGCAGGGCGACGTCGTGCCACGAGAACGGCAGCTCGGCACCGTCGAGGACGAGCGCGTGCAGTCCAGCGTCGAGCAGCACCGGGTGCAGGCCGAACCCGTCATGCTCAACGCCCTCCGGCAGCGCCGCCTCGGCGAAGATCTCGTCCGCGCGCCGCCATGCCCTGGTCAGCCCACGGAACGTCGAGCCGTAGTCCAAACCATTGTTGCCCAAGGTTTCATACGCGTCGGCGAGGTCGATCTCCTCAGCCGCAGGCGGCCACTGCGTCAGCGCGCGCCCGTCTCCCGCCCCGACGCAGAGCACTCCGGCGGCGTGCAACGTCCAGTCCTCGTGGGACAGCGAATGCACGGTGATCCTGCGCCGCCCGGTCTCATCGGCTGCCGCCACAGCGACCTGGAGCCGCACTCCGGTGCCGTCCGCAGGGATCTCCAGCGGAGCCTCCAGCACCAGCTCCTCGATCAGGTCGCATCCGACCTGGTCGCCCGCGCGCACTGCGAGCTCGACGAACCCGGTGCCCGGCAAGAGGACCGCGCCACGAACGGCATGATCGGCCAGCCACGGGTGGCTCGACAACGAGATCCGTGAGGTGAAGAGGAAACCGCCGGACTCCGGCAGCGCGGTCGCCGCGCCGAGCAGCGGGTGCTCCGGCGCGACAAGGCCGAGATCGGCCGCATCGGTCGGCGATGGCGCACTACCGTCGAGCCAGAACCGCTCGCGCTGGAAGGCGTAGGTCGGCAACGGGACCGGGTTCCCACGCAGCAGGGTTGACCAGTCGACCGGCGCCCCGTGCGCGTACGCCTCCGCGAGCGAGGTCAGGAACCTGGTGAAACCACCGTCCTCGCGGCGCAGTGATCCCACGGTGGTGGCGTTGACCGCTGCGGTCAGCACCGGGTGCGGGCTGCACTCCACGAACAGGTGCCCGGCCAGCGCACGGACCGCGTCGTCGAAGCGGACGGTCTGCCGCAGGTTCTCGTACCAGTACTCGGCATTCAGCTCGGTGCCGGGAACGACGGTGTTGGTCACGGTGGAGTGGAACGGAACCGACGTCGCCCTGGGCTCGATCCCGTCGAGCAAGGCCAGCAGTTCCTCGCGCAGTTCCTCGACCTGGGCGGTGTGCGAGGCGTAGTCCACCGGGATGCGCTTCGCCCGGTCCCACCGCGCCAGCAGCTCGTCCAGGGCCTCTGGATCGCCAGCGACCACAGTGGACGAAGGACCGTTCACCGCGGCGATCGAAACCCGCTCATCCAGGTCCAGATCAGCGGCAGGAACGGGAATCGACACCATGCCGCCGCGGCCTGCCAGCGAAGCCCGAATCGCCTTGCTGCGCAGGGCAACCACACGAGCGGCGTCCTCAAGCGACAGAGCACCGGCGACGTACGCGGCCGCGATCTCACCCTGCGAGTGCCCCACGACCACGGACGGCTCAACGCCATGCGCGCGCCACAGTGCAGCCAGTGAAACCATCACTGCGAACAGCACCGGCTGAACGACGTCCACCTGCTGCAAAGCATCAGGATCGATCAACGCCTCGAACAGGTCCCAGCCGACGAGACTTTCGAAAACGTCAGCACAACGGTCCATCTGCGCGGCGAAGACCGGTGAGGATTCCATCAGGTCCACGGCCATGCCCGCCCACTGCGAGCCCTGGCCGGGGAAGACGAACGCGACGCCCCGCGTGTCCGCGATCCCGCGCACCACACCGGTGGCAGGCATACCGGCCCCGAGAGCAGCCAGTCCGGCCAGCAGCTCCTCGCGGTCCGCCCCGAGCACAACCGCGCGGTCGTCGAACGCCGTGCGAGTCAGGGCCGTCGACCACGCGATGTCAGCGAGCGGCACATCCGTGCGAAGCAGCGGCACCAAGCGCGCGGCCTGCTCGCGCAACGCCGACTGCCCTCGGCCGGACAATGGGAGCGGAACCAGAGCCGGATGCGCCTGTTCCACGACGACAGGCTCCGGCGCCTGCTCCACCACAACATGAGCGTTGGTGCCGCTCACTCCGAACGACGACACACCCGCGCGCCGCACATCCGTCGCGGGCCAGGGAACTTGCTCGGTCAGCAGCTCCACCGCCCCGGCCGACCAGTCCACGTGGGTGGTCGGCGCGGTCACGTGCAGGGTCTTCGGCAGCACGCCATGGCGCATCGCCTGGACCATCTTGATCACACCACCGACGCCCGCGGCAGCCTGGGTGTGCCCGATGTTGGACTTCAACGACCCCAGGTAGACCGGGGTCACCCGATCCTGGCCGTAGGTCGCGATCAGCGCTTGAGCCTCGATCGGGTCACCCAGCCGCGTCCCGGTCCCGTGCGCCTCGACCGCATCGACGTCCGAAGTGGACAAACCAGCATCCGCCAACGCAGCGCGGATCACGCGCTGCTGCGAAGGACCACTCGGCGCGGTCATGCCGTTCGACGCGCCATCCTGGTTGATCGCCGAACCCCGGATCACCGCGAGCACGGTGTGCCCGTTGCGCCGAGCGTCAGAAAGGCGCTCCAGCACCAGCACTCCGACGCCTTCGGCGAGGCCGAAACCGTCCGCGCTGTCGGAGAAGGCCTTGCTGCGGCCGTCCGGGGCAAGGCCACCCTGGCGCGAGAACTCGACGAACATCCCGGAACCGGACATCACGGTCACGCCCGCGGCGAGCGCGAGCCCGCACTCGCCGCGCCGCAACGACTGCGCTGCCAAGTGCAGTGCCACCAAGGACGACGAGCACGCCGTGTCGACCGTGACCGCGGGTCCCTCGAAACCGTAGAGGTAGGACACGCGCCCGGACATCACGCTGCCGGTGTTGCCGGTGAAGACGTAGCCCTCGGCCTCACTGCCCTGGTCCATCCGCGGGCCGTAGTCCATGGTCATCGCGCCGACGAACACACCGGTCCCGCTGCCCCGCAACGAGGCGGGGACGATCCCGGCGTGCTCCAGCGCCTCCCACGCGGTCTCCAGCAGCAGCCGCTGCTGCGGGTCCATCGCGGCGGCCTCGCGCGGGCTGATCCCGAAGAACTCCGCGTCGAACTCCGCCGCCCCGCCCAGGAATCCCGCCTGCCGCTGGTAGAACGTGCCGGGCGGGCGGGACTGGTCGTCGTAGGCCGCGGCGAAGTCCCAGCCGCGGTCCCCGGGGAAGTCCGACACCACGTCCGCGCCGTCGCTGACCAGCCGCCACAGGTCGTCCGGTCCGGACACGCCACCCGGGTAACGGCAGCCGATCCCCACGATGACCACCGGGTCGTCGTCCGCCGGTCGGCCGGGCAGGGCGACGTCCTCGACGGGCGCCGCGCCGGCCAGCGTCACACGGACGAACTCGGCGACATCGGCCGGAGTCGGGTGGTCGAAGACCATCGTCACGGGCAGGTCCACACCGACGGCCGAGGAGATCCGGGCGCGGATCTCCAGCGACGTCACCGAGTCGAAACCCAGCTCGCGGAACTGCCGATCCGGCGAGACCGCGTCGGCGGTGCCGCGCAGCGCCTGGATCTCCTGGCGCACGAGCGAAGTCAGCAGCTCCCGCTGCTCGGCCTCGTTCATCCCGGCGAGCCGCCCGCGCAGGGGCGACTCCGCGTGCGTGTTCGCCCGCTCAGGGCTGGGCAGCGGCACCACGCGGGGCGAGTGCCCGGCGTACACGACATCCCAGTCGACGGGCACCCGGTCGACATGGAGTTGACCCAGGGCCGCCATGACCCGGCTCGGCCCGGCCTGCCCTCGACGCAACGAGCCCCGCACCGAAGCGAGCGCGCCGGCGTCCTCAACCGTCTGCTGGATCGCCGCGGTCAGCACCGGATGCGGGCTGATCTCCAACAGCACCCCTGCGCCGTTGTCCACCGCCAGCCGCGTCGCGCGCTCGAACTGGATGGTGTTGCGCAGATTGTGACACCAGTAGCCGGCGTCCAGCGCGACGTCCTTCGGCAGGACCTCACCGCGTGCCGACGACAGGAAGGGCACGCTCGGACGCCGGGGGCGAATCGGCGCCAGCGCCTCGCGCAGCCACTCGGTGATGCGGTCGATGTGCGGCGAATGCGCTGCGAGGTCCACATCGATGCGCCGCGCCGAAATCCCTTCCCCGACAAGCTGATCCAGCAGCTCCAGCGCCGCGTCGGCGTCACCGGACACGATCACGGAGCGCGGCCCGTTGATCGCACCGAGCACCAGGCGACCGTCGAAGGCGGCCAACCGGTCGGCCACGTCCTCGGCGGCGGCCGGGACGGCGATCATCGCACCGTCTCCGGCGAGCGTGGCCTGGGCCTGGCTCCACAGGGCGACGACCCGTGCGCCGTCCTCAATGGACAGAGCGTCGGCCACCACCGCGGCAACGACCTCACCGAGGCTGTGCCCGAGCACACCGGACGGCTCGACACCATAGGAGCGCCACAGCGCGGCCAGCGAGACCATCACCGCGAACAGCACGGGCTGGACCACATCCGTGCGCCGCAACGCCTCGGCGTCGTCGAGAGCTTCGAACAGGTCCCAGTCGACGAACGGTTCCAACGCGCGAGCGCACTCCAGCATGCGTTCCCGGAACACGGGGAACTCCAGCAGCTCCACGGCCATGCCCGGCCACTGCGACCCCTGCCCGGGGAACACGAACACGACGTCGCCCGACGTCGGAGCGCCCTCGGTCAGCCCCGCCGCTCCCCTGCCTTCCGCCAGTGCCTCCAGCGCGACCAAGAAGCCTTCACGGTCGACGGCGGACACCGCCGCACGCCTGCCGTGCGCCTGCTCGGCGGCCAGCGACAGGCCGATGTCCGCCGGGCTCCAGTCCGCTCGTGCGCGCAGGTCGTCGAGCAGGACGCCCGCGTACGAGCGCAGCGAGCCGGTCCCGGCCGCGGACAGTCCCCACAACAGCGGCTTCACCGCGTCATCGCTCCTCGTCATGGCTTCGCCACTGATCCTTCGAGCGCGAGCCGAACCAGGTCGTCGACGCCCATCTCCTTGATCGCGGCGGCGTGGTCGACCGGCGCCGCGACGTCCTCGGCAGGCTCTTCGGCGAGCCGCATCAACGGGTCCAGCAGCCCCGACTCCCGCAGCCGCGCGATCGGAAGCGCGGCCAGCAGGCGCCGCACCTGGTCGTCGCTCACGGCGTTCGCCGGAGCGGCCGGAAGCAGGCGGTCCAGCACGTGACCGGCGAGCGCGTCCGGCGTCGGGTAATCGAAGACCACCGTCGCCGACAGGCGCAGTCCGGTGACGGCGTCGAGCCGGTTGCGCAGCTCCATCGCCATGACCGAGTCCATCCCCATGTCCAGGAAACCCTTGTCCGCCACTACATCGGCGATCCCGAGCACCGCTGCGACGTGGTCCCTCACCAGGCCGGACACCTCACGGGCACGATCGTCCTCGGACAGCTCGGCCAGCCGAGCACGCAGAGCCGTGGCACGTGCATCCGACACCTCAGTCCGGGGCCGAGGCAGCCGCACCAGGCCACGCAGAAGCGGAGGCACACGGTCGTAACGGCCGTAGGCCCGACGCAGCGCCTTGACATCCAGCCGCGCGGCGACGACCGAAGAATGCGTCCGCTCGGCCAGCGCCAGGTCGAACAACGCGAGCGCTTCCTTGTCCGTGTCCTCGCCCCGTGCCACGACCACAGCAGGAAGACCCGCCGAACGACGCTGCGCGGCGAGCGAAGCCAGCTCCGCGTCAGCAGCGCCCGTAGCGGCCAACCCGCGTCCGCCGAGCAACGCCGGGAACGATGCGAACAACACGAACGCCTTCAGGAGCTTGTCCTGGGTCAGCTCGTGCAGGTGCCTCGCTCCATCCACCTTCGCCGGCGTTCCCACCGCGTGCACGACAGCCGCCAGGTCCGGAATGCCCTCCAGTACAAGGGAAACATCGGCCCGATGCGTCACGTCACAGGTCACAGTGGACACCTGCGCGCCCAGCTCGCGCAGCTCGCTCTCAACGCCCGTGTCCAGGAGACCACCTCGACTGGCCAGCACCAGCTTCCGAACGCCGTGTGCCGTGACCACATGCCGCGCCACCGCGATGCCCAGTGCGCCAGAACCACCAGTGATCAACACCGTGCCGTCTGGGCCGAGCGGCTCCCCCATCGATGCCGGAACGCGGGCCAGCCTCGGCACCAACGGCCGACCGCTCCGGATCGCCAGCTGAGGCTCGGTCGTCCCCGCGACGGCGGGCAGAACGCGGTGCGACAGCTCGCTGTCATCGACTTCCACGAGGACGAGCCGACCAGGGTGCTCCGCCTGCACCGAGCGCAGCAGGCCCCACACCGAGGCATCCCCCGTTACAACGACCAAGCGGGAATCACTGAGCCGCGAGTCCGCCAACCACGCGTCCGCCAACTCCTGCGCTGCTTCGGTGCCCGCCTCGCACAAGGTCAGCGCCAACGCAGGGGCGGGCGCACCCGCGTCCATGGCTGTGCGCAAGGCTTCCACGTCCGCGTGCCACTGGCCGTCACCCCACGCGGGCCTCAGCGCGGCGGTCAGACGCGGGTCGTCGGTCCCCAGCACCGTCCAGCCCGTACGAAGCGCATCCGAAGCGTCGTGGACCACGAGACCGGCGTCCACCCACTCGACCGCGAACAACGAATCGTCGGCAACGCGGCCGAACTCCTCCAACGCCACCGGATGCAGTGCCACCGACTCCACCGACAGCACTGGGAGGCCCGAGAAGTCAACGGCAGCAAGTGAATAGGTGTTCTCCCCTACCGGCGTCAGCCGCACCCGAAGCGCCCGGGCGCCAGTGCTGTGAACGGTGACTCCGCGCCAGACCAACGGCAGCGCCGGTGCCGCGCCCTGCATCGCCTGAGCCACCGCGTCGACGAGCACCGGGTGCACCGCGAAGGCGTCGGCGTCCAGGTCGGTCAACGCGACCTCGGCGAAGATCTCGTCCCCGCGGTGCCACACACCTTGCAACGCGCGGAACGCCGGACCGTGGTCGTATCCCTGCTCGGCGAGCCGGTCGTAGACCTCAGCGACCTCCACCTCCACGGCGCCGGGCGGAGGCCAGTCGCCGATCTGAAGCGGCGGGATGGGATCAGCGACCAGAACGGCGTGCGCGTGCGAGGTCCACGGCTCGGCCTCGTCGCTGTCGGCCTCCCGGGAGTACACCTCGACGACGCGGTCACCCCGCTCGTCCGGCGCCTCCACGACGATCCGCAGGTTGACCGCCACCTGCTCCGGGACGATCAGGGGCTCGCGCAGCTGAAGCTCTCGCACCCGCGCGCAGCCCAGCAGCTCACCGGTCCAGGCCGCCAGCTCGACGAACGCCGAACCGGGCGTCAGCACCTCGTTCCACACGGCGTTGTCGGCAAGCCACGCATGCGTGTCCAGCGAGAACCGTCCACTGAGGACGAACTTCGCCGTGCCCGGCAGATCGGTCGCTGCCGTGAGCAGAGGATGGGAGATCGCCGTCAAGCCAAAGCCGCTCGCATCTCCCGCAACGGCGTCGGCTGGCACCCAGTACCGCTGCCTCTGGAAGGCGTAGGTCGGCAGGTCCAGCCACGGGCGCGGACGTCCGGCCAAGACGTCACTCCACCGAACCGGCACGCCGTGAACGTGCAGGCGAGCCAGCGCGGTCGTGACAGCCTCGATGTCCCCGGTCCCTCTGCGCAGGGCGGATGCGAACACTTCTTCTTGTCCCGCAATGGTTTCCTGTGCTGCGACGAGCAGCCCGCCGTCCGGCCCCAGCTCGACGAACCGGGTCACGCCCTGCTCGTGCAGCCACCGCACACCATCAGCGAAACGCACCGCTTCCCGCACGTGGGACAACCAGTAGTCGACCGAACACGCCTGCTCATCGGTCAGTCGCTCACCGGTCACGTTGGACACCAACGGAAGCTCCGGCACGGCGAACGATACGGAGCGAAGCACCTCCGCGAAGCCGTCGAGCATCGGCTCCATCAGCTCGGAGTGGAAGGCGTGCGAGACGCGGAGCAGCTTCGTCCGGACCCGCTCAGCCCGACATGCCGCGGCGACCTCGGCGACCGCCTTGGCCTCGCCGGAAATCACCACTGCTGCGGGACCGTTCACCGCGGCGACGCAGACGCCCTCGGTCAGTCGTTCCCGAACCCACGACTCGCTCGCCGCGATCGCGACCATCGCCCCACCATCGGGAAGCTCACGCATCAACCGGCCGCGAGCCGTGACCACCTTCGCCGCGTCGGCCAACGACCACACCCCGGACACGTGTGCCGCCGCGAGTTCACCGACGGAGTGCCCGATCAGCAGGTCCGGTCGAATCCCCCAGCTCTCGAAGAGCCGGTAGAGCGCCACTTCCACCGCGAAGATGGCCACCTGGGTGTAGTCGGTGCGGTCGAGCAACCCCGCCTCGGCGGTATCGGGCCGGGCGAAGACCACAGACCGGACCGGCCGCTCCATGTGCTCGTCCACGGCGGCGCACACGGCGTCCAACGCCTCGGCGAACACGGGATACGCGTCGTACAGGCCGCGCCCCATCCGCGCCCGCTGGGAACCCTGACCGGAGAACAGCACCGCGAGCTTCCCCGCAACCGCCCGCGCCCGGACCACCTCGGCCGACAGGTCTCCCGCCGCGAGGACATCAAGGCCGCTCAGGAAATCCGCCCGGCTCCCGGGGAGCACCGCCGCGCGCACTGCCATCGCCGGACGCGCCGTCAGCGCCACCGCGACGTCATTCAGGTCGACGTCGACGTTGGCGTCCACATAGGACTTGAGGCGGCTCGCCTGCTCGCGCAGAGCTTCTTCCGTCCTGGCCGACAACAGCCAGGGCAGCGCACCAGGGATGTGCGGGGTGGCGGGCTGCGCGCTCTCCGCGGGCGCTTCGAGGATCACGTGCGCGTTGGTGCCGCTGAGCCCGAACGAGGACACCGCCGCACGCCGCGCGCGTCCGGTCTCCGGCCACGGCACCATCTCCGTCACCAGCCGCACGGAGTCGCCGGACCAGTCCACTCGCGGTGACGGTGCGTCCACGTGCAGGGTCGGCGGTACCACGCCGTGCCGCATGGCCTGCACGACCTTGATCACACCGGCCACCCCGGCCGCGGCCTGGGTGTGGCTGATGTTCGACTTCACCGAGCCCAGCAGCACGGGCCGGTTCGCGGGCCGATCGCTGCCGTAGGTGGCCATGATCGCCTGCGCCTCGATCGGGTCACCGAGGGTCGTACCGGTGCCGTGCGCCTCGATGACGTCCACTTCGGACGGTGCGAGTCCGGCCCGCTCCAACGCTTCCCGGATGACACGCACCTGGGAAGGGCCGTTGGGTGCGGTGAACCCGTTCGACCGGCCGTCCTGGTTGACCGCCGAGCCGCGCAGCACCGCGAGCACCCGGTGCCCGTTGCGCAGCGCCTCGGACAGCCGTTCGACGACGAGCACGCCGACGCCCTCACCGAACCCGGTGCCGTCCGCCGCGGCCGCGAACGCCTTGCACCGACCGTCGGCCGACAATCCGCGCTGCCTGCTGAACTGCACGAACACGTCCGGCGTCGGCAACACGGTCACGCCGCCCACCAAGGCCATCGAGCACTCGCCGTCGTTGAGCGCCTTCGCGGCCAGGTGCAGGGCCACCAGCGACGACGAGCACGCCGTGTCGACGGTGATCGCGGGCCCCTCCAGGCCGAAGGCGTAGGCGACACGGCCGGAGGCCATGCTCAGCGGATGTCCCGAGGAGTAGCTGGACATGACCCCGCTGAACACCCCGGTCCGGCTGCCGCGCAGGCTCGCCGGGTCGATCCCCGCGCGCTCGACGGCTTCGGCGGTGCACTCCAGCAGCACGCGGTGCTGCGGGTCCATCGTCTCCGCCTCGCGCGGGCTGATGCCGAAGTGCTCCGCGTCGAACAGCGCAGCGCCACCGAGGAAGCCGCCGCGCCGCGTGTAGGTCCGACCCGGCTTGTCGGGATCCGGGTCGTAGATCCCGGCGATGTCCCAGCCCCGGTCGCGGGGGAAGTCGGTGACGGCGTCACCTGCCCCCGCGACCAGGTCCCACAGCTGCTCCGGCGAGCCGACCCCACCGGGGAATCGGCAGGCCATGCCGACGATGGCCACCGGCTCGCGCGCCTCGCGCAGCTGACGGCGCAGGTCCTGCAGCTCGGCGGTGGCGCGCTTGAGGTAGTCCAGGTACTTCCGCTCGTCGGTCATGGTGTTTCTTCTCCCCCAGGAGATCCGCGGGTTGGCGCGAGCGCGACCCACCGCCATGGTCGGTACCCGCGCATGGCCGGGACCAGGAGATTTCAACGGCGGAATTGGTTTCCGCCGGTGCTTCACGCCGTGCGCGCGGTCTCCCCGCAGCCGAGGGCGCGACGGGTCGGCGGGACGTCGATCGTCCAGACCCCGTCGAACAGCGCGAGCCTGCGCCGGGCGATCACGATGACCGCGCACGCGCTGCCGAAGGCCAGCACCGGCCGCAGCGCCGCAGCGTCCTGAACGTTGTCCAGCACCAGGACGGCCCTGCGCGAACGCAGCAGCGACCGCAGCACGGACAAGCGCTCCACCTCGCGCGTCCGGTGGTCGACCTCGGCGCCGAAGACCCGCAGCAGGCGGTCGACCAGTCCGGCCTGACCTCGCGCGTCGGCGGCGACGTTGAGGTAGAACTGCCCGTCCGGGAAATGCCTGCGCAGGCGCGCGACCGCCCGCACCGCCAGCCCGGTGGTGTCCGAGTCGGGCCCGCCGACCAGCTCGACCATCCGCGGCCCGGTCGCCGGTCCGGGCTCCTCCGCCAGGATCTGGCGCATCCACTCCACCAGCTGCGCCGTGCCGTCCTGGTCCGTCCGGTCGGCGGTCACCGCCTCCGGGGCCACCGACAGCGACCGCACCGCGCCCAGGGGCGCGGCGGCGACCTTGCGGCGGGCCAGGCGCCGGAATCCCTCCAGCGACTCACCCTCGATTCCCAGAGCCCGCGCCAGCAACACCACGGACTTCCGGTGCGGCTTGCTCGTGCGCCCGCGTTCCAGATCGGAAATGGCCCGGATGCTCAATCCGGAGTGCTCGGCAAGTTCCTCCTGCGTCAGGCAGGCGCGTTCCCGCAGCGTGCGCAACAGGACCGCGAACTCCCCGGTCGGATCCGAGGAGTGACTTTCACAAACACGCAATGCACTCACGTACTACCCCCAGAACGACGACGTCCCCGACAACGCCGACCTCGACGCGGCCCTGGCCCGAGCCGCAGATAACGACCGTATGACACTCAATCGGCGTAGTGCTGGAAACTCGACGAATCTCTGCGTGAAATGTACTGATACAGCCTCGGTTGAAAGGGGTTGACAGCAGCCCGCAGCGCGTCGAGTCATCGGCAGAAAAGCAGGCAGAAACACCGGCAGAAACACCGAATCACCGGCAAATTAAATCCCACAGGAAGACAACGATTTGATTGACGATCAGGTCAATAATCGGTAACGTCGCCCGACGTCGACGTTCAGTGAATTGTCCTGCCATCGAAGAGCGCTCTTCGCACAAGAAATTCATTCTTTTTACGCAACTCGTTGGGAGACAAGCGTGCGCTCTGCCACTCTGCCCGGCATCGCCAGGACCGCCGCCGTCGCGGCCGCGGCCTTCGGCATCGCTTTCGCCGCGGCCCCCGCGGCCTCCGCCGACGCGGCGCGCCTGACCATCAGCCCGGCCGCCGGGCTCAGCGACGGCGCTGCCGTCACCGCCACCGTGTCCGGCTTCGGCGCCGGCGAGAGCGTGCTCGTCCTCGAGTGCGCCCAGCCGGAGCCCGGCCTGAACGTCTGCAACGCCGCCGAGCCCGTGCGGCTGACCGCCGACGGCAACGGCAACGCCTCCGGCCGCGCCACCGCCCGCCGCACCTTCACCGGCGTGCGGCTCGACGGCTCGGTCTGGGGCACCGTCGACTGCAAGACCGCTTCCGGCGGCTGCGGTTTCGCCGCCTCGAACGCGGCCCAGTCGGCCCACGCCCAGGCCGCCATCTCGTTCAGCTGACCCACGGCGAAAAGCCCGGTCTCTCCGCGCCGGAGAGGCCGGGCCCCGTCCGGGCTCCTATTCGGCCGTGTGCCGCCTGAGCTGCTGCACGGCCAGCAGCGATGTCCAGGCCAGCACGAGCGCGATCGCGACGGCGAAGGCCACGTTGGCCACGCGGGCGCCCTGCGACGCGAAGAGCGAGATCCAGGACGCCAGGAAGATCCCGCCGGTCACCGCACTGAAGACCGCCCATCCGCGGCGGCCCGCCGCGGCGAAACGCCGGGCGAACAGCAAGCACGCGGCGATCAGCGCGAGGAAGGCCACCGAGGCGACGAGAAGGTGCAGCATCCCGTGCGGGCTCATGCTCGTGGGCGGCCCGATCGGCGTCCCCGGCGGAAAACCGTCGGCGGGGCCGGCGGAGAAAACCCCCGCGGCGACCATGCCCGCACCGAAGACGCCGACCAGCGTCGATCCCCCGGGCCTCCGGCCCCGGCATCCGGCGCAGCCCGGCCGCGTAGGCCACGAACAGCAGTCCGCTGACGAGGAACGTGGCGATCTGGATCCATCCCTGGTCGCCGTTGCTGAGCATGCTCGCCGGGTGCCGGCTGATGTCGAATCCGTCCCGGGTCACCATCTGGAGCACGACCACGAGGACGTAGAGCGGGCCCGCGACCGCACCACAGGTCAGCAGCGCCCTCGTCGACCCGGCGGGAGCACCTGGCACCCCGCTGGCCACCGAGGTGCCGGTCCCGGGCGGCGGTCAGCCATTGTCGTCCCCGCTGGGCGCGAAGTGCTGCACCGCGAACGAGATGGCCGCCGCGAGGTCGTCGTCACCGGTTCCCCAGGCAGCCTGGACCGCGGGCCCCCAGGCGTGGCAGCTGCGGGTGGAGAACTCCCGTCCCTCGGCGGTGTTCCCCCACGTCGCCGGGTCGAACTCCACCCCGCGCAGGAAGAGGTCGAGGCCGAGCAGCGACAGGTCCCAGCCGCAGCCGATCCCGATCGTGTGGCCGGGTCCGTAGGTGCCCACCAGGTTGTCCACGATCTCGGCGGGCGAGGCGTGCTCCAGCTCCACCACGGTGCCGCCGTCGCCATCGGGCGCGAGACGGACCTCGACCTCGGTCGCCATGCCCTCGCCGAGGACCCAGGTCACCTTGATCAGGTGGGGCTCCTCGCAGCGCAGGATCTCCCCACCGGCGTTGTCCTTGAGCTGGTACTTGCCGCCGAGCCGCAGGTCGCCCTCGATCGGGGCCAGCCACCGGCCGATCCGGTCGGGGTCGGTGCAGGCGTTCCACACGTCCTCGATCGCGGCGTCGTAGCTCCGGCGCAACAGCAGCGACCGCCCCTCGCCGGTGGCGACCGGGAGCGTGCCGATCTCGCGGTGGGTGGCGTTGATCTGGTTGACGATGTCGATCACGTGTCTTCCTCGTTCTCCGTCAAGGGTTGTCCGCCGGCGGGCGCCGGCCCGCCGGGTTCGGTCTTCTGCCGTCGGCGTTCCCGCTGTCCGCGCGCGAGTTCGGTGCCCAACGCGTCCATGCGCTGGGTCCAGAACCCGCGGAAGCGCTCCAGCCAGGCGTCGACCTCCCGCAGGGGGCCTGAGTCGACGGCGTACAGCCGGCGGGTGCCGTCCGCGCGGACGATCGCGAAGCCCGACTCCCGCAACACCCGCAGGTGCTGCGACACCGCGGGCTGCGAGATGCCGAACTCCGCTCGGATGGCCTCGCTGACCGCGCCCGCGCTCTGTTCGCCGTCTGCGAGCAGTTCCAGGATCCGGCGCCTGACCGGATCGCCGAGGACATCGAAGGCGTGCACGGCACCGATAGTTTCAGTTCCCGCTTATATAAGTCAAGCCTGAAACTAGGAGCCGGGAGCCTGCCGCACCCGATGGACGCGCGGTTCAGCGGCGGATCAGGCCGAGATCGGTGGCGCTGGCGACGGCCGCGGTTCGCGAGTCGACGCCGAGCTTGGTGTAGATGCGGGCCAGGTGGGACTTGACGGTGCCCTCGGTGAGGTGGAGCCGGGCGCCGATGGCCTGGTTGGACAGGCCGCCGGCGACCAGGGTGAGGACCTCGGTCTCGCGCCGGGTCAGGGACGTGCCGGGAGTGCGCAGCCGGTTCATCAGCCGGACGGCGATCGCCGGGTGCAGTGTGGTGCGGCCGGCGGCGGCGGCGCGCACGGCGGTGGCCAGGTCCTCGGGCGGGGCGTCCTTGAGGAGATAGCCGGTGGCGCCCGCTTCGATGGCGGGCAACGTGTCGGCGTCGGTGTCGTAAGTGGTGACGATCAGGACGCGGGGGGCGCCCGGCCGGGCGGTGATCGCGGCGGTGGCCTCGGCGCCGTTCATGCCGCCCTTGAACTGCAGATCCATCAGGACGACGTCGATGTCGCCCCCGGCGGCGCGGGCGACGGCGTCCTCGGCGGTGGCGGCCTCGGCCACCACGGTGATGCCGGGTTCGGTTTCCAGCACGGCGCGCAGCCCGGCCCGCACCACGGGGTGGTCGTCGGCCAGGAGGAGGCGGATGGGGGTGTCGGTCACGGGCGGGCCTCTGGGGTGGTGTCGGCAGGCGGGGTGAGGGGGAGCTGGGCGGCCAGGGCGGTGCCTCGGCCGGGAGAGGATTCGATGGTGAGGGTGCCGCCGAGGGCGCGCACCCGGGCGTGCATGGCCACCAGGCCGAACCCGCCGCTGTCGGTGTCGGGGGCGGGTAGGTGGTCGGGGTCGAAGCCGGCGCCGTCGTCGACGACGTCGATGGCGATGTGGTCGCCGAGGTAGCTGAGGGTCACTTCGGCGGTGGTGGCGTTGGCGTGGCGGACGGTGTTGGCCAGCGCCGACTGGGCGGTCCGGAGCAGGGCCACCTCGTGGGCGGCCGGCAGCGGGGTGACCTCACCGGTGAGGTGGAAGCGGGCGGTGAGCGGGTGACGCGCGGAGGTCGTGGCGCACAGGTGCTCGAGCGCGTCGGCCAGTGTCGTGCCCTCCAGGGCGGGCGGGGTGAGGGCGGCGACGAAGCGCCGGGCTTCGGCAAGGTTGTCCACCGCGGCCTGACGGGCCTGGTCGACATAGCGTGCGGCGTTCTCCGGTGCGCCGGGCAAGGCGCGCTCGGCAGCGCGCAACAGCAACTGAATGCTTGAGAGGCCCTGGGCGAGGGTGTCGTGGATCTCGCGGGCCAGGCGTTCGCGCTCGGCCAGCACTCCGGCGGTGTGCTGCGCGTCGGCGAGATCCGCGCGGGTCGCGGTGAGTTCCTCGATCAGTTTCCGGCGCTGTTCGCTCTCCCGGTACAGGGTCTGGTAGCCCCACACCACCGCGACCGCCACCGCCGCGCCGAGGGCCGGACCGATCGCGGTGGCCGGCGTGAAGGAACCGGTGTGGGCGGCGAAGGCGATCACCGCAGCGAGCGCGGTCGTGACCACCGCGGCCAGACCGGCGCGGCGCGGCAGCAGGTGCAGCTGCAGGAAGTACAGCGGGAAAGCCACCCACACCCCGTCCGCGGAGAGAGCCAGCAGCACCAACCACACGGCGCCCACGGCGGCCAGCCACAGGGCCGCGGCTCGGCGAGAAGCTCGGATCGAGGGCAAGAGCGGCCCGACCGCGTACACCAGACCCAGGACCGCGGCCACGACTGCGGCGCGCGGTGCGCCGGCTGCCACGGCTCGGCCGGCGGCGAGGACGAGCAGGCCGACGATCAGTAGGTGCAGGCACCAGTCCAGGACACGGCTGGTGGGGGTCAGCGCGGGGGCGGCGGCGTTCACAGTTCTGCCAGCTTAGGGCCTGTCTGGTGGGTCTCGTTCGATGAGAGCCCGCCCCGGCCGCAGGCCGAAGTCGGGACACAGCGAGGTCGTTCCCGCCGGGGGCGGGCTCGGCCCGGCTATCGCGAACACGGACCTGCCAGACAGGCCCTCAGCCGCCGACGCCCGCGGAGCCTTCTGTCGAAAGTGAGAACCGGCGTACCACCGTTCGGCCCGCCGACTGCGGTCCTGAGGGAGATGCCCGGACAGCGGGGCGACGGCGATGGTGGGGGTGTACCGCTTCCACCGCGTGAAAGGGCAGGCCGAGCCATGTTCGTCGCCTGGAGAGACCTGAAGTTCGCCAAGGGGCGCTTCGCCCTGATGGGGACCGTCATCGTGCTGATCACCCTGCTGGTCGGGCTGCTGTCCGGGCTGACCGCCGGGCTGGGGCAGCAGAACGTCTCCGCGATCACCGGCCTGCCCGCGGACAAGATCGCCTTCACCGCGCCAGGTGGGCAGGGCCTGTCGTACTCCAACTCCACCGTCACCGCACGGCAGTGGCGGCAGTGGGCCCAGTTCCCCGGCGTGAGCAGCGCCGAACCGCTGGGCATCACCACCACCAAGGCCACCGCGGGCACCAAGAGCGCCAGTGTGTCCGCCTTCGGCGTGCGGCCCGGCTCCCCGCTCGCCCCGGACGGCGGCAAGGTCGACGACCGGTCGGCGGTGCTGTCCACCACCGCCGCTGACGACCTCGGCCTCACCCCGGGGGACACCGTCACCCTCGCCGGGCAGAAGCTGACCGTCTCCGCAGTGCGGGGCGATGCCTCCTTCAGCCACACGCCGGTCATCTGGGTCAGCCTCGGCACCTGGCAGAAGACCGCACCCCGCGACGGCGACGGCCCCACCAGCACGGTGATCGCACTGAACACCACCACCGGCACCGACATCCACGCGGCTGACGAGGCCGCGGGCACCACCACCGTCTCCAAGGACGACTCGCTGTCGGCGATCGGCTCCTACGCCTCCGAAAACGGCTCCCTGCAACTGATGCGCGGCTTCCTGTTCGCGATCTCCGCCCTGGTCGTCGGCGCCTTCTTCACCGTCTGGACGATCCAGCGCAGCGGCGATGTCGCTGTCCTCAAAGCCCTGGGCGCCTCCACCGCCGTCCTGCTGCGCGACGCGCTGGGTCAGGCCGTCGTCCTGCTGACCGGCGGCACCTTGATCGGCACCGGCGTCGCCGCCGCCCTCGGCGCTCTCGTCGCGGGCTCGGCCGTGCCGTTCCTCCTCACCCCCGCCACCGTCCTCGTCCCCGCCGCCGTGATGATCCTGCTCGGAGCCCTCGGGGCCGCCCTGTCCATCCGCCGCATCACCTCCGTCGACCCGCTGACCGCCCTCGGGAGCGTCCGATGAGCCTGCACCTGACCGACATCACCCTCACCTACCCCGACGGCGAGAGCCGCCTGACCGCGCTCGACCGCGTCACCCTGGACGTGCCCAGGGGCAGCCTGACCGCCGTGGTCGGCCCCTCCGGCTCCGGCAAGTCAAGCCTCCTCGCGGTCGCCGCCACCCTCATCACCCCCGACGCCGGCACCGTCACGGTCGACGGCACCGACACCAGCCGCATGACCCGCGGGGAACTGACCGACCTGCGCCGCCACAAGATCGGCATCGTCTTCCAGCAGCCCAACCTGCTGCCCTCGCTCACCGCCGCCGAACAGCTCCAGGTCATCGCCCAGCTCGACGGCCGCAGTCCCGCCAAGGCCCGCGGCCGGGCGATGGGGCTGCTGGACGCGGTCGGCCTGGCCGACCAGGCCGGTCGCCGCCCCCACCAGCTCTCCGGTGGCCAGCGCCAGCGCGTCAACATCGCCCGTGCCCTGATGAACGACCCCACGGTCCTGCTGGTCGACGAGCCCACCAGCGCCCTCGACCACGAACGCGGCGCCGCGATCATCGACCTGATCACCCGCCTGACCCACCAGCAGGCGACCTCCACGGTCCTGGTCACCCACGACCGAACCCACCTCACCGCCGTGGACCAGATCGCCGAGGTCCAGGACGGACGCCTGCGAGTGCCGACAGCAGCCCGCCATCGGTCGGCCGAGCCAGGCGGAGGCGAGCCTGTCCACATCCCTGCGGTGCAAAGGGAATAGACCGTCCACTAAGGACACTTTAGGCCGCCTTCCGCTCGGCAGCCGGTCCACGCGACGGTGATGGTCAGCAGCCGGGTGGGTCGCCGCCGAGCCCCTCCAGGTCGCTGGAGGCGATCGGCGCGCTGAACCGAGAATGAACCACGGCGGTATTCCCTCATCAGGCCGGTGTGCGGTCGGCGACGCTGATCGACAGCTCGCCAGTTCGCCGTATCACCCCGACCCCGCTGGAGGCAGCGCGGCGTCGGCAGGCACGAGAGAGGATGGGGATGAGGGGCCTCGCTTCGGCGAAGTGGTGCTATGTCACGCGCAGGGTGGCAACGCGCCAGCGGTACACACTGGGGGCCTTCGCGACACCTCCCCGAACGGGTGATCTCGTTGTGGCGCGGGTGTCGGTCGTGGGTGGCCGCGGGTGTTTGGAGGACGTCTTCGGCAGAAGGGGCAAGCTGTATCCGGGAGACCTTGTGGTCGGTGCCTGTGGCAACCGTTACGCGACCGACGTGTACGAGGGGCGTCACGAGCCGGACCAGGTGGCGCAGCTGTTGACCTCCGGCGGAGTGATCGGGACCGTTGTGTCGCGGAACAGCCGCAGCGTGCCGCCGACGGAGTTGCAGATCCTGGGGCCGCTGATCGACGAGAACCAGCGACCGGTGTCCCTGGAACAGTTCGCGGAACCGTGCTTTCCAGTGCAGGAATCCGTTGAGCAGGCGCCACCCTGTGGCGCCTTGGCGGTCGTGGGTTCCTCGATGAACTCGGGGAAGACGACCACAGCTGCGGGTCTGGTCAAAGGGTGGACCGGCGCCGGGTTGGTGGTCGGTGCGGCCAAGGTGACCGGTTCGGGCAGTGGCAAGGACCGCTGGGCCTATCTGGACGCCGGAGCCAGTCACGTACTGGACTTCCTCGACTTCGGAATGCCGTCCACCTTCGGCTATCCCGCGGAACGGCTGGCGACGACGATGGTGGCGATGCGCGACGGCTTGGTCCGTGAGGGGGCGGAAGCGATCGTCTTGGAGATCGCCGACGGCGTGCTTCAGCCGGACACGTGGACGCTGGTTTCCGAACTGCCCCGGGTGTGCGAGGGAGTGGTGCTGGCGGTGGGGGATGCGCTGGCCGCCCGCGCCGGCGCGGACCTGTTGCGTTCGCGCGGTGTCAGGGTGGTCGCACTGAGCGGCTTGGTCGCGGAGAGCCCGTTGGCCGCGAGGGAGGCCGCCGCCGTGACCGGCCTGCCTGTGGTGTCCGCCGGGCAGCTGGCCTGTGGGACGGCCGTGCAACTGCTCGCCTCTCGCACCGCGTCGTGATCCGGGGCCTCGCCTACCTGCCCGATGCCCGCCTCGGCCCTGGACGACTGGACGAGGTGGTGCTGGAGGCTGCGGTTACCGGCCCTGCCGAGTTGACCCTGCCGGAGGTGACCGTTCGGGACGAGCGCGGCGGCGAGCTGCTCTGCGGGTCGGACCTCGTCTTCGCGCCGATGGCGGGCGGCGGCCCGCTGACCGACGCCGAGGCGGATCGGCAGGCCCGTGCCTTCGGCATCGTCAACACCGCTTACCACGCTCAGCGGATGTTCCGGCTGGTCTGTCGCCTCCTGGAAACACCGCTGCCGCGCCTGGTGGTGCGGATCGGCGTGCAGTGCACAAGCGGGCGATGGGGTGGCGGGCACTACCGGTTGCCCGGATCCGTGCCCACGCCGGACGAGCACACCAGCAGCGTCGCGGGCGAAGTGCACCTCGGCGGCGGCTGTGGATTCATCCGTGCGCCCGGCGGGCGCTACTTCCACGCCCCCGCGCACAACGCGGCGATCGTGTGCCACGAGGTGGGCCACCACATGTGCAGGCACACGGCGGATTTCCGGGTCAACGGGCTGCGGGACCGGTTTGCCCAGCACAGTGGCAAGGTCGCCCTGGACGAAGGGACGGCGGACTTTCTCACCGCCGTGCTGTTGTCGACCCCGGACATCTACGGGTGGCAGCGCGGGCATCTCGCGCCGAGCGATCCACGGCGACGCCGGCTGGACGCACGGCGGACCATGGCCGCACTGCGCCCGCGCGGCTGTGGCAGCACCCACGCCAACGGCACCATCTGGGCCTCGGCGTTGTGGTCGAGTCGTGAGCGCTTGCTCGCGAACGGCGCGGACAGCGACAGCGTCACCCGCGCGCTGCTGCTCGGACTGGTCCGGCTCGGTAGCGGACGAGCACCGAAGGAGAGGCGACGCCGCAAGCAGTTCAGCGCGTTGCTCCGCGCGATCAGCGAAGCGGATGCCGTGAACGGTCCCCAGTTCCTGGCGGCGATGGCCGAACACGGCATCCTCCCCGAGGGCACCAATGCCGAGCTGCGCGACCGGTGCCGGCGGCTGAGCGCGCTGGCGGTATCCCCATGACCAGAAGCACGCAGAGCGTGCGGCCGGTGCAGCGGTTCCGTGGTTACGCCCAGCCGCACCAGCTGTCGCTCTACCTCGGGCTCGGGCTGCGGATCTGCGAGATCGCCGTCAATCTCGCCATGCCGTGGCCGCTGGCGACGGTGCTCGACCGGGTACTGGGGAAAGACTCGTCCGACAACCCGCTCAGCGCCCTGTTGGACCTGTTCGGCACGGACACGGCGATGTCGTTGACCACCGCGGCGTGCGCGGTGGTCGTGCTGGCGCTGCTGTCGGGGGCGTTCGACTACGCAGGTGACCGGCTGATGAACGGGGTTGGTCAGCGCATCAGCGCCTCGATCAGCACGGACACCTTCGCCCACCTGGTGAGGTTGCCGTTGAGCTACCACGACCGGAGCCCGGTGGGTGAATCGGTGAGCCGGATCGTCGTCGACTGCACCCGGATCAAGCACGGACTGGTCATGGCGTTCTCGACACTGCTGCCCGGCGTGCTCTGCGCCACCGGTTACACCGTGGCGTTGACGGTGCTGGACTGGCGGTTCGGTCTGATCGCGCTGGCCTGCATCCCGGTGATCGTGCTCATCGGTGTCCGCCACCGCCGGCTCGGTCACGCGGCGGCGAGACGGCAACGGGCGGCCGAAGCCGAGCTGGCCGGGCTGGTCACCGAGTCGCTCCACGGCATCAGCACCGTGCGCGCCTTCGGCCGTGAGGACCTGCACTGCGACCGGTTCACCGCCTCCAGCGGTCACTGGGTCCGCGCGGCGGTGGACGCTGCCGTGATCCAGGCACGCCGGGTGCCTTTGGTCGAAGTGGCGACCGCGGTGGGCACCGCGGCCCTGCTGTGGCTGGGCGGCGTGGGCGTCCTGCGAGGCTGGTGGAGCGTCGGGCACCTGGTCGTCGCCATGAGCTACCTGGCCGCCATGATCACTCCACTCCGCAACCTGGCGAAGCTGTCCACGACGTTCAGCCAGGCCCAGGCATCGGCGGAGCGAGTCGTGTCGATCCTCGACGAACCTGTTCCGCCGACCACCACCCGTGGTGATGGCTTGCCCCGTCGCGTCTCCGGTCGCGTCGAGTTCGTCGGTGTCGGCATGAGCTACGGCGGCGACCGCAGCGCGTTGCGCGACCTGGACCTGACCGTCCACCCCGGTGAGCGGATCGCACTGCTCGGTGCCAGCGGGGCAGGCAAGTCGACCATGCTCTCGCTCATCGCCGGGCTGTACCAGCCCACCTCCGGCGAAGTCTTGATCGACGGCAGGAGCACCGCTTCGGTACCGCGGTCATGGCTGTCCCGCCAAGTCGCGATCCTGCAACAGGACACGTTCCTGTTCTCCGGCACCGTCGCCGACAACATCCGCTACGGACGGCCGAATGCTGGTCACCGTGACGTGGCGAAGGCGGCCGAGGCCGCGCTGGTCACCGAATTCACCGATCTGTTCCCCGACGGTCTGCACACGCGGGTCGGCGAGCGCGGCATCGGGTTGTCGGGCGGACAGCGCCAGCGGGTGGGGATCGCCCGCGCGCTGCTCGTCGACGCGCCCATCATCCTGCTGGACGAACCGACCTCCGGTTTGGACAGCGACGCCGAGGACCTCGTCGTCCTCGCTCTCAGCCGTCTTGTGGAGAGCCGCACGGTCATCCTCGCCACGCACCGCCCCGCGCTCCTGCGGTTGGCCACTCGCACTGTCGCTCTCACCGCCCCGGCGCCGGACGGAGGACAACGTCGATTCGTGACGCGGTGAAGATCACTGGAAGAACCTGTCAGGCCGATGCCCAAGGCCGTCTCGCCGGATGGCGCCGACCTCCTGAGTCCACAAAGGACACAGCTTGCCGTTCGGCGGCCTCATCGACAACGGGAACCGTGCAGGACCCCGCAGAGCCGAGCCGGACGTCGACCCGGACGGCCCAGTGCGAGCACACGATCCGGGACTGTCCGGGTCCGCACCGGCTGCCCAACAATCGAGCGATGCCCGAAGATCGTGACGAGAACGTCCTGCCGAGTGTTCTGGTCGTGGGGGCCGGGATCTCCGGACTTGCCGCGGCACGCGTCCTGCGCGAACTCGGCCATCCGGTCACCGTCCTGGAGGCGCGCGATCGCGTCGGTGGGCGGATCTGGACCGATGAGCACGGCGTGGACCTCGGCGCGCACTGGATCCACGGCACCGACGGCAATCCGATCACCGAGTTGGTCGAAGACCTGGGCATCCCCTTCAGCTACGTCGGCGGGGACAGCGCCTACACCGGTGGCTTCGACAGCCTGGACCTGTTCGGCGCCGACAACCGCCTGGCCAACCACCGCTACAAGAGCCGCACCCTGGAGCTGGCCGACGGCGTGCTGCACGAGCTCGAACAGCGCGCCGCGATCGCGAGGAAGGAGCAGCAGCCAGACATCCCGCTCGGCGAGGCGCTCCGCCAGATCCTCGCCGAGCGCCGCCTGTCCCCCGAGGACGAACAGGCGGTGCGCTACCACCTCAACGTGATCCTGCGTGAGGACGCGGCCGAGGACCCGGACAAGCTTTCCCTGAAGTACTGGGAGGACGGCTACCTGGTCTACGGCTACGGCGACAGCACGCTGCACCAGGGCTACCAGTCGGTCGTGGACGCGCTCGCCGAGGGGCTGGACGTCAAGCTGCGCCACGTGGTGACGCGGATCGACAGCACGACGGCTCCGGTGCGGGTCACGACCGACCAGGGGCGTTTCGAGGCGGACAAGGTGCTGGTGACCTTGCCGCTCGGGGTGCTCAAGGCCGAGGTGGTGCGCTTCGAGCCGCCGCTGCCGGAGGACAAGCGCTCGGCGATCGCCCGGCTGGGCTTCGGCACCCTCAACAAGATCGCCCTGCACTACCGCGAACCGTTCTGGCCCAAGGACCAGTACGTCTTCGGCTACCTGTGCCGCGACACCGACCGCTACCCCACCGTCGTGATCAGCATGTGGAAGTCGCACGGCAAGCCGATCCTGGTCATGTTGCTCGGCGCCTCGCTCGGCCGGGAGCTGGAGAGCTGGTCCGAGGCGGACGTCTCCGCCTACGCCACCACCGTCGTCGAGGACGTCTTCGGTGCCGACGTGCCGGCACCCGAGCACGTCTCGCGCACCGCGTGGTCCACCGATCCCTTCGCGCGGGGCTCGTACACCTGCATCGGCGTCAACGCCTCGTCGAAGGACATCGGCACGCTCGCCGAACCGGTCGGCGAGCGCCTGTTCTTCGCGGGCGAAGGCACGAACCCCTACCACTGGGGATGCGTGCACAGCGCCTACGAGTCCGGCAGGCGCGAAGCCGCCCGGATCAGCGGGAACCCGACCGTCTACACCCCGCCGAGCGCCGGGACCTCGCGTCGTCAGTCACGCAACACCGACCGGATGCTGCGCTTCGTGCGGATGCGGATGACGCACCTCTCCGAGCACGAGCTGAGCGAGCGGGTGGCGTGCCTGCGGGAGAGCGTCGACCCGCACGGGGTGCGCCTGTTCGCCTCGCTGGTCGACTCCGAACTGGAGACGCTCGCGTCGATGTTCGACGAGATCCCTTTCAGCGCGGGCGATTCCCTGTTCCGGGAGGACGATTCCGCGCACGGGGTGTTCCTCGTCATGAGCGGTGAGGTCGAGGTCGACTTCGGTGGCATCTACGAACGCGCGGTGCTGGGCCGTGGCGCCCTGCTGGGCCACCACGACCTCTTCTTCAACGCTCGCACCACCTCGGTCACGGCGCTCAGCGACGACGTCGTCGTGTTCTACCTGGACCACTACCGGTACCAGAGCTTCCTCTACGCCTTCCCCGACGTCATGATGCTCATGATGTCGGACCTGGTGACGCGGTGGGAGCAACTGGAAAGCGCGCTCGGATCGGCGACACTGGCGGACGCGCGGCGGGAGACGGGTGTCGTCGTCAGGCCGTCTTGACCGCACCTCCGTCGATGACGTGGTCGGTGCCGGTGGTGCTCGCCGCGAGCGGCGACGCGAGGTAGGCGATCAGCGCGGCGACTTCGGCCGGCTCGACGAGACGTCCCGTCGTCATGCCCATCGTCGCGGGCAGCCCGGCCACCAGCTGTTCCCGCGTCAGCCCGAGCGAAGCGGCGAGCTGGGCGCCGTACCCGTCCGGCGATTCCCACATGGCCGTGCGCACTGGCCCGGGCGACACCGTGTTGACGCGAACGCCCTGCGGGCCGAACTCTTCCGCGATCGCCTTCCCGAATGCCGTGAGAGCCGCCTTCGCCGTCGTGTACGCGATCGGACCGGCGTGCGGAATCCGTGCTCCGTTCGAGGAGACGTTGACGACCGCGCCACCGCGCCGGAGCAGACTGGGCAACGCCGCCCGGGTGGTGCGAACCGCCGCGAACAGGTTCAGCCCGTAGATCTCCGCCCACTGCTCGTCGGTCGCGTCCAGGAAGCCACCCGTCACTCCGCCGTCGCCTCCGCCCACGTTGTTGACGAGCACGTCCAGCTCTCCCAGCTCCGCCACTGCCGCGTCGACCAGGCGCGCCGGGCCGTCGGCGGTCCCCAGGTCCACCGGGATCGCGATCACCCCCAGCTCCTTGAGTTCCGGTGCCACCGTCCGAGCGGCAGCGACGACCCGCATGCCCTCACCCGCCAGGGCCGCGACGGTGGCCAACCCGATCCCCCTGCTCGCTCCGGTCACCACGGCGGTCCGCCCTCCCAGCTGCAGATCCATGTCATGCCTCCTCGATGCATCATCAGCGATGCACTGAAGCTATAATGTGCAACACCGATGTTGCAACTATGGGCACTCAAGCTACTGCGATGTAGTGTTTGCGCATGGCAACGCAGCAGGGGCGCTTTCGCGTCGACGGCAAGCCGCTCCGGGCGGACGCGGAACGGACGGTGCGCACGATCCTGGAGGCCGCTGACCGCGTGCTCCTGGCTGATCCCACGGCGACCATGGAGCAGATCGCCGAGTCCGCAGGCGTCGCCCGGACCACCGTGCACCGGCGCTTCGCCACGCGCGAGGCGTTGATCGACGCCCTGATGCGGTGGGCAACGGAGCAGTTCGCCACCGCGGTCGACGGCGCGGCGTCCGAGACCGCTCCCCCGCTGGTCGTCCTCCACCGGGTCACCGCGGACGTGCTCCGCGTCAAGATCGGCTGGGGCTTCGCCATGACCCGGGCAGCCGGTTCCGCGGACCCGGAGATCGCGCGCGTGCACGCCGAGGTCCTGGAGAAGTGCGACCGGCTCTTCCGTCGAGCGCAGGCGACCGGGCTGCTACGGGCCGATGTCGACGTCGACTGGGCGCGACGCTGCTACTACGCGCTCATCCACGAGGTGACCCAGGGCGGAACCGCCGACGCGGACATCGACGCCCTGACCACCTTGATCGTCGACACGCTGCTGCGCGGGTTCGGGGACGATCACGCGCGGTGACCCGCGTGGTGGCGCGCTCGTCGGCCGGATGACCCACGCCGGTGAAGCCGCTGTCGCACGGTAGGGGCGTCGCCGGCCTTCGGCCGCGCGGCGCCCCGGCACCGCACTCCACGCGGCCGCGGACCCCACCAGCACTGATACGCCGTTCCCGGGAATCTCTTGAATTTCCGGCGATCAGGTTTGAATCGAAAAAAGTCACGTCAGCACACGAGCGCGCCTCGGAAACACGTGACCACTGAGTGGACGGCACCTAATACCCCCGATTTCACATCGGAACACGATGGACGCAGCGAAGTGGAATTTCCCGAGCGCGATCTTGTACGTTTCACGCGGCACGAGGTTTCCTAGGCTTCGCGTCCGATTCCGTTCTCGGTCCCCACCTGTCCGAAGAAAACTGTTCAAGGGAGCTTTTCAGTGAAGAAGGCTGGATTCGTCGCCGCCACCGCGGCCGCGGGAATGATGGCGCTCGCGGGCATGGCCTCGGCCGCGCCCGGCGGCGAGCACGACCACCGCGGACACCACGACGGGGAGCGGGACGGTCAGGTCGGCCTGGTGAACCTGAACAACACCGACGTCCTGCACAACGTCGACGCCGCGCTGGGCGTCTGCGAGAACAACATCAACGTGCTCGGCGTCCAGGTTCCGCTGCGCAACGTGGCCAACGGGCTCAACGTGCCGCTGCTGTCCCGCGGCGACAACGAGGCGGAGAACGACCACCCGTACAACTGCGCCTCGGCGGACCTGGAGGACGGCGGATCGTCGCAGCACAGCGGCTGATCGGCGGCACCGTCACGGGGGACCCGGGGTCCAGGCCGGGTCCCCCGTGGTGCTGTCACCGCACCGGTGCAGGGGCATGCGCTGTGCGGCGGGGAGACTCCTTCGACGTGCCGGACGCTGTGGGGGAGCCGCGGACGCGGCTCCCCCACAGTCGTGTCAGCGCCCGACCTCGCTTCCGGTGATGATCACCTGGTCCTCGTCGTGGACCGGCGCGTTGGTGCACTCGCCCGCGGCGGGCCGCCCGGTCAGCGGCAGGGGCAGCCCGAGGACGTCGAGCGCCCCGCCGCAGGTCTGCACGGGCAGCACGCTGACGTTGTTCAGCATGGTCACGCCGGTAGGCTGATCATTCACGTTGACGCCGATGGCGGAGGCCGGTGAACCGACGGCCATGACTCCGGCGGCCGCGGCGAGAACGGCCGCGGCACGCTTTTTGGTAGACAAGCTCGACAACTCCTGTTGTTCGTTCGTTGCAAAAGGAATCCCCCGCTCACATCGTAGGGAAAACGGCGGACCCCGAGGCCGGCGGAATTGGCGAATGCCGCGATGTTCGCCCGTTCGGGAAGACGCGAAAGCGGGGCGGGTCTCAGCCACCGACTCGCACGATCGTGCCGCCGCCCCCGATCTCCACCCTGCTGGACGTGCGGCCGTTGTTGCCGATCACGGTGACGTTGCCGTCCGAGCCGGAGTTGTCGACCTCCGAGACGTTCCCGTCACTGCCGTTGTTGCTGATCACGGTCGTGTTGCGGCGCGCGGCACCGTTCTTCACCAGCGCCCGGTTCCCGTCGCTGTCGTTGTTGCTCACCACCGTGACGTTGCGGTGTGTGGACGGGGGCGCGGCGAGGGCACTTTCCGCTCCGAAATGCAAGAGCAAGGCCGCGGAAACGGCCGCGAGGGCGCTCCGCCGTGCCGTGCGATCGAGGGGCACCGCTTTCTCCTTCTCAGATCAGGCGTGGCGGCGACCCTTCGCACCCCGTGCGGTAGCGAATTTGCGCTGTGCCACAATAAACGCGTGGACGAAAACCTCGTGTCCGCTCACTCGAACTCCTTCGATCCCATCGCGCACGTCCTCGCGACAGCCGACTCCGAGAGCCGGCTTCGCCTACTGGCAATGGATCATGAGATCGCGCTCGCCAGCGAGCTCGAATGGGAACGCCACTACTGCCGGGACACGGTGGAGCGAACACGCCTGAGGCGGCAGTAGGGGCATGGTCGGGGCCATGCACTTCGCGCCCTACTGCCGCCTGTCGGTTCTCCCGGGGGAGAGAACCTGCCTTCATCGTGGCTTTCGATCAGGAATTGTCCACCACGGTGTCGTTGTCATCGCTGTCGTCGTTGTCGATCACCGTGTCGTTGTGGTGTGAGCCGACATTGCTCACCACGGCACGGTTGCGGTCGGAATTGGTGTTGCGGACCAGCGTGACGTTCCGCTTCGCCGCCACGTTGCCGATCTTGGTCACGTTCCCCACACTGCGCCCCGAGCCGTCGGCGACGACGGTGGAGCGGCGGTCGCCGTCATCGTCGTCATCACCGCCGATGCCGATGCCGAGGTTCAGACCGATCCCGAGCTCCAGGCCCAGCCCCAGACCGATGCCGATTCCGATTCCGTCGTGCCCGTGACGATGCGGTCGGCGGACCCGGTCGTCATCGGCGACGGACCGCAGGCGGTTGCGCACCACAGTGCTGTTGCGGTCGGCGTTGTCGTTGTGGACGACGGTCGCGTTCCCGCCTGCCCGCGCCTCCGCGGGCGCGGCGCCGGCGGCACCGGCGCAGAACGGCAGCACGACCGCCGCCGTCGCCGCCACGAGAACGGCACGTCCGACCATACGGACACTCTTCATTACTTCTCCCTCTCCAGAGGATCGGAGCCAAGGCACAAATGGGGACGAATCCCAACAGGAACGTAGCCAATCATCCACAAAAATGCAGATCGGACTTTGAGCCCATCCGAGCGAAATCCGCCGGAACACGATCAGCGCAGCTCAGTCCACGAATACGGAACTAAACCTCTTTCCAGCTACTGCGCGCAGTGATCAACTCGCCTGATCCGGCCACTCGACGGCATGAGACGGCAACCTCCCGAGCGGAAACGGGTGACTTCTCGGCACGCTCCGCAAGGCGGACACTGTCGTTGCGCGTCCCTCTAGCAGAACACTGATCGTGGCCGCGTCCGGGTTAGCGCATCCACGCCGGGATGAATCCGGACTTTCCGGGAGTCCGCGCCGGCACGGGCCGCAACGACTTCTCCGAGAGCCCGCGCTCGCCTGAAAAGCGCCGTCGCGCTGCCCCAAGCAGCACTGTCGCACCCGACTGCGGCAGATGCCTGAACTTGACGAACCCCAGGTTTAGCTCGCGAAGAACGAGGTGGCAGGCGAAGCACCCGGCGATTCACGTCCGACCGCCGACAAGGTCGCGGAAATCATCCGAATATTCACGGTGCACACGATGGAAGCAGCTGACTGGAATCCTTGATCGGCTTCTCGCTACCTTTCGTGGTGCGACGTTCCGGCCGGAACTCTCCGCCGTATCCACTCAATGACAAGCGATTTCCACCAAGGAGCTGCAGTGCTCAAGAAGACTGGGTTCGTCGCCGCCACCGCCGCGGCCGGCCTGCTGGCCCTCGCCGGCGCCGCCTCGGCGACGCCCGGGGGCGACTCCACCACCCGGGACACCCACGGCGAACGCGAGGGCCAGGTCGGTCTGGTCAACCTGAACAACACCGACGTCCTGCACAACGTCAACGGCACGCTCGGGTTCTGCGACAACGACGTCAACGTGCTCGGCATCCAGGTCCCGCTGCGCAACGTCGCCAACGGCATCGGCGTTCCGATCCTGTCGCCCGGGGAGAACGAGGCGGACAACGAGCACCCCTACAACTGCGCCTCCGGGGTGCTGAAGAACGGCGGCTCGGCACAGCACAGCGGCTGACGCTCGCCCACGGGGAGGGCGTGCGGCGGTTCCCCCACCGCGCGCACGCCCTCCCCCTGCGGCCCTTCAAGGGTGAACCAGAAGCGAGGAACGCACATGCCTTTCCCCAGCTCCACAAGTGGAAACGAGGGGCGGCTACGGGCTCCCGCCTCACCGCCCATGATCCGGCTGCCGCTCTCCGGGGTGCTCAACATGGCCAGCGCGCCGGAGGTGCTGCGGCGCGTTCACCGGGCTGTGGCGAGCGCGCCCCGCGGCACCTGCGTGGTCCTCGACCTCGACGACGTCGTCCTCCTGGCCGCCGCGGGCCTGACGACGCTCGTCGCCGCCCGGCAGTTCGGCCGTGCCGTGGGGGTGCCGGTGCGTTTCGTGTGCACACAGCCCCGCCTGGTCAAGCTCATCCGGCAGTGCGGTCTGGAGGATGAACTGCCGGTCCACCACGACGCGCCGACAGCGGTCCGCGGGCTCCCGCCGGCACCACGTAGTCCACAGTAGACAGACGGTTCGAGAACCGGCACCGCCGACTCCCACCCGCACGTCCAGCACCGGGTCGCATCCCGCGCGCCCCAAGCGAACCCGCACGGGGCCGTCGTCGCGACGGGCGGCCACCGCGAAGATCTCCGCGACGCGGAGTTCGGCATCGGTGAGAACGACCAGATCTGCTCCAGCGCGCCGTCGCAGCTCGCGAACGACCGCCTGGCGCAGAGATCGAACGGCTTCGCACGTGCCGCTCAAGACCGTCCACTCGACGTCCACGGTCCACGGACGCGTCTCCGTGACCGACCGACCTTCCCGCCTCGCCCGCACCATCATCCGACCGAACCCCCTCGTCACCGCCGACAGCACAAAGCATTGCCGCGCGGGATGATCCGGCCCGGCGACGTCATTCCTTCGAGCCGCTCAAACCAGGCCACACCATCGACCGGCAAGCAAACGCCCGAGACAACCGGCCGGTGGACCCGCGCCGGAGTGAACCGGGTTTCGGTGGTCGCTACCGGGCAACCACCTCCTCGCCGAGCGCTGCCGCACGGCTCGGAGCGGAGAGGACCGTCCATGAACAGCCTGGGATCACCACCGCCGCCACGCCGCGCGCCGGAGCACCGCGGTGCGCACCGCGCGGACACCCGGTGCCCGCCACCTGTCCGGCCAACCCAGAGCAGAGCCGCCGCGGCCCGCCTCCGGCGACGGGTTACCGGTGCCACCGACATCGCCGGCGTGGTCCTGGTGCTGGCCTTGGGCGATCACTTCCTCAACGGGGACAGGCTGCTCGGCACGACCGGACTCGGCTATGTCGTCTGCGCGGGCGCCGCGGCGATCGCCACCGCGGCCTGGTGCGGCTGGTCCTCGACGTGCGCACCGCCCCGCGTGCAATCCGCCGTTGCCCAGCACCGTGACATGAGTCCGCCCACCAGCGACGGTTCATGAACCGTCTCAGTCGGCAGGCCGGAGGACGGCCTCCGCGAGCACGTGCAGGGCTCGTTCCAGTCGCGCGGTCTCGCCGCGTTCCAACAGGCGCAGGACCGGTTCGGCGTGCAGACCGGACAGGAGCAGGTCGGCCAGCAGCGGGGCGTCCACGCCGGGCCGCTCGGCGGTGATCAGCGTGCTGACGTGCTTGTGCCAGACCGCGTAGACGGGGTGGTCCTCGCCGTGCGAGCGGGGCGCGACGGCTTGGCCGAGTGCCGCCAGCAGCCCCTTGTTGCGGCCGACCACGTCCACGACCGCGGACAGGAAGGCGAGCAGCCGCTCGCGGGGCGGGGCCCCCGGGCCCAGGGGCGGCGGGCCGGAGTCCACGGCCTCGTTGAGCTCCAGGGCGCGCTCCCGCATGAGCGAGGTCATCAGGCCGATACGGCTGCCGAACCGGTGGAAGACCGTGCCCTTGCCGACCCCTGCGGCCGCCGCGACCTGCTCGACGGTGACCTCGTCCGGGCGGTGGCGACCGAGCAGGTCCTCGGTGGCGGCGAGGATCGCGCGCCGGTTGCGGGCGGCGTCGGCGCGCTCGCGCCGGGGTGCGGTCATGGTGGTCCCTCCCGACCTCTCGACAAGTGGACTGGCGGTCCAGTACGGTCAAATTGACCGACAGTCCAGTTAGGCGAGGAGACTACCGTGCGTCGAGTCCGCTACCACTCCTACGGCGGCCCCGAGGTCCTTCGGGTCGAACCGGCCGACACCCCGGAACCGGGCCCGGGCCAGGTGCGCCTGCGCGCCGAGGTGATCGGCGCCAACTTCATCGACAGCAAGTTCCGCCAGGGCCTCGGCGCGCGGTACGACCGCCCGCTGCCCGCGACGCTCACCGGTGACGTCGTCGGCGTCGTCGAGGCGGCGGGAGCCGGAGTGGACGCCGCGCTGGTCGGCCGTCGCGTCGCCGCCCTCGCCGAGGACGCTTTCGCCGACCAGGTCCTGGCCGACGCGGAGTGGCTGGCCACCGTTCCCGAGGGGATCGACGACGCCGCGGCCACCCTGCTGCCGATGACCGCGCCGGTCGCGCTCGGCACCCTGCGCACCGGCCGGTTCGCCCGCGGCGAGACCGTGCTCGTGCACGCCGCGGCGGGCGGGATCGGGCACATCGCGGTGCAGCTGGCGAAACTCCTCGGCGCGGGCAAGGTGATCGCGACCGCCGGATCGCCCGCGAAGCTGGCCTTCGCCCGGGAACACGGAGCCGACGCCGCCGTCGACTACACCGCGGCGGACTGGCCCGACCAGGTGCGCGCGGAGGCCCCGAACGGGGTCGACCTGGTGCTGGACTCCGTCGGCGGCGGGCTGACGGCTCAGGGCCTGGACCTGCTCGCACCCGGAGGCAGGCTCGTCATCTACGGCATGGCGGCCGGAGAGCCCGCCGACCTCCCGGCCCGGCAGCTCTACGCACTGCGCTCGGTCGCCGGGTTCTCCATCACGACCTGGCGTGCGACGCACCCCCGGGAAGCCGCCCAGGCCGTCGAGGAGCTGACCGGACACGTCGCGGCGGGACGGCTCCGCGGCGCCGTCCACACGCGGCTACCCCTGGACGAGGTCAGGAAGGCGCACGAACTGCTCGACGACCGCGCCCAGCTCGGCCGGATCCTGCTCGTCCCCTGATGATCCCGGGTTAAGATCCTCCGTGGTGTGATTCCACGGTGCGGCCGTACAGTCGGCCGGTTCTGCCGCGAGGGTGGAACGACCCGGTGCGATTCCGGGACCAGGCGGTAAGACCCCGCTCCCTTCGGTCCGGCCCGCGCCGGGCGCATGGGGACGTCACGTCACGTTTGCGGGGTGTTTGTCTGTGTTCACTGGGCGAATCGGCGAACTCGGTGCCGTCGAGAAGGTGCAGGGCGGCCTGCTGCACGTCCGCGCGCCGCGGAGCGCGAGCCGGATCGGCGAGGGCGGTTCGGTGTGCGTCAACGGGGTTCGGCTGACGGTCCGGCCCTCCGACGGCGATCTGCTGGAGGCGGTGGTGTCCGAGGAGACCCAGCGCCGTTCCACGTTCGACACGCTGGTGGCGGGTGCCGTGGTCAACGTCGAGACTCCGTTGCGGGTCGGGGATCCGGTGGACGGCCACCTGGTCCAGGGCTGCGTCGACGCGGTCGGCAAGGTGGTGCGGGTCGACGAGGAGGGCGCGGCCCTGCGGGTGTGGATCCGGCCTCCGGCGCGACTGCTGGACCGCCTGCTCGCCAAGTCGCCGATCGCCCTGGACGGGGTGAGCGTGACCATCGCCGAGGTGCTGCGCGACCGGTTCTCGGTCGTGCTGGTGCCGTTCACGCGCTCGGCCACCACGCTCGGCGGCCTCCAGCCCGGCGACCGGGTCAACCTGGAACCGGACCTGGTCAGCAGGCTGGCGGAGCGCAACCCCGCGGCGGTCCGGCCGGGGGTGGGCGAGGCGGTGTCCCGCTTGCCCTGGGCAGGGCACGTCGGCGGGCGCGCGGGTGTGGAGAAGGCCCTGAGCCGCCTGGCGGACGGGGGCGGGGTGCTCGTGTGGGACCCGGACACCGAGGGCGAGGGCGATGTGGTCTTCGCCGGGGCGAGGCTGCGCCCGGAGTCGTTCACCTTCCTGCTCATCCAGGTGTGCGGGTTCCGGCCGTTCCGTGTGCGCCGGAAGTGTTGCGGCGACTGGAGATCGGACCGATGCCGGGCGAGGGCGACCGCCAGGGCACCGCGTGGTCGGTACCGGTCGACCTGGCGGCGGGGACGGGAACCGGGGTGTCGGCCGCCGAACGCGCGGCCACCGTGCGGAAGCTGGCCGATCCGGACGCGGTCCCCGGCGACTTCCTGCGGCCTGGGCACGTCTTCCCGCTGGCCGCGCGGCCCGGGCTGCTCGCCCGGCGGTCCGGGCACACCGAGGCGACGGTGGCCCTGTGCGTCGCCGCGGGCCTTCCTCCGGTCGGGGTGTGCTGCGAGGTGATGAACCCCGACGGCACGATGGCCGGGGAAGCCGACCTCGAAACCGCCGCCCTGCGCTGGGGAATGTCCCTGATCGACCTGGCCGACCTCAAGGCCTGGTTGTGACCCGCCGGACCGCGGCTAGCCCCGCGGTCGGCTGACGTTGTCGGCGAACGATCCCATCAAGTTCCCGGCGGGCGCGTAGTTGCACACCGTGTAGGTGCCGCCCTTCTTCCCGTTCAGCGCGGCGACCTGCGCGCACCCCACGGTGGTGGTGGACTTCCACACGACCTGGGTGAAGAACCCCGACTGCTTCCAGGAGCTGTCGGGGTTCTTCCAGTCGTAGTTCTTGATCTGGTCGTACCAGCCCTTCACCACACTCGCGCACGGCACGGGCGCGGGCCCTGCCGAACTCCAGCTCCAGTTCAGGTTCTCGCCGTAGTTGGCCGCGTCGTGGGCGAGGATCTCGGTGGCCGCGAGCCTGGTGCCGCGCCCCTTGGCGAATGCGACGATCTTCGGGTCGGTCTTCAGGACCGGTGCGCCGTGCCGCTTGCGGTAGGCGTTGTGGGCCGCGAGGCAGTCCCGCTGGAAGGCATCGGTCGTGTAGTCCTGCGGGGTGGCGGCCTGCGCGGTCCCGGTGGTGGCCACCCCCAGCACGAGAGCGGCCACGGCACCGAATGCGATCAACTTCTTCATGTTCTTCAGCGTCCAATCCGGAATGCGCGTGCGACTGCGCGGGAGTGTATTCCCCGGCATTTGCCAAAGAGCGTCCACTATGGACAGCGAGGCCGGGCGCGGGCAGAAGCGTCGCGGCGAGTCATCGGATCGCGTGGACCGAACGTTCCACTTCGGACACTGCCGCTTCGCGCCCCGCGGGCCGCAGGTAGCGCCCGCGGAACTGCGCGGCCCCCATCTGCTCGACTTCCTGCCAGCCGTACTCGGCCAGCAAGCCCCGCACGCGCTCGGGTCGCAACCCGAACCGCCACAAGCCTTTCTGGCCGCCGAAGCGGCGATGCAGCTTCTCTGCCCCGTAGAACTCGTCACCGTCGAGGAAGTCCTGGCGCACGTAGGTGAACACCAGATGGCTCCCCGAGGGGGCGGCCCGCATGCACTCCAACGTCGCGCGCACCGCGCCCTCGGTCAGGTACTGGGTGACGGCCTCCCACACGAACACCGTCCTGGTCTCGGCCCGATAGCCGTGCACCGCAAGGACATCGGCCAGGTTCTCCGCCTGGAAGTCGATGGGAACGAGTGTGGAGTGAGACGTCGCCGGGCCGGGCACCGTGGCGAGGAGAGCCCGCTTGCGGTGCACGATCTCCGGGAGATCCACCTCGTAGACCCGAACCCCCGGGGGCAGGGCCGATCGAAGCACCAAGGTGTCCAGTCCGGCTCCGAGCACCACCACCGACTCCACGCCCCCGGCCGCCGCGCGCGCCAGGACGTCGCCGATGAAACGCTTGCGGCACAACACACTTGCCCAGATCCCCGGCGCTTGGCGCTCGGAGGCGCGGACCAACCCGCGCCGCAGGAACGACCACCTGCTCAGCCGCACCAGGAAGCGTCCCGAGCGGGGCAGCACGTGCCGGGCGAACGGATCGGCCAACAGCGGGGTGGGCTCGTGTTGTTCGACAGCCGCGATCACGACCGGTCCGAGCGCGGTCTCGACTACAGCGGGGTCAGCGGTGGCCATGGGCATGCCTTCGTCAGTTCCCTCCGGCCCACCCCGGTCGGGGCGAGCCGTGCCGACCAGGCTTCCCGGCGCACCGGCGACAACCATGCACCACACCCGATCATCCCGGCAAGCGCCGTTCGGCCGTGCCCGGCCCGTTACTGATTCGCAAGACACGGTCGGGCGTCGGATGATTGCCCGGAACCCCGGCGTGGTGCATCGTTGGTCACGGTGTGCCGGGAAGCCTGGTCGGCGCGGTCCCTCCGCTCGGGGGAACCGGAGTGACGGATGAAGGCGGGGCATGCCATGACCACCCCCTTGGCGCAGGCGCGCGGGCTGACGAAGCGCTTCGGCGCGCTGACCGCGGTGGACGAGCTGGACCTCGACGTCGGACCGGGCGAGGTGCTGGGGTTCCTCGGCCCCAACGGCGCGGGCAAGACGACGACCGTCCGCCTGCTGCTCGGCCTGGCCCGCCCGACCTCCGGCGCGGCGACGGTGCTCGGCTGCGACGCGTGGTCGCAGGCCCCGCTGGCCCACCAGGACGTGGGTTTCCTGCCCGCGGAGTTCGCCCTGCACCCCCGGCTCACCGGCTGGGCCAACCTGGAGCACCTGCGACGGCTGCGCGCGACCGCCGCCGAAGCCCACCGGGCGAGGGCGCGCGAACTCGCCGAACGCCTGGACGCCGACCTGAACCGTCCACTTCGGACGCTCTCGTCCGGGAACAGGCGCAAGATCGGCATCATCGCCGCGCTCGCCCACTCCCCCCGCCTTGCCGTGCTGGACGAGCCGATCAGCGGCCTGGACCCGCTGGTGCAGAAGGAGTTCCACGCCATCGTGGACGAGCTGCGCTCCTCCGGTGCCGGGGTGCTGCTGTCCTCGCACACCCTGCCGGAGGTCGAGCGCATCGCCGACCGCGTCGCCATCATGCGCGCCGGGCGGCTGGTCGCGTGCGAGCGCACGGATGTGCTGCTGGGCAAGGCGGTCCACCGCTTCGATGTCACCTTCGCCGACGACGCCGAGGCTGTCTCCTTCCTGCGGCGGTGTCCGTCGCTCACCGCGGTCTCGCGGGTCGAGCACGACGGCGCGGTCGTCCGGTTCGCGGTCGAAGGCGCCGTCACCGACGTGGTCACAACCCTTGGCGCACACCGGGTACTGACGCTCCGGACACCGGAGACCGAGCTTGAAGACGTGTTCCTGCGCTACTACGGCCCGGCGACGGAGGTGGCCCGGTGAACGCGGTCGCGGAGTTGTTCCGGCGCGCGCTCGGCGAGCGGCGCAACGCACTGATCGGCCTGACCGTCGGGGCGATCGGCATGTGCACCCTGGCCCTGGCGATGTACCCCTCGCTGCGCGATCAGCTCGGCGCGCTCACCGCCGTGCTGCCCCCGGAGATCACCGCTTTCTTCGGCGCCGACATGGTCACCCCCGCCGGCTACGTCTCCTCCCAGGTCTTCACCAAGATCGCGCCGTTGCTCGTGATGATCTCGGCCATCGGTGCCGGAGCCCTCTCGTGCGCCTTCGAACGCGGCGGCGTGCTCGCGGTGACGCTGGCGGCCCCGGTGCGGCGCACGCAGATCGTCGCCGCGCACGCGCTCGCCGTCGTCACGGAGGTGGCGGTGCTCGCCGCGGCGGTCGGGGTGGTCCTGGTCGCACTGCGCGAGCCGACAGGGCTGAACATCCCCATCGCGCGGCTGCTGGCGGGAACCGTGGCACTGGCCCTGCTCGGCGCCTTCCACGGGTTGCTCACCCTGGCGGTCGGCGCGGCGAGCGGATCGCGCGGCCTGGCCATCGGCGTGGGAACGGGCTTCGCACTGGGCGGGTTCCTGCTCAGCGGACTCGCCCCCCTGGTCGACTCCGACCTGCTCGGCTTGGTCAGCCCGTTCCACTGGGCGTTCGGCGCCCAACCGCTGGAGGCCGGGTGGAACGGGGCGGTCCTGTCCGGCCTGCTCGCCCTCACCGCCGGGTCCGTCCTGCTCGTCGGCGTGGCCGCCACGCTGTTCCGCCGCCGCGACGTCGGCGGTGCTACGACGTGACGAGCGCCGCGAGCGCCGGTCCGAGGGCGAAGCCGAGCAGGTAGCAGGAGTTGAACAGGCCCAGTGCCGTCCCGCGGTGGCGCTGCGGTACCGCGTCGGCGGCGCGCAACCCGAGGACGCCCTGGCCCGACGCCGCGGTGAGCGAGCCGGTGAAGATCCCGAGCAGCGTGAGCCAGGGCGAGTCCGCGGACCACACCAGCACCGGGGCGAGCACCCCTCCGCCCAGCAGCAGCGCCGTCATCACCGCGACGGGCACCCGAGCGGAGGCCGCCACGACGAGCCAGGACAGCGCCCCACCGAGCAGGAGCGGCCAGAGCAGGGCGGTGCCGATCTCCGCCGGCGTCCACCCCGCGCGGTCGGTGATCAGCCCAGGCGCCGCGTAGATCATCCCGAAGTTGATCACCGCGAACGCCGTCGCCATCGCCGCCGCGGCGAGGAACCGGGGCCCTCGGACGACGTCGGCGGGCACCATCCCGTCCGGCTTGGCGCGCAGGCGCCAGGCCAAGACGGCTCCAGTCAGCACGACCGCGACGGCGCCCCACACCGGCTGGTGCGGGATGAGGACGAGCGCACTCACGAACGCGGTCAGGACCGCTGCTCCGGCGATGTCGAACGCGGTGCCCGCACCCCTCGCGCGGGCCTGTCGCAGGACGATCGGTACGGCCAGGAGGCTGAGCACCGGCAACGCGAAGGCCGCCTGCCAGGACACGGCCGAGCCGACCAGTGAGCCGACCACCGGGCCGGTGGCGCCGACCGCGGCGAGCCCCGAGGTGATCATCCCCATCTGCGCGGGCGTCGCGGCCAGGTCCATCGCCACCACCATCAACGCGGCCGAGCCCAGGGCCTGCACGGCGCTCGCGGCCGCCAGGCCCGGCAACGAGGGCGCGGTCAGCAACACCAGGGAACCGAGCACCGTCAGTGCCGCGCCGGTGAGCGTCGCCCGGCGTTGCCCGCCCGAGGCCAGCACCGCGGCTGCCAAGGGCGTCCCGATGGTGATGCCCCAGCCGAACATCGTCACGATCCAGGTCGCCGCCGCCACGGACACACCGAGCTCGCTCGCCGCGGCGGGCAGCAGCAGGGTGGGCGCCGCCATCCCGAAGGACATCGGCCCCGCCAGCAGTCCCAGCCAGCCCGTGCCGATCACTGCGCGGGCTTCCGTCGCGCTGCCCGTCATCACGCCGCCTTCGTCTCGTGCCGGAGCAGGCCGCGCAGGTCGACGACGAGGTCCCGCAGCCGCCCGGTGGTCTCGGTGTCGGTCAGCCGCCCGTCGCCGTCGACGAGCGCGTCCGCACGGGGCACGCACAGCCGGGTCTCCAGGACCTCGGCCCCGGACACGGCCAGCACCTTGCGCAGCGCCTGCTGCGACCAGTCGGCGCCGTAGTCGCTGGTGCTGACGCCGATCACCGCGACGGGCTTGCCGACCAGCACGCTCTCGCCGTAGGGGCGGGACGCCCAGTCGAGCGCGTTCTTGAGCTGCCCGGGAATGCTGGTGTTGTACTCCGGGGTGGCGATCACCAGGGCGTCCGCGGCGGTGATGGACTCGCGCATGGCGGTGACGGCCGGTCCAGGGTCGTCCTCGTGGTCCTCGTTGAAGGGCGGCACGCCCGCGAGGTCCCGCCACAGCGTCAGATCCGTGTCAGCGGGAGCGACGTCGATCGCGGCGCGCAGCACGGCGGTGCTGAAGGAGGCGGCGCGGAGACTGCCGGAGATGCCCAACAGGGAGAAGGTCGTGCTCATGTCGGTTCCTTCCGTTCGAGGTTCCTGGAAGGACCTTGCGCGCGGGTGGTTACCGACTTCTTCCCACTGGCTGACCGTGTGCTGATCAGCGCCCTATCCTCGGCAGATGCGCTTTGGGGTGCTGGGCCCGCTGGCCGTGTGGACCGATGCGGGCGAGTCCGTGCGCGTTCCTGGCGCGAAGGTCCGCGCTCTGCTGGCCGACCTGCTGGTGCACGCGGGCGAGCCAGTGTCCGCGGATCGGCTCATCGAGGACCTGTGGGGTGAGCAGACGCCCCGGGACGCGTCCGGCGCGCTGCACGTGAAGGTCTCGCAACTGCGACGCGCACTGGCGAGCGCGGAGGCCGATGCCCGCGACCTCGTGGTGTCACAGCCCGCCGGTTACACCCTGCGCGTCCCGGAAGAGGCGGTGGACTCCGGCCGGTTCGGTGCGCTCGTGCGCGCGGCGCGGACGGCTTCGCACCCCGCGGAGGCCGCGGTGCTGCTGAGCGAAGCGCTGTCGTTGTGGCGCGGGGAGCCCTTGGCCGAGTTCGCCGAGGAGGAGTTCGCCCGCGCGGAGGCAGAACGGCTGCGCGAACTGCGGTTGACGGCGATCGAGGACCACGTCGAGGCACGTCTGGCGGTGGGTGAGCACGCCTCCCTGATCGACGAGCTGCGCGTGCTGGTGGACCGGCACCCGCTGCGGGAGCGGCTGCGCGCCGCCCAGATGCGTGCCCTCTACCGCGCCGGGCGGCAGACGGAGGCCCTGGAGAGCTACGACCGCCTGCGCACGGAGCTCGCCGACGAACTCGGCATCGACCCCAGTCCCGCGCTGGTGCGGCTGCGACAGGAGATCCTGACGCAGGACCCGGCCCTGGACGCCTCGCCCGGGGCGCCGCGGACGACCGCGACCAACCTGCCCGCGCCGGTGAGCGACCTGATCGGCAGGGCGAGCGCCGTGACCGAGGTCCGCTCCGCGCTCGCGGCCGCGCGCCTGGTCACGCTCGTCGGCCCCGGAGGCGTCGGCAAGACGCGGCTGGCGGTGGAGGCGGCCAGGGGCGCCCTCGACGAGGCCGTGGACGGGGTGTGGCTGGTCGAGCTGGCCGACGTGTCCCGGGGCGCGGGCGTGGCCGAGGTGATCGACAAGGTCGCGGCCGCGGTGGGAGCGCGCGACGACACGAGCGCTGACGGGCTGTCCCGGCAGGAGAGGCTCGCCGCGGCGCTGGGCGGGCAGAGGGTGCTGCTGGTCGTGGACAACTGCGAGCACGTCGTGGACTCCGCGGCCCACGTGGCGGAGTCACTGCTCGCCACCGCGCCCGAGCTGCGCGTCCTCGCCACCAGTCGTGAACCGCTGGGCATCGCCGGGGAACAGCTCGTCGCGGTTCCGCCGCTGGAGCTGCCCGATCCCGAGGACGACGTCGACCCCGGCCGCGCCGGTCGCCTCGGCGCGGTCGAGCTGTTCGTGCGGCGGGCCGGCGCGGCCGATCCGGGATTCGCGTTGCGGCCGGACAACGTCAAGGTCGTCGCGGGGATCTGCCGCGCGCTGGACGGGCTGCCGCTGGCGATCGAGCTGGCGGCCAGCCGGGTGCGCGCGCTCGGCGTGCACGACCTGGCCGTGCGGCTGGACGACCGCTTCCGCGTGCTCACCACCGGCCCGCGCACCGCCCCCACCCGGCAGCGGACCCTGCGCTCGATGATCGACTGGAGCTGGGACCTGCTGTCCGGGAGCGAGCGCGCTGTCCTGCGCAGGCTCGCCGCGCACTCCGTGAGCCTCAGCCTGGCCTCGGCCGAGGTCGTCTGCGCCGGGGACCCGGTGGCCGAGCACGAGGTGATGGACGTGCTGGCCCAGCTGGTGGACCGGTCGCTGGTCACGGTCGTCACCGACGGGGACCGGACGCGGTACCGGCTGCTGGACACCATCGGCGCCTACGCCCGCGAACGCCTGGACGAGGCGGGGGAGGTCGCGGCGACCCAGCTGCGGCACGCCGAGCACTTCCGCGATCTGGTGCTCTCCGCGAACTCCCACCTCCGCGGGCCGGAGCAGCGCGAGCACCTGCGCCTGTTGGACCGGGAGGCGGCCAACACCAACGCGGCCGTGCTCACCGCGGTGCAGCTCGGGGAGACCGCGCTCGGGCTGGACCTGGTCACCGGCATGGCCTGGTACTGGTACCTGAGGGGGACGTTGCAGGAGGGGCACCGCCTGCTGGGCGCGGTCCTGGAGCTGACCGGCCCCGTCGCCTCCGCGGGAGCGGACGCGCTGCGGGCGCGGGCGTGGCGGCTCGGTTTCGGGTTCCTGCTCGGCTGCGAGCCGGATCCGCTCGGCCAGGGCGCGGAGGTCCTGCGGCGCTGCGCGGAACTGGACGCGCCGGACGTGCTCGCCCGGGTGCGGTGGTGGCTGGCCGTGGCCGGGCGCAGCCGCTCCCCCGCCACCGCGCGCGAGCTGTTCGACGAGGCGCGGGTGGAGTTCGAGCGCCTCGGTGACCGCTGGCACCTGGCGGCGGTCCTGGTGTTCACCGCGGAGAACGCACTGACCTCGGGCGATCCCGAGACGACGGCGGTCGACGCCGCGCGGGCCGCGTCGCTGTTCGCCGAGCTCGGTGACCGCTGGGGGCAGGTGCAGGCCGCCGAGCTGCTGGGCGCGGTCGCCGACATCGCGGGCGACCACGGGCGGGCGGCGGGGTTGTACGAGGGCGCGCTGGGCATGGCCGAGGAGCTGGGCCTGTGGCCCGCCGTCGCACAGCTCCTCGGCCGCCTGACCCGGGTGGCGGTGCTCCGGCGGGACTACCCGGCCGCGATGGAGTTCGGCGACCGGGCCCTGCGGGTGGCGACGGAACGCTCGATCGCGCCGCAGATCGGCTTCGCCAGCGGCGGTCTCGCGCTGGCGGCCCGCCGCATGGGACTGCTCGACACCGCCGAGGCGCACCTGCGCGCCACGCTGGAGTGGGAGCGCCGCATCGACTACGCCACGGGGATGGCCTTCATCCTGACCCAGCTGGGCTTCGTCGCCGAACAACGCGGCGACCTCGACGCGGCCGTGGCCTGGCACCGCGAGGGCCTGGCCGCGGCCCGGCAGACCCACGACCTGCGCGCGGTGGCGTTGTCCCTGGAGGGGTTCGCGGGAACGCGCGTCCTCGCCGGTGATCCCGCCGGGGCCGCGCGGTTGCTCGGGGTCGCGGAGGCCGCGCGCGAGGCCGCCGGATTCCCGCTACCGCCCGCAGAGCGCGACGACGTCGACCGGATCACCGAGGCCGGTGCGTCCGCGCTCGGCGCCGAGGCGTTCGCCAAGGAACTCCTGCGCGGCAAGGAAACTCCCCTGGACGATGTCCTGTCCACTCTGGACTGGGTTAGCCTTCCGGCATGTCCACCGCAGACCAGTTCGTCGCCGTGAACGCACTGCACCCGGACGCGGGAGTGCTCGTCCTCCAGGAGACCAGGGACTTCTGGGACGACCGCGCTGCGGAGGTCGTCGAGGCGGCGCAAACCGAGATCGATGCCGCGCACGACGCGCTCGCCGCCGAACTGACGGCGCGGTGGGGAGATCCGACGAAGGTGGAGCTGTGGCCCTACCTGGAAGACGACGACGCCCAGGACCCGATGCTCGAACTCAGCCAGCTCAGCGGCAGCATGCTCGTCTGGCACCGCGGCGCCGGGGGCTGGGTCGCACTCGCCGTGGGCCAGGCGGACGCGGAGTTCCCGATCCAGCTCCTCGCGGCGGCGGGCACGGCGGAGCTGCCCTCCTGACCGGATGACCTTTCGAAGGACGCTCCAGGCGGGGTGGGGCCGTAAGCTGCCCGTTATGACCGACTTCCAGCTGACCCCCCGCGACGCCTTCGACCTGCTGCTGGCCGGTAACGAGCGGTTCGTCGCAGGTGCACCGGAGCACCCGAACCAGGACGCGGCACGCCGTGCCGAGGTCGCGCCGTCCCAGCGCCCGTTCGCCGTGCTGTTCGGGTGCTCCGACTCCCGGCTGGCCGCTGAGATCATCTTCGACCGCGGCCTCGGCGACATGTTCGTGGTGCGCACGGCCGGGCACGTGGTCGGCTCGGAGGTGCTGGGCAGCATCGAGTACGGGGTCAGCGTGCTCGACTGCCCGCTGGTGGTCGTTCTGGGTCACGACTCCTGTGGCGCGGTCGCCGCCGCGTGCGCCGCGCTGGAGGAAGGCATGCCACCCGCGGGCTACGTGCGCGACGTCGTCGAACGCGTGACGCCCAGCGTCCTGGCGGCCCGGGCGGCCGGGCGCGTGCAGACCGACGAGATCCTGGCCGAGCACGTGAAGCACACCGTGGACCTCCTGCTGGACCGCTCCCGCGTCCTGGCCGAGCGGGTCGACGCGGGCAAGGCCGCCGTCGTGGGCATGTCCTACCGCCTGGCCGACGGCAGCGCTCAACTGGTCGCGGCGCGTGGGCTCGACCTCTCCAGCAGCTCGGTGTCCTGACGTCAGAACGGTGCCGGGGCGGGTGTGCGCCTGCTCCGGCACCGCCGATGACGTCGTCCGGTGGACTGTCTCAGGCGAACAGCCGCGCGTGTTCGCCCGCCCACTCGGCGAACGTCCGCGGTGACCGGCCGGTGACCTCCTTCACGACCGAGGTCACCACGCCCACCGTCGGCGGAACCGTGGCCCACATCGTGAGCATGAAGTCGATGCCCTCCTCCGGCCAGCCCTCCGCCCGCCACAGCTCGCGCGCCTGCTCGTCGGTCAGCTCCACGAAGTCGAGTTCCCGCCCGACCGCCGCGCCGATGGCCCGCACCTTGTCAGCGGGGGTCAGCGCCTCGGGGCCGGTCACCCGGTAGGACTTGCCCGCGTGACCGCCGTCGACCAGCACGGTGGCCACCACCGCGGCGAAATCGGCGATGTCGACCGAGGCGGTCAGCCTTCCGCCGTACGGCTCCCTGACCACTCCCCCGGTGCGGACGGACTCGGCCCAGCCCAGGGCGTTGGCCATCACGTCGATCGGCAGCAGGATCGTCCACTCGAGGTCGGACGCCCGCACCGCCTGCTCCACCGGGCCGTCGGCCCCGGTGGTCAGAACGGTCACCCGGCGCACGCCCGCCTGGCGCGCCAGTTCCACGAGCCGCGGACCGGTCGCGAGCGGCACGTGGTCGTCCCCGGTGGCGCTCAGCAGGTGGAGCGCGGTGACTCCCCGCAGTGCCACCTCGACGGACCGCGGTTCGGTCAGGTCACCCTCGACGACCTCCACCTGGTCGGGCAGGTCCGCGGCCGCGGCGTTCCGGGTCAGCGCGCGGACGCGGTGACCGGCCCGCAGGAGTTCGTCCACCACAGCGGAGCCGATGGTTCCAGTCGCTCCGGTCACCAAGATCGTCATCGGGGTCGCTCCTCGTGTGGTCGAGCCGGGCTGTCCGGCTTGCGCGAGGAACGTAAACGCCGAGTAGGCCAGAACATGTCCTATATACGGCGGCCCGGAACGCGAGCAGACCGGTCAGCTCGGGGCGTACCTCTCGAAGAGCCCGTTGCGGAACACTCCGCGCGGATCGAACCGGTGTTTGGCGTCGACGAACTTCTCCCACGCGGGGTAAGCCCTGCCGAGCTGGTCGAGCGTGGCGTGGAGCCGATACGGGAGGTAGAAGCTGCCGCCGACGGCGATGGCCGCATCGACCAGCTCTCGGGTCATCGTTCGCATTCGCCGTTCGCCGGCGGGCGACCGGTCCTGTTCGAACAGCATGACGAGCCCGAACACGTCCTGGCAGGCGTACGCCAGCACACTGCGGTCATCCCGACGCACGTCGCGCACGGTCACGTTGAGCAGGTTGCCCTCCGTGCGCCTGATGACGTCGCGGGCGGCTTGCACGAACTCGGGGAGCCGGGTTTGCGGAATGAAGTACTCCTGCAGGACGTCGACCTTCGATCCACTGGCCCCGGAAAAGATCCGGGCCGGCTCGTCGAGCAGACTGTTCCGACTGATCCGGCCTGCCAGGCGCGGCCCGACGTCGCGTTCCAGCCACCACCGCAGCTTTTTTCCGAACTCGTTGTCGGCCGAGTTGCGGAAGATTGCCCGCGTCAGCTCCGGGCGACCAGGACGGCTCAGGGGAAGCACCGTCCCACGGGAACCCGGAACCGGGACGAGGGTGACAATGATCGCTTCGTCGAGAAGATTGTCGGGATCGACGGATAACCGCCCGTATGCCATTTCCACGTCGGAGTTCGGCGCGTAGACGCGCTCTTTGAAGACGTCGAGGTAATCGCGTGTCCGAGTGGTCACGAAACCTGGTGCGTACAGCGCATTGGGGACGACACCGAGTTCGGCGTCCAAGATGACGCCGAACAACCCGTAGCCGCCGAGTGCGTGCCGGAAGAGTTCGGGGTTCTCCGTGGGACTGCACGTCAGGACATCGCCGTCGCCCGTCAGCAGTCGCAGACGCCGCACGGTCCCGCTGATCGGCGCGTGGTCCACCTGCAAGCCATGGCAGTTCACGCTCAGCGAGCCGCCGACGGTGAAGTCGTGATTGGACTGCATCACGTGAGGCGCCAAGCCAAGACGGTTGAGCACAGGGATGACCTCGCGCCAGGTGACGCCCGCGCCGACCCGCATCACACCGCTCGCGGCGTCCACCGTCACGCCCCTCATCGGCTGCGTTTCGAGGATCCAGCCGTCAGCGAGCAGGCTCTGGCCACCCATGGAGTGGCGCACACCTGAGACCGCGAGCGCGGGATCGGCTCCGTCCGCGACCCTGCGGAGCAACGGCCTCAGAGCGTCCGCGGTCGACTCCGGAGCGGAAGAGGCGAAGACGACGCCGCGCACCCGGGTCGGGTTGAGCGTGCTCGCGTCGTCGAGGAACTCCGACGGCGGGGCGGCCGGCGGCAGCTTCCCCCTGTCCATCCACTTCCGGGCCACGGTACCGGCGAGGCCACCAGCGGCAAGACCGCCCAACGCCGCGGCGCCGCGAGCGAGCAGGCTTCGGTGGCTCAGCGACATGCCCGCTCCCCGGGAAACAGTTCTCCGATCAGCATGGCCTGATGTAGTGGGCATTCTTGGTGAAGAGGAGCACGCCGATCGGCGTGTAGCCAGGGCGGACGCATTCTTCCCCATCACTGGCGGGCCAGATCCTGTCGATGTGGATGAGGACGTTGCCGGAGCCGCAGTGGTTGTAGTAAGCGTAGGTCTCCAAGCCGAAGAAGCCGCACGGGTGCGCCGACGCGCGCTCCTCGGTCGCGTGCGCGGTACCGGCCAGCCCGACCGCAGACGCGCACAGCACGAGCGCAGCGGACAACAGCCTCATGGTCACGAAAACCCCCGTGTCCCGAATGCGAAACAATGCAACACAGTGCATCTCACAAAATAATTTCAGCGCATATTCCCGCCGCACCACGCAAAGTAACCACGACATCGGTCGAGGACAACGGTTTCACGCAGGCGTGAAACCACCCGTACAACCCCGTCGCGATAACCGGTGGCGAGTTTTTCTCGATTCTTCGGATAAGAGGTCAGCGGCTCACCGAGATGGCGACGGCGGCGAGCACGTGCGGTCTCCGACTCAGGCGGAGCACACCCACCGGGCGGCCCCGACGACGGCGGACCAGGGCGGAAGGGGTATCGCGGCGCTGGGCGGGGCGAGCCAGCGCAGAGCGCCGCCGGTGGCGTCCGGTGCGGGGAGCGCGATGGTCGTCCCTCTGCGGTGCCAACCGATGTTCAGCCGCACCAGGTCCTCCCACGAGCTCAGGCGCATCGACGTGCGAGCGCCGGTGAGGAAGACCCAGTCGGCCGGCGAGCCTGGCAAGACGATGATCGGGGCGCGGAACATGTGCCGGACGAGGTAGGCGTTGACCTCCGCCGCGATCCCGGCACGCATCACCAGCGCGTCGATCGTCGTGCCCAGGCGGAGCCGGACCTCACCGGCGGCGGTGTCGATCGTCGTCGGCCACGCCGCAGCACGGCACTGGACGGGGATTCGCTGCTGCGCCGGCGTGGTCATGGCTCCGGACTCCTCTTCCGTCGTCACGCGGATCCGTGGAGTTCCAGCAGACTCCTGGCGCGCCCGGACCGCTGGAGGCCAAGCTCCTCGGAACTGAGGCCGGTCGGCCGCGCCACAGGGACTTCCGACCCGGGCACACGGGCGCGGGACCGTGCGAGCGTCGCTTCCAGGAGCCCTCCCGGAGGTGGCACATGAAACCCGGTCTGCCTGACCACGACACCGTGCTGGCGGCGATCACGCTGGCCAACCGCGCGCCGTCAGTGCACAACTCGCAGCCCTGGATCTGGCGGGTCGGCGACACGGCGCTGCACCTCTACGCCGACTGGACCCGGCACGTCCCGGTCACCGACCCCGACGGGCGCGACCTGGCGATCAGCTGCGGCGCGGCGCTGCACCACCTGCGGGTCGCGTTCGCCGCGCTCGGGTGGGGAACGGTCGCGCACCGCGTGCCCAACCCCGACGACCCGAACCACCTGGCCTCGGTGGCGCTGTTCGGCAGGAAGCCCACCGCGGAGGACATCTCCCTGGTGTCGGCCATCCCGGCGCGCCGCAGCGACCGCCGCCTGTACAGCTCGTGGCCGATACCGGAGCAGTTGCTGGAACAGCTCACCAAGGCGGCGGCCGACGAGGGTTGCGCCCTGCGGGTGGCCACGGACGCCGCCGCGCGCGAGGAGCTGCTGCGGGCGATCGCCGATGCCGATCGGGAACAGCAGGACGACCCGGCCTACGCCGCGGAGCTGGCCCAGTGGAGCGGTCGCGGGAGCGCCGAACGGGACGGCGTGCGATCCGTGCTGAGCACGGCCCTGCACGCGGGACCGGATGACGTCCGGCTGCGGGTCTTCAGCGATCCGCGGCTCGCCGAGCCATCGGGTTCCTACGCCGATCCGGACGCCGGGGTCCTCGTCGTCATCGGCACCCCCGGTGACGATCTCGCCGACCGACTGCGGGCAGGGGCGGCCACGAGCGCGGTGTTGTTGCGCGCCACGGGTTTCCAGCTCGCCAGCTGTCTGATCTCCCAACCGCTGGAAGTCCTCGGCCCCCGGGCGCGCGTGCGCGAGCGGGTGCTCGGCGGCGTGCTGCACCCGCAGCTGGTGATCCGGCTGGGCTGGGCCCACATCAACGCCGATCCGCTGCCCGCCAGCCAGCGGCGGCCCGCGTCGGACGTCATCGAACCGCTCGACCCGTGAACGCCACCGAGGAGAAGACATGACCGCTTACGTGCTCGGATTCGACGACCTCCGCAGGCAGGACACCGCCGTCGCCGGTGGCAAGGGGGCCAACCTCGGCGAGCTCACCGCGGCGGGCCTTCCCGTGCCGCCGGGGTTCGTCGTCACCGCGGACTCCTATCTGTCCTCAATGGGCATTTCCGGGGTACGCGGTGAGATCGCCGCCCTCGTGCGGCACGCGCTGGAGGGCTCCGGCGATCTCGCCGCCCTCGCCGGCCAGCTCCAGGCCCTGGTCCGGCGGACAGGCGTCACCGACGCGGTGCGCGCCGCGGTCACCGCCGCCCACACCCGGCTCGGGGCCGCGGGCGGGGTGGCGGTGCGCTCCTCGGCGACCTCGGAGGACACGGCGGGCGCCTCGTTCGCGGGGATGAACCAGACGTTCACCAACGTGATGACGGCGAAGGAGGTCGTCGACCGCGTCGTGGAGTGCTGGGCATCCCTGTTCGGCGAGCGGTCGCTGGCCTATCGCGCCGAACGCGGGCTCACCGAGGAACCGGCCATCGCCGTCGTCGTGCAGGCCATGGTGCCCTCCGAGCGCTCGGGCGTGATGTTCACCGCCGATCCCGCGACCGGTGAGCGGGACCGGGTCGTGGTGGAGGCGGCCTTCGGCCTCGGCGAGGTCGTGGTCAGCGGAGCGGTGGAACCGGACACCCACGTCGTGTCCACAAAGGACTTCACCCTGCTCCGCACGCGGCTGGGCACCAAGAAGTTCAAGCTGGTGCGCGCGGCCGAGGGCGGGGACCAGCGGATCGACCTCGCCGACGAGGAGGCGACGCGGCGCGTGCTGACCGACGCGGAGGCGGTCGACCTGGCCCGCCTCGCGGTGCGGGTGCAGGAGCACTACGGCTGCCCGCAGGACATCGAGTGGGCGATCGCCGACGGCCGGACCTGGCTCGTCCAGTCCCGGCCGATCACCACCCTCGACAACGACTCCGGCGTGCTGCTCACCGGCCTGGCCGCCTCCCCCGGCACCGCCACCGGCGCGGTGCGGGTGCTCGCCTCCCCCGCCGAGGGGCTGCGGCTGCGGGACGGCGACGTGCTCGTGGCGGCGATGACGAACCCGGACTGGGTGCCGACGATGCGCCGCGCGGCCGCGGTCGTCACCGACGAGGGCGGCATGACCTGTCACGCGGCGATCGTGGCTCGCGAGCTGGGCGTGCCCTGCGTGGTCGGCACCAGGACCGCGACCAGCACGCTGCGGGAGGGCCACCAGGTCACCGTGGACGGCAAGCAGGGCACCGTCTCCGCCGGTGCCGCGCAACCGGTGCGGACCGAACCCGTCTCGTCCCCGGCGATGCCTGCCTTCGAACCCTTGGCCACCAAGCTCTACGTCAACCTGGCCCTGCCCGGACACGCCGAGGACGTCGCCGCGCTGCCGGTCGACGGCGTCGGCCTGCTGCGCGCGGAGTTCATGCTCACCGAGGCGCTCGGCGGAACGCACCCGCGGCGCTTCCTCGCCCAGGAGGGCCCGGAGCGGTTCGTCGCGGCCATGACCGAGTCGCTGCTGCGGATCACCCGGCCGTTCATGCCGCGTCCGGTGATCTACCGGGCGATGGACTTCCGCAGCAACGAGTTCCGCGGCCTGGTGGGCGGTGAGGACTTCGAGCCGGTGGAGAACAACCCGATGATCGGCTACCGCGGCTGCTTCCGGTACGTGCGCGAGCCCGAGCTGTTCGCCCTGGAACTGCAGGCGCTGGCCCGGGTCCGGGAGCAGACGCCGAACCTGCACCTGATGATCCCGTTCGTCCGCACCCGCTGGGAACTGGCCGCCTGCCTGGAGATGGTCGACGACAGCCCGCTCGGCCGCCAGCGCGGACTGCTGCGCTGGGTGATGGCCGAGGTTCCCTCGGTGGTCTACCGCATCCCCGAGTACGCGGCGATGGGCGTCGACGGCGTCTCCATCGGCAGCAACGACCTCACCCAGCTGGTGCTGGGCGTGGACCGCGACTCCGCCCCGTGCGCCGAGTTGTTCGACGAGTCCGACCCCGCGGTGCTCGACACCATCACGCGCATCATCCAGGCGTGCCACCGCGCGGGAATCACCTCCTCGCTGTGCGGTCAGGCGCCGTCCAACCGCCCGGAGTTCACCGAACACCTGGTGCGGGCCGGGATCACGTCGGTGTCGGTGAACCCCGACGTCGTCCAGCACGCCCGGATGGTGATCGGCTCGGCCGAACGCCGCCTCGTGCTGGACGCGGCACTGCGGTGAGCGGCCACCGGTGTCCTCAGCCGGATCCCGGCCGAGGACACCGGCCGCGGGTGCGGCTCCACTGGTCCGTCCTCGCCCTCGCGCCCGGCGTCACCCTGCCCATGGCGCTGATCGCGTTGCCCCGGCAGGCTCCCGGCCACGCGCCCGCCGGGTACTGGATCGCGGGCTCGGCGATAGCAGTGCTGCTGGTGGTCTCCGTCGCGGCCCACGAGCTCGCGCACGTGCTCGCCGCGCGCAGCAGGCGTCGCACGGTCAAGTGGGTGAGCCTCACCCTGTTCGGCGGGTCCACCGAGCTGGCGGACGAAAAGCGCACACCCCGGTCTGAGGCGGCCATCTCTGCTGCCGGGCCCGTGATGAACCTCGTGCTCGCCGGGCTCTTCCTGGCCCTGGCCGGCGTCGGCGCAGCGGTGGGCGTCCACCGGCTCGTTCCGGTCGCACTGGCGTGGCTGGGCACCTTCAACGTGATCCTGACCCTGGTCAACCTCATCCCCGGCGTCTCATCGGACGGCGGTCAGGTCGTGATCGCCGCCCTGTGGAAGCGCGGCGGTGACCTGGACCGAGCACGGACGGTCGTCCGACGCGCCGGACTGCTGCTCGGGGGCTGCGCCTTCGTGCTGGGGGCGGTGCTCGTCCTGGGCGGATCTGTCCACAGTGGACTTGTCGTGGCGACTTCGGGGTGGCTGCTCGCCGATCCGACCGGTGTTTGCCGGTGACGCTGCTTGGGCTGGGCTGCGTGCTTGTGCTGGTTCCAGCGGGGGTGGCTGGTTCCGGCGTGGGCGGCTGGTTCCGGCGTGGGCGGCTGGTTCCAGCGAGGGCGGCTGGTTCCAGCGAGGGCGGCTGGTTCCAGCGAGGGCGGCTGGTTCCAGCGAGGGCGGCTGGTTCCAGCGAGGGCTGGCTGGTTCCGGCGTGGGGTCGGCTTGACCTGGGGCCCCTTGCGCGTGCCCTTGGGCCTCACGGGGGCACGGGATGAAACTCCGGCCCTCGCGGGAAGCGTATGGCACGCGCACCCCAGGTAAAGCCTCAGCCGGCAGCCCCGGCTTGCGGCGGCTGGAACCTGGTTTCCCTTGCCGCGTAAGGGAAAGTTCACTCCGTAGAGCCATGATCCACTATTTGCAGACGCCAAAATAAGGGTATGGCCCCTGCCGATATCGAAGACGAACTCGTCGCCGCCTACGCCGCCATCGGTAAGGCTGTCGCGGACTTCGCCTCGACCCTGATGAAGCTCTATGACGACCTCGACCCGCAAGTGCAGCAGTACGCCGGGGATGTCCTGATGCCGCTGCTGCGTGTCTCCCAGGTCAAGGGCAACAAGCTCATCGACCGCGCCATGTCGCTGGTGGAGCACCCGGCGGTGTTGGAAGCGTTGTCGGAGGGGCGGATCGATGAGGGCAAGGCGCTGATGATCATCGATCAGGTCAGTGTCCTCGACGCGGCCAACCAAGCCATCGCCGAGCCGGTGCTGATCAACCACGCGGCCACGCATAACTACACGGCGAGCCAGCGGTATGCCCGGCGGTATGTCCTCAAGCTCGATGCCGAGGCGGCGTTGCGGCGTCATGAGGAGAAGCGCAAGCAGCGGTTGGTGGAGAAGTTCAACCTCGACGACGGCATGTGCTCGCTGCGCGTCGTGCTGCCCGCGCTCGAAGCAGCGCTGGCCTTCGATCGGATCGACCGCATCGCCCGCGCGTTGCCCAAAGATGACCGAACGTTGGACCAGAAACGATCCGACGTAGCAGCGGATCTGTTGATGGGTAAAGACACTCCGGCACCGCAGGGCGAGGTGTGCGTGAACCTCACGATGCCGATCACCAACATCCTGGGCCTGACCACAGACCCGGTCATGCTCGCCGGATACGGACCGCTGCCCGCCCCCATCGTGGCCGATGTCGCGGCGAACGGGATCTGGAAGCGCATCCTGACTGACCCCGTCACCGGGATGGCCGAGCACATCACCACCTACCGGCCGACCCCGGCGCAACGGGAGTTGATCAACGCGCGGTATCCGACGTGCACCATGGTCGGCTGCAACCAACCGGCGCACCGCTGCGACGTGGATCATTGCTGTCCCTTCGATGGCACCAACACCACGGTGCAGAACCTGCGCCCGAAGTGCAGGCACCATCACCGGATGAAGACCCACTCCAGCTGGACCTGCGAGAACCGGGCGGACGGGACGCATGCGTGGACCACGCCGAGCGGCAAGGTGATCGAGACCGAACTCGAACCCATCGCCGAGCCCGCACCCTTCTAGGCAGCACAGGACAGTGCCTAGAAGACGACGTTCCCGGCCGCGCGGAACTGGCCGCGGACGCGCTCGACCAGCTCCACCGGCGGGGTCGGGGTGTCGGCCAGCGGGAACGGGATGCCGAGCGCGGCGTACTTGGGCGCGCCGAGCTTGTGGAAGGGCAGCACCTCGACGCGCTCCACAGTGGACAGTCCGGCGGTGAAGGACGCAATGCCCTCGACGTTGTCCGGGGCGTCGGTCAAGCCGGGCACGAGGACGAAGCGGACCCACATCGGCTTGCCCATGGCGCTGAGCCGCCGGGCGAACGTGAGGGTGGGCTCCACCTCGCCGCCGGTGACCTCGTGGTAGGTCTCGGGGTCCCAGGACTTGACGTCCAGCAGCACCAGGTCGGTGTCGGCGAGCAGTTCGTCGGTGGCCCAGGCACCGAGGTAGCCGGAGGTGTCGAGCGCGGTGTGCAGGCCGAGCGCCTTCACCTCGCTCAGCAGTTCCTCGACGAAGTCCGGTTGCAGCAGGGGTTCCCCGCCGCTGACGGTGAAACCGCCGCCCGCGACCTCGATGAACCGTCGGTACTTCGCGACCTCCGCGATGACCTCGTCGACGGTGCGGCGGCTGCTGTCGCGCATGCGCCAGGTCTCCGGGTTGTGGCAGTACCGGCACCGCAGCGGACAGCCGCCGAGGAACAGCACGAAGCGCGTTCCGGGGCCGTCCACCGCGGTCGCCAGGTCCCAGGAGTGGACCGCTCCGGTGGTCACAGCGATCCGTGGAAGGTGCGGTTGATGACGTCGCGCTGCTGTTCGCGGGTGAGCCGGACGAAGTTCACCGCGTAACCCGACACCCGGATCGTCAACTGCGGGTACTTCTCCGGGTGCTCCATCGCGTCCACGAGGGTCTCGCGGTTGAGCACGTTGGCGTTGAGGTGGAAGCCACCCGCGTCCACGTAGGCGTCGAGCACACCGACGAGGTTCGTGACGCGCTCGTCGTGCGCGCGACCGAGGCCGTCCGGGGTGATCGTCGCGGTCAGCGAGATCCCGTCCAGCGCCTGGTCGTAGGGCAGCTTGGCCACCGACAGCGCCGCGGCCACGAGCCCGTGGCCGTCCCGGCCGTTCATCGGGTTGGCGCCGGGCGCGAAGGGCTCGTGGGCGCGGCGGCCGTCGGGGGTGTTGCCGGTGTGCTTGCCGTACACCACGTTCGAGGTGATCGTGAGAACCGACTGCGTGTGCTGCGCGCCTCGGTAGGCCGGGTACTCGCGCACCTTGGCCATGAAGTCCTCGACCACCTCCACGGCGATGCGGTCGGCGCGGTCGTCGTTGTTGCCGTAGCGGGGGAAATCCCCTTCCACCACGTAGTCCACGGCAATGCCCGCGTCGTCCCGGATCACCCCCACCCGGGCGTTCCTGATCGCCGACAGGCTGTCCACGACGACCGACAGCCCCGCGATGCCGCAGCCGAGCAGCCGCTGCACCGGGTAGTCGTGCAGCGCCATCTCGATCCGCTCGTAGGCGTACTTGTCGTGCATGTAGTGGATGATGTTCAGCGCGTCCACGTACACCCCGGCGAGCCAGTCGGTCATCCGGTCGAAGGCGATCTCCACCTCGCGCGGATCGAGGTGGTCACCGCGCAGCGCGGGAAACGGCGGGGTGACTTGTTCCCCGCTCAGCTCGTCACGACCGCCGTTGATCGCGTACAGCAGAGCCTTGGCCAGGTTGACCCGCGCGCCGAAGAACTGCATCTGCTTGCCGACGCGCATCGCCGAGACGCAGCAGGCGATCGCGGTGTCGTCGCCGAAGCGCGGCCGGATCAGCTCATCGCTCTCGTACTGGATCGAGCTGGTGTCCACCGAGACCTGCGCGCAGAACCGCTTGAAGCCCTCGGGCAGGTGCGGCGACCACAGCACGGTCAGGTTCGGTTCCGGTGCGGGACCGAGGTTGTACAGGGTCTGCAGCATCCGGAACGACGTCCTGGTCACCAGGGGACGACCGTCCTCCCCCATGCCGCCCAAGGTCTCCGTGACCCAGGTCGGGTCACCGGAGAACAGCTCGTCGTAGGCGGGCGTGCGCAGGAAGCGGACGATCCGGAGCTTGATCACCAGGTCGTCGATGAGCTCCTGCGCCTCGCGCTCGGTGATCGTGCCGGCCGTCAGGTCCCGCTGGAGGTAGATGTCGAGGAAGGTCGCGTTGCGCCCCAGGGACATCGCGGCGCCGTTCTGCTCCTTCACCGCCGCCAGGTAGCCGAAGTACAGCCACTGCACGGCCTCCCGGGCGGTCTCGGCGGGCCGGGAGATGTCATGGCCGTAGGAGTGCGCCATCTCCCGCAGCTCCTCCAGCGCACGGATCTGCTCGGCCAGCTCCTCCCTGTCCCTGATGATGTCCTCTGTGGACGGAACGTCGTCGATCGAGGCGCGCTCGCGGAACTTCTGCTCCAGCAGGCGCTTCACGCCGTAGAGCGCGACCCTGCGGTAGTCGCCGATGATCCGGCCACGGCCGTAGGAGTCGGGCAGCCCGGTGATGATCCCCGCGCGGCGGGCCCGCTGGATCTGCGCCGTGTAGGCGTCGAACACCCCGTCGTTGTGCGTCTTGCGGTACTTGGTGAAGATCTCCTTCACCGCCGGGTCCAGCTCGTAGCCGTAGGCGATCAGACCGTTCTCGACCATCCGCAGACCGCCGAAGGGCATGATCGCGCGCTTGAGCGGCGCGTCGGTCTGCAGGCCCACGATCAACTCGCGCTCGCGGTCGATGTAGCCGGGAGCATGGGAAGTGATCGACGCCGGAGTGCGCGTGTCGACGTCGTGGACGCCCTTGCGGCGCTCCTCGACGAACATCGCGGTGAGCTTCGCCCACAGCGCGGTCGTCCGTTCCGTGGGGCGGGAGAGGAAGTCCGCGCCACCGCGGTAGGGGCTGTAGTTGTGCTGGACGAAGTCGCGGACGTCGATCGAACTCCGCCACTTCTCGCCCTGGAACCCTTGCCAGGCAGCCGTTTCCACGGTCGGCGCGGACATGGTCACGATCCTCTCGTTCAGCGGGACAGCACGACCTTGAGCGCACCGGTGTCGGCGGGCCGGGAGAACACGTCGTAGGCGGTCTCGATCTCGTCGAGGCCGTAGCGGTGGGTGATGTAGCGCTCGGCGTCCAGCCGGCCCGCGGCGAGCATCCGCAGCAGGCGCGGCGTGGAGCTGGTGTCGACCAGACCCGTGGTGAGCGTGATGTCGCGAATCCACAGCTCTTCCAGGTGCAGCGTGGCGGGCCTGCCGTGCACGCCGATGTTCGCGATGTGACCGCTCGGCCGGACCAGGCGGGTGCACAGCTCGAAGCTCTCCGGCACACCGACCGCCTCGATCACGGTGTCCGCGCCGAGGTCGTCGGTCAGCTCGGCGATGACCGTCAGCGGGTCGTCCGCGGCGTTGACCACGATGTCCGCGCCGAACTGCTTGGCCGCGTCCAGCCGCGAGGCAGCGAGGTCGACCGCGACGATGTGGCTGGGGCTGTAGAGCTGCGCGGTCTGGATCGCGGCCAGACCGATCGGCCCCGCCCCGACCACGACGACGGTGTCACCCGGGGTGACGCGCCCGTTGAGGACGCCCACTTCGTAGGAGGTCGGCAGGATGTCGGCCAGCATCACCGCGGCGGCGTCGGAGACCGCCTCCGGCAGCAGGTGGGTGGAGGTGTCGGCGAAGGGCACCCGGACGTACTCGGCCTGCGTGCCGTCGACGGTGTGCCCGAGGGTCCACCCGCCTCCGCCCTGGCACTGGCCGTAGGTCCCGCCGCGGCAGTACTCGCAGCGCCCGCAGGCGGTGATGCAGGAGATCAGCACCCGGTCGCCGGGCCTGCGGCCCAGCACGGCGGGACCGACGCTCTCGATCGTGCCGACCGCTTCGTGACCGAGAACGCGGCCCGGCTCCACCTCCGGAACGTCGCCCTTGAGGATGTGCAGGTCGGTGCCGCAGATGGTGACCGCGTCCACCCGCACGACCGCGTCGGCGGGGTGGGTGACCTCCGGCTTGGGCACCTGTTCCCACGCTCGGTTGCCGGAACCGTGGTAGACCAGCGCCTTCATGGCTTCTCCTTGTCGGGTAAGGGTTTCAGGAACCCTGCGGGTGCGGGCGGGTGATCGCGACCGGGCAGGGCGCGTGGTGCAGGAGGGCCTGGCTGGTGGAGCCGAGCAGCATCCCGCACAGGCCACCCCGGCCACGCGAGCCGACCACGAGCAATCGCGCGGCGGCCGCCTCCCTCATCAGGGCGCGCGTCGCGGACTCCTTGGTGACCACGCGCCGCACCACGACGTCGGGGTACTTCTCCTGCCAGCCCGCCAACCGTTCGGCCAGCAGCAGGTACGCCTCGGCCTCGATGGCTTCCCAGTCGAGTGCCACATAGGGCGCCATCGCCCACGCGCTCTCGGCGACGTGGTCGTTCCAGGTGTGCACCACAACCAGCTCGGCACCGCCCCGGGACGCCTGGTCGAAAGCGAACTCCAGCACAGCGTCGCTGGCCGGCGACGCATCAACACCCGCCACCACGCAGCCCTCGCGCGACGGCTCGCAGTTCCCGGTTGCCCCCCGGACGACCACGACCGGGCAGCGCGCGTGAGCGGCCAGCGCGAGGGCGACCGAACCCACGACCAGCGCGGTGAACCCGCCGAGCCCGCGGGAGCCGAGCACGACCAGCTGAGCCTGCTCGGACAAGGTGGTCAACGTCTCCGCGGCGGTGCCGACGACCAGCTGCGTGGCCACCTCGATGCCCGGTGCGATCTCCCTGGCGCGCTCCGCGGCCGCCACGAGGTAGTCGCTGCCCTGCTCACGCAGCGCCTCGGAGAAGCTGCGCGGCAGCGGGGTCGGGGTGTAGGTGCTGATCTCCAGACACGCGTGCACGAGGTGCAGCGGCGCCTTCCGCGACGCGGCCTCACGGGCCGCCCAGAGCACGGCGTGGTGGGCAGAGGTCGAACCGTCGACCCCCACGATGATCGGCTTGGTCATGACGGTAGCTCCAGGACGAATTCGTAGGCGGGCTTGTGCGGGACGGCCGCGAGGGCGTGGATCGGCCTTCCCACCCGCAGCAGTGCGTGCGGGCGGCCGGGCAGTTCCAGACGTGCGGCGAGCCCGCGGCGCACCTCGGACAGCTGCAACGGCTGCGTGATCACGGACGCGGCCAGCCCCAGCGCGGTCGCTGACAGCCAGGCGCGTTGAAGCGCGGCGCCGGTCAGCAGGTGCTCTCGCCTGCTGTCGTTCTCGGTGCTGAACACCAGCACGGTCTCCCGGCGGATCTGGGCGGCGATGCCCTCGACATCGGGAGTGGGCCAGTCCCTCCGGACGATGCCGCCGAAGTACAGTCCCGGCCCGAACCGCTCGTGCGGTATTCCCGAGTGCACGCGCCTGTTGTGCCGGTGGGTGGTCCAGCCGCGCAGCTCGTGCTGGTAGGCGCGATTGGCCCGGAACACGTTCCTCGCGTACTCGACGAGACCCGCGACGGTGTGGACGTGCTCCTCCTCCGCGATCAGGTGAACGCCGACACCGCTGCCCGTGGCTGCCTCGGTGATCGTCCGGATCTCCTCGGCGGACAACCCTTCCGCGGCGAACGGGAACCGGTGCGAGCGTCGGAGGGGGATCGCGTCGAACTGAGCGAGTTCGACGTCGCTCGGTGCCAGCCTGTCCGTGGCCGCCACGTGAACGGGGTCCCCCAACGAGGTCGTGCAACGCCAACCCAGCGCGCTCGCGGCCAGCTCCAGGTTCGCCAGCGCCGCTCCGCAGGAGAGCAGCCGGTCACGGCCGGTCGGATCGTGGTGGGGCAGCGCGATGTCGCGGCGCTCGAACAGCAACGCGTTGCGCTCGTGCAGCTCCAGTGCCCACGGCTGGGTGTTGTGCACCGAGGGGGCGTGCTGGAGCGCGCGGATCAGGGTCCTGCTCTCGTAGCGGGTCCAGGCACTCATCGTCGATGTCCTTCAGCAGGTGGGCGCGATGGGGCGCTCGACCTCGACGTGCTTGCGCGCGACGCGGTTGGGCGGCGGGATGACCACGACGGGCACGGTGGCGTGGCGGACGCACGCCGCGGCGCACGAGCCGAGCATCACCTCTCGGAGCAGGCCGCCCCGGTGCGAACCGACCACCAGCAGCGCCGCGTCCTCGGCCGCTTCGAGCAACCGCACCGAGGGCGAACCGGAAACGCTCCTGGTCTCCACCGCCACGGCGGCGGGCACCTGCTCCCGCGCCGCGGCGACCGCCTCGGCCAGCAGCGTCCGCGACCCTTCGCGCACCGCCTCGGCACTGGTGAACGCGAAGTCCGAGAGGGGTTCGTGGTTCCAGGCGTTGACGGCGAGCACCGTCGCTCCCCGCAGGGCCGCTTCCTCCAGCGCCCACACCAGGGCGGCTCGCCCGGACTCGTTCTCATCCACTCCGACGACGATCTCGTTGCGGCTCATACCCGTTCCCTTTCACACCCCGGACTTCTCACCTCCAACGGTGCCGCGCGCGAAGCCCTGTGAGCAGGGACCAAAGACCCGCCTCGGGCGCAGGACGTCACAAGCGCAGGCGGCGCAGCCAGGGGTCGATCGCCTCGCGGGGCACGACGCGGATCCGGGCGTCCACGGCCACGCAGCCGCGCGGACCGGCCAGCACCGGGTTGAGGTCCAGCTCCGCCACCTCCGGCAGCAGCTCGGCCAGCCGCGCGACCCGCAGCAGCACGTCGTGCACGGCGGCGACGTCCACCGGCTCCGCACCCCGGTAGCCGTGCAGCAACGGCGCGGAGCGCAGCGACTCGACCAGCTCCTCCGCGTCCACAGTGGTCAGTGGGACGAGCCGGAACGCGCGGTCGGCGAGGACGTCGGTGGCGACGCCGCCGAGCCCACAGGCGATGAGCGGGCCGAAACGGTCATCGGAAGTGACCCCGATCAGCAGCTCGACGCCGGGTTCGGCCATCGGCTGCACCTCCACCGCCTTCAGGCGGTTTCCGAACCGCTGCCACAGGCCCGCGGCGGACTCGGCCACCGCGTCGGCGCCGACGTCCAGCAGCACGCCGCCGACATCGCTCTTGTGCAGCACGTCATCGGCGACCACTTTCAGCGCCACCGGCCAGTCGAAGTACCGTTGCGCCGCGACGACCTGCTCGGGCGTCGAGGCCAGCACCGAGGGCACCAGCGGTATGCCGAACGCCTCCAGGACGTCGCGCACCTGGTCCGGTGCCAGCCACCCGCTCTCCGGGCAGTCCACCAGCACCGCACGCGCCGCGGTCACGTCGATGTCCGGCAAGTCGGGGATCACCCCGGGATCGCGCGAGCGCCACCGCGCGTAGCGCAGGGCGGCCCGCAGCGCGCGAGCGGCGCCGGAGGGATCGGAGTAGCTGGGCACCTTGTGCGCTCCCGCCGGGACCAGCTCGACCTGGGTTCGTTGCCCGGGTCGGACCAGGACCAGCGGCTTCGTCAGCTGCGCCGCCAGCTCGGCCAGATCACCCACTCCTTCCCCGGCGTCGCCGAGGGCGGTGGGCACGCTGATGGCGCAGACCGCGTGCACACCGGGATCGGTCAACGCCTGGCGCACGGCGTGGGCGAAGGTCTCGGCGCTGACGCCGGCCGTGGTGTCGACGGGGTTGGACAGACCGGCGTGCGCGGGCAGCACGGCACGCAGCTCACGGGTCGTCTCGTCGGCCAAGCGCGGCAGGTCGAGCTGCTGGCGGGCGAGGGCGTCGGCGGCGAGGACGCCGATGCCCCCGGCGTTGCCCACGACCGCCACGGCAGGCCCGGACGGCAGTGGCTGGGTGCGCAGCAGCGCCACGACGTCGACGAGGTCGTCGAGGTCGTCCACCACGATCACCCCGGCTTGGGCGAACACGGCGTCCCGGGTCACCGCGGGCGTCGCGGCCGCGGCGGTGTGCGAGGCGGCGGCGCGCTGCGCGGTCTCGGAGGTGCCCGAGCGGACCGCGACGACCGGGGTGCTCGCCCCGAGGTGACGGGCCAGGCGGGAGAACTTGCGCGGGTTGCCGAAGGACTCCAGGTAGAGCACGGCCAGCCGGGTCCGCTCGTCGCGGGCCCACCACATCAGCACGTCGTTGCCGCTGATGTCGTACTTGTCACCGGTGGAGACCATTGTGGACACTCCGAGGCCCAGCTGCCCCAGGCGTTCCAGCACCGCGATCCCGACCCCGCCCGACTGCGTCACCACTCCGACGTCACCGGCCGGGACCGGCGGCCGGGAGAAGCCGGCGTGCAGCGCCGCGGCGGGATCGGTGTTGATCACGCCGAGGCAGTTCGGCCCGACCAGGCGCATCCCGTGCTTGACCACGGCGGCCCGCAGCCCGTCGGCCAGCTCGGGGTGCTCGGTGATGCCCGCCGTCACCACGACCAGCGCCTTCACCCCTCTGTTCCCGCACTGCTCGGCCACGTCCGGCACGGCGCGAGCGGGAACGCAGATCACGGCCAGTTCGGGTGTCCGCGGCAGCGAGGCCACATCCGGGTAGCTCGGCAGGCCCGCCACCGTCTCCGCCTTCGGGTTCACCGGCCACAGCCCGCCGCGGAACCCGCCTTCGACCAGGTTGCGCAGCACGGCGTTGCCCACCGAGCCGGGCGAGCGGCCCGCTCCGATCACGGCGACGGACGCGGGCCGCAGGACCGAGCTCAGGCTCGCCCGGTCCGCGACCATCTCGCGGACGCGCACCGCCTCCTGGTAGGACTCGTCGTCGGTCAGCCGCAGCGTCACCGACATCGTGCTGCTGTCGCGAACGATCTCCGCGGGCAGCCCGCAGTCCGTCAGCACCTGCAGCATCCGGGCGTTGACCGCCAGCACGTCGGCGTGCAGGTAGCGCATCCCGCGCCGCCTTGCCAACGATCCCAGGTGCTCCAGCAGCAGCGTGCCGACCCCGTGCGCCTGCTCGGGGTGGGCCACCGAGACCGCGATGTCGGCGTGCTCGGGTTCGGCCATGGCGTGGTAGCTGGCCACGCCGACGAGCTCGCCGTCCAGCCACGCCCCGAGCGCGCCGAACCGCGCGTCCGCGCCGTGCCCGAACCGCCGCACGTAGTGCTCGATCACCGTGCGCGACATCGAGAAGAACCTCATGTACCGGTCCTGCGCCGGCAGGTCCTCGTGCAACGCGCGCAACGCCGGGAGGTCGGTGTCGGTCACCTCGCGCAGCAACACCGGCCTGCCGTCGGCGAGCAGCGCCCGCACCGCGGTCACGGGGCGCCCTTGGCGACGACGTGCACACGGCTGACGCCGGGCACCGTCCTGGCGAGGGCGATCAGCACGCTCTTCGCGATGTCGTCGTCGCCGGGCGGGTCCCAGTGCACGGTGACCACGCCTTCCTTCGCATCGACCTTCCACGCCTCCCAGCTGTCGGCGTAGGCCCGCAACCGGCGCCGGACGTCGGCGGCGACCGCGTCGTCGGTACGCACCATGGTCCGCACCAGGTCCTGCCTGCTGACGATGCCGAGCAAGCGCGAACCGTCCACAATGGGCATGCTGCGGACCTTGTGCTCCAACATGTGCTCGGCGATGTCGGCGACGTCGGCGCCTGCCGTCATCGCGACCACCGTCTTCGTCATCACCTCGCCGACCGTGCCCGGGGCGGCCTCCTTCTCCACGTTGCTGCCCTCCGCCCGCCAGATGTGGGCGCGCGGGTCGGTGGGGATGCGGTCGCGGATCAGATCGGCCTCGGCGACGATGCCGATCAACCGCGAGTCGTCGTCGACGACCGGGAGCGCGGCGAAGCGGTGCTTGGTCAGCACCTCGGCGGCCTCGCGCACCGAGGTCTCCGGCCGGACGCAGATCACCGGACTGGTCATGATGTCGCGAGCCCTCATGGCTTCTTCTCCTTGTCGGATAGGGGTCTCATCGCGTGCCACAGCGTGACGAGCAGGATTGCCAGCACCGGCAGGGCGTAGGGCCACATCCCGAGCAGCAACAGTCCACAGTGGAACAGCGCCGCTCCGGAAACACCGAGCACGCGCCGCCGGGCGGTCAGCGCGCACACGCCGACCGCGAGCTGGTAGGCGGCCACCAACGGCATCCAGAACGCCGGGTGCGCGCCGACCGTCACCGCCCACAGGTCGCGGACCCAGCCGGGCGCGCCCGCCCAGTCCGCGAACGCGGCGTAGGACCGCGGCGCCAGGACCACCACGAGCAGGTTGGTCAGGAACGCCAACACGAACACCACACCGGTGATCGCGGCGACCTCATTTATCCACTGTGGACGGTCAGGTTTCACCGCCGCCCCCTCAGCGCCTTGTCCGCGGCGTCGGCCGCCAGCAGGACCGGGATGACGGCCAGCGCCAGCAGCCAGCCGGTCAGGTCGGGGAAAGCTCCGCCGAGCACCGCGGGGAAGGGCGGGACGAGCAGGAACAGCAGCAGCACCACCAGCTCCGCCGCGACGGCGCCGAGCAGCAGCGGGTTGCCCCGCACTCCGGTGGCGCCCACCCACCTGGTCTCGCTGCGGCAGGCGAAGGCGTTGGCCAGCTGGCCGAGCACGATCGAGCTGAACGCGACCCCGGAGGCCAGGGCCAGGGTCGCGGGAGCGACAGGGGCGCCGGGCGTCCACCCGCTCCGGGCGAGCACGACCAGGAACGCCGCCAGCGACATGGCCGCCTCCACCGGGCCGAGCACCAGGAACACCCGCCGCAGCGTCCGCCGGTCGATCAGCGCGCCGATCCTGGCCGGGCCGCGCATGGTGCGGGGGTTGGCCGGTTCCGCGCCGAGCGCCAGGGCGGGCAGCAGGTCCGTGCCGATGTCCAGCGCGAGCACCTGCAACACGGTGATCGCGAGCGGGATCGACCCGCCGGAGAGCGCCCACAGCGCGAACGGCGCCAGCTCGGCGACGTTGTCGGTGAGGTGGTAGGTCAGGAACCGCCGGATGTTGGCGAAGGTCGCCCGCCCCAGTTCGACAGCGCCGACGATGGTCGCGAAGCGGTCGTCGAGCAGCACGAGGTCGGCGGCCTCCCGCGCGACGTCGGTCCCGCTGGCGCCCATGGCGATGCCGATGTCGGCCGCGCGCAGCGCCGGGCCGTCGTTGACCCCGTCGCCGGTCATCGCCACCACGTGCCCTCGCGTCTGGAGCGCGCGGGCGATGCGGAGCTTGTCCTCCGGGGTCACCCTGGCGACGACGACACCGTCGTGGTCCAGCAGCTCGCCGAGAGCGGCCGGGTCCCGCGGCAGGTCCTTGCCCTCCACCACGATCCGGTCCGGGCCGAGGAGCCCGACCTGCTCGGCGACGGCGCGGGCGGTGTCGCGGTGGTCACCGGTGATCATCGCGAGGCGGATGCCCGCGGTGCGGCAGCGGGTGATCGCCTCGCCGACGTCGTCGCGCGGCGGGTCCTGCAACCCGACGACGCCCAGCAGCTCCAGGTCGCGCTCGGCCTCCTCCGGGCCCTGCCCCGGCAGCGCCCCCCTGCCGCGCGCGACGGCCAGCACTCGCAGCCCTTGGCGGGCGAACTCCGCGACGGCGGCGGCGACGCCGTGCGGGACCTCCCGGCACAACGGCAGCACGGAATCCGGCGCTCCGGTGACGTGCAGGCCGTCCACGTCCGAGACCGAGGACCGGCGACGACGCGGGTCGAAGGGCAGCCGCAGTGCGGCGGGCGGGAGGGAGTCCGGCAGGCCGGCGCGCGCGGCGAGCACGTGCAGCGCGACCTCCATCGGATCGCCGAGCGGGCGCCAGTGTCCGTCGCGCAGCACCGCACGCGCGTCCGGGGAGCAGCGGCGCGCGCTGTCGGCCAGGGCTCGCACGGCGGAGAGGTCGCCGTGCACCGTCCCGTCCGGTTCGTAGCCAACACCGTCCACTGTGGATACTCCGGCCGGGGTCGTCACCCGCACGACGGCCATCTCGTTCCTGGTCAGCGTGCCGGTCTTGTCGGTGCAGATGAACGTGGTGGCGCCCAGGGTCTCCACCGCGTCGAGCCTGCGCACCAACGCCTTGCGGTCGGCCATCACCCGCGCCGCGCGAGCCAGCGACAGCGTCACCGTCGGCAGCAGGCCCTCGGGAACGAGCGCGACGGTCACACCGACGGCGAACAGGAAACCCTCGGTCGCGGTCATGCCCAGCGCCAGCGCGACCGCGAAGAAGACCACGCCGAGGGCCACCGCGACCAGGGCGACGACCTTCACCACCCGGTTCAGCCGCACGGTCAGCGGGCTGGGCGGTCGTTCGGCGCGCACCGTGAGCTCCGCGATCCCGGCGATCCGCGTCGCCTTCCCGGTCGCGGTCACGACGGCCGCGGCCTCGCCCTCGACCACGTAGGTGCCCGCATGGGCGCGGTCCTCGGCGGTCTTGTGCACCGGGACGCTCTCCCCGGTCAAAGCCGACTCGTCGACCGACAGCCCCGCGGCCGACAGCAGCAGCAGGTCCGCGCTCACCCGGTCACCCGCGGCCAACAGCACCACGTCGTCCACGACCAGGTCCGCCGCGTCCACCTCGACCCGCTTGCCGTTTCTGAGCACCACGGCGCGCTCCGGGATGAGCGAACGCAGGTGCTGGGCGGCTTGGTCGGCGCGGTACTCCTGGACGAAGGCGAACACCGCGTTGACCACCACCACGACGACGATCGCGATCGCCAGCTCCGGCATCCCGCCGATGAGGGCGAGGCCGGAGGCTAACCACAGCAGCAGCGCGAAGAAGTGCACGAGTTGCTTGCCCAGCAAGAGCAACGGCGAGCGACGGCGCTGCGTCGGCAGGACGTTGGGTCCGTGCCGGCGCAGTCGTGCGGCGGCCTCGGTGCTGCTCAGCCCGGTACGCGTGAGCGTGGTCATCGGGACCATCCCCAGTGCGCGGCGAGGCGGTTGGACACGCTGTACAGCAGCAGCGCGGTGACCGCGCCGCCCACCGCGAGCGCGATCCCGTCCCTGCCCATCGGGACCAGTCCGAGTGCGTCGCGCAGCACGGGAACGGTGAGCACGAGGACCTGCAACAGCGCGGTTCCGGCCACGGTCAGCAGCAACGCGTGGTTGCGGGTCCACCCGCGTTCGAACGGCCACCGGTGCGCGCGGACCGCGAACACCAACAGCAGCTGGGTGATCGCCGAGGTCACCAGCAGCTCGGTACGGATCTCCTCGGCGGAAAAGCCCCACCACGCCGCCACCAGGCCGACCGCGACCATGGCCGCGGCGACCTTCAGGCCGCCCATCACCAGCGCCAGCAACCGCCGCGCGGACAACAGCCGCTCCCCCGCGCGCCTTGGCGGGTCGGCCAGCGGATCACCGGGCGCGCGGTCCACGCCGAGCGCGACGGCGGGCGGTCCCTCGGTCATGAAGTTCAGCCACAGGATCTGCACCGGCAGCAGCGGCACCCCGACCGCGGGCACCAGTGCCATCATCGCCAGCACCGTCGCGACGAGCTTGACGTTGGCGGTGATCAGGTAGCTGACCACCGTGCGGATGTTGCGGTAGATCCGCCGCCCCTCGCGGACCGCGTCGACCACGGTCCGCAGGTCGTCATCGGTCACCACCAGCGCGGCGGCCTGCCTGGCGACATCGGTCCCGCCCGAGCCCGCCAGCGCCACCCCGACGTGGGCGGTGCGCAACGCGGGCGCGTCGTTGACACCGTCCCCGGTCATCGCGACCACGGCACCGGCGGCGCGATGGGCCTCGACGAGGGCGAGCTTGGTCTCCGGATCCACCCGGGCCACCACGTCCGCCTCCACCAACGCGGCAGCGCGGTCGGTGTGCCCGGCCAGCTCGGCACCGGTGACCACCCGGTCCCGGTCGATCCCGGCCTGGCCGGCGATCACCGCGGCCGTCTCGGGGTGGTCGCCGGTCACCAGCACCACGCGGATGCCCGCGCGCCGCAGTTCCGCGATCGTGCCGACAGCGCTCTCCCGCAACGGGTCGGCGAGCCCGATCACGCCCAAGGTGCGCAGCGGGAAGGACTCGACGGTGAACCGCTGCCAGTCGGGCTCGAAGCCGACGGCGCTGTGCCCTTCGGCGAGAACGAGCACCCGCAGCCCGGCCCCGGTCATGCGGTCGATCTCCGCGCTGAGCCCCGGGGCCGGAGCGCAGAGCGGCAGCACGGCCTCGGGGGCGCCCTTGACCGTCAGCACAGTCCCGTCAGCGGTCCGGTGCACCGCCGCCATCCGCCGCGTGCTCGCGTCGAACGGCTCGGTCCCGAGCAGATCCCCCAGCACGGGCTCGCGGTCCAGCGTCCGGTGCGCGCCTTCCTTGAGCGCGACGTCCACCGGGTCACCGGTCCACCCCGACGGGGTGCGGTCGGCCTCGTTCGCCCGCGCCGCGGCGAGCCACAGCTCGTCCGGCAGCACGCCCGGCGCGGGCTCGGCCGCCACCACCGCGAGCTTGCCCGTGGTGAGCGTGCCCGTCTTGTCCGTGCACAACACCGACGTGCTGCCCAGGGTCTCGACGGACTCCAACCTGCGCGCGATCGCGCCCCGCCGAGCCATCCGGTGCGCGCCGAGCGCGAGCGCCCCGGTCACCACTGCGGGCAGCCCCTCGGGCACCGCGGCCACCGCGATCGCCACCCCGGCCAGCAACGCCAGCTGCCAAGCCCCTGGATCGTTCCACCACAGCGCGGCAACCAGAGCCAGCCCGATCAGCGCCGCGGCCAAGCCCAGTTTCCGCGCCACGTCACCGAGTTCTCGTTGCAACGGCGTGCGCGGCGAACGGCCCAGGCTCGCGGCGAGCCTGCCCACCGCGCTCTGCCCGCCGACCGCGACCACCACACCGCGCCCGCCACCGCGCACCACGACGGTCCCGGCGAAAGCCGTCTCGTCGAGGTCCTTCTCCGCGGGCAGGGACTCACCGGTCAGCATCGCCTCGTCCACCGCCAGCGAGGACAGCTCGACCAGCCGCACGTCGGCGGGCACGGCATCACCCGCACGCAGCATCACGAGGTCTCCGACCACCAGCTCGGCTGCGGGCAGGCGCCGGATCCGGCCGTCGCGCTCGACCGTGGCGGTCGGCGCGGTCAGGTCACGCAAGGCGGTGATCGCGCGATCCGCCCTGGCTTCCTCGACGGCCGCGAGCACACCGTTGAGCACGACAATCACCAGGATGCCGATGCCCTCCACCACCTGGCCGAGCACGGTCATGCTCAGCACACCGGCCACGAGCAGGATCGCCGTCAACGGTGCGGTGAGCTGGAGCAGGAACCGCGCCAGCGGACGTGGCGCGCGTTCCTCGGCCACCTCGTTGGGACCGTCCCGCAGCAACCGCGCCGCGGCTTCGGCCTCAGACAGACCCAAGGTCTTCTCACGCAGCACTGTCCCGCTCACGTGGCTCTCCCAGTCTTCTCCGTCGTCCGACTCCGAGCCTCGCGCCCGCGGCCGTTGGAGTTCAGAGCCGGCAGTCCCCGATGGGCGGGACCAACGGCACTGGTCGGTGCACCGGGGTCACCGGTGCACTGAGGAGGAGCCGAGGAAAGGACAGACCCATGTGGCGCACGACACCGGCGTACCTCGCCCTTGCGCTGTCAGCCGTAATCGCCTGTGGCCAACAGGCACCGACCGGCCGGGCCTCGAACGCCCCGCCGATGACGAGCACGACCGTCCCCACCAGCTCGACGAGCACCGTGCCCGACCCGGTCGGCGCGGCGGTGCTCTCGGCTATCAGAGTGGGTTCCCACTCGGGGCACGACCGGGTGGTCTTCGAGTTCCGCGGTAGGCCGCCCACGCATCACGCGGCCTACGTCGACCGCGTGACTCGCGACGGCTCGGGCGATCCGGTGCCCCTTCAGGGCACGGCTTTTCTCCAGATCACCCTGCACGGGGCGACCATGGACAACTCGTTCCAGGAGACCGACCCGACACGGGTGCTGCGCTACGACGGCCCCCGGCGGCTCACCCCGGAGCTCCCGGTCCTGCGGGAGGTCGCCGAGGCCGGGGACTTCGAGGCCGACCTCACTTTCGGGCTCGGCTTGGCGCGGCGGACACCCGTGCGGGTCTTCGTGCTGACCAACCCGACCCGCGTGGTCGTCGACCTCGCGCAATGACCACAGTGGCCAGAAAGAGGAATCGATGAGAACCGTTGCCCACAGCGCCCTTCCCGAGGCGGAACTGAGCACGGCGGGCGCGGTGCCCCTCGGTGCCGACGAGTACGCCCGCAAGCGGCTCGCCGGGCTGGCGCGCGTCGCCCCGGCTCCGGTCGACCGCGTCCGGGTGCGGCTGAGCCGCGCGACGGGATCTGGCGACCGGTCCGCGGTCGTCAAGGCAGCGCTGCACATCAGCGGCCGCGTCATCCGGGCGCACGTCGCGGCACCGACCTTCCGCGAGGCGGTCGACCGGATGCGCGACGTGCTGCACCACCGGCTGTCGGTGCTCGGTTCGCTCCGCACGGACCCGCCGCGCCGCCGGGCGGAGCACCGCCCCGTGCGAGTCCACCGCGCCCCCGCCGACCGGGACCTGGTGCGCCGCAAGACCTACGCGCCGGAGCCGATGAGCATCACCGATGCGCGGACCGACATGGGCCTGCTCGACCACGACTTCTACCTGTTCGTCGACCGGGAGACCGGTCGGGACACCGTGATCACGCACGACGACCACGCGGTGCTGGACGCCGCCGTGGCCCCGGTGCTGCCCTTGGTCCACGCGATCGAGCGACTCGACCTCAGCAATGAGCCGTTCGTGTTCTTCGTCGACGTGGACACCGGCCGGGGCAGTCTGGTCTACCTCCGCTACGACGGGCACTACGGCCTCATCAGTCCGCACTGACACCGCACGCGGGAACGCCCTCGGGTTCATCGAATCCGAGGGCGTTCGCGGTGTTCGTCGCTCAGCGGGCGCCCGCGACCGGAACGAGCGCGGACTGCGGGCACACCACGGCGACCGGGCAGCAGGCGTGCCGGACGACGTCGCGGCTGACCGATCCCAGCACCGCGGCGGCAAGCGTTCCCCTGCGGTGCGAACCCACGACGACCATCGACGCGTCCCGCGACCGGCGCACCAGTTCCTCGGCGGGATCACCCCCGGAGAGCACCGGGATCACGCGCACGTCGGGGAAGCGCTCGGCCACCCCGGCCAGCGCCTCGGCCAGCACCCGCCGCTCCTCAGCCCGGACCAGCGAGCGCTCGGCTCGGTCCAACGGGGTGAGCCAGCAGTGCACGGCGTAGAGCGCACGTCCTGAGCACGAGGCTCCCTGGAGTGCGAACTCCAGCGCTGCCTGGGAAACCTCGGTGCCGTCCACACCGACGACGACAGGCCCGTCCTCTGGCGGGCGCTCCAGCTGCGGCACCGTGACCACCGGGGCCGCCGAGTGCCGGATCAGTTCCTTGGCGACCGAACCCAGCACCAGATCGGCGAAGCGTCCCTGGTCGTGGGTGCCGACGACCAGCAGCTCCGCGGCGCGGGACTCCTCGGCCAGCACCGCGGCGGGATCTCCGTCGGCGAGCCTGGTGGTGACGGCGAGCCCCGGGTGGGCCGTCCGGACGGTGGCCTCCACCTCGCGCAGCACCGCCTCGCCCCGGGCCCGCAGGCCGAAGACCGCGTCGGTCCCGTAGTCGACGCGCGACGCCCTCAGCCACGACGACTCCTGGCAGACGTGGACCAGGCGCAGCGGACGTCCCCGCCGCACGGCTTCCCTGGCCGCCCAGGTCACCACCGGTCTGCGGTCCGCGAACGGGGAGACCCCGACCACGATCGGCTCGTTCATCGCGGGTGCTCCGCCCACTCGTCGCTGTCGTACTCCAGCTCGTCCTGCACGTCGACCACGCCCGGCATGGCCTTGGCCAGATCCACCGCCAACTCGGCGCCGGCGCGCCCGTCGACCCGGCCGGCCAGGGTCACCACGCCGTCGCGCACCAGCACCCGCACGGTGCTCATGTCCGCCCACAACGTGCGCTCGAAGATCTCGCGCTCCAGCTCCGCGGCCAGCTCGGCGTCGGTGCGCAGGAACGGCCGCAGCAGGTCGCGCCGCGCGAGCACACCGATCAGGCGGCCACGGTCGTCCACGACGAACAGACGGCGGTGACCGGAGCGGGCCAACCGGTCCGCCGCGGTGCTCACGTCGAGGTCCGCGTCGATGGTCTCCGGCCACGCCGTCATCGCCCCGCCCACGGTGCGCGCCCGCGCCCGCTGCCGGGCGCGGCGGCGCAGCCATCCGTCGAGGGCCGTGCGGGGCCCACGCCGGCACGCCTCCTTGTCCAGCAGGTCGGCCTCCGAGACCACCCCGACCAGCACCCCGGAGGCGTCGACGACGGGCAGTGCGCTGACGCCGTGTTTGACCATGAGCCCGACGGCGTGGGCGAACGGGGTCCGAGGGGTCGTCGTGATCACGTCGGTGGTCATCACCGACCGAACAGTCGGCTTGCGCATGTCGGCCTCCCAGGGCTTCGTCTGTCCACTCAGGACGAATGGGGTTGCCGGGCGGGACCGGCCCCTGCCACCGGCCCCGCCGCGGCGGTCAGTGCTCCGTCGTGCTCACCGGGATGCGCTGCGGCTCCCCGGCACCCTTGACGGGCACTCGGACATCGAGGATTCCGTTCGTGTAAGCAGCCGTGACGTGGTCGAAGTCGGCACCCGCGGGCAACTGCACCGAGCGGGCGAAGCTGCCGTAGCGGAACTCGCTGTGCCGCTTGTCGTGCTTCTCCTCCTCGCGCTTGGCCGAGATGGTCAGCACGCCGTCGCTCGCGGTCACCTCGATGTCGCGCTCGGCGTCCATGCCGGGCAGCTCGGCCCGGACCACGTAGGTCTCGTCGTCGAAGTACTCCTCGACGTGCACCGCGTTGGCGCCGAACAGCCAGCTCCGGTCGAACAGCTCCATCAGTTCCGGAAGCACTGCCCGCGTTCCCCGACGCGTGATCGCCGTCATCGGGATCCCCTCCCTTCCTGTGGCCGGTTGACCTCCACGTCCAGCACACCCCCGCACCCCCACCGCCGACGAGAGCCCGAGTCCTCCAGCGACCGGGCCGAAAGTCCCGGCTCCCGAGCGATCACTCGATGACGTGCGCGGTCGAGGTCAGCAGCGGACGCGGGCCGAGGCGGCCTGCCGCACCCGGTCGGTCAGTTCGCACAGCGCAGGCGTGCGGTGCACGTCGAGGAGGGCGGGGCCGCGCAGGCGGCGTGCGGTTTCCGGCAGCCTCCACAGGTCGCGGACCATTCGCCGGTGCGTCCTGGCCGCGGGCTCGGCCACGTCCACCCTCTCGCCCGCTCGCAGCACGGGGACCATCAGCGCCTCCCGCCCGGGCGGCGTCGGTTCTTCGCGCAGCGCGAGCAGATCCGGCTCCGCGTCGAGCTTGGCGTCGAGCGTCCGGAACACCTGCTTCGCCCCGGGCGCCGTCACCTTGCCCGGGGACAGCTTCATGACCGGGCGCCCGTCATAGGCGACGAGCTTGTAAACGCTGTCCAGCGAGGGAGCGTCGGCGGACACACCGACCTTGGTCCCCAAGCCGTAGACGTCGACGGGCGCACCGGTCCGGGTGAGCTCCGCCAGAGCGTGCTCGTCCAGTCCGCCGCTGGCCATGACGCGCACCGAGGTCAGCCCGGCAGCATCGAGCACGCGCCGGGCCCGCACCGCGAGCCGGCCGAGGTCTCCGGAGTCCAGCCGGACCCCGAACCCGGAGTCCAGTCCGCGCTCGTCCGCGACCGCGATCGCGGAGCGGATCCCGCTCGGCGTGTCGTAGGTGTCCACCAGGAACACCGCGGCGCCGGGGAAATCGCGGGCGAACGCGGCGAACGCGGAGCGCTCGTCCGGGAACGCCTGGACGTAGGAGTGCGCCATCGTCCCGACCGGGCGCAGTCCGAACCGCCGCGCGGCGGCGACGTTGCTGGTCCCGGTGAACCCGCCGATGGCGCAGGCCCTGGCGACCGCCATCGCCGCGTCCCAGCCGTGCGTGCGCCGGGCGGCGAAGTCCACCAGCTCCGCACCGGGCGCGGCCAGCCAGCACCGCGCCGCCTTGGTGGCCACGCAGGTCTGGAAGGTGATCCGGTTCAGCAGAGCCGTTTCCACCAGTTGGGCCTGCGCGATCGGGGCGGTGACCTCCAGCAGGGGTTCCCCCGCGAACACCACCCGGCCTTCGGGCACGGCCCACACGTCGCCGGTGAAGCGCAGCGCGCCCAGTGCGTCCAGGTCCGCCGCGCTCAGGCCCAGGGCCGAGCGCAGGTAGTCCAGTTCGTCCCCGGTGAAACAGAACGACTCCAGGAAGTCGACGCAGTCGGCGAGCCCTGCGGATACCAGGAACCCCCGGTCCGGCGGCAACGCCCGTGCGAAGAGGCTGAAGGTGGCGTCCCCGGTCATCCCGTTGCGCAGATAGCTGACCGCCATCCTGATCTCGTAGAGGTCGGTGGCCAAACCCGACATGCTCGTCCTCACCCGGAACGCACAGGCCACGAACGACTGTTCACCTGTCACCCGAAGCCGTGTACGCGCCTGCGTACTGCACGCGCGCGTCCGGGCCGGGGAACAGCAGGGTGGCGCGGTCGGTGTCCACCCAGCGCACGCGGTACGGCGGTGAGCCATCGGCGTGCGGGACCTCCACGACCACCCCCTCCCTGCGCGGCTCGCCGACCCGGGTGCCCTCGACGACGATCCAGTCACCGACTTTCGCCTTCATCGCGCTTCTCCTCGGTATCGCTGCTCGACCGAACACCACTGTCACCGGGCCGGGACGAGGTTCACCAGGAGCGAAGGTGCCCCCGGTCGAGGACCTTGTGCTCTGTGGCGCCTTCCGACGCGGCCAGCGCGAAGTAGCCCTCTTCCTCTTGGGCGAAGTGCAGGGTGAGCACCGCGTCCAAGCCGTACAGCGCGGCGCAGAGCTCGCCACCGGGATCGCCCGGCTCGTCGAGCAGCCGTCCGATGCGGCGCACCAGGCGCTGGATCTCGGCGTGCCCCCTGCTCATCGTCGCGGTGCTCTCAGGACCGCCGAGCAGCGCGCCCAGCACGGGGTAGAGCTGGTTCTCCTCGGCGTTTTCGTGCGGCAGCAGCCGCTCGACGAGCAACCGGTGGGCGTGCCGGGCCGCGACCTCGGCCGCCGGCGTACGGCCGGTGCGCGCCATGTCAGCCGCGTGCCGCACCGCGAGCCGGACCTCCGCCAACCCCGGGTGCTCCGCGGCGAAGCGCAACAGCAGCCGGTCCACCTCCCGCGGTCGCCGCCGCTGGGATCGCGCGGGGACCAGCACCCGCAGCGCGTTGGCGATCACCGCCAGGTCGATGCCTTCCTGGAGCAGCGCGCCGACGGCCGGTGGAAGGAGCCCGACCGCCGCGAACCCCATAGCCGTCAGCGACAGCACCACCCCGGTCACCGCGCTCTGCAGGGCGATGCGCCGCGATCGGCGGGCGAGTTCGACGACGTCGGCCAGCCCGTCCAGCCGATCCGTGGTGAGCACCGCGTCCGCGGCCTGCGCCGACGCGGCCGATCCCCGCCCGCCCAGCGCCACGCCGACGCCCGCCGCGGCCAGGGCGGGCGCGTCGTTGAGCCCGTCGCCGACCATGACCGTGGTGGCCCGGTCCTGCTCCTGGCCGACCCGTCTCACCTTGTCCTCAGGAGTGCACCCCGCCTGGATCTCGTCGAGGTGCAGCACCTCGGCGACGTCTTGGGCGTTCTCCAGCCGGTCCCCGGTCAGCATGATTACTCGGCGCAGTCCGGCCCCGCGCAGCCTGCGGATGGTGCGCGCCGCGTCCGGCCGGACGTCGTCCCTGGCGAGCACGGCGCCCAGGGGCCGGTCGTCCTCGCTGACCCAGATCAGCGACGCGGCCGCCACCCTCGACTTGGTGATCGCACGGTCGACCCAGCCCGGCCTCTCGTGCTCGGGCAGCTCGATCCGGCCGACAGCGACCCGCCGGGCACCGACCCAGCCCGCCGCGCCGTGTCCGGCCCGCTCGCTCACCCCGGTCGCGGGTTGTGGGCGCAGGTCCATCGCCCGCCCCGCCTCCACCACCGCCCGGGCCAGCGGATGGCCCGACAGCTGTTCCACGGCGGCGGCGCTGCCCAGCACGCGCTCCACCGTCTGTCCGGGTGCGGGAACCACATCGATCACCGACGGCCGTCCCGTGGTCACCGTGCCGGTCTTGTCCAGGACCACGGTGGCGGCCTGGCCCAGCAACTCCAGCGCTGCGCCGTCGCGGACCACGACGCCCCGCCGCGCCGCCCTGGACAGGCCCGCGGTCACCGCCACGGGCACGGCGAGCAGCAACGGGCACGGAGTCGCCGTGACCAGGACCGCCACCGCGCGAACAGCGTCACCGGTCAGCAGCCAAGCCAGCCCCGCGATGACCACCGCCACGGGCAGGAACACCGCGGCGATCCGGTCGGCGAGGCGCACCACCGGCGCGCTGGCCGCCGTCGCCTGCTCGACCAGCCGGACCACACCGGCGTACGTGCTGTCGCGCGCGCTGCGGATGGCCTCCAGCTCCAGCGGGGTCCCCACGGCGAGCACACCGCTGCGCACGGGTTCACCGCGACCGCGCTCGACGACCGTCGCCTCTCCGGTCAGCGCCGACTCGTCGAGGCTGGCGTCGCCGGTGAGCCTGCCGTCGACCGGAACGATCTCCCCGGGACGCACCACCAGCAGGTCCCCGGGCCGCACCTCATCGGCCCGCACCGTGGTGACGTGGCCGTCGCGGAGGAGGTTCGCCTGGCGCGGAGCGCGATCGAGCAAGGCGCTGAGATCGCGGTGCGCCCGCCGCTGGGCCATGGTGTCCAGCGCTCTGCCCGTCGCCAGCATCACCCCGATCAACGCAGCGGCCAGGTGCTCGCCGACCGCCAGGGTGCCCACCAGCGCCAGGACGGCGAGCACGTCGGCTCCCAACCGTCCGGCACGCAGATCCTCCCAGGCCCACCACAGCGCGGGCGCCAGCGCCAGCGCTCCTCCCACTCCCCAGGCCACAGCGGCGCCCTGCCACCCCGCCCAGTACGCCACCGCGCCCAGCGCCAGCAGACCGGTCGTGGCCACCAGCAACACGATCGCGGCCACGGAAGGACCCGGACGGCTACGGCGCCGGTGAGGAAATCCCTCCACCGGCGCCGCCTCAGCCCCGTTCGTCCTCACGCCGCGTGGTGCTGCCGGTAAGCCGCGCGACTCGCCGGCAACGCCATCAACGCCGAACCGATCACCACAGCCCCGACGATCCACGACGTCCACGTGGCCGCGTTGTTCCCCGAATAGGAGAACAACCACGGCGCGACCAGCGCGACCACTCCTGCCGCCGCCATCGCCCACTCATCGATGTAGGCATCGGGCACCGCCAGCGCGACAAGGGCCAGCACGCCGATCGCCGCACCGATGAACACCATCGCCCACCGACCGGTCGTGCCCACCGTCACCCACAGCGGAGACAGCGCGAGCAGCACACCAGCCGCCAACGCCAGCCAGTCCTGAACACGAGTCCAAGGCCTCGATCGCATGTCTGTCATCCCACTCACCTCCACCACCGAGCCTTGCCCGCCGACACTCGCCACGACAGGGACCAAGGTCCGAACCCGTCGGGGCACAGAGACCACGCTTCGTCCGCCACCGTCACGAACACAGGGCCTCCGGCACCGCCGAGCGGGGCGAACGTCTCTGTGCCGTACCGCCGTGCGCGGACGACCCTCGCAGGGTGACGACGACATCGATGCAGGTGCGGCTCAACGCCCGCCTGGACGGCGAACCACGCCGCGCCCTGTGGTTGGTCAAGTGGCTGCTGCTCGTACCGCACGTGATCGTGCTGGCATTGCTGTGGCTGGCCTTCACGGCGCTCAGCGCGGTCGCCCTGGTCGCCATCCTGATCACTGAGCGGTACCCGAAGCCGATCTTCGAGTTCAACCTCGGCGTGCTGCGCTGGACCTGCCGCGTCTGGTTCTACGGCTACGGCGCGCTCGGCACCGATCGGTACCCGCCGTTCAGCCTGGGTGCGGAACCGGACTACCCGATAACCGTGGACGTCGACCGTCCCGAGCGCCTGTCGCGGGGCCTGGTGCTGGTGAAGTGGTGGTTGCTCGCGCTGCCGCACTACCTGGTGATCGCGTTCTTCGGCGGCGGTGGCGGGTACGTGCTGTGGCAGTGGGGCGAGAAGTGGTCCGGCCCCACCGGTGGTCTGATCACCTTGCTGGTGCTCTTCGCCGGTGTGGCGCTGCTGTTCACCGGCCGGTACCCGCGCGGGATCTTCGAGTTCGTGATCGGCATGAACCGATGGGTGCTGCGCGTCGGCGCCTACGCCGCGCTGATGACCGACGACTACCCGCCGTTCCGGCTGGACATCGGCGGCACGGAGCCGGCACCCCGGATCGAGCCGGACCGGCCCACGCCGTGACCGCCCCTCCGGCTGTCGCTCAGCACTCGGCCCGCCCCGTGGTGTGCGCCAAGAGGATGCGGTGCGCCTCCTGCCCGGACTTGGCGGTGCGGTCGGCCGAGGCTTCGCTGGTCGGGAGTTGTTCCAGGCCACGGGCGAGGACGCCGACGGCCTCGATCAGTGCCTCCACGTTGTCCTCGAGCGCGTCGAGGCGGCGGCGCTCCGCACTGGCGGGAGGCGGGGTCTGCGGGGTGGCGGCTTCGCCTTCGAGTTCGCCGCGCAGACTCGCCGGCATCAGGGCGAAGACGTGATTGAGCTGGCCTGGTGAGCACAACGCCTTCAGCCCCGCCGAGACCGCGCCCGCAGCGGCCGGGACCTCCGCCGGACTGATGTCGGCAGAGTGGGCGAACGCGGTGGTGAACCAGTTGACGTCGTAGCGGACGGGCCCCCTGCTGGGTGCCCAGCCGTTGTAGAAGACCCCGCACAGGACCTCGGGAAGCTGCGCGGCGAAATGCGCCGCGCTGTCGACGGTGAGCCGGTCGCGCACGAGGTGCAACCAGGCCCGCAGCACGCGGTAGGCGTAGTGACGATCCTCGGTGCCCAGGTGGTGCGCGATCGTCGACAGCCACTCCTGTGCCTTCTGGTGCGCCGGAGCGAACGGATCTGGCTGATGTGCCATCAACGTCCTCCCTCTTCGTTGTACGGTAAGGCTTTCCAGGCTCGTCCAGCGGCAGGTCACGCGACAGGGACCAAAGGCCTCAATGGACAACGCGCGGGCGGGAAGCGACCAGCCCGTGCGCGGGAGTCAGCAGACTGCTCTGCCGAGGTCACCGGGCAGAAGTCGGTTGACCCCGGAACACACCGTCCGCCCGTACATCGTCTACCGCAGTCGCGACGCCCGGTCCGTCACCGCGACCCCGCGGCCACCAGCCTCGCGCTGATGGGTTCGAGTTCGGCGATCAGCTCGTCCAGCTCGGCGGGAGAGAGGGCGTCGTACGGCGGGGCGGCGAGCTCGTCGGTGAGGGCCTCGACGCGTTGCTGGGTCTCGCGGCCGGCATCGGTGAACCGGCCGTCGGCGTCGACGAGCCCGCGCTCGCGCAAGCCGTTCACGACCGCGGCCAGCCGCTGCTTCGGCAGGTGGTGGATGCGCCCGAACGACTCCGGCGGGTGGATGCCCTGCGCGAGCGCGCTGAGCACGTGGGCCTCTGTGCCGCCGATGCGCGCTCCGACGAGAGCGGCGATGTGCCCGTCACCGCGGTGCTCGCGCAGCATGGTCGCGGAATGCCACAGCCGGGCGACCGGGTCGCTCGGCACCGCGAGCGTGCGCATCCCGGCGTACATCACCCGGCCTTCCGTGGGCGCGCTCGTCGCTGCCTTGGTGGTCAGGTCCGCGGCGCGCACCAGGCCCGGGGAGCCGGCCAGCTCCTCGCCCAGGATCCGCCGGAGGGAGGCCGCGCTGCCCCGCTCCCGCGCGGCCACGGACGCCTCCGGTGGGATCGTCTCCCACGCGCTCGGGATGTGCCGTGCCGCCTCCCCCTCGGCGAAGTTGTAGAAGGCCGCGTGCACGACCTGCGCGGGCACCCGCCCCAGCGGCGCGGCGCGGCTGGCGAAGTAGCCGTCCCAGTAGGTGCGGTGGCCGAGCGCGGCCAGCTCCTCGTTGCACTCGTCGGCGAAGTAGGTGACCAGGCAGATCGGCTCCAGGAGCTCGAACATGCGGCGGGCGGTACCAGTCATGGACCACATCGTGCCAGCGGTCGCACCCCTTGGAGCGGTACGGGCAGAGGTCTCAGCCGCGGTGGGTCCAGCCGCGTTCCACACGCTCCCACTCCGCCTCCCACATCGCCATGCGTCCGTGATCGAGGATCGCGCGCACCACGCCGTACACGAGGCCGCACGCCCCACCGACGGCGACAAGCACACCGAGGGTGACAAGGACCGACATCCACGTCAGGGCCGCACCCTCCAGAGGTGGCTGGATCGGCGTCCCCGCGGCGTCGAGCCACACCGGGACGGCAGTGCCCGCGCGAGCGCCCGTGGGTGCGAGAACCTCGCCGTGGCGCGGTGTTCCGTCCTGAGCGATCCACCGACCAGGCACCTTCGCGCCCGGGGACACGACGATCAGTTCCGAGGTGAGCACCTCCGACGGCGCGTCGTGCTCCAGCACCGCCGTGGTCCGGTACGCGGCCGTCGAGGTGCCCAGCCGTTCGTGCGCCACCGTCCCGGCGAGCAGCGCCAGCGGAACGGCGGCCAGCACGCACAGCACCAGCAGCACGACCACCGCGCTCTCGACCTGATCGGAGAACCGGCGCAACGGATTCCTGTCCAACCCCAGTTTCCTCAGCACGCGGCCCATCACGCCCTCCCTCACCGAACTCTTTGCCCCTCAAGGTTTTCGTGGTCTCCGCCGGCAACCAAGGGTCCTTGTGCCCTGGGACGGCGGCAGCAGGTCACCGAGGCTGGAACCACGAGCCGACCACAACGAGGAGGCGGCATGAGCTCGCACCGACCGACCAGCTTCGCCCACGCGGAGAACACGGCACACCACTGGCTCGCCACGATCTCCGACCACCTGGGTACCACCGATTCGCACCTGACCTACCGCTGCACCCGCGCCTGGCTGCACGCGGTCCGGGACCACCTGTCCGTGGACAGCACGGCCAAGCTCGCCGCACAGCTGCCGGAGTTGCTGCGCGGGGTGTTCTACGAGGGCTGGGACCCGAGCCGGGTGCCCACCGAGCAGGACGCGACCGGCTTCGTCACCGAGTTCGTCCTCTCGGCCCGGGTGACCACCGCGCATGCCGCGGGCACCCTCGCCGCGATCACCGCCGCGCTGCGCTCGCTGCTGGCCCCCGGCACCCTCAACCACGTGATCGCCCAGCTGCCCAAGGGAATCCGGCTCCTGGTCGACGCCGAGCCCGAGCCGCGGCGCGAACCCCCGCGGGCGCCCGGAACGCAGGAACGCCTCGAGCGACTGGAGAACGACGTGCGGGCGCTGGCCGAGGCGGTGCGGCTGCTGGCCCGCGGAGTGGACGCCACGATCGTCCCGCTGGAGCCCGTCGACGACGACGGCATGAGCCAGGCCACCCGCCAGGCCCGGCAGGTACTGCTGGCCATCGGCCGGCCCGGCCCCGCCGCGGAGCCGGTACCGGCCCGGGACGGTGCCCGGTGATCCCGTGGCACACCGGGCCGTGGGGCTGGTCCGGTACGGTTTTCATGATCGTCATGATGCTGGTGTTCTGGGGCGGCCTGCTCGCCGTCATCCTGACCGTGCTGCGGCATCCCCGGTTCACCCGGTCCCGGCTCACCGACGCGGAACGCATCCTGGCCGAGCGCCTGGCCAGGGGCGAGATCGACGAGGAGGAGTACCGGCGCCGCAAGGCGACGCTCCAGCGCTGAGGCGGAGAAGGGGCTCCCCGCGACCGGGAGCCCCTTCTGGCGACCTCGGGATCAGTCGCAGACGCTGAACGCACCGCGTCCGCGCGTCAGCACCACCGCCACCCCGGGGATGACATCGGCCAGCCGTCGCACCATCTCGCGCTCGGACTCGTCGCGGAACTCACCGGCCACCGTCACCACGGCTCCGTCCACCTCGATGTCCCACGGGCGCTCCGGCCCCCAGTAGCCGTCCAGCAGGTAGCGCACCTGCGAAGCGATTCTGTTCCCGTCCCGGGCGAGCGCACGCATGACATCGCGACGGCTCACCATCCCCAGCACCTCGCCACGGTCGGACACCACGGGGACGCTCCGCAGTCCCTTGCCGAGCATCGCGGTCGCCAGGTCGTCGACATCGGCATCCGCCCTGGTGGTGAGGACGTTCCCGGTCATCACCTCGGCCACGGTGTGCGGACGGCGGGGCCCGGGCACCAGACGGCCGCGCACGATGTCACCCTCGCTGACGATGCCGACGATCGAGCCCGCGTCGCCCACCACAGGCGCGGCGGCGATTCCCTTGCGGCTCAACACCTTCGCCGCACACAGCAACGTCACCCCTGGCGCTACGCACACCGCGGGCGAAGTCATGATCTCCAGTACGCGCACGGCTCAGCCCTCCGCCGCGTTGTTCCTGCGGGGCCGCGGCCCGGGGATCACCACAACCGGACAGAACGCTCGCCGCGCGCACGCCGAGCTGACCGAGCCGATGAACGCCTGCCGGGCCACACCGCCACGGTGCCTGCCGAGCACGAGCATCGCCGCGTCCTGCGCGACCTCGATCAGCACATTCGCGGGCGTGCCCGGGATGCACTCCTGCACGATCTCCGGGATGCCCTCCATCCCCTCGGTGACGGCGCAGACCTCCTGGCGCAGCAAGGCCCGCGCTTGCTCGTGCATCTGCCGGACCGAACCCAGCAGCACATCGTTGACCGGGGTGTGCGCCCACACGTGTATGGCCTGCACGGGGCAACCCCGCCGCCGAGCCTCCTCGACCGCCCACGCCAGCGCGCGCCGGCCCAGTTCGCCGCCGTCGACCCCCACCACGATCGGAGCCGTGTTCCGCTGTGCCATCGTCGGTCACCTCCCGTCGTCTCACCACCGACGCTAGAGAGCGCTCGCCTCGGTGGGGAGGGCACGAAGTCCCGCGTCGCCCGTCGGAAGTACCGTCCACAAGGGACAGGGACTTTCGACCCTGACCACGCGGTTGGCGCGCTGGGTACCGTGCCGATAAAGGTCCAGTCAGCGGCACGGACATGAGCAAGGGAGAACGCCATGCGCGCCGAAGACCTGATGTCCAGTCCCGCCATCACCGTGCGGCCCGAAACCCCGGTCCTGGCCGCGGCCGCGCTGCTGACCGCGCACGGTTTCACCCTCCTGCCCGTGACCAGCCACAGTGGACAGTTGCTCGGCGTCGTCGACGAGGCCGAGCTGCTCCGGCAAGGCGACGAGGGCTTGGTCGGTCACGTGATGACCGCTCCCGTGCCCAGCGTCGGGCGGGGCGCGAGTGCCGCCGAGGTGGCCGAAGCCCTCCTCGGCGACGGCGTCCGGGCCGTCCCCGTGACCGACGGGACCAAGGTCGTCGGCGTCATCACGCGGCGGGACCTACTCCGCTCTTGGGTTCGTTCAGCGCTCGGCTGATCGCCCCCGTGCCCGAGATCCTGCGCCCCCGCAGGATCTCGGGCACGATCACGACGAAGCTCTGGTGCGCTCCCGGTGCCCACGTGCACAGCCCCAGCCTCGCCAGCGCCTTCCATTCACCCGCGTCGTACACCACCCGGGCGTAGCCGATCGCGGTGACGCTCCAGCCGGTCCGCGTGCCCGAGTCGACGTCGTCGACCTCGAAGGCGACGACGGCGTTGCGGACGGCCGCGGCCAGTTTGCCGCCCTGACCGGTCCGGAAGACGATGGCGCCGTTGTGCAGCAAGAAGTTCACCGGGACCACCGCGGGCAGCGCCTCGTCGGTGTAGGCGATCCGGCCGATCTCGGCCGAGCCGAGCAACCGCAGGCACTCGGCCGGTTCCAGGATTTCCAGGTTCATCGCGTTCTTCTTCCAGTCGTGACGCAAGCCGGCGCCGTGCGAGGCACCGGCGTTGTCGTCCGTGCGAGCCTTCAGGCCAGCCATCCGTGCCGCCGCACCAGCTCACGCGATTCCCAGGCTCGGCCCAGCCCCCACGTGGTGCCCGCGTGGGTGGCGGCGAGCGCGATCAGCACCAGCGCGTAGATCACGTGGTAGTCGACCAGCGGATTGGTCGAGCCGCTCGGCGCGCCGGTGGCGGTCACCTGCGCGAGCGGCCACTCGGCCACCCACATCAGCAGCATCATCACCGTCCCGGCGACCGCGGCCACCCGCAGTCCCACGCCCAGCAGCACGGCGACGCCGACCCCGGCCAAACCGAGCATGAACAGCCAGTCCGCCCACCACGCTCCCGCGATCCCGCGCAACGCGGACTGGAACGGGCCGGTGTCGACCCGGCCCAGGTAGCCAGCCGTCGGTGAACCGCCCGACAACCACGCCTTCGCCGAGGGCGTGGCGTAGCCCAAGCCGAACAGCTTGTCGACGAACGCCCACAGGAACAGGAACCCGGTTGCGATGCGCAGCACCGCCAACGCCTTCTCGGCCGGGCTGGTGTCGTGGAAGGGGGCTCGGCTTGGCCTGCGGGTGGTGTTGTTCTGCGTGGACATGGTTTCCTCCTGTCGTCTCCAGCAGTCTCGCCAGGGATGAAGACGGGCCGCGCGGGCCGAAAGTCCTTATCCACGAGGGCTTCCGGGCATACCCGGATAGTCCGGCCGAGGGGGAAGCGCCGTGTCGCAGGCGAGCGACGCTGACGTCGCGGAACTTCCGATGGGAGCCGACGTCCGGGATCTCGGCCTGCTCAGTTCAGGCCGTTCCAGAAGCCGAGCTTGTGCTGGGCCGGGTAGTCGGCCCGGGTGATGCCGTTCGCCCCGGGCGCGAGGCTCTGGACGTACTCTCCGGGCCCGAAAGGAGCCCACTTCGGCAGGCCGCTGCCGTTCGGGTCGGCGGCGCGGGCGAAGTTGGCCCAGTAGCGCATCATCGCCGAGGACAGCGCGCGTTGCCCAGGGGTGCTCGCGCGGTGGAACTCGGCGTCGGGGAACAGGTACGGCACGTCGGCGGCGTGGTACGCGCCGGCGGTGAAGCCCTGCGGCAGGGGCAGGTACATCGGCGCGTTGCGGTCGGCGAAGGTGTAGAAGAAGGTCCGCGCGCTCCTGGCGAACAGCTGGGCCTGTTCGAAGTTCGACCGCGCCCACATCCGATCGGTCAGCACGGCCGACCAGGCCAGGCTCGGCGACGCGTAGTCCGCGAGCGGGTACTTCGCCAGAACCTCCTCCGCCTTGGCTCCGAACGCCTCGGCGAGCAGGCGCGGGTACTCCTGCTCGGTGACCGGGCTGCCGAGCATGTCGTGGAACAGCCCGACGAGGAGGCTGTGCTCGTCACGCGTGGTCCCGGTGATCACGGGAATTCGCTGCGCCCTGCCCTCTCGCAGCACCTTCGCGGGGAGTTCCGGCAGCACCGAACTGCCGAACGCGAAGGGCTGGAACGACCTCATGTGCGGTACCAACGCCGAGACCGGCAGCGAGCGGAGGCAGTCCAGCACACGAGCGCTGTCAGCGCAGCCCAGTTCCCGCGCCAGACGCACGCTTTCGGTCTCGGCGTCCTGCAGTGCCCGCCACCCGAACCACTCGACCGCCGGGACGCCCGTCATCATCGCCCCGGCCGGCAGGTCCATCAGCCCGAAGCCGCTCTGCACGATCGCCTTGTCGAACAAGCCTTTCGCGCTCGGCGAGGTGAGGTGGGCGGTGGTGGACTGGGCCCCGTAGGACTCGCCGAACAGCGTCACGTTGCCGGCGTCGCCACCGAAGTCGCGGATGTTCTCCCGCACCCAGCGCAGCGCGGCCTGCTGGTCCTGCAATCCGAACGAACCGGAGTCGGCCAGCCCGGGGTGGGCGAACCCACCGAAGATCCCCAAGCGGTAGTTCACCGTCACCACGACCACATCTCCGGCCGTGGCCAGCGATCGGGCGTCGAAGTGGCTACCGGCACCGACAACGCCGTCACCGTGGATCCAGACCATGGTGGGCTTGGGTGTTCTCCTGGTCGCCGAGCGCGGCGCGGTCACGTTGAGGAACAGGCAGTCCTCGACGGAGCTCGTGGAGTCGGCGTACTCGGTGGCCTCCTGCGGGCACGGCGATCCGGGCTTCGTCGCGTCGCGGACCTCCTGCCACTTCTCCGCCGGGCGCGGGGATGCCCAGCGCAGCGGGCCGACGGGTGGAGCAGCGTACGGGATGCCTTGGAAGAGACGGTGTTCAGCGGTGACCGTGCCACGGAGCGCGCCGTTCGCGGTCCGGACCAGCTCACCGGCGTCGTCAATCCGAACGGACGTGGCGCAGCCAGTGGCCAGCAGCGCCCCGACGGACAACACAGACAGGGATTTGCGCATCAGAGTCACTCGACAATGAGATTCCAGAGCAGTGCACCGCGGACAGGGAAGTTGGGCTCCGCGCGCGGAGTGCACGGCCTCTCCCCTGAGAGCAGAAAGTCCCTACGGGCAAACGACCAGAGGCTCCCGAGCCATCGGTCAGCCCACGGTGACCACCCGCGCCCACGGTGGCGGTGTGCCGGGATCGTAGTCGGGGTTGTCCTCACCCGATGGGCGCTGCCGGGGGAACAGGCCCACAACCGTCCGGCAGGGCGGCCTCGCGTGCGGCCAGGGTGTCTGTCCGTCGGTCAGGGCGACGATCACGTCGGGGCGGAGGCCGGTGCGCAGGGCCGTGGCGAAGCCGGTGCGCAGGTCCGTGCCGCCACCACCCACCAAGGTGATCCCCTCGGTGCGGCACAGCGGATGCGTGACGTGGGCGGCGGCGTCGCACGACAGCACCGAGACGAGATCACGTCGCCCGCCGACCGCGCGGACGATCGCGGCGATCTCGACGATGGCGCTTCCCAGCTCGGCGTCGCTCACCGATGCGGAGGTGTCGACGATCACGCAGACGCGAGGCGGCCTGCGCCGCAGGCTCGGCATGATCACCCCGGGCAGACCGGCCGACCTGCGCGAAGGGCGTCCGTAGGTGTAGTCCTCCCCGACCCCGGGGGCGGAAACCGCCGTGCGGACCGCCGCCCCCAACAGTTCCCGCCACGGCTGGGGCGGCTGGAACGCCTCCTCCGCCCACCGCCGCCAACCCTGCGGGACGTCACCAGGACGCGCAGTGATGCCCTGTGCCACCCGGAACCGGACGGCATCCCGTTCCTGTTCGGTGAGCCCGTGCGCGCCGTCTGCTCCGAGATCCCACTCCCGGTCCAGCCCGTCGGCCCCGCTTCCGCAGTCCAGCCAGGCGTACTCGTCGGTGTGCTGCCCGAGCCGGAACTGACGCAGGTAGTCCTCCATCAGCTGCCCCTCGGGCAACCTGAGCAGCGCCGGGTCGACGGCCCCCTTGGGCCGTGCCAGCCCCTCGCCGAAGACGTCGTCGTTGATCTCGCAGTCCGCGGCGATGTTCATCCGCAACCGCTCCCCCGGACCGGTCAGCTCGTGCGCCGCCGCGAACCGGTCGCTGCGCCCGTGGTGGTCGCGCAGCAGGTGGGAAACCTCGTGCACCCAGACGCCGGCCAGCTCCTCCAACGGGGTGCGGTCCACGAACACCGGTGAGACGTAGCAACGCCAGTGCCGGTCCACGGCCATCGTCGGCACTCGCCGCGATTCCACGGTGTGCAAGGCGAACAACGCCGTCGCCAAGTACGGACGGCACCGGACCGCGTGCAACCGGGCGGCGAACAGCTTCTCCTCGTCGAGGCTCCCCTGCGTCATCGGCGGGCACCCGCAAGTCGGTCCGCTCGCTGCGACAGCGACACCGCTCCCGCCAACCGCTCGATCGCCGCCGGAACCCGCCAGTCCTCGCGGCGCAGCGCGGCGAGCGTCGACGCCGGTACCACCACCAGGTCCGGTGCCCCTGTTTCCAGGGCCTGAACCAGCAATGACCACGCCGCGTCCCAGCGGGACTGCTCCGGTCGCTTGCGCACCGCCTCCACCACGCCGTCGAGCACCGTCTGGCGCAGATCGCCGCGCTCGGGCAGGACCGCCGCCGCCGGATTCGCCAGCAGCACCTCGGGATCCGGCAGGTCCATCCGATCCAGACCGGCCAGCAACTCCAACCCCGGCCCGTCCCCCACAGCACCGCGCACCAGCATCGACAGCACCTCCCGGGAAGCGTCTGCGGCGGTGGCGAAAGCAACCAGGCGCAGCGTCATCTCCCAACTGCGCGGCGAAGGCCACGCACCGCCGCGACGCGCTTCGTTCTTCGGCAGTCGATGCACGAGCCCGGGACGGGCGGCCAGGAGTTCGCACACGGCCCGGCGCGCGAACGCCACGGCTTCCGGCAGCTTCCCCGGTGCGAGCTTCGGCAACACCGCCTTCGGCCACGTCCCACCCAGCCCGCGCACCACGACCTCGTGGTCGTAGCTCCACTGCAGATGGACGAACCGGTTGGCCAGCGGTGGACTCAGCTCCCAACCATCAGCCGCGGAGGAACGCGGGTTGGCCGCGGCCACGATCCGGACACCCGGCGGAAGCGTCAACGCACCGACCCGCCGCTCCAGCACGACGCGCAGCAGCGCGGCCTGAACGGCAGGCGGCGCGGTGGACAGCTCGTCCAGGAACAACAATCCTTCGCCCGCCCGGACCAGGCGCACAGCCCAATCCGGCGGAGCCATCGGAACACCTTGCTCGGCCGGATCGTCACCGACCACTGGCAGGCCGGAGAAATCCGACGGCTCGTGCACGCTCGCGATCACCGTGGTCAGCGGCAGTTCGAGCGCGGCGGCGAGCTGGTCGAGGGCCGCGGTCTTGCCGATCCCCGGTTCACCCCACAGCAGCACCGGCAGGTCCGCGGACACGGCCAGCGTCAGGGCTTCCAACTGGGTGTCGGCGCGCGGCTCGGTGGTCGAATCGTTCAGCAGGGCAAGCAGGTCGGCGGCGACGTCCAGCGGCCGGACATGGGGCACAGCGGTGGCAAGAGGCACAGTTGATCACCTTGTGGTCGAGTCGGGGCCCGGCGTCGGCCAGGCGAGGAAGTGATGTGCGCGGTCAGCGCGAGGTCGCGTGCCGCAGGCGGGCACGGACCCGACTTCGTCTGTCCTGAATGGACAGATGTGATCCGAGTCCGGTCAGCCCGGTCCGGTACAGCCCGTGAAGCACCTTGCGGCGCAACGCTTTCTCCAGCTCGTCGCGCAGCGCGCCGCCGCGCAGGAGCACGTCCGGTCCGAGCAGGTCTTCGACAGCGGCGAGAGCACCCGCGGTGTCGCCGTGGTCCAGCCGGGCGCGAATGTCGACGAGGTCCTCCGGACGCCGGTGTGCCTCGTCGATCGCTTGCAGGCACGGCAGTGCGGGACCGCCCAACGCGACCAGCAGCTCCTCGCGGCGTGTCTCGTCGGGATCGTGGTCCAGCGGTGCGAGCACCCCGTCCACCACGTCGATGCGATGCGTGGCGCCACGACACTCGACGAGGCGCGAGTTCCCTGAGCTGCCAGGGCTTCCTGGCACACCGCCGGACCGATGGCCTGGTACGAGCGCCGCCGCGACAAGCGGGTGCAGCCGATCGGCGTCGATCAGCCCCGCGTGAAGCAGCTCCACGTCGGGCGGAACCCACGTCGCCGCGTCCGGCAGAACCGGCCGCGCCCCGGTACAACCTCTCGGCGGAGCCTCAGTGACCCTGGGTTCGGACTGCAGGTTCAGCACCAGTCGACGCCGGGAACTAAGTCGCACCACGACGGTGCGCTCCGCGCATTCGTCCGCGCGCAGCACCAACTCGGCCTCAGCCGCCCACCGGTGCACGGCGAGATCGCTGTCCTGGGGCCAGAATCCGACTCCCGACCGCTCCCCCAGTTCACCGGCTCTGCGCGCGTCCCACAAGTGACGGTGCAGATCGAGGCGGAACCGCCGATCGGGATGGGGATGCGGATGCGCGCCTGCTCCGGCCTTGGGCCGGGACGGCTCCCACAGCGCGAGGCTGATGCGCTGACCGGCACCCGCCCACGCCGGTGGTGTTCGCGCCACCAGGTGTATCGCGTCGCAACTGCCGGTCGGCGGGCGGTACGGGGCCAGGGAGACGGTGAGTCCCGGGCGCAGCAGGCCATCCGGTCCGATTCGCGGGAAATGCCAGCGCAGCAGGTCAGGAGCCAGATGACGCAGATCAGCGCGGACCTGCGCGGCGAGCTCCTGACCATGGGTGCGCCCCACGGCTCGCAGATTCAGATCCACATCGACGCGCGCGGCGGCACAGGCCCCGGCCCAGTCACCCGCCACCCTGCGGGCGGTCGCTGACTCGATCATCGACGGCGGCACGGCGAACTCTCGCACGCGCGACCAGAGAAGAAGACGGAAGTTCTCATCCGCGGTCAAAGGGTGCATCAGCACTCACCTTTGGCGAACGGAACCCCCGATCTGCACAAGTAGGTAACCATCGCGGCGAGCGTAGCAGCATCGGCGCGGAGCGGGAGCCCGGTTCGAAGAACCTCGGCCTCGACGGCACGCGGACCGCACGAGGTCACCCCTCGTGCGGTCCACAGTGGACAGCCGAACTAGTGGTGCGCCAGGACGGGAACCTGCTCCTCGGCGGCCTCCGGGCGCGTCCTGCGCAGCGCGACCATGCCGACCACCGCGAACACCACGACGATCGCGGCCCCGACACCGGCGACGGTGTGCAGTCCGGCCGAGAAGGCCTCCCTCGCGGTGGCAAGCACACCCTCGGCCAGCGGAGCGGGCAACGTGCCCGCCGCCTGCAGGGCACCAGCCATGCTGTCCGTCGCCAGTGCGGCGGCCTCGGCCGGAACCTGCGCGGGCACGACGATCTGGTCCCGGAAGACGGCCGTGCCCACGCTGCCGAACACCGCGATCCCCATGGCGATCCCGAACTCCGCGCTGGTCTCCGACATCGCCGAAGCCGCACCGGCCTTCTGCGGCGGAACCGAGCTCACCACCATCTCCGTGCACAACACGCCCTGCGGACCCATCCCGAACCCGGCGATCGACATGCCCACCACCACGAACGCCACCCCGCCGGTCGCGGTGGCCTGCGTGAACAGCACGATCCCGCCCGCCGCGACCAGCATCCCGAAACCGAGCACGAACTCCGGCCGGAACCGCTGCGCCAGCCGCGGGGCGATCAGCGATCCGACCACCACCGCACCGGCCTGCGGCACCAGCCAGAGCCCCGCCTCCACCGCGGTCAGCCCGGCGACCATCTGCAGGTACTGGCTGACCAGAAGGAAGACACCGCCCATCGTGACCGCGCCGACCAGCGTGATGCTCACCGCCGCGCTGAACGCCCGCACCCGGAACAGCCGCAGGTCCAGCATCGGGTCGGCCAGACCGCGCTGACGGCGGACGAACACCACCCCGACCGCCACGCCCACGGCGAGCACGACCGCGTTCAGCACCGACACGCCGTCCTTGGCGGTCTCCTTGAGGGCGTAGACGATCGGCAGGATCGCGCCCAGCGACAGCGCCACGCTCGCCGGATCGAGCCGCCCCGCCGCGGTGTCGCGGTACTCCGGCAGCAGCTTCGGCGCGGTGGCCAGCAGCAGGACCATGACCGGTACGGCCATCAGGAACACCGAGCCCCACCGGAAGTGCTCCAGCAGCACGCCGCCGACCACCGGCCCGATCACCATGCCGCCCATGAAGCAGCTCATCCACACCGCGATCGCGGTCCCGCGCTGCTTCGCGTCCTGGAACATGTTGCTGATCAGCGCCAACGTCGACGGCATCAACGTCGCCCCGGCGACCCCGAGCACCGCGCGCGCCCCGATCAGCATCTCCGGACTGGTGCTCACGGCCGCCACGACCGACGCCACGCCGAAGGCGGCACCGCCGGCCATCAGCAGTCTCCGCCTGCCGAACCGATCGCCCAGGGTGCCCATCGTGACCAGGAACCCGGCGATCATGAAGCCGTAGATGTCGATGATCCACAGCAGTTGCGTGCTGCTCGGCCGCAGATCGGCGGCCAGGTGCGGGACCGCCAGGTGCAGCACGCTCATGTCCAGCGACAACAGCAGTGTCGGCAGCGCCAGCACTGCCAGCCCCCACCACTCGCGTCGGCCTGCCCTCATCGTCATCTCCCGAGGTGTCGATCGTCTCCTGTCACCCCTGCGTCGAACCGGGCGGGCCCAAATCGACATCGGTGCCCGAACCAGTCGAAAGAACTTCCGCCGGTGCGTGCTCCACCTCAATGCGGACAAGCTTTGCGGTCAGGTTGTTGCCGCTGCGACGAGGACCGAGCGCAGGGTCGCGGCGAAAGCGGCCGGGTGGGTGGCGGCGCCCCCGTGGCCGCCGGGAAACTCCACGGGGTCGGCGCGGAGGTGCTCGGCCAGCGCGCGAGCGCACTCGTGGTCGGTCAGCCCGGCGCTGGTGGCACCGACCCCGACGGTGATCCGGGAGGCGGTCCGGCGCAGCGCGTCCAGGTCGAGGTGGTGGCCGCGGACGCCGGGGAAATCGTTGGCGAGGAAGGACATCAGGTCGCTGACCTGATGCGGGTCGGGCTTCCGGGGCGCCTGCCCCGGGGTGAGGTCCGCCCCGATCAGAGCGAACAACTTCGGCAACGCGGCACCGGGACCGTGCGCGCGGAAGGCTCCCTCGACGTCCTCGTGTGCTCTGATCGCCTCAGCGCGGCGGGCCTCGGGCAACACGCGCAGCGCGGGTGGCTCGTGCGCGAGGAGGTGGCGAAGCTTGTCGGGGTGACGCGCCGCCAGGTCCAGGCCCACCACCGCGCCGATGCTGCACCCCAGCACGTACGCCGGTTCGTCGGTCAGCTCGGCGAGCAGGCGGGCGGCGTCGTCGGCGTGGTCGGAGATGGTGAATGGCCCGGACGAACTCGGGCTGCGGGACAGGCCGCGGCGGTCGTAGGTCACCACCGTGTAGTCGTCGATCAGGGCTTCGACCAGGCCCTCGGTGTGCTCGGCGTTGCCGAAGCCGCCCTGGACGATCAGCAGCAACGGGCCTTCGCCGCGGATCCGGCGGTGCAGCGGGGTGGTCACGGACGCCTCCTAAAACATCAGAACTGATACATCAGTCCAGATGTATCATGGGGGCGTGGACGGTCTAGCGCTCTTCCGCCTGGGGCGGACCCTCACCAAGCTCGGCGAGCAGGCGATTCCGCCGTCGTTGTTCCACCGGCTCCCGGCGAGCGTCCGGCTCGTGCTGGCCGACGTCATGGACAACCCCGACAGCTCGGTCAGCGAGATCACCCGCCGCACGGGCTTTCCGCAGAGCCACGTCTCGGCGGCGGTGGCGCGGCTGCGCGACGAGGGCGTCCTCGTCACCGATCATGATCCGAAGGACCGGCGCCGCACGTTGGTCCGCCCCCACGCGGACGTACCCGCCCGGGCCGCCCAGCGCGCATCCGTCCCGATCGACGACACCGTGGCGGCGGCACTGGGCACGGACGACCCGCGGGTGCTCACCGAAGTGCTGCAAGCACTCGAGACCTTGGCCCGCAGATTCCCACCTCACGCATGACCTCCCAGGAGCACGCCATGCCCGCCGCACGATTGGTCCTGCGCGCACCGGAGCCGGAGGACCTGCCCGAGGTGTTCGCGCTGTACTCGGACCCGCGCGTGTGGGGCCCGGACCCGTTGAGCCGTCACGACGACATCGACCAGACCGAGCGGATGATCGAGAACTGGCGCCGGGCGTGGCAGCGCGACGGCCTCGGCATGTGGATCGTCCGCAGCGCGGAACCGGTGCAGGACAACGACTTCGTCGGCGTCGGAGGCTGTTTCGTCCGCTACGGCGTCGCGTGGAACCTCGGCTTCCGCCTCGATCCCCGATGGTGGGGACAGGGCCACGCCCAGGAGATCAGCGCGGCAGCGATCGCGCAGGCCCGCGTACTGCGACCGGACCTGCCCGTGACCGCCTACGTGCTCGACGGCAACGACCGGTCCCGCCGCGCCGTCGAACGCCTGGGCCTCACCCACGTGTGGCGGGGACCGGACGCGGGCAACCCAGACCCTGCTGCGATCCGGCTCCTGTTCAGCGACCGACCGCTGTCATCGCGCGTTCAGGACGCCCTGACCGAACGCTGAGCGCCAGGACGACCGCGATCAGCACGATCGAGGTGATCACCGCCTGCTGCATGCCGTACCGGAAGAACACGCTGCCCAGCAGGGCGACTCCGGCGGTCGCGCCGAGCTGCTGCACCGCGTTGAGCAGACCGGACGCCGAGCCGGTTTCGTGCGGGGCGACACCGGACAGGGCGTTGCCGAAGAACGGCACGGTGAACACGCCCAGGCCGATCCCGGTCGCGAGCAGCGGCGCCGCTGTGAGCGACACGGTGAGCCCTGCCAGACCGACCAGCACGAGCCCCAGACCGACGCGCATCACCTTCGCCCCGAAGCGGGGCGCGAGCACCGCACCGGCGGTCCACGAGCCGATCGCAAGCCCGGCCGACCAGGGCAGGAGCGCGAGCGCGGCGCCGGATGGGTCTTGCCCTGGGTGAGCTGGAGGAACAGCACGAGCACGAACAGCAGGCCGTTCATCACCGCGAAGAACAGCAGCGAACTGACCAGCGACAGGGCGAACCCCCTGCCCCGGAACAAGCCCGGTTCGACGAGCGCGTCGGTCCGGCCGCGCTGGTGACGAGCGAACGCCACCAGCGTCGCGAGACCGAGTGCCGTGCAGAGCCACGTCCACGCGGCCCGGCCAACCTGCTCGCGAAGGTCGTGTGCCGCGACGTCGACGCGCTCTACACCTGCCTGACCGACCGTGTCGCGACGATCGAGGCGATCGAGCACCTGGAGACCGCTCCGGTGATCAGCACCCTCAAGCGCGCGGCGACCGTTCCGCTCAGCGCCACGAAGGCAGCCACAGCTCCGCGTCCCAGCGGGCGTGGGTGATGGAGTCACCGTTCAGGATCGGCCACAGCCACACGAAGTCGGCCACCACGAGTCCGACGTAGAGGGACACCACGAGCAGACCGGTCCCGCGTCTCTCGAATCCGGCGCAGGCCTTGCCGAGGATCTGCCCGAGCGGCAACACGAGGCCGAGAACCAGGAACGCCGAGGTCGGCGTCATGTAGAAGAAGTACATCTGGCGGTCGAGGTTGACGAACCACGGCAGCAGTCCGGCCAGGTAGGCCACGAGCACTGCCGCGTACCGCCAGTCCAGCCGGGCGGTCATCCGCCACAGGCTCCAGCCGATCATCGGCAACGCCGGCCACCACATCGCCGGAGTACCGATCAGCATCGTCGCGCTCACGCAGGACGACTCGCCGCAGCCCGTGGTCGTGCCGTCCCAGTGGTAGAGCATCGGGCGCAGGCCCATCGGCCACGTCCAGGGCTTGGACTCCCACTGGTGCTGCTGCCCCGGGGTCGTCACCAGGTGTTCGTGGAAGTCCAGCACGTTCGCCGAGTAGCCCCACAGCGATCGCAACGCGGGCGGGAAGACGAACTGCCACGAGTCCACCAGGTGCCGGTCCACGCCGGTCTCGCTCGCGAACCACGCCCACCAGCACCCCAGGTACACCAGGACCGGGACGACCACCAGCGCCCACAGGCCGAGGACGAGATCCCTCCGCAGCGCGCCGGACCAGGGGTGGCGCACACCGGCCGCCCGCCGGGCCGAGCCGTCCCAGACGACCATCATCAGGCCGAAGGCCGCGATCCAGTACAGGCCGCTCCACTTCGTCGCGCACGCCAGGCCGAGCGAGACGCCGCACAGGAAGCGGTACCAGCGAAAGCCCAGCCGGGGACCGCGGCCGGAGTCGTTCACCCAGCCCTCGCGCACCGCGACGGCCAGGCGGTCGCGGACCTGGTCGCGGTCGGCCAGCAGGAACACGAACGCGGCCAGCACGAAGAACGCGAGGACGATGTCCAGCATCGCCATCCGGCTCATCACGTGCAGCACGCCGTCGCAGATCAGCAGCAGCCCGGCGATCGCGCCGAGCAGGGTGGACCTGGTCAGCCGACGCGCGATCCGGATGATCATCAGGATCATCAGCGTGCCCAGCAGGGCCGGGACGAACCGCCACCCCCAGCCGGTGTACCCGAAGAGCCACTCGCCGAGCGCGATCAGCTGCTTGCCCAGCGGCGGGTGGACCGTGAACTCGTAGCCAGGGTTGTCCTCGTACCCGCCGTTGCGCAGCATCTGCCACGCCTGCACGGCGTAGTACTTCTCGTCGAAGACCGGTGTGCCGTTGTGCGTGGGATGACCCAGGTTCTGCAGCCGGACGGCACCGCCGACGACCGTGAGCACGATCGTGATGACCCAGGAGCGCACCCGGTCCGCGGGCATCGGCCGACCCGCCAGGCCAGTTTCCCGATCGGCGCCCGGCGACAAGGTGACGGCTGCCTCCGCTCGTTCGTCCGCTTCACGGTCAGCCTCGGTCACGACGGTCGGCACGGCACCGATCGTAGGACCGGCCCTGACTGCGATGACGAGCCGACGCAGCGAGGCCGTTCTCGCACTCATTGCAAGACACCGCGGCGTGCGCTACCGTGCACTCACTATTGCAATGCTTGCAATAGTGGGGCCGGAGAGGCGGCGTGCTCGTGGAACCAGTGGACGTCCTCAGCACCGCGACGGCCGCACTGCACGTCGCGGACGACCTGGTGACCAGCCGGTACCGGTTCGGCGCTCGGCTGGTGAAGCCGTTTCCCTTGCAGGGCGAGGTGTTGGAGCCGAGCGCGCCGCGTCGACGTCGAGGGCGTCGACGTGATCGCCGTGCGCGGCGGGCTCGTGCGCGCGTTCGGCACCGTGCTGCGCAGACCGTGCACCCACCTGCATTGGGCGGGCGCTGAAACCGCGGCCGCGTTCCAGACCACGATGGACGGTGCCGTCCGCGCGGGCGAACGAGCCGCCGATGAAGTGCTCGTCCAGCTGTCCGCACCGACGACACAGGAACCCGATCATGCCGCAGACACCTGACCAGACCGAAGCCGCGCACATCGTCGAACGGTTCACCGAAGCGTGGAGCAGGATGGACCCGGACGCGTTCACCCCGCTGTTCCGCCCCGACGTCCGCCTGATCCACCCGATGGACCGCAACACCCGCGGCATCGACGAGGCGCGGGAGTTCATGCGCCGGACGATGGCGCTGATCCCCGACCTGCGCTACGACGTCCACGGCTGGGCGCACGGCTCGGGCCACGTGCTGATCTGGGGCCGCCTGCACGGCACCCTCGGCGGTCGTCCGGTCGAATGGCCGCTCGTGGACAAGATCGTGCTCCAGGACGGGCTGATCGCCGAGCGCGTCGCGTACTTCGACTCCATGGACGTCATCACCGCCGTGCTCCGCCGTCCGCGATCCTGGTTGACCTACCTCTCGACGCGGCTCCGCAGCTGAGGGAGATGCGGTCGGTGCGGCTCGACGGTGCCCAGCTGGCCTACGCCGACCTGGGCGACCCCGCCGCCGAGCCGATCGTGCTGCTGCGCGGCTACCCGGCCAACCACCGCTCCTGGCGCTTCGACTACGACACCGAGGTGGAGCGCGTCGGGCGCGCCCTGGACGCGCTCGGCATCGACGCGGGCAACCTGTTCGGGCACGACTACGGCGGCTTCCTCGCGCTCAGCTCCGCCCAACGGCATCCTCCCCGCGCGCAGGCGTCAGCGGCAGATTCCTTGCCCTGCAACACCTTCTGCCCCGCAGCGAATGACTACTCCCTAGGCATCAGGCACGCGGGCCGAGGAACAGGCCGCCAGTCGCGTCGATGACCTGACCGGTGACCCAGCGCCCCGCGTCGGAGACGAGGAACGCGACGACGTCGGCGACGTCCTCGGGCGCGCCGAGCCGGCCGAGCGCGGTCGCTGCGGTGATCAGCTCGGTGAGGCCCGGCGCTTCGAAGAGCGCGGCGTTGGTCGCCGTGCGGGTGGCGCCGGGCGCAACCGCGTTCACCGTGATCCCCCGAGCCCCCAGCTCAGCGGCCAAGGTCCTGCTCATCGTCTCGACCGCCCCCTTCGTCATGGCGAAGGACGTCTGCGCGGGGTTGGCCATCCGCGTCGCCACGGAGGAGATCGTGACGATGCGGCCACCATCGCGCAGCAGCGGCAGGGCTCGCTGGACGATGAAGTACGGAGCTCGCACGTTCACGGCGAAGAGATGGTCGAACTCCTCGCGCGTCGTGGTGCCGATCGGGCCTGCCGGTGGTGCCGCGGCGTTGTTGACGAGGAGGTCGAGCGGCCGCCCGGCCAGGACGGCCTCGACCCCCGCGAAGAGCTTCTCCGTGTCGCCGTCCACGCCGAGCCGCGCCTCGACGGCGAACGCGGTGCCGCCGCGGTGCCGGATCTGCTCGACGGTCGCCTTCGCTCCCTCCTCGTCGGCCCCGAAATGCGCGATGACCGCCGCTCCGTCCTTCGCGAGTCGCATCGCGATCGCCCGCCCGATGCCGCGCGAAGCACCGGTGACGAGTGCCGTCCTGTCGGTCAGATCGCTCATGACCACCCTTAGGTGTTAGTTTCTACCGAATTGGTAGTGACTATCAGGACGGTAGTCTCTCTCACGTGAACTTGCGAGCGCAACGGCGATTCGAGACGCAGCGGGCCATCCAGGCGCATGCGGTGCGGCTGTTCACCGAGCGCGGCTACGACGCGACGACGGTGGCGGGGGTGGCCGAGGCCGCGGGGGTCTCCCCCATGACCGTGTACCGGCACTTCCCCACCAAGGAGGACCTCGTCCTCGTCGACCAGCACAGCGAACTGGTGGCCGAGCGGGTCGCCGCATCCCCACCGGGGCAACCGCTGGCGCACCGCATCGGCACCGCGCTCGTCGAGTCGGCCTCCGCCCTGACCGGCGACTCCCAGGAGCAGTTCCTGCTCGCGCGACTGGAGCTCATGATCTCCACACCGGCCCTGCGCGCCAGGCACCTCGACAACCACTACGCGCTGCAGCAGGCGATCGTCACCGCCCTCGGCGACGACGCCACCGATCCCTTCCTCGCAAAGGCGACGGCCAGCGCCTGCCTCGCCGTCATGCACACGGCACTGGTCCGATGGGCCGAGGAGGATGGCCGGCCGCACCTGCCCGACCTGATCGCCGGCGCGCTGGCAGCCGCATTCGGGGACCCGACTCCACCCCGCTGAGCCCGCCGGCGCCGACGCCCTGCTCGCCGCCGAGCCGGATGTGGACATCCCGGTGAACAACACAGGGCCGCCCCCGGCCTCGCCCTCATCGCCCCCGCGACCGAGGTGCCCCCGACCCGGGGTTTCCGGACCGCGCAACGCGGCTGACCTGGAGCTATACCAGCGGCTATTTTCTATTATGCCAATTGACACAACGCACTGCGGCTGGCTAGCGTCCTCCCGTGGCTGAAGCCAAGAAGCGAGGACGCCCGCGCAAGGACCCCACGACGCTGGCGCGCTGGACACCTCCGGAGGGGTGGTCGCGCCTGGTCGCCTGGCTCTCCCCGGAGGAGAAGAAGGCGCTCAAACGCGTGGCGGTCGAAGCCGACGTGCCGGTCGCGGACCTGGTTCGAGCGCTCGCCGGTGGGCTGGCGAGCGGAGTCATCACGCACGAGGAACTGATCGGGCATGTGGCGAAAGGAAAACTGGTCATGGAGAAGATCCCCACGCTGTTCGAACGTGACGATCGCTTCCAGGTCGTCGACCGGCCGAGGGCCGAGTGCGCCTGGGTGTTCGACGGGGCCGGTGTCGGCACCGAGAAACTCGACGGCACCAACGTCCGCCTGACCGTGCGGTCCGGGCACCTGGTCCGTGTCGAGAAGCGGCGCAACCCGGGCAAAGCGCAGAAGCAGCAAGGCATTCTGGATGGCTGGTACGTCGACACCGACGAGGGATCGGCCGAGGACAAGTGGATTCTCGCCGCGGCGCGCAACACCGACGTCGCGCAGTGGCCGGACGGCGAGCACGCGTGCGAGGCGCTGGGGCCGCGCATCCAGGGAAATCCCCTCGCCCTGGACGACCACCTGTGCCTGCCCTTCAACTTCCAGGCGCCGACCGTGCCCGACGTGCCGCGCAGCTACCAAGGCCTTCGGGACTTCCTCAGCACGATGGAGAGCAAGTTCTCCCCAGGGCACCTCGCGGAGGGAATCGTCTTCCACCACCCCGACGGGCGCCGGGCCAAGATCAAGCGCAAGGACTTCCCGAAGATCGCCGCGGGCGCGTAGGCCGCCTCGTCACGAGCCGATCTCCTCGGCCAGCTCGACGATGATCCCCTCGGGGCCGCGCACGTAGCAGAGCCGGACAACGCCTTCGTGGTCGTGGATCTTCCCGATCCTGGTCGCACCCTTGGCCGCCAGTGCGCCGAGAACGCCGTCCAGGTCCTCGACGACGAAGGCGAGGTGGCGGATGCCCAGCCGGTTCGCCGCCGCCTCCCGCACTCCCCGGTCGTCGGCGGGCGAATGGAACTTGATCAGCTCGAGCTTGCCGGTGCCGTCGGGCGCGCTCACGAAGACGACGTCCGTGTGGACGTCCTCCAGCCCGATGATCCCGCCGATCCAGTCACCCCGCATCGACATCGCGCCCGCCTTCTCCAGACCGAGGCCGAGGAAGAACTCCGTAGCCGCGTCGAGGTCTTCGACGACGACTCCGATGTGGTCGAGGCGTCGCACCGTGCTCATGGCGGTTCTCCTTCGTCGTGGCGCGGTCCGTCGTGGCCGCTCGCACCCCTGGGACGGAGCCGGTCCCGCGTTCTCGACAAGTCGTCCAGCGGCGTTCGGCCGCCGAGCGGCTGAAGAAGACGGACAACCTCCCGCGTGGTCGCCCGTCTTCTGGGTACTGGATCCGCACGGCCAAAGGTTCGTCCCGATGTCCAGGCGGGTGCGTCGAGGCGTACCGGTCCCGCATCCGGTCGTGGCGAGCATCGGTGGCGCGGTCGAGGTGCTCCGCGATGGCCGTGGATCTTCCCTCCTACTTGCCGATCTCGTAGCGCACGAGCGCGAGGCCGTTGTCGAAGCCGGTGGCCTCGACCAGCTTCATCTCGTGGCGATCCGCGAAAACGCGCGTTCCCGTGCCGCGTGAGACCGGGCAGACCATCATCCGGACCTCGTCGACGACACCGGCGCCCAGCAGGGAGTGCATGAGCTTCAGGCTCCCCCACAACCAGATGTCCCTGCCGCCCTGCTCCTTGAGCTCCCGGACGGTGGCAACCGGGTCGCGCGTCACGGTCGCGGCGGGAAAGCCGCCCCAGGGCGCCTCGTCCAGTTTCGACGAGGCGACGAACTTGGTGAGGTTGTTGAGCTTCTCGCCGTACTCGCCCTGCTCCTCGGCGTGCGGCCAGTAGTCCTTGGACTGGGCGTAGGTGTTCGCGCCGAGGACCATCGTGTCGACCGAGTCGATGAACCCCATCACGCTCGCCCTGAACGCGGGGTCGGTCTTCTCGGAGAAGGGCTCCCCGGACACGAAGCTGAGCCCGCCGTCCTCCTCCGCGGCGATGTTGTCGACGGTGACCCACTGCTGGACGATGAGCTTTCGCATGGCTGTCCTTCCGGTACGGGGTGACGGCCACGTCGGCCGCATCCGCCCCTGGGACGGAGCCGCCACGACGATCTCGACATCCCGGCTACGACTTTCGCCGAGAGTTTCCGTACGCGGCGGGGAGAGCGGTTCGGTCTCGGGTGTTGCGGTGGAACACGATCAGGCCGAGAGCGGACAGGACCGCGAACCAGGTGAGCTGCAGTGCCAGGTGCGAGTACGGGACGACGGAGGAGAACCCGGCGGCCGAGGCCGTCTGCATCGCGCCGTAGGTGGGCAGCATCGAGATGAGGTCATTGCCGGCCGCGTGGTTGGCGATCGGGTTCTGCAGCCCGACGTCCACGATGCTGATCATGAGGACGAGGAACATGCCTTCCAGTTCGCCGCGGACCGAGGTGGCGAGCAGCACGCCGAAGGCGCCGTAGGTCATGGCGGCGAGCAGCAGGGCGAGGGCGAGCAGCCACGTCCGTCGCTGGTCCCAGAACAGGGTCATCAGCGCGGCGGTGTAGCAGGCGATCACGGTGGACAGCGCGACCAGCACGCAGGTCTTGGCGGCCACGAGGTGGCCGCGCGGGAACCCGGCGAGGGCTAGCCTGCGGTCGAAGGCGCCGGATCTGAAGGTGACCGTGAACATCATGAAGCCGACGATCTGGGTGACCGCGTTGATGGCGCCGGTGATCTGGGTGAGCTCGTTGCCCTGCGCCCACACGGTGTCGCCCGCGGCGCGCAGGACGAACCCGACGCGGTGGCCGGGAAGGATGAAGTAGATCGCGGTCAGCCAGAACGGCAGGTAGAGGGCGATCAGCCACAGGGCGAGGTGGTTGCGGGCGTGTTCGATCACCGCCATGCGGGTCGCGGTCCGGAAGTGCATCTAGCGGTGGCCTTCGGTGAGTGCGGGATCGGGGTCGAGCACACCGGCGGTGAGCTGGTGCAGCGTGTCGAGGCGATCCTTGTCGTGGGCGAGGTGGGAGATCACCAGCACGGAACGCCCGCGGGCGCGCAGTAGCCGGGCCAGATCCCAGAAGCGGAGATAGGTGTCCCAGTCGAAGCCCTGGTAGGGCTCGTCGAGCAGCAGCAGGTCCGGGTCGTGCATGAGCGCGAGGGTGAGGTTGAGCTTCTGCCGGGTGCCGCCGCTGAGCGTGCCGACGCGATCATGGCGGTACTGGGCGAAGTTCAGCACCTCCATCAGCTCCTCGGCGTAGCGCAGATCACCGAGCCGGTAAGCGACCTGGAAGAACCGGAGGTGCTGGGCCACGGTGAACGCCTCGTTGAGCACGACCTGCTGAGGGCAGTACCCCAGGCGGCCGGTGCGGTCGACGACGCCGCCGGTGGGGGTCAGGTCGCCGGAGAGGATGCGCAGCAACGTGGTCTTGCCCGCCCCGTTCTCCCCGACCACGCCCACCAGCGCACCGTCCGGGACGTCGAAGGTGACCCCGCGCAGCACCTCGCGTATGCCGTAGGAATGCCGTACTTCCTTCACCCGCAAGGACATGCGGCTCCTCAGTGGATCCGGTCGACGGCGGTGACCGCCAGTTCCAGGAGCCGGTCGGGCCGGGGAACCCCGGCCAGCGCCGCGCGGGCGTGCTCGACGCAGTCCCAGGCGCGCTGCGCGGCCTGTTCGGCGCCACCGGTCCGGATCACGATGTCGCGCACCTCGCGATACGCGGTGACCGTGTCGACGTCGTCGCGGAACACCTCGGCGAGCCGTTGGCGGTCGGCGTCGGTGCCGGCCTCGTGCGCGAGCAGGACCGGCACCGTCGGCAGCCGGTTGGCGACATCGCTCTGCGCCGCCTTGCCGGTGATGTCCTCGTCGGCGGTGTAGGGCAGCAGGTCGTCGCGGATCTGGAAGGCGATGCCGAGCTGTTCCCCGTACCGGCGCAGGGCTTCGGCCTGCTCGGGGGTCGCACCGCCCAGGATCGCCCCGCCCTGGCAGGCGGCGCTGATCAACGCGGCGGTCTTGCCGCGGATCACCTCCAAGGCCGTGGACACCCCGCAGGACAGGTCCTCGCGGATCTCGGTCTCGCGCATCATGGCGCGGCACATGTGCCGCATGGCGTCGACCACCACCCGCGAGGCCGCCAGGGCGCGGTCGGCCGGACCGCGGCTGAGCATCGCGGCGTGCCCGGCCATCGACAACCCGTCCCCGGCGAGCAGGGCCTCGGAGATGCCGAACTGCTCGGACGTCGACGCCCGGCCGCGCCGCACCGGCTCCTGGTCGACGATGTCGTCGTGCACCACGCTCGCCACGTGCAGGCACTCGATGCCCGCGGCGAAGGCCAGCACCTGCTCGACCTCGCCGCCGACCGCCGCCGCCGACTCCAGGCACAGGATGGGGCGCAGCAGCTTCCCGGAGGGGAACAAGGCGTCCAGGCACACCAGTTCCATCAGGTTCTCGCCGGGCCCGATCCACCGGCGCAGCTCGGCCTCGATGAGCGGGACCAGGACGTCCTGGTTTTCGGGGACCACGACGGACATGAAGCGCTTCTCCTGTTTCAGCACGGGATGGTGGAACGCCAGACCGGCAGCCAGATGTCCAACCGGTCGGCAAGGCGCGCCCGGGAAGCGCGCTCCAGCACGGCGGGACCGTCGGCCAGCACCTCGCGCAGCATCAGGTCGCAGTGCGCCGCGAACGCACCCGGCAGCGGGCTGTCGGTGTGGCGCTGCTGTTCGGCGACGAGGGCGGGCATGCGGCTGGTGATGCGCTCCACCTCGAACTCGAGGAGATCGGCCATGCCGGGAGTCCACCGCCGCGCCTTGACGTCCTCGGCGCGGACCCCGAACCGGTCGAGATCGGCCAACGGCAGGTACATCCGCCCGTCACCGAGATCATCGGCGAGGTCGGCCAGCTGATCCATGAACTGGGCCAGCTCACCGTACTCGTAGAGCACCGGCTCCAGCTCACGCGCGACCTCGAGCCCCTCAAGCAAGGTCATCATGCCGACCATCGCGCCACCGGAGGACAGCCTCGCCCACTGCCGCAACTCCTCGTACGTCGCGAACTCGACGAAGCCGATGTCCCGCCGCATCGCCGCGAACATGTGCCTCAACACCGTGTCCGGCAGGCGGAACGTCCCGAACGTCGAGGCCACCGCGTGCAGGACCGGATCGCCGGACCCACCCGACGCGACCGCGGCGAGCACCGCCTCGACGTACTCGTCGAACCGTCGCTTGCGCTGATCGACGGATCCGGTGTCGGCGCGCCTGTCGGCTTCGGCCGACACCGCAGCCATCGCGGCGACGTGCGGACGTACCGCAGCAGGGACCGACCTCAGCCCCCACCACCGGACGTTGCCGCCATCCAGGTCCGCGGCGTCGCGAACGCAACGCGTGTAGCACTGCCGCAGCACAGGATCGTGGATTCCCGCCGCATCCAGCCACCGCCGCACCCACACGTGCCCACCCCTCGCCCAGACAGCCGCCCGACCCTAATCGATCTTGTAAGGATCGTGTTATCACCCGATGGGGGATCGAACCCGCAGGACGGGAACCCGATCAACCCCTTGCACCGCAAAGGTTCCGCATGCACCAAGCCCGGAAAGCCCCTTCACGGCGACATCGGCGCCGCAGGAGAAGCGCTCCCGGCGGAGATCCCCATCGCCACCTTGGCATTTGCCGAAGACGACACCGAGTTCCGGGGTTCGGCCACGGCCTGGTGCGTCTCCAGCCTCGTGGGCACAGCCGCCGAGCGACCCGCCGGTCTCAGCCCGAGGCGCTCGCTGCTTCGCCGTGCTGGGCGAGGGCGTCTTCGACGGTGTCGTGGACGACGATCGCGGCCGTGACACCCATCAACGCCAACGGCCGCATGATCGCGCTGTGCCTGCCGGCGAAGCGCAGGTCCCGCCCCGTGTCGCGGTAGGCCATGTACTCCCGCAGCAGCGCGCCCAGACACGCCGAATCGAGAAAGTCGACCCCGGACAGGTCGAGCACCACCACCGGCGCCTTCGTCACCGAGATCGCGGCCAGACGCCGCCGCAGCTCCGGGAAAGCAGCGACATCCAGCGCCCCGCCCAGCCTGAGCACGACGACCTTCCCGCGCCGGTCCACCGTGAACGAACACATCTCGGGCTCGGTCATGAGCGCCTCACCGTCGCCCACAGGACACGGCGGGCGCGGGTGGGTAGCCGCCGAACATGCCGACCGCACAAGGAAATCGATGCTAGCAGCGGGTGCGGCGGGCGGCCCGAGCCCAAGCGACCGGGGGTGCCGGGGCTCGGGCTCGGGATCAGGTGCCGGTGATGGGGATGCGGCGGGGCCTGGCCGTGTCGTTCTTCGGCGCCCGCACCGTGAGCACGCCCTCGGACAGACCGGCCTTGATCTTGTCGGCGTCCACGTCGTGCGGCGGCGTCACCTGGTAGCGGAACTGCCCGGTGCGACGGGTGCGGTGGCGGAACAGGCCCTGCCGTTGCTTCGTCCTCAGCTCACCGTTGATCACCAGCTCGCTGCCGTGCAGGTCGATGGCCCCGGTCGTGCACCTCGGCCAACGGTACGACTCGGCCGCCGTCATCGACTCGCGACCGGAACTTCCGTCCACAGTGGACCTGGCGGTGGTACCGGACGGGTCGCCGGGTTCGCGAGTGCCTCACGCCTGGGTCGACGGGGTCTCCACGCTCGACCTGGTCGCGTCCCGATGGGCCCCGCTCGTGGGCACCGCGGGCGACCGGTGGCTCACCACCGCGGCGCACGTCGGCCTACCGGCGCACCGGATCTCCGCACCGTGGCTGTCCGACGGCGGAGCCCTGCTCGTACGACCGGACGCGATCGTCGCGATGCGGGCCGCCGCACCGGTCCCCGACCCGACGCAGTTCCTCACCGACGTCCTGGACCGGGTTCTGGCGAGGCCGGTCGCGGTGCCGAGCACCTGACCCGCTAGACCACGCACCGGCCGGGTCGCGGCGGCAGGACTCGCTGACGTGGCAAGGAGTTCCTGGCCCGGGCATGCGCCGCGGAGGGGAATGCGGGTCGGCCTCGCGGCGTTGACACCATCGCAGCCCGTTCCGGGCCAGGGTGACGCCGCTCGCCGTGTCGAGTCCGCAGGTCACCCTCCACGTTCCTACCCCGCCACCCGGCCTCGTCGGGCCGCTCAGTGGCGTCCGAGCGATGAGGAGACGGCCATGTCGATGGCAGTGGACGGCGGCCGCCCGGTGCGCACCCGCGCGGCCGGGCAGGAGTGGGCACCGGAGGCCGACCTGGTCGGCCACTACCTCCGCGAGGTCGGGTCGACTCCGCTGCTCACCGCCGAACAGGAGGTGGCGCTGGCCCGGCGGATCGAAGCGGGCGTCTACGCCGCCGAGCTGGTGCGCCGCGCCGACGAGGGCGAGAGCCCGCCGTTGCCCGCCGAACGGCGCCGGGACCTGCGAGCCGTCGCCGAGGACGGCCGCCGGGCGAAGGACCACATGGTCCAGGCGAACCTGCGCCTGGTCGTCGCGGTGGCCAGGAAGCACGCCCGGCGCGGGCTGCCGTTCCTGGACGTCGTGCAGGAGGGCAACCTCGGCCTGATCCGCGCCGTGGAGAAGTTCGACTACACCAAGGGGTTCAAGTTCTCCACCTACGCCGTGTGGTGGATCCGCCAGGCGATCGAGCGGGGTGTGGCCGAGCAGTCCAGGACCATCCGGGTGCCCGTGCACGCCGTCGAGGCGCTGTCGCGGCTGCGCAAGGCAGAACAACGGCTGCGACTGGACGACGACCGCGACCCGACCGCCGAGGAGCTGTCCGAGGCCACCGGGATACCGGTGGCTCGCGTGGTCGAGCTGCGCTCGGCGGACCGGTCGGTGATCAGCCTGCACGCGCCGGTCGGCGACGGTGGCGGGGGCTGCGTGGGCGACCTGATCGAGGACACCGACGGCGTCCAGGCGCACGAGGTCGTCGAGCACCGGGAGGTCGCCGAGCAGCTGCGTGCCCTGGTCGACACGCTGCCCGAGCGCGAGGCCCGGATCGTGAGCAGGCGCTACGGCCTGTTCGACGGGCGTGCGCACACCCTCCAGGAGGTGGCCGACGAGCTCGGCCTGACCCGCGAGCGCATCCGGCAGCTGGAGAAGCAGTCCCTGCGGCTGCTGCGCGATCCCGAGCGCAACAAGGCGTTGCTCGCCTAGGGCTTGGGGACGGCGACCACGCCGACGTCGAGCACCCGGTTCACGCCAGCCTCGACGGTGAAGATCTCGCTCTTTCCGTAGCGGTACCAGGCGTCCTCGGTGGTGGGCACGATGTCGGAGTCCGTGGTGTCGCTCCCGACGTCGGGCGTGGTGAACCGCCAGGAGGACTTGGACAGGTGCACCTCGGCCTGGAACCGCTTGGCGGCCAGGTCCTCCCAGTAGGTGCCGTCGACGGAGTTGGAGAAGCCTTCCAGGTCCTCGTCGTCCACCGAACGGAAGGACACGCCGATGCTGTTGATCGTGGGCTCGCCGGGATCGCGCACGCCGTTGGCGTTGAGGTCGTGCCAGATCTGCCCCTTGACCACGCCCTTGCCGACGAAGCGGATCGACTTCTCGGAGCGGTTGTTACCGGTGACCGACTCCGCTGAGCTGGTGGTGACCGACGCGGTCGCGATGACCGAGGACCCGATCGGCGCGTCGTAGCTCACCCCGGCGGTGAAGCGGAAGTGGAAGGGGGTCGCGCCCGGCCGCAACGGCCCGATGTGCTGGCAGGTCGCGGTCGCGCCCTGGCTCTCGCAGTTCCACTCCGAGGACGTCTCGGTGCTGATGACCTGCAGGTACTGCGGCAAGGCGAAGGTGAACCGGACGTTGTCCGCCGCGACCGTGCCGAGGTTGCGAACGTTGGCCTCCACCGACGTCCACCCGCCCGGCGGCAGGATGTTCCGCGCCGCGGAGACCTCGATGGTGACGTCCGCATCGGCCCCCCGAGCCGTCGCGGTTCCCGCCAGCGCGGTCGTCAGCGCGACGGAAGTGATCATCATGGCGCCCAGAACTCTCAACGTGTCCCCCCAGTGAGCTTGTGGGGTGGATGCTAGGGAGCGGGGAGTGCGCGATGGGACCGCTTAAAGAAAGTGGAACCTGCCGCGATGGTCAGGGCAACGCGGAATCGGCCTTGGTGCCGACCAACAACACGGGACTGGTCACGCGGCCGCGGCAACGAGTTCGAGTGCCGACTTCTTCTTACCGCGCCCGCTCAGCGCCGACCGCTCACGCACGGCACAGCCGCAAGAGAAGCGCGGTCAGCACGTCCGGTTGTCGTACCACGCGTCGTAGAAGTCAGGCCAGACACCGAGCAGCGTGAGGCCGGGGCCGACGCACTGGAAGGTGTTGTCGCCGATGAAGCGGTCGATCCGGATCCGGACATTGCCGCTGCCACAGTGGTTGTACCAGGCCTGAACAGCCGGTGTGCCCTTCGGGTCGAAGCCGCACTTCTCCAGCTTCGCGATGTCGCCAACCGGGGCGATTCTGCGCGTGTTGTCGCGCCTCGTTCCCTGCGACGTGAACGAGGTCGTTCTCGTTGGTTGCCGGCTGAAAACAACGACGCGGCGGATCTCCGCGAAGCGACCGGAGCTAGGAGCGGTAGCCCGGGTGCACACCCGCGGTGAGGCCCTGCTGCTCGACGATCAGCCCGAGCAGTTCGATCAGCCGCGCGCGCTGTTCCGCGTCGAGGGCCGCGCAGATGTCGTCCTCGTGCGCGGCGCCGAGCGAGCGCATCCGGCCGAGCACGCGGCCGCCCTCTTCGGTCAGGTGCAGCTCGTAGTTCCTGCGGTCCTCCGTACTGCGCCGACGTTCGACGAGCCCCTGCCGGTCGAGCTGGTCGACCAGGGCGGTGACCCTGCTGGGAACGACGCCGAGGTGGTCGGCGAGCGCGCGCTGGCTGAGCCCGGGGTCGGTGCCGATCATCCGCAGCAGCCCGATGTCGGACGGGGAGAGCCCGAGTTCGCCGATCCGTTCCGCGAAGCGGTTGGCGGCGTGCGCCCCGAGCTGGGCGAGCAGGAAGGCCGCTCCGCCCCGGTGATTGCGTGATGTCGTCACGAGGGCTACCGTACCGCCCATGAATCATTCACACCCGTGAATCATTTGACTTTGGAATATTTGAGCAGACGGGAGAGTTCACGTGACGACATCCACCCCCGGCCTCGCCGGGAAGGTCGCCCTGGTCACGGGCGGCTCACGCGGGATCGGCGCGGCGACCTGCCGCGCGCTGGCGGCCCTCGGGGCCGCGGTCGCGGTCAACGGACGTGACGAGTACGCGATCGCCTCGGTCGTCGCGTCGGTCACCCAGCGGGGCGGCCGCGCGCTCGCCGTCCCGGCCGACGTGACCGACGCGGCGGCCCTGGCGGAGGTGCGTGCGATCGTCGAGAACGAGCTGGGGCCCGTGGAGGTCCTCGCGCCCTTCGCCGGGGGCGACGGCAGGCCGACGCCGACCGCGCAGCTGGCACCCGAGCGGTGGCGCGCGGTGCTGGAATCCGATCTGACGTCGGTTTTCCTTACAGTGCACGAATTCCTGCCGCGCATGATCGAGCGTCGCGCGGGCTCGATCGTGTTGATGTCCTCCACCGCCGGGAGGTCCCCGTCCCCGGCGAACGCGGCCTACGCGGCGGCCAAGGCCGGTGTGGTGATGTTCGCCAAGCACCTGGCGGCCGAGGTAGGGCGCGATGGCGTGCGGGTCAACTGCCTCGCTCCCTCCGCCGTGCTCAACGACAGGATGCGCCGAGCGCTGCCGGCGGAAGAGTTGGCGCGGATGGCCGAGGCGTTCCCGCTCGGCAGGCTCGGCGACGCCGAGGACGTCGCGCAGGCGGTGCTCTACCTCGTCTCCCCCGCTGCGTCCTGGGTCACCGGTGCGACGCTGGACCTCACCGGTGGGCGGGTGATCGTGTGATCAGCCGGCGCCACACACCCCAGGGCGGTCCGCCGCTCGGAGTTCTCGCGGTCGTGTTCACGGTCCTGTTCGTCGCCGGGCTCGTGCTGAGCATCGTCGTCGGCGGCGGAGACGTGTTCCCCTCGCCGTTCGGCCCGGAGGCCGACAGCCTCGCCTACTTCCGCGATCACCGGTCCGCCGTGGCGGTGAGCGCGTTCTTCCAGTTCGCCACCGCGTTCCCCCTGGCCATCTACACGGCCACCGCGCACGCGCGGCTGCACCGGCTCGGCATCCGCGCGCCGGGTGCGACCATCGCGTTGGCGGGCGGGCTGCTCGCCTCGGTGTTCATGGCGCTCTCGGGACTGCTGTGCTGGGTGCTGTCCCGGCCGGGCATCTCCGAAGAGCCCGTTCCGGTGCGACTGCTGCACACCCTCTCCCTCGGCACCGGCGGCCCCGGGCACGTCGTGCCGCTCGGACTGCTCGTCGCGGGCATCAGCGTGCCGGGGCTGCTCGCCGGACTGCTGCCGAAGTGGCTGAGCGTGGCCGGGCTCGTCATCGCCGGACTCGCCCAGCTGTCCACGCTCACCCTGCTCGTCGAGGGTGCCGCCTACCTGCTCCCGATCGCCCGGTTCACCGGGATGATCTGGCTGGTCGTCGCCGGATTCCTGCTGCCGCTCACCCGCGCACGGGCAGGAAGAACGCCTTGATGTCGGCGCTGAGCAGGTCGGGGACCTCCATCGCCGGGAAGTGCCCGCCGCGGTCGAACTCCGACCAGTGCTCGACGTGCCCTGCCGGGTCGACGAGGGACCGGATGGTGTCGTCCCCGGCGAAGACGGCGTAGCCGGTGCGGGCGGCGGGTGGCGCGGACGCGTGCTCCTGCTGCGCCGCGGCCATCTGCCGGTAGACCTGCATGCCCTCGTAGACGGCATGGGCGGAGGAGGCTCCCGCCCCGGTGAACCAGAAGAGGCTGACAGCGGTGAGCAACCGGTCCCGCGACACCGCGTCCTCGGGCAGCTTGGCGGCGGGGTCGGTCCACTCGCGGAACTTCTCCACGATCCACGCCAGCTGGCCGATCGGCGAGTCGTTCAGCGAGTAGCCCAGCGTCTGCGGGCGCGTGGCCTGGATGTGCAGGTAGCCGAGCCCGTCCTGCTGCACGTGGTTGAAGTGCTCGGCGCGGCGCCGGTCGGCCTCGCCGAGCCCGGTCGGGTCGATGGGCGGGCCGAACGGCAGCGACGGCGACGTTCCGGTGAGGTGGACGCCCAGCACCCGCCCGGGGGCGACCATCGGCAGGATGAGCGAGACGCCGGAGCCGGCGTCGGTGCCGTGCACGCCGTAGCGCTCGTAGCCGAGCCTGGCCATCAGCTCCGCCCAGGCCGTGGCGACGCGGAAGAGGTTTCCCCAGCCCTCGTCGGCGACGGGGGTGGAGAAGCCGTAGCCCGGCAGCGTCGGGACGACGAGGTGGAAGTCGGCGCTGAGCGGCTCGATCAGGTCGACGAACTCCACGAAGCTGCTGGGCCAGCCGTGGGTGAGGATCAGCGGCACGGCGTCGGGGTTGGCGGAGCGCACGTGCAGGAAGTGGATGTCCTGACCGTCGATCGTGGTCACGAACTGCGGGATCTCGTTGAGCGCGGCTTCCTGCGCGCGCCAGTCGAACCCGGTGGCCCAGTACTCGGCCAGGGTGCGGAGGTAGCTCGTGGGCACGCCCCGGCTCCAGTCCTCCCCGGAGGGGTGCTGCGGCCAGCGGGCGCGGGCGAGCCGCTGGCGGAGGTCGTCCAGGTCGGCCTCGGAGACGGCGATGCGGAAGGGGCGGATCTCGGTGTCTGCGGTCATGTCGGCAAAGCTAGGAGGCATTGCGGCAAGGATCGTTCCGCGATCGCGCGCATACTTCTCGCATGACCACGGCAGCCCGGCTCCTCCGCCTCCTCGCCCTGTTGCAGCAGCGACGCGACTGGACGGGGGCCCAGCTCGCCGAACGCCTCGGGGTCTCCGGCCGCACGATCCGCAACGACGTGGAGCGGTTGCGGTCGCTGGACTACCCGATCGAGGCGACACCGGGCGCCGCGGGCGGCTACCGGCTGGGCGTGGGGGCTTCGCTGCCGCCGCTGCTGCTCGACGACGAGGAGGCGATCGCGACCGCCGTGAGCCTGCGCGTGGCGGCGGGCGCGGGGGTGGCCGGAATGGCGGAGTCCTCGCTGCGCGCGCTCGCGAAGCTGGAGCGGATGCTGCCGAGCAGGCTCCGCGAGCGCGTCTCCGTGGTGCACGGCGCGACGCTCTCGCTCCCCCGCAGCGGTCCGGTGATCGACACGGAGGTGCTGACCGCCGTCGCCGACGCGATCCGTGCGCGCGAGACGCTGCGCTTCGACTACCGCTCGTTCGACGGCACACCGAGCAGGCGCTCAGCCGAACCGCATCGGCTCGTGCACACGCGGGGGCGGTGGTACCTCGTCGCGTGGGACACCGAACGCCGCGACTGGCGGATGTTCCGCGCTGACCGGATCAGCCCGCGTGTCCCCAACGGTGCCCGCTTCTCCGTGCGGGAAGCGCCGAGCGGCGGTCTCGCGGAGTACGTCGAGCGGAGCCTCGGCGCGGCGGTGTGGCGCTACCGCGTGGCGGTCACCGTGCACGCCTCCGCCGAGCACGTCTCAGCGCGGCTGCCGGACTGGGTGGTGGTGGAGCCGGTGGACGAGGCGAGCTGCCGAATCTTCGTCGGCTCCGACAACCCGGAGATGCTCGCGCTGTGGCTGGGCATGCTCGACGCGGACTTCGACTTCGACCGCGCCGCCCACCCCGAACTGGTCGACCGCCTCGCCCAGGTCGCCGACCGCTTCCACCGCTTGGCCCGCAGCACCTAGGCGACCACCGCCTGAGCGACGGCCCGGATCTCCACGAGCGCCCCCTCGGTGATCAACTCGCTGACCCCGATCGCCGTCCACGCCGGATACGGCTCGCGCAGGAACCGGTCCTTCACTTCGAGGAAGCTGTCGAGATGGCGGCGCAGTCCCACGTGGTACGTGGTGATCTCGACGACGTGTTCGAACCCGAGCCCGGCCTCGCGGAGGTAGAGCCCCAAGTGGTTGAACGCCGCCTCGATCTGCGTCCGCGGATCGGCGGAGACGCTGCCGTCCGGCTGTGTGCCGGTCACTCCGGAGAACAGCACCAGGCCGTTCACCCTGACGCCGTGTGAATACCGCAGCGCGGCTGCGTTCCCGGCGCGTTCCGGGGCGACGATGTGCTCCATCACGCCACCATATCCACCTGGCGCCGCCCGCCCGGAGATCACGAGCGCGCGATGCGGAACCCCACGTCGTCGATCCGGAGGCTCGGATGACTGCGCCGGCGCACCGACGCCCGACAGCTCCAGTGCTCGTCGGCCCACCCACCACCACGGAGCACCCGGTAGGTGCCGTACACCTCGGCGTCGTAGACGTCCCAGCACCAGTCCCACACGTTGCCCAGCATGTCGTGCAGGCCCCAGGCGTTGGGTTGCTTGCCGCCGGCAGGACGGATCCGCCCGCCCGAGTTGCCCTGGTACCAGGCAATCTCGTCGAGCTCGCCGTATCGCGGGCCCGTGGTGCCCGCACGACAGGCGTGCTCCCATTCAGCCTCGGTCGGCAGCCGGTACCCGTCCGCCGAGGTGTCCCACTCCGGTACCTCAGCGTCCGCATCGAGCCGGTACGCGCGCTTGAGCCCCTCACGATCGGACAACGCGTTGCAGAACTGGACCGCGTCCCACCACGAGACGCCCTCAACGGGCAGCCGGTCGCCTGGTGCACTGCTCGGCCGCTGACCGGTCACCTGCGCGTACCACGACTGCGTGACCGGGAACGCCGACAGCTGGAACGGCGCGACCTCGACCGACCAACTCCTCTGCGTCCGCCGGTCCGACAGAGCCACCCGTCCCGACGGAACGGCGACCATGTCGTTCCCCGCACCCGTGTCCACAATGGACGAGCCTACCGATCAGCTGAGGTGTTCACGTTCCGTCAGTAGACGACCGTGAAGCGGCGCTGCACGAACCGCGGCGACTCCGCCTCGGCCGTGCGCTCCCCGGGGGCGAGCCGCCGCGGTCAGGTCAGCGCTTCGCGGTGACGGCGGTGATGAGGGCGATGAGCTGGCGCCGGAAGTTGCTGTAGTCCTCGACGGCGCCGAGCAGGACGTCCGAGTCGTGTTCCTCCCGCCGGGCGGCGGCCAGGGCACGGCGGCCCGCCGCGGTGGCTTTCACCAGGGTGCGCCGACGATCCCGGGGATCGGGCCTGCGGATGACGTGCCCCGCCCGGTCGAGGTGGTCGACCGTGCGGCTCATCGTCTGGTCGGTGACCCGGCACAGACCGGCGAGCTCCCGCTGCGACCGGGGGCCGTCCGCGAGGTGGTGCAGCGTGATCAGCCCGGCATGGGTCAGCCCGCGCGTGGCGAGGAACTCGTCGAACCGCTTCTCGACGGCGCGCGCCGCGACGGAGAGCAGCCTGCCGGTCGGCCAGGAGGCGACGTCCGCCTCGACCTGGCCCGGGCGGTTCGCGACCTCCAGCCCGTCTCCCTCTGCCATGGCGCCATCATCCCAGACCGCCGGGACGCCGCGGACCCGACACCGACCCGCGGGGCGGGAGTTTGTTCAGCGTGCTGATCGTCTGCATAATGCTCAGCGTGCTGAACGATTCGCGGCGCCCGGCGCAGGTGACCCTGCTGTGCGGCGTGCTGGGAAGCGCGGTGCTCACCGGGCTCGTGTGGCTGCTCGGACAGCGCCTGCACGGCGTCGCGCTGCTGCCCGATCAGGGTGCTTCTTGGTACTACTGGAAGTTGCCCGACCCCACGCTGTGGACGAGGGCGTCGGCGTGGCTGGGGTACGCGGCCCACCAGCTCGTGTCGTGGTGGCTGATCTACTACGCGCAGACGCGGGTGCGCCGGTACACGACCGGCCTGCACCCGGTCAATCTCGTGGCTCTCGCGCTCAACGGGGCGTTCATCGCGTTGCACGAAGTGCAGACGCAAGTGTTCTACGACGGCCTCGCGCAGGACGTGTCGATCTTCAGCTCACAAGGCTCGGTCGTGCTGCTGCTGGTGTTCGTGCTGTTGATGGAAAACCGCCGCCGGGGCCTGCTGCTCACGTGGCCCGCCCCGATCTCCGCCGAAGTGGTGCGCTTCGCCCGCCGATACCACGGCTACCTGTTCAGCTGGGCCGCGATCTACACGTTCTGGTACCACCCGATGGAATCCACCAGCGGTCACCTCATCGGCTTCTTCTACATGTTCCTGCTGATCCTGCAGAGCAGCCTCATGTTCACGGCCGCGCACACCAACCGCTGGTGGACACTGACCCTCGAAGTGCTCGTGGCCGTCCACGGGACGTTGGTCGCCGTGATGAACTCAGGACCGGACGGGATGTGGCCGATGTTCCTCTTCGGCTTCGTCGCGGTCTTCGTGCTCACCCAGATGCACGGTGTCGGGCTCACCGCGGCAGCGCGGTGGTGGATCACCGGCGCGTTCGCCGCCACGACGGTCCTGGTGTACTCCTGGCGCGGCTTCGACAAGATCGGCGAGATCATCCGGATTCCCGCAGTCGAGTACCTGCTCGTCGCTGTCCTCGCTCTCCTGGTGTGGGCGGTCGCCCGGACGACTCAGGCGATACGCCGGTGACCCGCGTCCTGCTGCACCGCCTGCCACCGCTGGCGTGCGTCGCCGTTCCCCTCGTGCTGCTGATCAGCGACTGGGGACCGTTGACCGCAGCCCATCCCGCGCACATCGCCGTCTTGGCGGCTGTGTTGGTCCTCGGGGGCGTTGCGGCAGCGCGGAAGAAACCCCTGTCGTTGTGGCTCACGACCCCCCTGACCGTCGTCTTGCTCGTACCGCTGGTGTACCTGCGGCCCTTCGCCGCGACGGCGGTCCCCACGCTCGACGAGCGGGTGCGGGTGGTCGACACCGCGACGACAGTGGTGCTGCGACCGGAGGAACCGATCCGGGCCGGTTTCGTCTTCCACCCGGGAGCCCGTGTGGACCACCGCGCTTACCTGCCGCTGCTGCACCGCGTCGCGGCGCGCGGATTCCTGGTCGTCGTGGTCAAGGCACCCCTCGGCATGGCGCTGCTCAGCGGCGACGCGGCGCGCACGGTCCTGGCCGAACACCCCGCGGTGCCGGTCTGGGCGGTCGGTGGGCATTCGCTCGGCGGTGTCGTGGCCGCGCGGGACGCTTTCGCCGACAGCCGGATCCGTGGCTTGGTGTTGTGGGCCTCCTACCCGGTGGACGACCTGTCCGGCCGCATCGGGTTGTCGACGTGGTCGATCTCCGCCGAACACGACGCCCTCAGCACTCCGCGGGAGATCACCGCATCAGCCGCGTTGCTCCCGCCCGGCACGCGGTTCGAGGTGATCCCCGGCGCGGTCCACTCGTTCTTCGCCGACTACGGCGCCCAGCCCGGAGATGGTGTTCCCACCGTGCCGCGTGCCCGAGCGCAGACCGACATCGTGGAGAAGACCGTGGCCGCGTTGGCAGCGGTGACGTGACAGGGCAGCCTGGTTCTTCTGGCGGGTCGGTGCGGGCAGCCGGATGTGCGAGCTTGGACCTGCGCCGAGCCGCTCTGGCCGATTCCGGGACGCTGTTCGGGGTCCGGGGACTGCCGGTGTTTCTCACCGGGGTCGCGGCGATCCTGGCAGGACGCTCCGATCCAGCAATTTGAGCACGACCAAATGGTCCTATCGACCCGTTGCATCCCGTCGTCGTCCGCGAAATAAACGCTCATCCATTGAGGAACGACTACGAGGAGGTGCGCGTGAAAAGCAGGCGCACGGCACTGCTGATCGCCTTCGGCATGGTGGTCGCGTCCGGGATCACGGCCGAGGCCGACGCCGCTGTCTGGGTCGGCGCCAGCACGGGGGCGAACGCGGCGGGTTGGTCCGGCGCGCAGAGCGACATCGGTGGCGGCAAACTGACCTACCGCCGTTCGTTCGACCCCACCCTGCGCAGCTCGGACAAGGCGAACTGGCGGGCGGCCGGTTCGCGGCACTGGTATTCGGCCAAGCCGATCAACAACGACATCCGGGGCTACATCGACGGGAAGTACGACGCCGAGCTGCGCGCGCTCGCCAAGGACCTGCCCGCCGGGACGATCTTCACCGTCTACCACGAGCCCGAGGACAACATGTCCGGCGCGACGTTCAACAAGGTGATGCGCAAGACGGTCGCCGTGGTGAAGGCTGCCAATCCGGGTGTTCAGGTGTGGTACGCCGCGATGGCCTACCAGTGGAAGACCAACTCCAAGGGCAACGTCGGCACCTCCGCCGGTTGGATCGACGCGGCGCGCGCGGCCGACGGCGTATCGCTGGACATCTACGCCAGTCCCGGCAACGCCGTCAAGATCCAGGACGACAAGGGGTTCAAGCGGTGGTGGGACCTCATCAAGGTTCCCAGCGGCAAGCCTTGGGGCATCAGCGAACGAGGCATCTCCGCCAGCCACGGCGAGGAGAAGCGGATCGCCATCCTCAAGGATGACTGGGCCTTCGCCCGGGAGCGCGGCGCGCACCATTTCCTGTATTGGCAGAACAACAACGACGGCCAATGGATGCTGACCACCGACAGCGAGAGGGCTGCGTTCCGGGCGATCGCCGCTCAGGGCCGACAGCGTTGACGACGCGCGGCCAGGCGATCCACGACAACCTGCCTGCGCTCCCCTGGTGCACCCCCGCGGATGCGGGAGTCACCTCACCCGCCTAACGTCGTGGCGTGACGAAGGTCGTGGTTGTCGGGGCGGGGTTGGCCGGTTTGAGCGCCGCGGAGGTGCTGGTCTCCGCCGGAGTGGACGTCGAGGTGTTGGAGGCCGCCGACGAGGTCGGCGGACGGGTCCGCACGGACGTGGTGGACGGGTACCGGCTGGACCGGGGGTTCCAGATCCTCTGCCCCGCGTATCCGGAAGTGCGGGCTCGGGTCGACCTGGAGGCGCTGCGGCCCAAGGCGTTCGGCTCCGGTGTCCTGGTCAGGAAGAACGGTGGTCTGCACGCCCTCACCGATCCCCGCACGGGACCGTCCGCGTGGCGGGACGTGCTCGCGCAGCGACTGCTGGGGCCGGGTGATCTTGCCGCGCTTGCCGTCCTGGCCGGGCGCGATTGGATCGCCGACGACCGCGGTTTGCTGACGGCGACCGACCGCAGCACACGAGCGGAACTCGCGCGCTGGACGTTGTCCGGCGAGGCGGTCAACGATCTGCTGCGCCCCTTCCTGGCCGGTGTCTTCCTGGAACCGGAGCTGGCCACGTCGTCACGGTTCTTCCACCTGATCTTGCGCAGTTTCGCCCGTGCCGCGCCCGTTGTGCCCGCCGCGGGCATGGTCGCGTTGCCGCGTCAGCTCGCGGCACGCCTGCCCGAGGGAACCGTGCGGTTGAAGACCCCGGTCGTGGAAGTGATGGCGGGCGGAGTCCGGTTGATGGACGGCGAGCGCGTCACCGCCGACGCCGTGGTGGTCGCCACCGACGGCAGCGTGGCCGCGACATTGCTGCCCGAACTCGCGGAACCGCGTTGGAACGCGGTCACCACGTGGTACTTCAGTGCGGCGGAACCTCCGCAGACGCGTCCGGTACTGGTGCTCGACGGCGACGGTGGTCCCGTGGTCAACACCGTTGTGCTCAGCCAGGTCGCCGACACCTACGCCCCGAAGGACCGCGCGCTCGTCGCGGCCTCGGTGCTGGGAGCAGGCAACGACGTCAGTGAGGCGACCGTGCGCGAGCACGTGGCCCGGCTGTACGATGTGGACACCCGGTCATGGGAAACCGTTGCGCGCTATGCGATCCCGCGTGCGCTTCCGGCGATGCCCGCTCCGCACCGGCTCCGCAGGCCCGTGCGCGTCGGTGCACGCCGCTACGTCGCGGGCGACCACCGCGACACCAGCTCCATCCAAGGAGCCCTGGTGTCCGGACGTCGAGCCGCCCGCGCCGTGCTCGCGGACATCACCGTGGGGATCGGTGCCGGAGCGTGAACCACCCGCTGTGGCTGTTCGGGGACCAGCTCGGAGCGCACTTCCACCACGGCGACCGCGAGGTGGTGCTCATCGAGGCGGAGAGCGCGCTGCGGCGGCGGCCCTACCACCGGCAGAAGCTGCACCTCGTGCTCTCCGGGATGCGGCACCTCGCCGCGGAACTCGGCGACCGGGCGAGGCTGCTCCGCGCCCCGACGTACCGGGCGGCGCTGGCGGAGTACGGCCGTCCGGTCGCCGTGCACGAGCCCGGATCGCACGCCGCCGAAGACCTGGTGCTGGCCCTCGAACGCGACGGGCTCGTCGCGGAGGTGCTTCCCACCCCCGGATTCGCCTTGTCCCGCAAGGACTTCGCCGACTGGGCGCAGGGGCGCGAGCGGTTCGTGCTCGAAGAGTTCTACCGCGACCAGCGCAGGCGGTTCCAGGTGCTGGTCGACGCCGGTGAACCGCTGGGCGGGCGGTGGAACTACGACGCCGACAACCGCGAGCCCCCGCCGAAGGGTGCGTCCCGGCTGCCGGTGGAACCGCCTTGGTGGCCGGAGGAGGACGAGATCGACGAACGCGTCCGCGCCGACCTCGACGCCCTCGACCTTGACACGGTCGGGCGCGACGGCCCGAGGCTGTTCCCGGTCACCGCCGCTGAGGCGGAGGCGGCGCTGGAGCACTTCCTGCGCCACCGGCTGGCCGCGTTCGGGCCGTACGAGGACGCGATCCTCAGCCGGGACTGGGCGATGGCGCACTCGTTGCTGTCGGTGCCGCTGAACCTGGGGCTGCTGCATCCCTTGGACGTCGTGCGCGCGGCCGAGCGCCGGACCGGTGAGCTGCCGTTGAGCAGCGTCGAGGGTTTCATCCGGCAGGTGCTGGGCTGGCGCGAGTACGTGTGGCACCTGTACTGGCACTTCGGCCGGGAGTACGTGCGCAACAACGCCTTCCGCGCACCCGCCCCGCTCCCGGACTGGTGGGCCGAGCTCGACCCCGACGCGGTGCGGGCCCAGTGCCTGAAGGCGGCGCTGGCGGGTGTGCGCGATCGCGGCTGGGTGCACCACATCCAGCGACTGATGGTGCTCGGCAACCACGGCCTGCAACGCGGCTACCACCCCGCCGAGCTGAGCGACTGGTTCACCACGTCCTTCGTCGACGGGTTCCCGTGGGTGATGCCGGTGAACGTGGTCGGGATGAGCCAGCACGCCGACGGCGGGTTGATGGCCACCAAGCCCTACCTGTCCGGCGGCGCCTACCTGAACCGCATGAGCGATCACTGCTCCGGTTGCTGCTACGACCCGAGGTCGCGGCTCGGGGACCGGGCGTGCCCGTTCACCGCCGGGTACTGGGCCTGGCTCCACCGCAACGCCGCCGCTGTCTCGGGCAACCACCGGATGGCCCGCGCGATCAGCGGTCTGCGACGGCTCGACGACATCGAGGCGGTCGTCGACCAGGAATCGGACCGCGAGCAGTTCTGAACGTGCGAACCGCCGCCGAGGCGACAAGGCTGTGCGCATGCGATGCCTGGTGACTGGAGCGACGGGATACCTGGGCGGGCGGCTGGTGCCCCTGCTGCTCGCGGAAGGCCACGAGGTGCGGTGCCTGGTGCGCGACCCCGGCAAGCTGCGTGACGTGCCGTGGGCCGACCGCGTCGAGGTGGTCCGCGGCGACGTGCTCGACGAGACCTCGGTGCGCGCGGCGACGGCAGGCGTCGACGTCGTGCACTACCTCGTGCATTCCCTGCACCAGAAGGACTTCGCCGCCATCGACCAGCGCGCCGCGCGGACGGTGGCCGACTGCGCGCGGGACAACGGCGTCCGGCGCCTGGTCTACCTCGGCGGGATCACCCCGGCCGGGGACGGGCTGTCCGACCACCTCGCGTCCCGGGCCGAGGTCGGCGAGATCTTCCTGCGCTCCGGCGTGCCCACCGTCGTCCTGCGCGCGGCGGTGGTCATCGGCTCCGGGTCGGCCAGCTTCGAGATGCTGCGGTACCTGACCGAGCGCCTGCCCGCGATGGTCACGCCGAAGTGGGTGCGCAACCGCGTGCAGCCGATCGCCGTGCGCGACGTGCTGCACTACCTGGTCCACGCGCTGGACCTGCCGCCCGACGTCAACCGCGCCTTCGACATCGGCGGCCCGGACGTGCTGACCTACGTGGAGATGATGCGCCGGTACGCCCGGATCGCCGGGCTGCCGAAGCGGGTGATCGTGCCGGTACCGGTGCTCAGTCCCCGGCTGTCCTCGCACTGGATCAACTGGGTCACCCCGGTGCCCGCCTCGATCGCGCGGCCGCTGGTGGACTCCCTGGTGCACGAGGTCGTCCGGACCGAGCACGACATCGACGCCCACCTGCCACCACCCCCCGGCGGGCTGACCGGCTACGAGCAGGCCGTGGAACTCGCCCTCGCCAAGATCCGCAACGGCGAGGTGGAGACCCGGTGGTCCAACGCCTCCCCCGCGGGCGCCCCGTCCGAGCCGTTGCCGAGCGACCCCGACTGGTCCGGCGGCTCGGTCTACACCGATGTGCGGGAACAGCGTTCCGGCGCCTCGCGGCAGGCGGTGTGGCGGGTGATCGAGGGTATCGGCGGTGAGAACGGGTGGTACTCCTTCCCCCTCGCGTGGGCCGTGCGCGGGTGGCTGGACCGCGCCGTGGGCGGGGTCGGGCTGCGCCGCGGCCGACGCGATCCGCGCGTGCTGCACACGGGCGAGGCGCTGGACTGGTGGCGCGTGGAGGAGATCCACCACGGCTCGCTACTACGGCTGCGCGCGGAGATGAAGGTGCCCGGTCAGGCGTGGCTGGAACTGTCGGTCGCCGACACGTCCGAGGGCTCGGTGTACCGGCAGCGCGCAGTTTTCATCCCGCGCGGGCTGCTCGGTCACCTGTACTGGTGGGCGGTCTGGCCCTTCCACGGCGTCGTGTTCGGCGGTATGGCCCGCAACATCCTCAAAGCAGCACCTGAGTAGCGCGAGCACTTCCGACCAGTGGGCAGTCGCCTCAGCCGACGAGTACCTGCGGCGCCGTCGGCGAGAACGGGCACAGCTGCGCGCTGCCCTGGTGGATCACGACGCACGTCGACTCCGGCACTTCGTGCCACGCGCCGCGCAGACTGCCGAGCGGCTCGGACACCACGAGCCGGGCGTCGTCGCACAGCTCGTGCAGCACCGGGTTGTCCGGGTACTGGTGACGCAGTGTCGAGATGTCCGTGCTGCGGAACAACGACCGCGACCGCTGGTCGCTGGAGTACCGGAACGCCCAGGTAGTGGAGCCGTCCGTGGTCGCGACCGTCATCTGGACCGGCTGCTCGACGTCGTGCTGGCGGCCGATGTGCTCGATGAACCCGACCGCGCGGGCCACCGCCGAGGGCGGGTCCTCCTCGAGGCCGAACGTGAGGGCGAGGTAGAAGAAGATCTCGGAGTCCGTTGACCCTTCGATCTCGGGGTAGAGGCTGGGATCGACCGCGAGGACGAGCGAGCGCTTCACCCGGAGGAAGTCGCCGAGGTAACCGTTGTGCATCCACAGCCACCGGCCGTGGCGGAACGGGTGGCAGTTCGTCTCCTGCACCGGGGAGCCGATGGCGGCACGGATGTGGGCGAAGACCAGGCCCGCCTTGGCCTGGACGGACAGCTCGTGCAGGTTGCGGTCGTGCCAGACCGGCTGGATGCTGTGGTACATCCCGGGGATCGGCAGGCTCCCGTACCACCCGATGCCGAACCCGTCGCCGTTCGTGGTCTCGGCGCCGAGCTGGGCGTGCTTGCCTTGCACGACCAGCGAGTTCTCCGGCTTGTAGAGCAGGTCGTTCAGGGACACCGGTGAGCCTGAGTACGCGAGCCAACGACACATATCGACCTCCAGTCACCACTTCCACGTTTCGGCACCTGGTCCGCCCGGGCATCGCCCGCACCGGGTGAGTTGCCTCGCTGGGTCGCACCTCGGGCGCGAGCCGGATCTCACCTGCTGCGGGTGAGCCGGTCCGGCCGCGCCGCGATGACGATCGGGACCGTGACAGATGCCTTCTCCGTCGGTGTGGAGGAAGAGTTCTTTCTCGCACATCCGTCGACGGCGCACCTCACGCCGGTCAGCGGTGCCGTGATCGAGGCCGGCCGGCGGATGGGCGTCCCGCTGTTCAAGGAGCTGACCACCGTCCAGGTCGAGACCAACACGTCGGTGTGCTGGAGCACCGGCGAGCTGCGTGAGGACCTCATCGGGCTGCGCTCGGCGGCCTCGGCCGCGGCGCGGCACGCCGGGGCGCGGCTGCTCGCCGCCGGGGCACCGGTTCACGACGAACCCCCCGCGCCGCTCGTCGACTCGTCTCGCTACCAGCGAATGGGCCGTGAGTTCGGGATGCTCGCCACCGACCACGGGGTGTGCGGCTGCCACGTGCACGTCGGGCTGGCCGATCGGGAGACCGCGATCCTGGTCGGCAACCACCTGCGGCCGTGGCTGCCCACGTTGCTCGCGCTGACCGCGAACTCCGCGATCTACCGCGGCCGCGACACCGGCTACGCGAGCTGGCGGACCGTGATCTGGTCGCGGTGGCCGTGCGCCGGCCCCCCGCCCTACTTCACCTCCGCCGACCACTTCGACTCCGTCGTGACGACGATGCTCGACTCCGGCGTGCTGCTGGACGACCGGTCGATCTACTGGGACATCAGGCCGTCCGTGCACCATCCGACCATCGAGGTCCGGGTCAGCGACGTCCCGTCCACAGTGGACGAGACGGTGCTGCTCGCCGCCCTGGTACGTGGTCTGGTCGCGACCGCGGTGCGCGAGCTGGACACCCGTGAGCCCGCCCCGGTCTCCGCCGAGGTGTTGCGTGCGGCGTACTGGCGGAGCGCGCACGACGGCATCCGCGGCCAAGCGCTCGACCCGGTCGGGCTGCGCCGCACCCCGTTCACCGAGCGTCTCGCCGAGCTCATCCGCCACGCAGCGGATGCGCTCGAGGAGCTGGGCGATCTCAACGAGGTCACGGCGTTGGCGAACATCGTGCTGTCTCAGGGGAACGGCGCGCTGCGGCAACGCCAGGCCTTCGCCCGGCGTGGCGAGGTCGCCGACGTGGTCGGCGACCTCGCCACGAACACCCTGCGGGGGCCTGCTTCCGCCGGGATCCGGATCACCCCGGCCGGATGATCGAGTGCGAGCGATCGGAACGGCGTGGTGTCCTGGCGTTCCACGAGAGCCGCATTCGTTGATGCGTCAAGCGCTTTGGCCGTCGCGGAGCCCCCGGAGCGGCGCCCGGCCGAGATTCTGATCACAGTAGACAGTCCGATGAGGACAGTCGGTCGTGACTGAAGGTGATCATCACCTTCGGCGCGGGTGAGCACGCGCGGACATGAGCAGGTGACGCGGGCCCGCTTCCGCCCCGCCCGGCACAACGGTGGGTGGTGGCGCACTCGGCCGTGGTCAGCCTGCCGAAGGGAAGCGTTAGTGATCTTCGCCTCAAGCAGGTGCTGGGTGGACGAGTTTTCATCGCGATCCGTTCGGCACGTATGACTTCCCCCATGATCAAGTCAGGACACCCGCCCGGCAGTGCCGAGGCGCACGTGCAGGCACTGGTCGCCGCGCGGGCAGTGGACCGCCCCGACGCCGTCGCGGTGGTGGGCGAAGGCGGCGGGTTATCGTTCGGCGAGCTCGACGCGTGGTCGAGCCGGCTGGCCGCGCACCTGCGCGAACGCGGTGTCACAAGGGAAACCCGGGTCGCGGTGTGCGTACCGCGCTCCGCCGAGTTCGTCGTCGCACTGCTGGCCGTGCTCAAGGCGGGCGGCGCCTACCTCGCGCTCGACCCCGAAGCGCCTGCCGACCGCTCCGCCGCGATGATCGCCGACGCCGGTTGCCCGGTCGGGATCGTCATCCCGCGGACGTCCGGTCGCCTCAGCGGCTGCGCCGAGGTCCCGATCGACGCCCTGCCCCGTCACGACGCCGGCGAGCCCTTCGCGGAGACCGACCCCGAGCAGGCGGCCTGCGTCTTCTACACCTCCGGTTCCACCGGGCGCCCCAAGGGCGTTGTGGTGACCCACGGCAACCTCGCCGAGTTCGTCCGCACCCCGCGCTGGGACGAGACCGGGCACCGCGTCACCGCGCTGGTGTCCGCGCTCGGCTTCGACGCCGTCACCTACGACCTCTGGCCGACGCTGGCGCGCGGCGGCACTGTCGTGATCCCCTCCGGCGACCGACTCGACACCCACGTGCTGGCCGAGCTGATCGCCCGGCACGGCGTCACCGACATGTTCCTCACCTCGGTCTGGTTCGCCCAGATCGCGGCCGACCAACCCGACTGCTTCCACGGGGTCCGCACCGTCATGGTCGGCGGCGACGTCGTCTCACCCCAGGCCATGGCCGCGGTGATGCGGGCCTGTCCGGGGCTGACCGTCTCCAACGTCTACGGACCCACCGAGTGCACCACCTTCACCACCGCGTACGACCTGGACCGCGCCCCGGAAGGCAGCGTCCCGATCGGAACCGGGCTGCCCGGTGTCGCGGTGCGCGTGCTGGACGACGACCTGGCCGAGACCGCTGACGACGAGATCGGCGAGATCTACATCAGCGGTCCGCAGGTCGCACGCGGCTATCTCGGACAGCCCGGCCTGACCGCCACGCGCTTCGTCGCCGACCCGCACGGGCCACCCGGCTCGCGGATGTACCGCACCGGCGACCTGGCTCGCAGGCGAGCCGACGGTGTTCTGGAGTTCGCCGGTCGCAACGACGACCAGGTCAAGATCCGAGGCCACCGCATCGAGCCGGGTGAGGTCGAAGCGGTCGTCGCCGCGCTGCCCGGCGTCACCCAGGCCGCGGTGCTCGTGCGCGACAAGCGGCTCATCGCCTACGTCGTCGGCGACCGCGACGACACCGGCGTGCGCCAGGACCTGAGCAGGGCGCTCCCGGAGTACATGGTCCCCTCCACGATCATCGTGCTGGACCGGTTGCCCATGACGGCCAACGGAAAACTCGACCGCGACGCCCTCCCCGAACCCGCCCGGCACACCAGCACGACCGGACGGGCGCCGAGCACCCGCGAGGAACGGGTGATCACCTCGATCGTCGCCGAGGTGCTCGGCCTGGCCGCGGTCGGGGTCGACGACGACTTCTTCCACCTCGGCGGCGACAGCATCACCGCGATGCACGTCGTCAGCAGGGCACGCCGGGAGGACGTCGCCCTCACCTCTCAGGACGTGTTCCGGCACCGCACGGCCGCCGCACTCGCCGCGACGGCGGCCAAGGCCGTCGCCCCGCAGGCGGACCTGCTGCACCAGAACGCCACCGGCCCGGTCGGCATGGCGCCGATCATGCACTGGCTGCGCGAGCAGCGCCACGGTGTCGACGAGTTCAACCACGCCGTACTACTGGAAACCCCTGCGGACGCCACCCGCGACAAGCTCGTCGCAGCTCTGCAAACCCTGCTGGACCACCACAACGCGCTGCGCATGCGAGTCCCCCGGCTCGCCGGCGGCGCCGTGTGGACGCCGCACATCGACGCACCCGGTGAGACCGACGCCGCCGACTGCCTGTCCGTTGTGGACATTCGCGGTGCCTGCGACCTCGCCGCCGTCGTCGACGCGGAGCGCGTCCGCGTGCAACGCGAGCTGGCCCCGCAGACCGGCGCGATGGTCCGCGCGGTCTGGTTCGACGCCGGGGACGCGCCCGGCCGGCTGTTGCTGGTGGTCCACCACATCGTCGTCGACGGTGTGTCGTGGCGGATCATGTTGCCCGACTTCGTGCGCGCGTACACCGGGAAGTCCCTGCCGTGGGGCGGGTCAGCGCCGTACCGGCAGTGGGTGGAGGAACTCATCGAGCGGGCGAACGACCCCGCGATGCTCGACAAGCTCACCGACTGGTGCGCGCTGCTGGACTCGCCTGTACGGCCGTGGTCCCAGCCGTTGGACCCGGCACGCGACACCATCGGCACGTCGGAAACCCTGACAGTCACGCTTCCGAACGACCTCACCCGGGCGCTGCTCACCGAGGCACCGGCACGCCTCGGCGGCACGACGGAGGAGGTCCTGCTCACCGCGCTGTCGGTCGCGGTCGCCGCATGGCGCGGCGACGGCACGCTGCTGTTCGACACCGAGAGCCACGGCCGCGGTTCGTCGGCCTTGGAGGTCTCCGGCACCGTCGGCTGGTTCACCAGCATGTTCCCGGCCAAGCTGACCAGCCGCGACACCGACCCCGCACGCATGTTCGAGGTCGTTCGCCGCGAATGGCGTTCGCTGCCCGAGGACACCTCCGGCTACGGGCTGCTGCGGCACCTCAACCCGCAGACCGCCCAGGCCCTGGCGTTCTTCCCACAGCGCCCGCTGCTGTTCAACTACCTCGGTCGCTTCAGCATGCCGGCGGAGTGCTGGCCGCTCGCGGCCGAGGCACCGCTGCTGGGGATCCACCGCGCCGACGACATGCCGTTGTCGCACCTGCTCGAAGTGAACTCCGCGGTCGACGACCGCGGCGGCGAGCCGACGTTCACCGCGACCTGGCGGTGGGCATCACGCCTGATCGACCGTGCCGCGGTTCAGGAGCTGGTCGATCACTGGACGCGGTCGCTCGAACGGCTCGCCGGTGTCCAGCCGCCCCGCGCAGGTGAGTCGTGGCCGGTCTCGCCGCTCCAGGAGGGCCTGCTGTTCCACGCCGCGCACGCGGCCGGAGCGCCGGATCCGTACGCGGTGCAGACGTTGCTCGACCTGAGTGGCCCCGTCGACGTCGATGCCCTCCGTGCCGCGTTCAACGAGCTGCTGGAGCTGCACCCCGCGTTGCGCGCGGGCTTCCACCACGACGCCGACGGCCGCGCGGTGCAGACCGTCCCGCCCACCGCGGAATTCCCGCTGCACGTGGTCGACCTGACGCACCTCCCGGCTGCCGTTCGTGCGACGGCGGCGGAGGGTGTGGTCGCGGAGGACCGCGCGCTCCAGTTCGATCTCGCCGAACCACCGCTGCTGCGCGCTGTTCTGGTCCGCACCGACGTCGAGTCGTGGCGGCTCGTCCTGAGCTACCACCACGTTCTGATGGACGGGTGGTCGATGCAGGTCATGCTCGCCGACCTCGCCGCGCTCTACCGCGGAGCCGCAGTCCCGAAGCGGCCGTCCGGGCGCGCCTACCTGGAGGATCTGCTCGGCCGCGACGCCACGAACGCGCTCGCGGCCTGGCGGGGCCTGCTGTCCGGAGTGGACGAACCGACGCTGCTCGCTCCGGTCCGCAACGGCCCCTTGGCCGAGCTGCCCGCGACCGAGGTCGTCGCGCTGTCGGAAGAGCTGACCGCGAAGCTGCGATCGCGGGCGCAGCGCGACGCCTTGTCGCTGAACACCTTGGTGCTGGGCGCGTGGGGGCTCACGCTGGCGCAGCTGACCGGCCGCACGGACGTCGTGTTCGGCACCGTGGTCGCCGACCGGCCGCCGCACCTCGACGGCGTCGAGCACATGGTCAGCCTGATGAACAACGCGGTCCCCGTGCGCATCGACACCCGAGCGCAGAAGGACTGGGCTGACCTGCTCACCGCGCTGCAAGAGCAGCGGACCGAGCTGATGGCGCACCAGCACCTCGGGCTCGCGGAGATCACCCAGCTGACCGGGTTGCGGGAGCTGTTCGACTCCGTCGTCGTCCTGGAGACCTACACCGACGCGTTCATCTCCGAACTCGGTCCCGAAGTCGCGGTCACCGCAACCCAGGTGAACAACGGCACGCACTACCCGCTGTGCCTGCTTGTCAGTCCCGGCAGGCAGATCACCGTTCGCACCCAGTACCAGCCCGGCTGGCTCAGCCCGGAGGCAGCCCGTGCGATCGGACAGCGGCTGGTGGACGTGTTGTCCGTCATGGCGGAGGGACTGGGCCGCCTGTGCGCGGCACCCGCCCTCACCGCCGTGCCGAGCCCGAACCCGGCAGAGGCAGTCGCCGCGCCCTCGGTGCTCGACCGGATTCGCGCGCAGGACTCCGCCGCCGTCGCCATTCGCGACACCGACGGTCCGGTGACCTACGGCGAGGTGGACGAGGCGTCCGACCGGATCGCGCACGTGCTGGCCGAGCGCGGCATCGGCCCGGAGTCCGTCGTGGCGCTGTGCTTGCGCCGGGGCCGCGACGCGATCACCGCGATGCTCGGCGTGCTCAAGGCGGGCGGCGCCTACCTCCACCTCGACCCGAGGCACCCGGCGGACCGGCTCGCCCGCCTCGTCGCGGACGCTCGCCCCGCGTTGCTGCTCTCGCACCGGGAATTCGCACCTGCACTGTCCGAAGTGGACACATCAGTTCCGTCGCTGCACCTGGACGGCCCCGACGTGCTCGCAGGCGCCGACGCGACCAGGCCCGAGGTCGTGGTCGACGACGCGAACCCGGCCTACGTCGTCCACACCTCCGGGACCCAGGGGGTGCCGAAGGCCGTCGTGTTCACGCTCGGCGCGTTGAACAAGCTCGTCGACTGGCACGAACAGCGGTTCCCCACCGAGCCGGGCACGGTCACCGCGCAGTTCACCTCGATGGCCTTCGACGTGGCCACGCAGGAGGTGTTCACCGCGCTGGCCGGGGGCAAAACCCTTGCCGTACCGGACGCCGACACCCGCGCGGACGCCGCCGCGTGGACGAAGTGGTTGCGCGACAACGAGGTCGCAGAGCTGTTCGCGCCGAACCCGGTCCTCGCCGCGCTGTGTGAGTTCGCCGATGGCGAACGGGAATCGCTGCCGAAGCTGCGTCACGTCGTGCAGGCGGGCGAAGCGCTCGTGCTCACCGAGCAGATGCGGGCGCTGTGCGCGGACAAGGCGCTGCACAACCACTACGGTCCCGCGGAGACGCACGTCGTCACCGCAGCTCACGTGGGCGGCGATGCGGCGGACTGGCCGCAGCGGCCGTCCATCGGAACCGCGGTTCCCGACACGCGGGTGCACCTGCTCGACACGGGACTGCTGCCCGTTCCGGACGGCGTGGTCGGCGAGATCTACCTCGGTGGCCCGCAGCTCGCACGCGGCTATCTGGGACAGCCCGGCCTGACCGCCGCTCGGTTCGTCGCCGACCCCTACGGGCCGCCGGGATCGCGGATGTACCGCACCGGCGACCTCGGCCGACGCGGTCCTGACGGGGCGATCGAGTTCATCGGCCGCAACGACGACCAGGTGAAGATCCGTGGCCACCGCATCGAGCCGGGCGAGGTCCAGGCGGCGCTGTCCGCGCTGCCCGGTGTCGTGCAGGCCGCCGTCGTCGCCCATCCCGACGGCACCGGCGGGAAGCGGCTCACCGCGTACGTGGTCTCCTCCGAGCCCGGCGACACCGCGAGCGTGCGCGAGCGGCTGAGCACCACGCTGCCGGACTTCATGCTGCCGTCCGCCGTCGTCTTCCTCGACCGCTTGCCGTTGACCACCAACGGGAAGGTCGACCGCAGGGCGCTGCCCGCGCCCCCGGCCCCGGTCGGGACGACCTCGCGCGAACCGCGCACCTACGAGGAGACCGTGATCACCAAGGCGTTCGCCGAGGTGCTCGGCGCCGAGGTCGTCGGGGTCGAGGACGACTTCTTCCACCTCGGCGGGCACTCGCTGCTGGCCGCCCGGTTGTTGCAGCGCCTGCGCGAGGAGCTCGGGCGCCCGGTCGAACTCGCCCAGGTCATGGCTCGCCCCACCCCTGCCGCGCTGGCCGCTGAACTGTCCTGAAAGGACTCCACGTGAGAAACCCGTTCGAGAACACCGAGACGCCGTACCTGGTGCTGACCAACGCCGAGGCGCAGCACAGCCTGTGGCCGGCGCACATCGCCACCCCGTCGGGCTGGACGAGGGTGCACGGCCCGGACGGTCGTGACGAGTGCACGTCCTACGTCGAGAGGAACTGGACCGATCTGCGACCGATGTCGCTGAGGCGGGCGTGATGCGCGTAGCCGTCATAGCCGCACTCCCGCAGACCGCGCCGCCGCTGGTGGACGCCGTGCGGGAACTGGGTCACGAGGTGCCCGTCGTGGTGAGCGCCCGCCGCCCGGCGGACTGGCCGGGGCACCTGCTCAGCGAGCGCGACCTGCCGGACGGTGTCGACCTCGCTGTGCCGTCCCGACCGGCCGCGATCACCACGCTGCTCACCGCCTACGCTCCGGACGTCGCGGTGAGCTACGGCTACCCGCGCAAGCTGCCTGGCGAGGCGGTGTCCGTGCCCGGCCTCGGCACGGTCAACTGCCACCCGTCGGCGTTGCCGCACTACCGCGGACCGAACCCGGTCGGGTGGGCGGTGCGCAACGGCGAGAAGTCCATCGGCGTCACCTGGCACCGCATGGACGCCGAACTCGACACCGGCGCGATCCTGGAACAGACCAGGATTCCGCTCAGCGACGAGGACTGGTCCTTCAGCGGCATCAACACTCGCGTCCTCGGCGCGGCCGTGCCACTGCTGCCCTCAGTGCTCGCCAAGCTCACCGCGGGCGACGCCGGTCAGCCTCAGGACGCCCACGACACCCCGTGGGCAGGCTTGTTCGGCGCCGACTACGCCGAGATCGACCTGAGCGGTCCGGCGCGTGCCGTGCACGACCAGGTGCGCGCGTGGAACATCATGGGCCACAACCCCCGCGTCACCGGACCGGTCGTCATCCTCGACGGTGCGCGGTGGAAGGTCCGCCGCACCAGCCTCACCCAGCCGCCCGCGGGCGTGGGCAGGCTCGTGCGGTGCGGTGACGGACCGCTGTGGATCACCGCGGCCGACCGCCTGGCCTGATCGAGACCGTGCCGCACCACCGCCAACCGGTGGTGCGGCACGCCGCCGCGCACCACCGCTGAGCGCCGCCGGATCGGCCTCGGGCGACAAGGAAGCTCCACCGAGAACGAGAAGGCGCACGACACCACCGTGGCGGTCCGCAGGGCTCAGGGCCGCACGGTTCTCCTCCGGTGGGCACAGGGTTTCACCGGCAAGGACACCGCCTCATCCGCGAAGGTCGCCGCCCGCTCGCGCTTCGGCGGAGATGATCCTGTCGAGGTTGGCGCGGGTGGCCTCCAGTTCCCCGATGGCCTCGCCGATCTTCTCCCGGTGCTCCACCAGCGCGTCGACCAGCTCCGGGCACAGCGGCGCCAGCCGGCCGTCATCGTCGAGCATGCACGGAAGCACCTGCGTGATCTGAGCGGTGCTCAGCCCGGCGGCGAGCAGGATGCGGATGCGCCGCACCGCCGCGACGTCGGCGTCGCCGTACACGCGGTAACCGCTCGGCCGCCGTTCAGGGCGCAGCAGACCCTGTTCCTCGTAGTAGCGCAACGCGCGCTCGGTGATGCCCGTGCGCCGCGCCAGCTCCCCGATCCTCATCCCCGGCTCCACGCTCTCTTCAGGCGTGACTCTCACGTCGACGTGAAGGTTTAGCGTAGCCGCCATGACACCCGTGACCGTCCTCGGACTGGGCCCGATGGGCCGCGCGATCGCGACCGCCCTCGCCGCCGCGGACCACCCCACCACCGTGTGGAACCGCACGCCCGGCAAGGGAAACGACCTCGACGCCACGATCGCGGGCAGCGCCGCCGAGGCGATCTCCGCCAGTCCGCTCGTCGTGGTGTGCGTGATGAACTACGAGGCCGTGCGAGCGGTCCTCGACGCCGACGCGCTCAAGGGCCGCACCCTGCTCAACCTCACCGGCGGTTCGCCCCAGCAGGCCCGCGAGATGGCCGAGTGGGCGGCGGAACACGGCATCGACTACCTCGACGGCGTGATCCTGAACGGCGTCGTCGGCGGGCCCGACGCGGCACTGCTCTACAGCGGGCCCAGCGAGGTCTACCGAGCCCACCAGCCCACCCTGGCCGCTCTCGGCGAGAACGGGACCTACGTCGGCGAGGACCCCGGGCGCTCCGCCGGCTTCAACATGTCGCTGCTGGACCTGTTCTGGACGTCGATGTTCGGGGTCGTGCACGCCTTCCGGCTGGCCGCCGCGGAGAACATCAGCCCGGCCGAGGTCACCGGGTACGCGAAGGCGATGGCGGGCATGCTCCCCGAGCTGATCGACCTCGTCGCCGAGCACGTGGCCGCTGACAGCTTCCCCGGGGACGCCTCCACCCTCACTTCCGCGGCAGCGATCCTGGACGACCTGCTGGACACCGTGCGGGCCGACAACCTCGACGACGGCGTTCTCAGCGCCGGGCGGGCGACTGTGCAACGGGCGATCGAGGCCGGGTACGGGCAGGAGGGGTTCTCCCGCCTCGCCGTGCTCTGGGCGTGACCGCTCGCCGTCCTCACGCGTGACGCGCGGTTCGCTCACGCACGGGCGGGGTGGACCCGGGAGAGGAATCGGCGCATAAGGGCGGCGATCTCGTCGAGATGGGTCTCCAGCGCCCAGTGACCGGCATCGAGCAGGTGCAGCTCGGCGTCGGGCAGGTCCCGCAGGTACGCCCGTGCGGCGCCCTCGGGCATGTAGCCGTCGTGCGGTCCCCACACGATGAGCGTCGGCGGTCGGTGCTGCCTGAGGTACTCCTGCTGCCGCGCGAACCAGCGCACGGTGTTGCGCTGGTCGGCCAGCAACGTGACCAAGTTCTCGCGCCGCGACGGCGAGGACATCAATGCCCAGTGCAGACGCCACAGATCGGGCGGAACGCGCTCGACGAGCCGGTCGGGGATCTCGCCGACGAACTCGTCGCGGAAGCCCTCCTCGCTGACGGCGTCCCCGAGCTTCTCGCGGCCCTCCGGCGTCGGGTTCGCCCAGTACTCCTTGAGCGGCGCGTACTTGGGGCCGTGCTGGTCCTCGTAGATGTCACCGTTCTGGATGACCAGCCCCGCGACCCGGCCGGGGTCGGACATGGCCAGCCGCAGACCGATCTGGGAGCCGTAGTCGTGGAGGTAGATCACGTACCGGGTCAGCCCGAGCCGCCGCACGAAGCGCTGGAGGAACTGCGCGTAGGCGTCGAAGGTGTAGGCGAAGTCGGCCGGATCCGGTGTGCCGCTGTAGCCGAAGCCAGGATAGTCGGGGGCGACGAGCCGCCACCGGTCACCGAGTGCCGGCATGAGGTTGCGGAACTGGTAGGAGGAACACGGATAACCGTGGGGCAGAACGACAACGGGCGCGTCGGGCGGCCCGGCCTCGCGGTAGAAGATCGGCGTTCCATCCAACTCCACGGTCCTGTGCACGACCGATGCCACCACGGATTCCCCTTTCTCGCAGTCGATTCGTCGACGTACCCCGTCCGCTGCCGCGGTAACCACTTCAGCCGAGGCTGAACTCCTTGCGGGCGCGGGCGAAGTCGTCCTCGCCCGGGAGAGCGTGCCGTAATCTCCGCGTATGCCAACCTTCCTCGAACTCCAGGACGACGCGGCACTGCTCTCCTTCGAGCACCAGCAGCACCTGTCGGCACGCGTCGGCGAGCACTCCTGGAAGGTGAACCTGGCCGAGCACCGGTTCGAGTTCGTCGGCGACACCCCGCTCGTCTGCGAGACCGTGGACCTCCTCGGCAGCGCCGCGCCCGGTCCGCGCACGTGGCTGTGGAGCTGGGCCAACCCGTTCGGCTACAGCTCCGAAGTTCTCGGGCTGGCCTTGCGCGCCAAGGAGTTCGGCGAGCGCCACGGCATCCCGGAGCTGGCGACCGCCGAGGTCCCCTTCGACGCGCTGCCGGGCTCCCCCACCGAGCCCGCGCACGTCGCCTCGCTGATGGTGGAGGCCACCAAGGCCGCAACCGGGCGCTGGTCGGGCTACCAGGGGCCCACCGGCGGGGGCACGCGTGCCGGGTTCCTGGTGGGGCACCCGGACCTGCTGCTGCCCGAGCCCGACTTGGCGGGCACGACGCGCCTCCTCCAGCAGGGGGTCGTGGAGTTGCGCCTGTACGACCACCGCCGCGCCTTCCACTCCTACGCCGTGAACCGCGGCCTCGGCGTGGAGTCGGCCGGATCCACGTTGGTGCTCAAGGGAACCGGCTTCGAGATCGCGGTCGAGTTCACCGCCGACAACCTCATGTCGCGGATGTCGGCCACGCGCGGCTGAGCCCATCCGCTGCGCCGACGAGTGCGCTCGTGCTCGAACGCGGGCCAGAAGTCCTGGCCCGCGCACGCAGCACGTACGCGTCCAGCGACAGCGAATGGCTGCCAGTGACCTCGAAGCCCGCTTTGGTCAACAGTGCGCAGTACTGGGAGGCGGTGCGTTCACGGCCGCCGACGTTGCACAGCATGTGGACGTCCCACGGCACGGCAAGGGAATCCGTGTCCGCGGTCTCCGGGAACGGGCGTTCGATGACCAGTAGCTCGGCGTGCTCGGGCATGTTCGCCGCGCAGGTGGCGAGAATCGCGTGGCACTGCGCGTCGTCCCAGTCGTGCGGGATACGCAACAGCAGGTAGACGTCCCCGTTGGCGGGCACGGACTCGGTGAAGTCGCCGGGGACCAGAGTGCAGCGGTCGGCCACGGCGGCCAGGTTCGGCTGAGACGGCGTTCTCAGTGCCGGGCGGGCGACCGTGCACCGGGCGATCGGGGTGAGAGGTGCTCATGGGATTCGCCTCCCGTCACGCCGAGGCGTCCGGCTCCTTCCGCACCGCGGTGCCTGCGAGTGGCAGGCGGAGGCAGAACCGGGAACCGTGCGGCTCGCCTGCCTCGTACCAGGCGTCGCCCCCGTTCGCCTGCGCGAGGTTGCGGGTGATCCACAGTCCCAGGCCCGTTCCCTCGGTGTCCCGCTCGGTGTCCGGCCCTCTGGTGAAGCGTTCGAACAGGTGCGGCACGAAGGACTCGGGCACGCCGTCCCCGTAGTCGATCAGCCGGATCTCTGCCCAGCCCTCCCGCGCGATCGCCCGTATCCCGATGGGAGGGCGCCCGTAGGCGAGGGCGTTCTCCAGGTAGTTGGCGAGCATCTCGGCGAGCTCGGCACGGTCGACCACGGCTTCCAGCTCAGAGCTGCACGACACGTCGACATCCGCGGACCTCTGATCGATGTCGATGTCGGCGAGCTGCTCCAGGATCACTTCGAGAACGCGCACCGGCTCGGCGACCGAGCGCGGTGGGGCCACGTCGATCCTCGAAGCGGTGAGGAGCTTGCGCACGAGTGCCTGGAGCCGGTCGACGCGTTCGATGATGCGGTCGGTGATCTCGGCCCGCTGTTCCTGGGGCAGCGTGCCATCGTCGTCGCGCAACACGTGCGCCAGCACGCTGATCGTGGCGAGGGGGTTGTGCAGCTCGTGGGCGGCCACGGCCACCACGATGTTCTGCCGTCCCAGGGCCTCCTCCAGTTCCCGTTCGGCGTTGCGGCTGCGGGTCACGTCGCGCAGTGCCGCGATGCGCAGTCGCACGCCCTGCAGGGTCATGGTGGTGACCCGCATCTCCACCACCCGTTCGCTGCCACCGGGCAGGATCAGCTCCACCTCGGACGCCCCGTCGGCGACGATCGGGAAGCCGAACGGGGTACCGAGCAGCTCCCCCGTGGGGCGGCCGAACAGGTCTTCCGCTGCCCTGTTGCAGAGCCGGATGATCCCCTCCTCGTCCACCGCGATGATGCCGTCCGCCGACGCCGATACGACCAGCCGGCTGATGTCGTCAGGAAACCTGGCGGCCCCCGGCCTCGGGCTCCCGACACCCGGGTGCCGCGCACCTGGCGTCTGTTCACTCACCTGACCGAAGATCCTCTGATCCGGGTGGAAGGGTGGCGTCGTAGGCGAGGAGATGGGCGGCGCCGTAGACGCGCTCCCCGATGTGCATGCCGTTGTGGTCGATGGTGACGTGGCGAATCCTGTGATCACGCGCGGAGCCGCGCGCCTGCAGGACCGCGATCGCCCGCTGGATCTCACCGGCGGTCTCCAGGTGGCGGAGGGAGATCGTGACGTCGGTGAGGCCGGTGATCTCGGCCGTGCTGACCGACGTCAGTCGCGGGGCGGACTGTCCGGAGGGCGCTGAGGTGAGCAACGTCGTGCACTGGTGCTGGCGTGCGACGGCACTGAGCGCGATGACGAAGTCGAGCAGCGTCCGGGGTGAGGCGATGCGTTCCAGCGCGGACAGGGTGTCGACGACGAGCCGGGAAGGCTTGAACTCCTCGATGACCCGCCTGATCCGGAGGAAGTGGTCCTCGACCGATGCCACCTCCGGGTACGCGCACATGGTCCGGAGCAGTCCGGATTCCTCCATGGCGCCGATGTCCATGCCCCAGCCGACGGCGTTGCGCGCCAACTGACCCCGGCTCTCGTCGAAGGTGCAGAGCACGCAGCGCTCGCCCCCCGTGACACCAGCCGCCGTGAACGTCAGGCTCGTCAGTGTCTTTCCGGAACCGGCTGGGCCGCTCATCAGGACGAGCGCGTCCCTGAAGAAACCACCACCACACATCTCGTCCAGTTCGGTGTTGCCCGAGGAGACCCGGGCCAGCGAGGACGTGGACATGTCCGAGGCGAGGAACGCCAGCGGCAGGAAGACGATCCCGTCCCGTGGGTCGATCGTGAACAGCCACTCCCCGGTGCGGTGCGCCGCACCGCGGAACTTGACGATCTCGACGGTGCGCCGTCGCCTCCTGTTCGCGAGGCTGTTGCGCAGGATGATCACGTTGTCGAGCACGAACTCCTCGACGCCGTAACGCGATACCTCGCCGTACTCGCTGATCCGCTCCGAGGTGATGATCGAGGTGACCCCGAGCTGTTCCAGCACGGAACCGATCCGGTAGAGCTCGTAGCGGACGATCGCGGGCTCGGCGAAACGGACGAAGACCGCACCGAGCGAGTCGACTGACACCCGGGCGGCACCGACCTGCCGGACCGCGTGGCCGATCCGCGCCACCAGACCGCCGAAGTCGAAGGCGCCCACGATCGGTTCTTCCCCGGTGACCTCGAGCGAGGCATCGACGAACACCCACTTCCCCTGGCGCTCCCACTGCTCGATCGGGAAGCCCAGCGAAGCGGCGTTGCGGCGGATGCCCTCCGCTGTCTCCTCGAAGCTGACGAACACCCCGGCCTCGCCCGAGTCGAGGATGCCCCGGGCCAGGAACTCGACGGCGAACAGCGTCTTGCCGCTGCCGGCCGTTCCCGCCACCAGCGTCGATCGACCTCGGGGCAGGCCGCCTCGCGCGACCTGGTCGAAGCCCTTGATGCCGGTGGAAAGCCGCTCGATGGCGTTGCTGTCGATCATCTCTCGTCCTCGAGGCCAGTGGAGTGGCTAGCATCCGGCAGGCCGAGAGCCACGGCCGCGCGGCGGTGGTCGGACAGATCCCCGATCACCCGTCGCTGCGGCGAGGGGACGAGCCTGACCACGGTGGGAGTGGCCAAGATCCGCTGCTGCTCAGCCATTTCAGGGTGCTCGGCGACGTCAACGACCTCGATGTCGTGGCGACCGGGCAGGACGGAGTCGCACAGCCTGCGCAAGTTCGCTTGCGCGGTCTGCGATCGCTCGGTCTGTCCAGCCACGAAGAGCCGGAACGAGTACGTGGTCATGTCGGTGCGCGGTGCGGGCACCCGGTGACGACCAGCCATCCGTACCGCGGCAAGTTCAGACGTCGCATCTTCGTCAACCACCCTGTCGAGGCCCAAGCGTCGCGGTCCTCTCCACCCAACCTACGCCTCGCCGACCGCCGGTCCGGCGGGTACGGTCGAGGAAAATTCAGGTGTGCATCCCCCAAGAGAAGGGCAACCTCACGACCACCCATGAGTCAAGCCGGGTTCGCGTCGGGGCGGCGGAGGGATCGCTCCCTGATCCGGCCGACGGAGAACAGGGCCCCCCGGAGACCCGGGTTCTCGTGGTCGAGGACCAGCGGGCGCTGGCGGGCGCGCTGCAGATCGCGATCGACGCTCAGCCGGACCTGGACTGCGTGGGCGCCGTGAGAACGGTCGAGGAAGCCGTCACCGCGGTGACCAGCTGCAGCCCTGACGTCGTGCTGATGGACATCCGCCTGCCGGGTGTCGACGGGATCGAAGGCACGAGGCAGATCAAGAAGAGCCACCCCGAGGTCCGGGTCCTCATCCTCACCGCCAACGCCACACCCGACCTGCTCGGCAAGGCGGTGGCCGCCGGCGCCGCGGGGTTCCTGGCCAAGGACAGCGCGTTCCCCCTCATCCTGACCGCGATCCGGGCTCCGCTCGGCGAAAAGATCCTCGTCGAAGGGCTCACGCTGGCGGCGCTGGTCGAGGGTCTGCGCCTCAGCGCGCCCGCCGGGGCCGGTGAGCCCGACCAGGCCAGGCTCACCACCCGTGAACTGGAAGTGCTCGCGCTGTTGGGAGAAGGCCTCAACCCCCGGGCAATCGCGCAGCGGCTGGTCGTGAGCCTGCACACCGCGCGGGGCCACATCAAGAACATCATGCTGAAGCTGGGCGCGCACAGCCAACTCGAGGCGGTCGTCACGGCTACCCGGATCGGGCTCCTGCCGAGTCCTCCCGCCACCCGGGAAACCAGTTAGCGACCCGGCGGGACAAGGGTTCCACACGCGTACGGCACCAACCGGGTTCCCGTGTCTCAAGGGTCTCCGGCACTCCCGGCTCCCGCATTTGCGGGGTACTGGTCGGACTATCTGGGGCTTCCCGTTCCCGAGGGGTCCTCGTACCGTCACGACGCGCGCACAGATCTGCCTTGCCCGCACCGCCCAGGCAGAGGATGACCACGACGAGACGTCGCGGAAGACCCTGCATCCGCTGTCGGCCGGCCGGCTTGCGAGGGACCGAGCGAAGAAGGGGATCGGAATGCGCTTCCCGGAAAGGCACTTGCAGCGAGTCTTTGCCGAGTTCCCCGACATCCTGACCGCCGACGTCGGGATCACCGACTTCCTGGGCGCTCTCGCCCGGTGCAGCGTCGGCCTGCTCGGCGTCACAGCCAGCGGGATCCTGCTGGCCGACCGCGACGGTGCCGCGAACCTGGTGGCCGCCACCACTGACGAGACCCGCGTGCTGGGGCTGTCCCAACTGAGGAACAACGAGGGTCCGTGCGTGGACGCCTGCCACAGCGGGAAGCAGGTGCACTGCCCCGACCTGGCTGCCGACAACCGCTGGCCGACCTTCACCCGGGCCGCGAGGGCAGCCGGGTTCGCCGCGGTCCATGCCCTGCCGATGCGGCTACACGAATGGACCATCGGGGCGATGGGACTGTTCTCCACCCGGCCTGGTCGGCTCGACATCGACGTCGGCGAGCTCGCCCAGACCCTGGCCGACGTCGCCGCCACGCGCATCGTGAGCAGGCACGTCGTCGTCAGCCAGGAGGTGGCCGCCGCGCAGCTCCAGAAGGCCCTCGACCATCGGATCGCGATCGCACAGGCCGGGAGAGCGCCAGCCCAGCGCCTGGACATCACCGTCGGCGACGGTTGTCCGCATGCTGCGCGCCTACGCCCACGACCACGATCGCGAACTGGCCGATGTCTCAAGCGCAGTCACCCGAGCCGAGCTGTCCCTCACGCCACGGACACTCCCTCTGCCACGACAGAGTCCGCCGCTACCGCGCGACCTCCCTTGACGAGAGGCCACGATCAACGACACGACAAGGCGAACCGACCACAAGGCGATGTGCGGCGGAGATCCTGGGAAGAGCACGAGAGCAATACCGAATCGCAGGGGACGTGATCCGGTTGCTCCGTTCGCGCCAGGCCCGATGACGGAAGCTGTGAGCTGGCACGTGGCGCCAGTCCACCTTTCGCACGCCTCTCTGGTGCACGTATCCCGCGGCAACACCTTGGCCGACAGCGCAGCGAGCACGAACCAGTACGGCACCGCGACCGCGCCGCGGTCGCGGACTCCTCCCCTGCTGGGCAGAGGAGGAGCCTCACGCGACGATCAGACCGTGTCCCGTTGCTCCGGCACCCGGCCGACCGCGCCGTTGTCCAGCCGCCGAGCGCGCATGACGTGCGCGTCCAGCGGCAGGGGGCGCGCATCGAGCAGCTCGAACCCGGCGTCGGCCAGCAAGGCGCGGTAGTGGGATTCGGTCCGCTCGCGTCCACCGGTGTTGCACAGCATGTGGATGTCCCACGGAATGGCGAGGGAACCGGAGTCTCCCGATTCCGGCAGCAGGCGCTCGATCACCAGCAACTCCGCGTGTGCCGGCATGTTCCGCGCGCAGGTGGCCAGGATGGTGCGGCATTGCGCGTCGTCCCAGTCGTGCAGTACGCGGGAGAGCAGGTAGACGTCGCCGGTGTTCGGGACCGATTCGGTGAAGTCGCCGGGGACCAGGGTGACGCGGTCGGCCACCTCGGCAAGCCGTGACTCCGCGGCGGCCAACGCGTGCGGGCGGTCCATCAGCACACCGCGCAGCGCCGGGTTGGCGAGCAGGATGCGGGCCAGCAGCTCGCCGTTGCCCCCGGCCACGTCGACAACGGTGCGCGCCGCGGAGAAGTCGATGCCCCTGGTGACTCCGGCGAACACCGCGTTGCTGGCGGCCATGGACTGGTGGAACAGCTCAGCGAGGGCCGGGTCGGCGGCCATGTGCGCGAAGTGGTGGCTGCCGAAGACCTTCGCGTAGGACTCCTCGCCGCTGCGGACGGCCTCGGTGAGCGCCGCGAACGACCGGTAGAACGGGCCGCCGTACATCAGCGCGAGTGACCGCATCGACTCGGCCGTGTCCGACCGCAGCAGTTCGCCGAGGTCGGTGAGGCTGTGGCGCGCGCCCGACGTGTCGACGATGCCGAGCGCGGTGAGGTAGCGCACCAGCCTGGCCAGGCTCGGCTGGTCGGCGCCGGTGGCCGCGGCGAGGCCGGGCAGGTCGGGGTTCGTCGCGAGGTGATCGGGCAGCCTCAGTTCGGCGGCGGCCGCGATGGCCTGCGTCGCCCAGGCGCCGGTCATCAGGCGCAGCAGTTCGGTGCCGGAGCACGACTCGCGCTGGTGGGTGGCGAGCAAGCTCGGGAACCTGCCCGAGGAGATCAGCTCCAGCCTGCGGAAGTCCGGGTCGGCGTGCTGCCGGTCGCGGAAGTAGAGGACGGTGGAGTTCTCGTAGCCGTTGTAGCCGCCCCCGTCCGGACGCATCGCGGCGGTGATCGTCTCGCGCAGCCCGCGCAGCAGGACCGCATCGGGCTGCCGCACGGCCAGCGCGATGTGGTTCTCCCGGCCGAACCGGCGTTCGTCCTCGGCGATGTGCTCCAGTTCCGGTGGCGTGACCATGGCGAAGATCTCCAGTGCGCACTGCCGACCGGAACGGTCGGCGACCGGGGCGCGCAGGATGCCGACCGTCAGGTCCGCCGTGGGCACGGCGTACCGGCTGCTCAACCGTTCGCGGACGACCACGCTGGGGGTCATCGCGCCGACCTCGACGCCGTGCCGGGCCAGTTCCTCGGGCAGCCCGTCGAAGGTCTCCGGGAAGATGAGCAGCGCGACGTGGTCGAAGGTGGCGTGCCGCGCCACGGCCGCGCGGTCGTCCTCCTCCAACGACGGCACCGCCGCGGCGAGCACCGACTCGGTGTCGTTGTCGCCGAGGAGGGCCACGGCCGCGGTGACGCGGGCGATGTCGGCTGCGGCGAGTACGGGGATTCTGATCGATGTCATGGTGGTTTCCCGTTGCTCAGAGGCCGAGGTAGCGCTCGGCGAAGAGGTTCTGGTGGGTGTGGGACTCGCGCAGGCTGTCGAGCCGGGCGCGACGCAGGGAGCGCTGGTATCCGGCGTCCGGGGCGGCGCCCGCCGGGCCGTGCAGGAGGTCGATCATCCAGTGCGAGAACTCCTGCGCTCGCCAGATCCGCGGCAGGCAGGTGCGCGAGTACGCGGCCAGTGCCCGGTCGTCGTCACGGGTGAGAGCGTCGGCGAGGGCGGCTGCCAGCACCTCGGCCTCCATGATCGCCAGGTTGGCGCCCTTGGCGGCCGACGGGCTGATCAGGCTGGCCGCGTCGCCCACGAGGAACAGCCGGGCGTACTGGATGGGGTCGACGACCTCGGAGCGCAGGCGCACGATCCGCCGCTCGGTGATCCGGCCCCGCCGCAGCGGCCCGAACTCCGCGGCGCGCATGCGGGTCTCCAGTGCGGCCCAGGTCCGCTCGTCGGTCCAGGCCGCCGGGTCGTCGCCGGGCGGAACCTGGAGGTAGTAGCGCGTCACCTGGGGACTGCGCGCCATGTGCCCGGCGAAGCCGTCGTCGTGGATGGCGTAGGTGACCGCCGCCATGCTCTGCGCGGCCTCGGCGAGAACGGCCAGCCAGGTGATGCCGTGGTCGCGGCCGTGGCGACGCGCCGGGGTGGCGGGGACGGCCGTGCGGGTCACGCCGTTGCCGCCGTCGCACCCGGCGACGAACCGGCCGGTGACCTCCCCCGCTCCGTTCGCGTCGCGGTAGGTGATCGTCGCGGTGTCGGCGTCGACGCCGGTGACGGTGACGCCGAACCGCAGTTCGCCGCCCCGGTCGAGGTATTCGGTGATCAGGTCGGTGACGAGGTCCTGCTGCGGGTAGACCGTGTGCACCTCACCCTGGCCGAGCTGGGCGTAGTTCAGCTCGAACTCGCCGTCTTCCGCGCGGAAGGCGCAGGTCCCGTGTGATCGTCCTTTGTGGAGCATCCCGGCGGCGAGCCCGTGCTCGGTCAGCACCCTGGCGCTGTTCGGGCAGAGGAATCCCGCCCTGGCCCGGACCTGCACCTGCTCCCGGCTGGCCCGTTCGACGATGAGGGTGTCGATCCCCCTGGCGCGTAACAGGTTGCCCAACACCAGTCCTGCAGGTCCTGCGCCCACGATGAGCACGGTCGTGTGATCGACCACCGCTGCCCGGTCTCCTCTCGGATCGAGCCCGCTTCCGCGCAACGGGCTCATGTGAGGCAGCACTGCACAGCACCGGCCAGCGCGGCGGCCGACGGCTCGCCGGACCCGTAGTCGATCATCACTCCATCGTGTCGCGACGGGCGGCCGAGCGCACGCCCGAACCCACAGTCCACTGAGGACGACACGCGGGAAACCCTTAACCCGAAGGGGTAAACCTTCCATCCACTGTGGACGCAGCAGCACGCACGCGCGGGGTGCCACCGGCGAAGCCCGGCGCCTCGGCGCCGTGTCGCGACGGCCGCCCGCCCCGGATCGGTGGAAGCTCGCCAAGACGTCTCCTCCCACTTCGGCCCCCGCGCTGGTGTTCACCCTTGCCTGGCGGTTCCTCGCGGACCACGGCACCGGCCTGATCGTGCCGGGCTCGCCCGCCGCATCACGATGGTGAGCGTTCAGCCGCTCGACCTTCTCCGGCACGGCGGGCCTCCTCCGGCCGAGTCCGGTCGAGGGTGCTCAAGACCGAAGTCTCAGCACAGGCCGATGTACCGGGCGTTCTGAACCACCTTCGTCGTACCGAGGTAGTACACCCAGTTCTGCTTCCTCGATGTGCAGAAGCAGTCGTCCTTGTGCGAGATGCAGTCGACCCAGATCTTGACCCTCGTGTCGCCGCATCGCGACGGTGGCCTGAAGAGTCCTGCGCATGACGTTCCTCTTTCATGCCGGAGGAGCTGGCACCCAGGACGGTAACCGCAGAAAAAGAAGAAGGTCAGAGACTTCAAACACACCTGAAAAGAATCGGAGCATTCAAGATCGATTGAGCGGGGAGGGGAAACATGGGAACTCCCGCGATTCTCGATGCGCCGCGCAGACCTCGTTGGACCAGGGCGCCAAAGACCCACCGAGAACGTGGGCAGGCCTTCGGCAGCGCACCACGAACGCACGGACGATTCTTCGCTCAATGCGCCGACAACCACGGATCAGGTGTTCTCGCAGTGCGGGGAGGACGAGGATCAGGGACGCCGCATTCCGGTCACTGCAACGCGTGACGCGCTGAGGCATTCGTGGCAGGGCGGGCCGGACGGCTCCGCCATCGGCAGCGGTGCGACGACGTGCCCGCACAGCGCGGCGTAGTTGCCGATCCCCTGCCCCTGGTGGAAGGCCGCGTCGCTGACCCGGTGCTCGCGGCGGTCCCGGCCGCAGGTGATCGGGTTGGCGTAGACCACGGGCGGTGCGCCGCGGCGGGAAGCCGGCTCGGGCCGGGGCGCGCGACCGCCTGGGCGCACCTCCATCAGCGCGCCCGTCCCCGCCGCGGCCGCCACGGCGACCAGCGGGAGGAGCGTCCACACGGCTGCGTCCTGCATCGTGCTCCGTTCGGTGTGGTCGCCCGGCGGCGTCGCGATTCGGGGGGAGTTGACGCCGCCGGGTCGACCGGATACCCCGTGCGCGGTCCGGGGTTGGTCGGTGGCGCCCGCTACGGCAGGGCGGCGTTGATGCCGGGGCCGGGGGTGAGGATGCGGGCCGGGTCGTAGAGCTTCTTGGCGCGCACGACGTCGTCCCAGGTGTCGCCGTAGTGCTCGCGCCACTCGTCCGGGCCGTACCGCTGGCCGCCGATCGGGTAGGTCTTGCCGCCGAGGCTGCGCACCTTGTCCATCCAGACCTTGTTGCGCTCCAGCATCTTCTCGATGAAGTCGGGGGCGGGGTCGATCGGCGAGGCGTTGAGCACGTCGAACAGCCAGATCAGGCCGTCCGGCTCCTGCTCGGGCATCCGCAGGCGCGGGCGGCGGAAGGACCCGGCGCGGTGCGGGAACACCAGCACGAAGCCCCTCCCGTGCGGCAGCGACCAGTCGTCCTCGGTCATCAGGGCGAACGTCTCGGCGGCGAAGCTCTCGATGTGCTCGTCGGCGAGGAAGACGTCGAACCACGGCTTGTGCCGCTCGTCCCAGTCCTCGGTGCGCCACTGGTCCATCACCGCCGAGTACTTCGAGACCTGGGCGACGTAGTCCAGCTGCTCCTCCTGCACCGGCCCCTGCGGGTCGAGGCCGTCGAGCAGGCCCTCCGGCACGCCGGTCCCGTGGTCGTAGTGGGCGAGGTGCACCAGGAACGTCGGGACCGGGGCGACCGCGCCGGGGGGCGCGATGATGCAGTAGATCTCGTCCACCTGGCCCCGGGCGACCACCTCCCGCATGGCGCGGAACGCCGCGGCGGGCTCGACGTAGGGGAGCACCCAGGAGCGCACGGTGGCGGGCAGCGGCGCGACCTTCAGCTCGGCCCTGGTGATCACGCCGACCTGGCCGATCCCGCCGAGCACCGCGTCGAAGAGGTCGGGCAGTTCGGTCTCGGAGGCCCACTCGACCTCACCCCGCCCGGTGACGACCTGGACCCGGGAGACCGAGTCGACCTGCGCGCCGTAGCGGTAGCCCGGGCCGATGCCGCCCGCGCTGAGGGTCCCGCCGACGGTGATCGGGAGGTAGCCGGTCAGCCCGCCCGAGAACCGCGTCCCCTTCCCCGCCAGCGCGGAGACCAGGTCCGACCAGAGCACTCCGCCGTCCACATCGGCCTTGTCCGGTCCGCACTCGTGCACCGTGTTCAGCGCGGTGACGTCGATGGCGATGCCGCCCTCGACCAGCCGCTGGCCCTGCGTCATGTGCCCGGTGCCCTGGGGAGCGACCGGGATCCGGTGGTCGTGGCAGAACCTGACGACCTTCGCGACGTCCTCCGCGTTGCTCGGCCGCAGCACCGCGGCGGGACGGCGGGTGACGATCCGGCCGAGATCGCGCGAGGCCTCTGTCAGGGCGTCGCCGTCGAAGACGAACTCACCGTCGACCTGGGGTAGCTCGACTGTGCCGTCCCCGGCCTCCGTCGTCCAGTCACGAGAGGTGGGGTCCCAGAAGAGGGGCTGCTGCGTCATTGGATCTCCGGATGTCGCCTCGGGTTCACGGTGAACGATGCCGCGAACACGCTCCGTGCACATCCGTGTGCACCACACGCTCGCTCCCGCCGCACACGTACATGATCGAAAACACGTACGTGTGGCCGGTCCGCTGGCCTGATGCCGCCGTCCGGGTGGAGACTGCAAGCCTCAACGGCATGACGGGACGGACGTGGAACTAGCTGGGGTAGGGCTGACCAGTCTGGTCGGCAGGGACGAACTGCTGGGGTCGCTGGCGGCTTCGGTGCGCGCGGGTGCGAGGTTGACGAGCCTGTCCGGGCCGGGCGGCGTCGGCAAGACGAGGCTCGCGTTGGCGCTGCTCGGCAAGGTGGCGGGCGACTTCGACCTGGCAGCCGTGGTGCACCTGGCCGATCTCGGCCCGAGCGAGGACGCGGTCACCGCCGTCGGGCAGTCGATCGTGTCCGCGCTGGGCGTCACCGACCACCACTCGCAGCGCCGCCCGGTGGAGGTGCTGCTCGAACGCCTCCGGGGGCAGCGGGTGCTGCTGGTCCTGGACAACGCCGAGCACCTGCTGGACCCGGTCGCCGACGTGGTGATCGCCCTGCTGACCGGGGCACCGGGGCTGAGCGTGGTGACGACGACGCGGCACCGGCTGGACCTACCGCCCGAGCGCGTGGTCGCCGTGCCGCCGGTGACGATCCCGGACGCGGGCGACCCACCGGAGCGAGCACGGGACAGCCAGGCGCTGTCGCTGCTGCTGGAGCGTGCGGGCGACGTGGGTTTCCCCGCGGTCGCCGAGGGCACCGCCGCGTGGGAGGCCCTCGTCGAGCTCGCGCGGTGGTCCGGCGGGCTGCCGCTGGTCATCGAGCTGATCGCGGCGCAGATGGGCGCGCTCGGGCCGGAGAAGACCCTGCAACGGCTGGACGGCGGCCGGCTGCTCACCGCGACCGCGCGCCGCGCTCAGCCGCACCACCGCACCCTCACCAAGGCGCTGGACATCTCCTGGGACCTGTGCACCCCGGAGCAGCGGCTGCTGTGGGCGCGGCTGGCGGTGTTCTCCGGCGGCTTCGACCTGGAGGCCGCCGAGGAGGTCTGCGGCGGGAGCAGCGGCGATGTGCTCTCGCTGCTGGCCGACCTGGTCAGGCACTCCGTCGTCGTGGTGACCGGCGACGGTCGCTACCAGCAGCTCCAGCCACTGCGCGAGTACGGGTTGCGCCACCTCGACGCCTTCGGCGAGACCGACGAGCTGCGGGAGCGGCACTGCCGCTGGGTGCGCGGGCTCGTCGCGACCGCCGCCGCCGAGTGGTTCGGGCCGGACGAGCTGACGTGGCTGGCGCGCATCCACCGCGAGGTGCCCAACATCCGCGCCGCCGTCGGCTGGTGCGTCGCCACGAGGACCCCGGAGGCGGTGGAGACCGGCCTGGGGATCGTGACCGACGTGCTGCGGACCCGGGTGCAGTTCTTCGCCGCCCTGCAGAACACCACCAGCGCGTGGCTGCGCGACCTGCTCGCGCTGCCCTTGGCCGGGAACGAGCCACCCGAGCCGACGCCGACCCGGATGGCGGCGCACGCGGCGCTCGGCTTCACCCTGATCGCGATCGGCGACAAGGACCGGGGCGTGTCCCATCTCGACCAGTGCCGGGCCCTGGCCGTGCAGCTCGGCGCGGAGTCCGCTCCCCCGCTGCTGTTCCTGGAGGGCAGCCACCGCGTACTGAGCCTCGGCGACACCTCCGGGCTGCCCCTGCTGCGCCAGGCCCGCGACGGCTTCCGCGCCCTGGGCGCACGCGGCGACGCCCAGATGGCCGGGCTGATCCTCGCCGTGGGCGCCGGTCTGCTCGGGCCCGCCGACATCGCCGACGAGACCTCGGCGGAGTGCTTCGAGGACGCTGAACGCAGCGACGCCCCCTGGGCCCGAACATGGGCCCTGTGGACCCAGGGGCTGCCCGCCCTGACCGCGCCCACCTACGTGCTGCACGAATGCCTTCCCGCCCAGATCGCGATGGGCGACCGGTGGGGCACCACGTGGACGGTCGAGGCCGGCGCGTGGTGGCGGTCCCGGATCGGCCAGCCCGAGGACGCAGCACGGATGCTCGGCGGCTGCGTGGGCCTTCAGGAACGGCACGGCGTCGGACTCGGCGGCCTCGTCCCCTTCCAACGGCAACGCAAGCTGGCCGAGCGGCGGATCATCGCCGCCATCGGCGAGGCCGCCTTCCGCGCCGCCTACACCGACGGAACAGAACTCACCACCGAAGAGGTCTACGAACTAGCACTACGCCCGGTCGGCGCCCGCGCAGCGACCACCGGGGCGGAGCTGACGACAACGGAGCGCAAAGTGGCCGCGCTGGTCGCCAACGGGCTCAGCAACGGGCAAATCGCAGAAGAGCTGCACGTGTCGAAGCGGACCGTGGAAACCCACATCGGCCGGATCTTCGGCAAGCTCCACCTCGTCAACCGCGCCCAGCTCGCCGCCTGGTACCTCGGCCGCTCCGCCGACGACCCGTCCGCATGAGCCTTGCCGCGAGCACTCCGGCGACCCCGCTGGTCGAAGCGAACGGAGCGCGCCGGCTAGCAGCTGAGCTTGAAGCTCTGCACGCCGTCGTTGGCGTGGTTGCCCTTGCTGTCCTTGAGGTTCTTCAGGTTGCCGACGCGCCGGCCGGCCGCGACGGACCACGTGAACGCGCTGGCCGCGGGCTCGTCCGCGCTGTAGAGGGTGAGCTTGCAGGAGGTGCGGTTGATCAGCGAGCTGATCTCGTTGTCGCCGTTCCAGCCGTCGATGTCATAGGTGCCCGAGGCGCCCTTCTGGTTGACGTAGCGGGAACCGCTGTACCCCGCGTCCTCCCACATGCAGACGCGGTTGGCGGCGCAGTCCGGCGCGGCCTCGGCGGCGGGCGCGGCAAGCAGGGAGCCGCCGACCGCGAGGACTCCGGCGATGCTGAGGATCAGGACGGGCTTGGACATGGTGCGACTACTCTCCGTGTCTACTGGCGGGGACCTTCGCAAGCTAACACGGGCGCTCTCCGCAACGCGGAAACATTACTGCTCCCGCCGAAATGTGACGCCACGAAGGAGAATTGAGGGTGTCGCGGCTGGGTGAGCCCGCTTCGGGCTCCCCGTGTCCCACGCCGCGTGCGGTCGCGTTCGCTGTCCACTGCAAGGGCGACTGACGTGGATTAGCGTGTGGCTCTGCCGACCCGAGGTGAGACGTGCCGCTGTTCCTGACCCGTCTGTTCGCGCGCTTCGCCCTGCTGAGCAGCTGGCTGACGCCCGTTGTCGTCATCGTGTTCGTCTTCGTGAGCAGCTGGCCGCTGATGGCGCTGGCCGAACCCGCGGACAGCGAGATCGTCCAGCCCGCCAACTACTGGTGGTACTTCGTGGTCACCGCCGCCACGGTCGGCTACGGCGACCTCTACCCGAAGACGGGCTTCGGGCACGTCGTCGGCGCGTACGTCATCGTCGGCGGGATCGCCGCGCTGACGACGGTCTTCACCAAGCTCACATCGGTGCTGGAGCGCTCGAGAGGACGCCGCATGCAGGGGACGAACACCACCACGGCCACCGAGCACGTCGTGGTGCTCGGATACGCACCGGGGCGCACCGACCGCATCGTCGCGCAGCTTCTCGCCGAAGGCGATCACCGGGTCGTGCTTTGCGCCTGGGACGACGTCGCCACCCATCCCATGCCGGCGCAGGACGTCGACTTCGTCCGCGGCGATCTGACTGAGGAGGACGTGCTGCGCCGAGCGGGAGTGCACCGCGCCCAGGCCGTGCTCATCGACGCCCGCGACGACAACGAGGCCCTGTCGATCGCGGTTGGGGTCAATCACCTGACCACCACGGCGCACGTTGTGGTCGCCCTGCGGGACATGGACCGCGCGGCGCTGCTGCACTACGTGGACGTCAACATCCACTGCGTTCCGTGGCACACCCCGCGCATGATCACCGAGGAACTCACGTCGCCCGGGATCGCAGAGGTCTACGCCGACCTGATGACCCACGGCGGGGCGAACACCTACTCCCTTCGGCTACCCGAATCCCTTGGCGCGGTGTCGTTCGAACGCTGCCAGACGGTGCTGGGCAGGCAGCACAGTGCGCTCGTGCTCGCCGTGCGCGACAGCGACGGGACACTGGTGGTCAACCCGCGCTGGAGTTCACAAGTGCCTACCGGCGCGATGCTGTACTACGTCTGCGCGCGCAAGCTGACCAACCACGAAGTCGTGGAAGCACTACGTTGATCATCCCCTGGGCGGCCTCTCCAACCGTCAGCTGATCGTGGCTTTCGGGGACGCGCTCGGTCGGCCAACGGAGTTTCTGACCGTTGCGGAGATCGATCAGGAGTTCGGTCGCGTGGGCGCTCCATGGCGTCGACCGGTACACCGCTGACTCGCTCGAACCGCGGCTGCGGGAGCGATTCGTGGCTTGGGCGCACAGCCCGGACAACAACCGTGCGCCTGGGATGACGTGGCCGCGTTCACTGCTGGCACGCACAAGCGGAACTGAGGCATCGGCGCTCGGCGTGCGGCTGGTGCTCTCCGCCGAAATTGGCCTTGCCGACCGTCCGAGTTCGGTTACAGTCCCCCCGGGACTGACCGTGACTGTTTGGAGAGGAGACCGCTCGTGTTCACTCACGAAGCCGTGATCCTCCGGTCGCGTTCCCAGGTGATCCTGGTGTCCCCGGTAGTCCGGTGCCGGCCGCGCGGCCGGCACCGGGCTCGGTGACGAACGCCCTCTTTCGCAGTTCGTCCCGTGAATCGCGCTGACCTGGTCTGACGATTCGCCGCGAAAGGCCCTGTGCCATGCGTACCAACCAACCTCTGACCACCATCCGCAACCTCGGCATCCTCGCGCACGTCGACGCCGGCAAGACCACGCTCACCGAACGCGTCCTGTACGCGACGGGCACCACGCACAAGCGCGGCGAGGTGCACGACGGGACGACGGTCACCGACTTCGACCCGCAGGAGCGCGATCGCGGCATCACGATCTTCGCCGCGGCGGTGAGCTGCGCGTGGGACGGTCATCAGATCAACCTGATCGACACCCCCGGGCACGTCGACTTCTCCGACGAGGTGGAGCGGTCGCTGCGCGTGCTGGACGGCGCGATCGCGGTCTTCGACGCCGTGGCCGGCGTGGAGCCGCAGAGCGAATCCGTGTGGCGCCAAGCCGATCGGCACGGTGTGCCGAGGTTCGCCTTCGTCAACAAGATGGATCGCGTCGGCGCCGACCTGGACGCGGCCGTGGAGTCGATCCGCGAACGGCTGCACCCCGCGCCGATGGTGGTCCAACTGCCGATCGGTCAGGAGAACGAGTTCCGCGGTGTCGTCGACCTGATCCGGATGCGCGCGCTGCTGTGGGCAGATGACGGCGGTGCCGAGGAGGGCCCGGTTCCGGACGCCCTGCTCGACGAGGCTCGGCGTCGGCGTCGCGTACTCGAAGAGGCTGTGGCGGAACGGCATTCGGCGGCGTTGGAGGAGTTCTGCGCGCAGCAGGAGGTTTCCGCGTCGACGTTGGCCGCGGCGCTGCGCGAGCTGACCCACAGCGGTGAGGGTCTGGTCGTGCTGTGCGGTTCGGCCTACCGCAACCGCGGGATCGAGCCCTTGCTGGCCGCCGTCATCGCGTACCTGCCGTCCCCTGTGGACGTTCCGCCGGTGCGCGGTGTCTGGGCCGACGAGGAGCAGGAGCGTCCCGCCGATCCGGCGGTTCCGTTCTCCGCCTTGGCTTTCAAGGTGGTCGTGGCGCCGACGGGACGGCTGACGTTCCTGCGCGTGTACTCCGGGACGATCCAGAAGGGAGCGGAGGTGTTCGACGCCGGCACGGGCAAACCCGAGCGGATCTCGCGCATCCTCCGGGTCCGGGCCGACCGGCACACGGAGGTGGAGCGCGCCGTGGCCGGCGACATCGTCGCGGTGGTCGGCCCCAAGAACGCGCGTGCTGGAGCGAGCCTCTGCGCGCGTTCGGCGCCGGTGCTCTTCGAGCCCCCGGTGGTGGCTGATCCCGTTGTCTCCGTTGCGATCGAGACGCGTTCGGCTGTCGACACCGATCGGCTGGCGACGGCGTTGCTCCGCGC